>CANRPW010000010.1 GCA_947632615.1 uncultured Clostridia bacterium | reverse complement strand
AATTTCGTCTTTCTTTTATTCGGTTTTCAATGTTCAAAATTGCCATCGCCTTTCTGTGCGACAGCTTATTAATAATAACATATAAAAAAGCACTTTGTCAAGTACTTTTTTAAAAATTTTATATATTTTTTATATAAAAAAAGCGGAGAAAGAGGGATTCGAACCCTCGCGCCGGGATTAGCGACCTACTCCCTTAGCAGGGGAGCCCCTTCGGCCTCTTGGGTATTTCTCCAAGGCTTACTTTTATTATTATTAAAGCCAAAATTAATTATACTTGTATTTTAAAAATATGTCAATACCTTTTTTATTTTTTTCATATACCGCAAAATATAACTATTCCAAAATTTCCGTGGGCGTCCATATACCATCATCACCGAAGGGCTGTTCTATTTTCAGTTTTACGTTTACGCCGTCATTTACAAAAAACAACCGGGCTATATTATTCTCCTTATCCGTTTGTATTCTTACGGCTTTTTCGTTTATATTGAGAAAATACAATACAGCGTTTTCGGGACGTGACAGGTCTGTATTATTATAGTTTTCGCCTTTTAAAAATTGACTGTTTATTATTTCACCCATCGAATTGCTGCTATAATCCATAGCGGTGTTTTTTATATTATTGGGATACGCCATAAAAAATTCTTCTCCGCTTGATATATTATCCAAAAAATCCGTATGGGTATCTGTTATTGTAATATCCTCTCCCTTGCCCTCATAGGTAAGTGTCTGACGCCATACCGTATAATGAGGATCAGAAACAAAGGCATAATACAACACAACTGCCTTGCCGTTTTTTGCCTGTATTACTGCATTTCTTTCATTTTCGTCTATATTCATAGGCCAAGGACTTGACCAGCCTATATAGCCTTTTTCCGCCTCAGCTTCGTCAATATAAAAGCCCTCTTTCAGCAAGGACTTGTCTGCACTTTCCGAGGACATTTCCTTTATAATATTTCCGTTTCTGTCCGAAAAAGCAGAAGCCCATTTTTCAATATATACCTTTTCGGTTACGTTTCCATTTGTCACAGATACAAAAAACACTATTATAACTGCCAATATACATATTATGGCTGTAAGTCTGCCCCTCTTTTTAAAGGAGAGTAAATTTTTTATTCTGCCCTTGATATTTTCTTCTCCGAAGGCAAGCCCACCGAAATTTCTGCGGTTTGAGGCAAAGGAAATAAGTGTATTGCCGTAGTCCTTTATTATGCCTTTTCCCATAACAGTAAGTACGGCCTCATCGCAGCTTTTTTCCATATCGGATATCATACAGATATAAGCCGCCCACACAAAAGGATTATACCAATGTATTGCAGCCAGTAAAAAGCCCAGCGGTTTTATTATATTGTCATGGCGTTTTATGTGATATTTTTCGTGGCATATTATATAGGACATTTCATTTTCTTTCATTCTGAAAGGTATATATATCACAGGTTTAAAAATACCCATAACAAAAGGCGAGGGTATGTTGTCGCAAAAATAAATATTATCCTTGTACAGAACAGCCTGTTTTACCAATCTTTTGGTTTTTATGAACATATATATTTCCCTTATCAGTATTACAGCCATTCCCAATATCCATATACAGTATGCAAAATATAAAATGATCTGTATAGGGTTTACGCTTGAAAAAGGCGTTCCCTCGGGCAGAAGGGAATTAACGGCGCTGTTCACCGGGCTTATGCCTGTATTTATCTTAGGAATATGGGCATACTGAATATCTGAGGGTATGTAGGTCATAGTTCCGTTTCGGTTAAGGTCATTAAGAAATGACAGATTAAAAAAGCTCAGTTTCCATGAAAATGATATGGGACATATAAGGCGAAACCCCACAGCCGCCCAGAGATAATATGAATACTTTTTAGGCAGCTTTGTCATAAACCCACGCACAACAAAAACAAGCATTATAACATATATTGCCGTAATATCCATATTTAAAAGCCTTGTTATAAATGAAACCTCTCCCATATATATTACCTCACATTTTTATCAATAAGCCTTTTAAGCTCTTCAGCTTCTTTTTGCGATATTTTCCTGCTTCCCAAAAATGTTGCCATAAGATGGGATATTGAACCTCCGAAGGTTCTGTCCACAAAAAATTCCGTTTCATTAAGCTGCACCTTTTCCATAGGCACAAGCCACTTTATAACCGTATTTTCATTTTTTATAAAACCTCTTTCGCAAAGGCGTTTTATGACTGTATATGTAGTGGATTTTTTCCAACCCAATATTTCAGAAGATAATTTAACCAATTCCCCTGAATTTATGGGAGAATTTTCCCATATAACAGACATAAATCTGTATTCGCTGTCACAAAGTCTGTAATTTTCCATAATTTCCTCCCGTATATATATTGGTCTACAACAGTAGATTTATATATAGTCTACAACAGTAGACCCAATTTGTCAATAGTATTTTTTAAAATTCGCAGTAAGTTAAAAAATTCCATTCAAAATCATAAAATAATATGATCTGAATGGAAAAAATGATAACTGATATCAGAAAAAAGAAATGATCTTCATTTCGGCAAAAAAACAGAATATTCCTATTATATAGCCCAAAAATATATCACAGGGATAGTGTATGCCGCAGACTACCCTTGAAAGCCCTGTAAATATGCCGCAGACTATGAAAAACACTCCCAAAAAAGTCAAAATTGGATTTTGATAATATGACACTGCCTTTAAAAATGTAAGGGCTATAACCATAGCACAGGCGGTGTGATTGCTGGGGCATGAGGGAGAGTCTTTGTGGTTTATGAGCGGGGTTATATCAAGCTCCTGATATGGGCGTTTTTTGCCAAGCAGCTTCCTCGTTGTGTTGTTTATTAAAAATACACTTAAGGGTATTATCAAATATGCCGGTATAAAGCTTTTATTTATGTACAGCGTGAGTAAAAATCCGACTATATATATAATATAGAAGAAACTGTACGAAAATTTTGCAATAATATACGAAATTTTGCCTAAAATTATATGCTTCTGCCCTAAACCGAACAGAAGCATAAACAATTTATTATTCATTCCAGACACCGTCAAATACAAAGGTGGCAGGCCCTGTCATATATACGTGGTTGTCCTCTGCCGACCAGTTTATTATAAGCTCTCCGCCCAAAAGCTTAAGAATTATGTCGTCGCCCTTTTTGCAATAGCCGTTAAGACAAGCGGCAACCGCCGATGCGCAAGCTCCCGTACCACAAGCCCAGGTTTCACCGGCGCCTCTTTCCCATACACGCATTTTGAAGAAATTTTTGCTTACATACTCCATAAATTCAGTATTTGTCTTTTTGGGAAAGCTTTTGTATACCTCCGTAAAGGTGCCGTACTTCTTTACATCAAAGTCGTCAACGCCTTCTATAAATGTAACGGCATGGGGGTTTCCCATAGATACACAGGTAAATACAAATTTTCTGTCATATACTTCTATTTCAAGGTCCTTTACAGGTCCTTCACCTTCGCCCTCCACAGGCACAAGCTCGGGCTTGAAAACCGGCTCTCCCATATCCACCTTTACAACGGATACTTTGCCTTCACCGTCAAGACTCATATCAAGAACCTTAACTCCACCAAGGGTTTCAACGGTGATGAGGGTTTTGTCAACAATTTTTCTGTCATATACATACTTTCCCACACATCTTATGGCATTTCCGCACATTTCAGCCTCAGAGCCGTCAGAATTGAACATTCTCATTTTTACATCACACTTATCCGATGGGCAAATAAGCACAAGCCCGTCAGAGCCCACGCCAAAATGCCTGTGACTCATCTTTACGGCAAGCTCCGAAATTCTGTCATTTTCAATTTTTTCTTCAAAACAATTTATATAAATATAATCGTTTCCGCAGCCGTGCATTTTAGTAAACTTCATTTTTAAACACCTCTTGGTTTTTTTCTTTTAATTTTACAATAGTTTTATTTATTATTCAAGACCAAATAGTTTATAAATAAATAATCTTTAAAAAAATTCCACATCAATTCCACATTTATAACATATTATCCACACAATATAAATCTAAAATATAAATATACCAAATAAAGAAAGGAAGAAAGCTATGAAAAAAAATATTATTGTATTATCTGTATTAATTCTTACATTCGCAGCATTTTCGGTAAACTCCTTTGCTGCTGCCGGTACGACGGAGGATTACGGTTATTTAAAGGGAAAAGCTAATCACTACGGTACAGGAGGTGAGCAAACCTTTGTCTATTCTCACGAAAACCATTCAAGTCTGGAGGGTCGCATAAACACAGAAGACCTTGTAAGCGCCGGAATAATAGACGAGGCTGCGGCTGAAGAAATATCTGCATATATGGCAGAAAAACACGAAAAAATAAGCTCTGTATATAAAGACCTTGATTCTATGACCGATGAGGAAAGGCACGCAGCATTTGCCGAAAGAAAGACTGAACGCAAAAACGACCCCGAAGAGCTTGTTGAAGCTGGAATAATAAGTGAAGAACAGCTTGCTGAAATAAAAACTTATATAGAAGAAAACAGATAATTAAAGTAGAGGCACGGCAGGGTCTGTGCCTCTTTTATTGATAAATAAATTCAGGTGTGATAAAATAGCATAAGGAAGGGAGGTTTTTGAAAAAATGGCAAAAATACTTATTGTTGACGATGAGCCTGACATAAGAAGTCTTGTAGGCAGATATGCAAAAAGCTTTGGCTACGAAACGGCTTATGCCTCCGACGGCTTTGAAGCTGTTTTAAAATGCCGCAGCGAGGACTTTGACTGTATTATAATGGACGCCATGATGCCTGAAATGGACGGCTTTACCGCCTGTAAAAAAATCCGTGAAGCAAAGGATATTCCTGTAATAATGCTTTCTGCAAGGGGAGAGGAATATGACAAGCTTTTCGGCTTTGAAACGGGAGCCGACGACTATGTTGTAAAGCCTTTTTCACCGAGAGAGCTTATGGCAAGAATAGGGGCTGTTTTAAAGCGGCGCAGCAGAGTTTATTCCGAAAGACTTAAGGCAGGCATTTTGGAAATAGACAAGTCGGGAAGGGTCGTTTATATAGACAATGAAAAAACCGAGCTTACAGCAAAGGAATATGACCTTCTTTTATATCTTGCACAAAACAAAGGCATGGTACTTTCAAGAGAGCAGATAATGGAGGCTGTATGGGGCTGTGAATATTTTTCTTCCGACAGAACAGTTGACTGGCAGATAAAACAGCTCCGTTCTCATATAGGAAAATGCAGGGATTATATAGTTACCGTAAGGGGAGTGGGATATAAATTTGAAATCAATTAGCTTTAAACTTTTTAAATATTTTACATTATTTGCCGTAATTATACTTTCTGTACTCTGGCTTTTGCAGACGGTTTTTCTACAGAGCTTTTATAATATTATGCAGAAAAATCATATTAAAAAAATAGCTCAGGAAATATATAATTCCGAAGAAAACATAGAAAACATAATAGACTCTGTCTCAGCAAACAACCCTATGCTTATTCTTCTGACGGATAAAGAGGGAAATATAATTTACAGTGCCGACGAATACAGTCTTTCATATAAAAATTCTCCCTATGACCACCAAGACCACGGGGTTTATAACAATCCTTATAAAATAGAGGAAACAAAAAACTATCAGGACCTGTCCTACAGAAGACTTCCGGAGCATTACAATGACTTTCTTGAAAAACTCGGAAAAAATGAAAGCGTATGCTACACAATAAGTCATAACGGAGAAAGCAGCTCTCTCGTCTATGGCAGAAAAATGCCTGACGATAATATTCTCTATATAAATACATCAATAGAGGCTGTAGACTCCGCTGTGTCCATATTGAGGCTTCAGCTTTTTGCCGTTACTATTCTTGCCCTTATTACGGGGCTTGCAATAGCCGTATTTATATCAAAAAAATTTTCAGAGCCTATTTACAGACTGTCGGAGCAGTCGCTTAAAATGGCAGAAGGCAGCTTTGACATAGACTTTGAACACGGCTTTTGTACAGAAACGGACAGGCTTGCAGACTCTCTGGAATATGCAGCCAAAAAAATTGCCGAAACCGACAAATTAAGAAGAGAGCTTTTGGCAAATGTATCTCACGACCTGCGTACGCCCCTGACGATCATAAAAGGCTATGCGGAGCTTATAAAAGACTTGGACGGGGGAGAAAATACAAGGGAAGATACAGAGGTTATTATAAAAGAAGCAGACAGGCTCACACTTCTTGTAAATGACATATTGGATTTTTCAAAACTTCAATCGGAAAATGTAACATTAAATTTTGAAAAAATAAACATAAGTATGATCGCCGAAAATATTTCAAATCAGTTTTTGGCAATATGCAGCGAAAAAAATATTAAAATAATAAAAGAAACCGAAAAAGACATTTATGTAAATGCCGACAAGGGACGTATACAACAGGTAATTTATAATCTTATGTCAAACGCCATTTCTCATACACAAGAAGGCGGAACAATACGCATTTCCGTTTATGCAAAAGATGATACTGTAAGAACGGAAATATATAATACGGGAGAGGGCATAAGCCCCAAAGACCTGCCACATATTTGGGACAGATATTTTACATCGGAAAAAAGAAATACAAAGGGCTTAGGACTTGCCATAGTAAAGGAAATTCTCACAGCCCATAATGCAGCCTTCGGAGCCGACAGCAAAGAAGGAGAAAACACCGTCTTTTGGTTTGAGCTTAATAAAACATAAAAATCTTTTAAAATTTCATACTGTAAAACAACCCCTGGTTCAGATTTCAGAACAGGGGTTGTTTTTTAGTTATTTACATTTATCTTAAATAGACATGATTTCCTGTAGGAGATGCAGGACATTTTCCTTATTATTTTACAGCAGTATGTACTCCGTTGTCAGCGTGTTTATTCAAATTATATAATAAATTTCTATTGTAATTTTTTCCCATATATTATAAAATAAGTTTAATAAAAATCAGTCGGAGTTGATAATATGAAAAAAATTGTTCTTACGGGGGGAGGAACGGCGGGTCACGTTACGCCGAATATTGCGCTTCTGCCTGAGCTTAAAAAGAACGGCTATGAAATTTATTATATAGGCAGCAAAAACGGCATTGAAAAGGAGCTTATTACCAATGAAAAAATACCTTACTACGGCATAAGCTCGGGCAAGCTGAGAAGATATATAGACCTTCAGAACCTCACTGATGCTTTCAGAGTAGTTAAGGGCGTTGGCGATGCTTTCAGGGCGCTTTCTAAAATAAAGCCAAACATAATATTTTCAAAGGGCGGTTTTGTGGCAGTGCCTGTTGTAATTGCGGCAAAAATGAAGGGGATACCTGTTGTTTGTCACGAATCCGACATAACACCGGGGCTTGCAAATAAAATAGCCGCTCCTTTTGCCAAAAAGGTTTGTACATCCTTCCCCGAGGCGGTAAAGCTTATGCCTAAAGACAAAGGCATACTTACAGGTGCGCCTATCAGGGAGGAACTTTTTAAGGGTGACAGACAAAGAGGGCTTGAGTTTTTAGGCTTTAAGGGAGATAAGCCCGTTATTCTGATTATGGGCGGTTCTCTTGGCTCTGTAAAAATAAATAATGCAGTGAGGGAGATTTTAGGCGAGCTTTGCAAGACCTTCGATGTTGTTCATCTTTGCGGCAAAAATAATGTTGTTGAAGATTCAGACAACGAAAGCTACAGGCAGTTTGAATATATTTCGGAGGAGCTTAACGATATTTTTGCAGCCTCCGATATTGTGTGCGCAAGGGCAGGCTCTAACTCTATATTTGAATATCTGGCACTGCGCAAGCCTATGCTGCTCATACCACTTTCAAAAAACGCCAGCAGGGGAGATCAGATTTTAAATGCAAATTCATTTAAAAAACAAGGCTTTGCAGAGGTTTTGGAAGAAGAAGAATTAAGCAGTGAAACCTTACTTAAGGCTCTTAACGACCTTTATAAAAACAAAGATAAGTATATTTCAAAAATGGAAACCACCGATATTAAAAACGGCGTTTATAAAATAATAGAAATTATAGAAAAATATATATAAATAAACATAAACGGGACCGCCTGAATTGGCAGTCCCTTTTTTTATATTTTAATTCACCGTAATATCCGCCCAAACACTAAATAGGAATTTACAGCTCAGCAACGATCTCGGAAACTGCTACCAAGGCAGCTTCTCCGCTAATGGTAATTCGGTCGTTTTCTTCCATTCTGCAATGCAGATAACCGCCGCGCTTTGATGCCTGATAAGCATATATTTCCTTTTTATTTAGCATTTCTGCCCAGTATGCGGCAATCTGACAATGTGCCGAACCACAAACAGGATCTTCCGCAATGCTCAGTTTCGGACAGAAGCTGCGTGACACACAGTCAGTTTCTGTTCCCCGTGCCGTTACATTCTGAATTCTGCCCTCAATGCGGGTTAGCAGCATCTGATCCGGCTTCATATTTCTAACGACATCTTCAGAATTAAAAACACAGACTAAATCAAGCCCAAGCACCGCTCCCGCCGGGCGCACTCCAAATGCCTTTTCCATCGCATCCGTAACAGGAATTTCCTTCAGTTCGTAAGTTGGAAAATCCATTTCATACATATTTCCCTTACGTTTAACTGTCAGTTCTCCACTGAGCGTGTTGAATTTTACTTCACTGCTGTTTGGCTCATAGAAGTTGAGAATTACAAAAGATGATGCCAGCGTTGCATGACCGCATAGCTCAACTTCCGTTCCCGGTGTAAACCAGCGGAGATGATAGCCCTTTTCTTCCTTCACAATAAAAGCAGTTTCCGACAGATTGTTTTCCATCGCCAGCTTCATCATGGCTTCTTCGGAGCACCAGCTTTCCATTACACAGACAGCTGCCGGATTGCCCGCAAAGGGTTTATCTGTGAATGTGTCTACGATATATTGTTTCATTACGGTTTCCTCCACAAACCCCGATATTGTTAACATATCCCTCTGCGCTGTACCTCTGCCAGCAGCTTTGGTTGAATTTTTGGGTATGTTAAATGCTTTGGCAGATCATCAGTCAGAATGATTTTTTCTATTTCGCTGTGCAATTCTTTCTCAAGTGATCTCACCTCTGCGAAGTACAGCTTACCAAAAGTTTCTTCACCATTAAAGTTATCCTCTGCTATAACAGAATAAACACAAACAGGTGTAATAGTATAATTTACTGCACCCGTTTCTTCGTACAGCTCACGCTTGGCGGTTTCGTCAATCGTTTCGCCGGGTTCTCTGTGACCTCCGGGAATTTCGTATGTATTGCGGTTTTTGTGTTTACAAAAAATCCATTTTCCGTCTTTTTTTGCAGTTATTACAGCAAATTTAAGTTTTTCATCTGAAATTTCTTCATAAAAATTTACAGTTGTCACATAATCCCCTCCGCCTAATATCAATTCTTTCCAATACTCCAACAAATAGAAATCTGTCGTTCCTTCATTATATGAATTTATCCTAAAGATTGAAGCGACGGATTATAAATTCCAAATCCTAATTCATCAATCAATCGCATATATTCCTTCTCATCAAAAGCTGACCCTGTTGAGATAATATCGTAAAATCCGCTGTCATCAATCAATCTGAACGGCTCCTTATGAAACCCATTTCGTTCATAAAATGCAAATCGGCGGATACGCTGACCTTCATTTTCAGCATTGAAACCTAACGATTCAATATTTCCAACTATAGATTTATCGGAATACATCTTCATCAGCCATTTAATCAGCTCTGCTCCGTAACCTTTAGAACGCACTTTGACGGGTACGGCAAGATAAAACAAATAAAGCATCGTTTCGCCGACATTATAAAAAATAATTCCGCAAAGTTGTTCTCCTTTCCAAAAAGACTTATATTCTATATGATCTGATTTTGATAATCTCAAAATCTCCTCCATTGAAAAACTTTCCTCCGGAGGAAATGCCGTCATCTGCAACTCTTTAACAGCGTTATAGTGTGGCATTTCTTTCTTTATATCTTCACACCTCATAACTCCCTCCGACAAAGTGAGATTTGTTATTAAATTATTTCTTTTATAAGAGCTTCGGCACATTCTTCCTTTGACATGAGAGGAAGTTCTTTTATACTGTCTTTGGTGATGACGGTTATTTTGTTTGTGTCAGTGCCAAAGCCGCTGCCCTTTTCGGTTATACTGTTGGCAGCTATCATATCTATATTTTTTGAGATCAGCTTTTTTCGGGAGTTTTCAATAAGATTTTCCGTTTCCATTGAAAAGCCGCAAATTTTCTGACCCTCTACCTTGTTTTCTCCTAAAAATTTGAGTATATCCCTTGTTCTTTTAAGGCTTATAGACATATTGCCATCTGATTTTTTTATCTTGTTTTCGGCGTAGTCTGTTGGGGTGTAGTCTGCTACGGCTGCGGCTTTGAAAATATAGTCAAAATCTTTATAATTGTCTTTTACCGCGTTGAACATATCCTCGGCAGAACGCACATTTATTATATTTACTCCCAAAGGCTGTTTTGCCGTTGTCTGAGCTTTTATAACTGTGACCTCCGCACCCATATTTAGGGCTGTTTCGGCAATGGCAAAGCCCATTTTGCCGCTGGAGTGATTTGTTATAAATCTTACGGGGTCTATGGCTTCTGCCGTTGCGCCGCAGGTGACTAACACCTTTTTGCCATACAATGTTTTTTCGCAGAGTTCTTTTTTGATATAGTCGAATATCTCGTAAGGCTCAATCATTCTTCCCTTACCTACGTCGCCGCAGGCAAGCTCGCCGCTGCCCGTGGGTAAAACTATATAGCCCAAATCTTCAAGTTTTTTCAGATTTTGCTGTAAAATAGGATTTTCATACATATTCACATTCATAGCGGGCACTATCATTTTTTTAGCCTTTACTGCCATAATTGTGGTCGTAAGCATATCGTCGGCTATGCCGTTTGCTATTTTGCCTATTACATTTGCCGTTGCAGGGGCAGTTATAAACATATCCGCCTTATTTGCAAGTGAAATGTGCTTTACGTCAAATACAGGAGTTCTTTCAAATGTGTCTGTTATACATCTGTTCTGAGAAAGCTCTTCCATAAGGTAGGGCTTTATAAGCTCGCAGGCATTTTTTGTCATAATTGTATGTACCTCACAGCCTGCCTTTACAAGAAGTCTTATAAGCTCGCATATTTTATATACAGCTACTGAGGCGCTTATGCCTATAACTATACATTTTCCCTTAAGCATCTTTATCATCCTTTTTATATTTGAGATATTCCGTTTCGTAAAGATTGTTGCCAAAACTGTCTATAATTACTATTCCGGGAAAGTCCTTTACCTTAAGCTCATGAATTGCCTCTGCACCTAAGTCATCATATGCCACTATCTTACAGCTTTCAACGTGGCTTGCAAGAAGAGCACCTGCCCCGCCTATAGCGCCTATATACACGGCGCCGTATTTTTTCATAGCCTCTATGACCTCGCTGCTTCTTTTGCCCTTGCCTATCATAACGGTTTCGCCGTATTTTATAAGCTCGGGAGAATAGGCGTCCATTCTATAGCTTGTGGTAGGTCCGATAGCTCCTACAGGTTCTCCGGGCTTTGCCGGTGAAGGGCCTGCAAAATATATGGTGCTGTCCTTTATTTCTATAGGAAAGCCCTGTTCTCTGTTTTCAATCATTCTTTTATGAGCCGCATCTCTTGCCGTATATATTATACCTGATATTAAAACTCTGTCCCCTGCGTGAAGCTTTTTTGCCGCCTCTCTCGTAACAGGAGTATTCAAACTAACTTCCATTATTAAGACTCCTTTTTATAAAATAGTTTCGCCGTGACGTGTAACGTGGCAGCTTATGTTTACGGCTACGGGCATACCGGCTATATGGGTGGGGTAGTCTTCTGCTGCCGCCCATAAAATAGTAGTCCTTCCGCCTAAGCCCTGAGGGCCTATGCCTAAATTATTGGCTCTCTCTAATACTTCTTCTTCTATTTCCTTTAAATACGGTTTTTCTGAATTTTTACCTATGGGACGGAGAAGAGCCTTTTTTGCAAGATATGCACAATATTCAAAATTGCCGCCTAAGCCTATGCCCACTACCATGGGAGGACATGGGTTTGGCCCTGCTTGTTCTATTGTATTTATAACGGCATCAATAACGCCTTTTCTGCCGTCTGAGGGCTTAAGCATATGTATTTTTGACATATTTTCAGAGCCGAAGCCCTTGGGAGCTACGGTTATTTTGAGTTTATCTCCCGCTACTATGTTGTAATGTATTATGGCAGGGGTATTATCCTTTGTATTTACTCTTTTTATTATAGGGTCGTCAACTACCGACTTTCTTAAGCAGCCATTTATATAACCTCGTCTTACACCCTCGTTTACAGCATCTGTAATAGAGCCTTCAACATATACCTCCTGTCCTATTTCTATAAATACGACAGCCATTCCCGTGTCCTGACAAATAGGCATCATACGTTTTTTGGCAGCTTCGGCGTTTTTCTTAAGGTCATTCAGTATGCCAAGGGCTATAGGTGACTCTTCCTTTTCCATAAAGCTATCAAAGCTATTTAATATGTCTTCATTTAATATACAGTTTGTATCTATACACAGCTTTTCAACGGCATTTATAATTGCCTCTTTATTTATAATTCTCATAAAAAAACCTCTTTTAAATTTAATATATCACAACAAAGGTATTATATCATATTATGATGCAAAATAAAAGAAAATTTTTCTTCTTTTTTCGGTGATTTTATGTTATAATATATATTGGTATGAGTTTTAAAAAAAGGAGGGGATTTTTATGAATTTTCCTGAAACATGGAAAAGAATAGCAAAGGCCGTTAATCTGAATTCTGACATATCCAATCCGGCATGGGCTGCATTTATAAATCCTCTTGTCCCCGTGTCAGATAGTGACGGAATAATGACTCTTAAAACAGTCAGCAACATTATTAAAAAGACAGTTGAAGACAAATATATAGATATAATACAGGAACAAGCAAGGCTTATAACAGGAGAAGACTATATTATAAAAATAATATCGGAGGATAAAGACCACATTGAAGTGCCTTCTCTTAAAATAATCAGCAGAAACAGCGTTTCAAGCAGATATAATTTTGCAAATTTTATAGTAGGTCAGTCAAATCAGTTTGCCTATGCTGCAAGCGTGGCAGTAGCGGAAGCCCCGGGCAGCGAATATAATCCTCTGTTTTTATACGGTGATGTTGGTCTTGGCAAAACTCATCTTATGCACGCCATAGCCAACTCTATATTGGAAAGAGACCCTGAATGTCGTATAGCTTATATAACCTGCGAAAAATTTATGAATGAGCTTCTTTCTGCCATAAGAAACAGAACCAACGAAAAATTCCGCCAAAAATACAGAAATTTAGATGTTCTTCTTATAGACGACATACAGTTTATAAGCGGAAAGGAAGCCACACAGGACGAATTTTTCCATACATTCAACGCCCTTTATAACGATCATAAGCAGATAATAATGGCAAGCGACCGTCACCCTAACGAAATAAAGACACTTACGGACAGGCTGAGAAATCGCTTCAGCTCAGGTCTTTTAGCCGATATAAAGCCCCCGGATGCGGAAACGCGTATAGCAATACTTGTTCAGAAAACAGAGGAACAGGGCATAGACGTTGACAGAGAAATAATTGACTATATAGCATATAAAATAAAGTCAAATATAAGAGATCTTGAGGGAGCACTTACTAAGGTTTTGGCATATAAAAAGCTTATAAATAAGCCCCTTAACCTTGCCACGGCGGAGGAAGCACTCAGCGACTTGGGTAAAAAATCAGGCAGGGAGGAGCTTACCATAGAAAAAATACAAAATGTTATATGCGAGACCTATGGTATAAAGCATGAGGATCTTATAAGCAAAAAAAGAAGCAAGCCCTTGTCTACATATAGGCAGATAGCCGAATATCTTTGCAGAAAACACGTTAAGAATACCACACTTACAGAAATAGCCGCAAAATTCGGAGGGCAAAATCATACTTCTGTAAGAACGGCTGTGGAAAAAATACAATCGCTTATGAATGAAAACAACGATGTATATAAAATGGTAGCTGAAATAGAGGCTAAGCTTTAGTTTTACACAAATGTGGAAAAATACAGCTTATAATGGGTAAAAACAGTGATATATAATATAGCTGTTAAAATGTAGTTTTACACAATTAATGTGGAAAACTCTGTGTAAAATATGTTGTTAATGTGGAAAACTATTTTTAAAATGTGGTTTTTGTGCAAAAAAACAGGGTTTTTCCACATTATTAAAGTCTTATTTTACACATTGTTTTTTATGTTAATTATGAGAAAAATTACAGGTTTTCCACATTTCCACAGCTACTACTACTACTACTACTAATTATAATATAAAGACAGATAAAAAAATATATAGGGTTATTTGAAAGAAAGGATATACACAAATGAAGCTAAAGGTAAACAAAAACGATATATTATATAATATAGGACTTGTATCAAGAGCAGCCGTAAACAAATCTACTATGAATATACTTGAGTGTATTCTCATTACCGCAGATGAAAACGGCATTAAGCTTACTGCGAATAACTTAGATATGGGCATTGAGAGTAAATATTTTGATGCAGATATAGAAGATTACGGAAAGGCAGCTATTGAAGGCAGATTTTTAACAGACGTTATAAGATCAGCCCCTTCTCAGGATATATATATGGAAACGGATGATAAATTTATAACTACCATTAAAAGTGGCAGATATGAAATAAAAGTTCCGGGAAGAAACCCTGAGGTATTTCCGGCTCTTCCCGAAGTAGCTGAAGATATACCTTATGTATTTCAGGCTTCTAAATTCAGAGAGATGATAAGAAAAACTATATTTGCGGTTGCCGTTGAAAATATAAAGCCTGTGCTTACGGGAGAATATATTGAAATAAATGATAACAACTTAAATATGGTAGGTATAGACGGCTATAGAATAGCCTGCGCCAATTCCGAAATATTAAAGGGAAACGGCGATGAATTTTCCGTAATCGTACCGGGAAGTGCTATGAATGAAATAAGCAGGCTTATAACGGATGAGGAAGAAATAAGTCTTTTCTTTACGGATACTCATATGCTTATAAGGTTTAAAGACTGTGTAATGCTTACTAATCTTATAGAGGGAGAATACCTTAAATATAAGCAATTTTTTACTGACGACTTCAAAACTAAGGTAACTCTTAAAAAGGATGAAATGCTAAGTTGTCTTGACAGAGTTTTGCTTATATCAAAGGATGCTAAAAAATCACCTGTAAAGGTGGTAATAAGTGAGGGAGCTATAGAGCTTTCAAGCATAAGCGAAACTCTTGGCAGTATGTACGAAAAAATAGACTGCGATGTAAATGGAGATGATCTCACTATAGGCTTTAACCCTAAATATTTGCAGGATATATTTAAAAATATAGACAGCGAAGAGGTAAATCTTATGTTTAATTCGCCTTTAAGCCCTTGTGTTGTTGACGGAGGAAACGAAGAATATAAATATCTTATTTTGCCTCTGAGGTTGTAATATGAAAAATATAATAGAAAGTCTTTCTTTCAGAAATTTCAGAAATCTTGAAGAAGATGTCATGTTTTTTTCTCCTGATATAAATATAATATATGGAGATAACGGTATGGGCAAAACAAATATAATAGAAACTATTTTTATTTGCTCTACGGGCAGAAGCCACAGGACACATAAAATATCCTCTCTTATAAACTATGACAAAAAGTTTGCAAATATAGTGCTTTATAAAAATAATGGTACTTATAAGGATAAAATTAATATCAGTCTTAAAGAAAATGAGAGAAAGGGCGTGGCTATAAACGGTATTCCCTTAAGAAGAATAAGCGACCTTTTCGGAAATGTAAAGACTGTTATGTTTTCTCCCGAAGATATGTCACTTATAAATGAAGGGCCGGGAGCAAGGCGAAGATTTATGGATATGGAGCTTTGCCAGCTGAGCCGTGTTTACTGCGATAATCTTGAAAAATATTTTAAGGTGCTTAAGCAGAGAAACAATCTTCTTAAAAATTCAGGTGATGTTAAATATATAAAGGACAGTCTTTATATATGGGATAAACAGCTTGTGGAATACGGCGTTAAAATAATAAGACATAGAGAAGAATTTATAAATAAAATATCGGTTTTTGCAGGCAATATATATGCAAAGATAACAGGGGACAGAGAAAGGCTTGGAGTATATTACAGACCCGAGTCTTTGGCTGACGAGCTTGAAGAAAGACTTAAAAAAAGTATTGAAAGAGATATTTTTTATAAAATGACAAATAATGGACCTCATAAGGACGATATTTTGCTTAAAATAAATGATAAAGACGTAAGAATGTTCGGCTCTCAGGGGCAGAAAAAATCCGCTGTTCTGGCGCTTAAGCTGTCTGAAACAGATGTTATAAAAGAGGAAACAGGGGAGCTTCCCGTGCTTTTGTTGGACGATGTTATGAGCGAGCTTGACAGAAGCAGACAGGAGTTTATACTGGATAATTTAAAGGGTATGCAGATAATAATGACCTGCACGGGCATTGATGACCTTGTTTACGGTAAAAATGGGGAAAATAAAGCAGTTTTTTTTGTAAATAACGGTAAAATCACTGTTAAAAAGTGAAAAAATGTGTTATAATTATAATATTATGTGTTATTAAAATAAAACATTATGTGTTATTAAATAACACATCGTCTTTGATAAGAAATGGTAATTTAAGTTTTATGAAGAATAGGAAGGGTTTTATATGAATAATGAAATAAATAATAATTATGATGAAACTCAAATACAAATTCTTGAGGGGCTTGAAGCCGTAAGAAAAAGACCCGGTATGTATATAGGCTCTACTTCTATAAGAGGTCTTCACCATCTTGTTTATGAGATAGTGGATAATGCTGTGGATGAGGCTTTGGCAGGCTTTTGCAGAAATATTGATATTATATTGAATAAAGACGATACTGTTACGGTAAGCGACGACGGAAGAGGTATTCCTGTGGGTATTCACCCTCAGAAGGGCATACCTGCCGTTGAGGTAGTATTTACCATTCTCCATGCCGGAGGAAAATTCGGCGGTGGAGGGTATAAAGTATCCGGGGGCTTGCACGGCGTTGGCGCTTCCGTTGTAAATGCTCTTTCCTCATGGCTCAATGTTAAGATATGTCACGAGGGCAAAATTTATTCACAGGATTATAAAATAGGCAAGCCTATAAATAAACTCACCGTAATAGGCGAGTGCGAGGCTGACAGAACGGGAACGGAAATAACATTTTTACCCGACGACACTATTTTTGAAGAAAAGCATTTTGACTATGACATATTAAAAGAGCATTTTCAGGAAACGGCATTTCTTACCAAGGGTATAAGGATAAATTTTACCGACAACAGAGAAGAAAAACCCAGAACAGACAGCTTTTGTTATGACGGCGGTATAAAGGAATTTGTAGAGCTTATAAACAAAAATAAGACACCTGCCTATGAAGATATTTTTTACTGTGAGGGCAGCAAGGACGATATATTGGTAGAGGTAGCCTTCCAGCATAACGACGGTTTCCAGGAGAGCAATTATTCGTATGTAAACAACATAAATACAGCCGACGGCGGTACTCACGTAGCAGGCTTCCGTACAGGTCTTACAAAGACTATAAACGACTATGCGAGAAGATTTGGTCTTTTAAAGGAAAGCGAAAAAAATTTGACGGGTGATGATATAAGAGAGGGTCTTGTTTCCGTTATATCCGTAAAAATAAGCGATCCTCAGTTTGAAGGTCAGACTAAGGGCAAGTTGGGTACTTCTGAAGCTAAGACTGCGGTGGATTCTGTACTTTCCGAAAAGCTCAATTACTTTTTGGAGGAAAATCCTACGGTTGCTAAGGCTATATTTGAAAAGGCTGTGCTTGCTTCCCGTGCAAGAGATGCTGCTAAAAAGGCAAGAGAGCTTGTAAGAAGAAAGTCTGTACTTGAAACAACAAGACTTCCCGGCAAGCTTTCGGACTGTTCGGAAAAAGACCCTTCAAAGTGCGAAATATATATAGTCGAGGGTAACTCTGCGGGCGGCTCTGCGGTAGATGCAAGAACCAGCGAAACTCAGGCAGTTTTGCCTTTAAGAGGTAAAATATTAAATGTTGAAAAAGCAAGACTTGACAGAGTTTTGGGTAATGAAGAAATAAGGTCTATGATAACTGCCTTTGGCACGGGAATTCACGATGAATTTGATATTTCAAAACTGAGATATCATAAAATTATTATAATGACCGATGCGGACGTAGACGGAGCGCATATAACTACACTTCTTCTTACGTTTATATTCAGATTTATGCATCAGCTTATAGAGGGAGGATATGTATATCTTGCAAAACCGCCCCTTTATAAGATAGAAAAAGGCAATAAAAAGCAGTATGCCTACAGTGAAGAAGAAAAAGACGATATTTTAAAGAATATGGACACAAAGGGAATGAAGCCCCTTCAGAGATATAAGGGTCTTGGCGAGATGGATCCCGAACAGCTTTGGGAAACAACTATGGACCCCGAAAACAGAACTCTTATAAGAGTAAATATGGAAGATGCAAGAAGAGCTGACGACATATTCTCTAAGCTTATGGGTGACAATGTAGAGCCTCGTAAAGAATTTATAAGAGAAAACGCTAAATTTGTAACAAACCTTGACATCTGATAAGGACAGGGTGATATTATGGAAGAAATAAACAATTCAACAGACAGAATACAAGATGTGGAAATAGTCAGCAAAATGAAGGACTCATACATAGACTATGCTATGAGTGTTATAGTTTCCAGAGCTTTGCCTGATGTAAGAGATGGTCTTAAGCCTGTTCACAGAAGAATACTTCATTCTATGAACGAGCTTAATTTAGGTCCATCATCGGCACATAAAAAATCTGCGCGTATCGTGGGTGATACAATGGGTAAATATCACCCCCACGGTGATACTGCCATATATGATGCCCTTGTAAGACTGGGTCAGGACTTTTCTATGAGATATCCTCTTATAGACGGCCATGGCAACTTCGGTAATATAGACGGCTATCAGGCTGCGGCTATGAGATATACCGAGGCAAGACTTTCAAGCATAGCTATGGAAATGCTTGCGGATATAGACGAAAACACGGTAGATTTTGTAGACAACTATGACGGCGAGCTGAGAGAGCCTACTGTTTTGCCTTCAAGATTTCCAAATCTTTTGGTAAACGGTTCTTCGGGTATTGCCGTAGGTATGGCAACAAACATACCCCCTCACAACCTTACAGAGGTTATTGAAGGACTTGAACTTATAATAGACAACAAAATAAAGGATGAGGATACCTCTGTTTATGACCTTATGAATGTTATAAAAGGTCCTGACTTTCCTACTGGCGCTTGCATACTTGGCAAAAATGGCATAAAGCAGGCTTATCTTACTGGAAGGGGTAAAATACAGGTAAGGTCTAAGGCGGAAATTGAAGTTTTGCCTAACGGCAGACAGAGGATAATCGTTACCGAAATACCTTATCAGGTAAATAAGGCTAAAATGATAGAGAAAATAGCCGACCTTATAAGGGATAAGAAAATAGATGGTATAGCAGACTTAAACGATGCTTCGGGCAGGGATCATGGAGTTAAGATAGTTATTGACTGCAAGAGGGATGCTAATGCCAATGTTGTTCTTAACAGGCTTTATAAATATTCTTCGCTGCAGGAGTCATTCTCTATAAATTTCCTTGCTATAGTAGACGGCGAGCCTAAGACTTTGGGTCTTAAGGAGCTTTTATATTACTATCTTGACCATCAGGAAAACTTTGTAAGAAGAAGAACACAAAGAGACCTTGACAAGGCTGAGAAGAGAGCACATATACTTGAAGGCTATTTAAAGGCTCTTGATAATATTGACGAGGTCATCAATATTATCAGAACTTCTAAAAGTGTAGAAGAAGAAAGAAACAGACTTATGGAAGGCTTTGGCTTTACTGTAGAACAGGTAAAGGCAATAGTTGAAATGAGACTGAGAAGCTTAAGAGGACTGGAGAGAGAAAAGCTTTTAGACGAGTATAACAAAATTGAAAAGCTTATTGAAGAGCTTAAGGGTATACTTGCAGATGAAAAGGTACTTTTAGGTGTTGTTAAGAAGGAATTTACCGAAATTAAAGAAAAATACGGCGATGACAGACGTACGGCGCTTATTGACGACCCGGGTGAAATAATGCTTGAGGATCTTATACATGATGATATGAGCGTTGTTACTATGACATATATGAACTACGCCAAAAGACTGCCGCTGGCTACCTATAAGAGCCAGAACAGAGGCGGCAAGGGCATAATAGGTATGCAGACAAGGGATGATGATGTTGTAAGGGGAATGTTCCTTGCTTCAAATCATACTACCATACTTTTCTTTACAAATGCAGGCAGAGTATATAGGCTTAAGACTTATGAAATACCCGAAGCAGGCAGAAATGCAAAGGGTACGCCTATTATAAATATGATACAGCTTATGCCCGATGAAAAGGTAACGGCTATACTGCCTATAAAAGACCTTGATGAAAACAGCTATTTCACTATGATAACCAAGTTTGGTGTTATAAAGAGAGTAAAGGCTGAAGCATTTAAGAATATAAGAAAGGTAGGTCTTATAGCCATAGGTCTTAAAGAAAATGACAGGCTTGCTTCTGTTGTGAAGACAGACGGAAATAAGGAGCTTATTGTTGTTACTAAGAAGGGTATGTCTATAAGATTTGCCGAGACCGACTGCCGAAATATGGGAAGAACTGCAAGCGGCGTAAGAGCTATCAAGCTAAGAGGCGACGATATTGTAGTAGGTATGGAAGTTATTGAAGACGACAGAAATATTCTTATAGTATCTGAAAACGGCTATGGCAAGATAACGAATATGTCAGAGTTTAAGGTTCAGAGCCGCGGCGGCATAGGTATTAAGGCTTATAAGATAACGCCTAAGTCGGGAGATATTGCCGGCATATCTATGGTAAAGGACAATGAAGAGCTTATGCTTGTTACCTCAGAGGGTATTGTCATAAGAATAAGAATAAATGACATTTCAACATATTCAAGAAATACCTCGGGTGTTAAGCTCATAGATGTTGGCGAAAATGTAAGAGTTATGTCAATAGCTAAGATTTCGGAGGATGCTATAGAGGCAGAATCTGAGGAAAGAACTGAAGAAGAATGAAAAAGACCATAGGTATTTTTGCACATGTGGACACAGGAAAAACCACATTTTGTGAAAGAATATTGTATAAAACAGGCTCTTTCGGAAGCTTTGGAAGAACGGATAAAAAAACCTCTGCTTTAGATACGGATGAAACGGAGAGAAGCAGAGGAATAACCGTTTTTTCTCATCAGGCTGAGTTTGTTTATAACGATAATGTGTATTATATAATAGATACACCGGGGCATACCGACCTTTCACCTGAGGCTGAAAGAGCTATAGGTATATTAGATTATGCCGTTTTGCTTATAGACTCAAAGGTGAGGTCTTACACGAGAACACTTTTCAGGCTTTTTGAAAAGTATAATGTACCCTGCTTTATATTTATAAACAAAACTGATATGGAGGGCTTTGATATAGCAAAGGTCTTTGAAAGTATAAAAAACAGTCTGAGTGAAGACTGTTTTTTATTAGATGAAAATATAATAAGCCTTGGTGATTTTGCTGCCGAAAGAGATTATGACTTTCTTGAAAAATATTTAGAAGGCAATTTTAATGAGAGTGATGTAATAGAGGTCTTAAAAAGGCTTATAAAGGAGAGAAAGTCTTTTCCTGTTATGAAAGGGTCGGCTCTTAAAAATATAGGTATAGATGAATTTCTTAAAAATTTGGATATGTTGACTTATACAAATAACGACAGCAGCAGAAATTTTAAAGGAAAGGTATTTAAAATACGCCACGACACCGACGGCAGAAAAATAACATTTATAAAAATATTAAACGGAAGACTTAATATAAAGGACGATTTTAATTTTGACGGTAATGTGGAAAAAATAAATGAAATCAGGTTTTATAATGGGGATAGATATGTTAGTAAGCAATTTGGAGAAGCCGGAGATATAGTTGGGGTTTGCGGACTTAATACTCCTGTATGCGGCAATATTATAAAGGACGGCAAAATTATAGATGACGGCCATTTAGGGGCTTCGGCACTTAAAGCAAAGGTAATAATACTTGATGATACTGACAAAAGCAGGGTTTTGGAACTTTTTAAAATTTTGGAAAGAGAAGAGCCTACACTTTTTGTAAATGCCGAGGATGATGACATAGTTATTAATACTATGGGTAAAATTCAGCTTGAGGTATTGGAAAATATATTTGAAAACAGGTTTGGAGTTAAGCTGAAATTCGGTAGTCCTGATATAAGATATAAGGAAACAATAAAAGAAGCTGTAATGGGATATGGACATTATGAGCCATTGAGGCATTATGCGGAAGTAGCCTTGAGGTTAGAGCCTAGGGAAAGAAATTCGGGCATCAGCTTCATCTCCCAATGCCACGTGGAACATTTATCCATCAACTATCAGAATTTAATTAAGACTCACATATTTGAAAAAGAGCACAAGGGAGTGCTTACAGGCTCGCCTATAACGGATATAAGAATTGTTCTTGTGAACGGTATATCTCACCTTAAGCACACAGAGGGCGGAGATTTCAGAGAGGCTACTTACAGGGCAGTCAGACAAGGGCTTATGAGAGCCAAGTCTATACTTTTAGAGCCTTTTTATGATTTTGAAATAATAGTAAATTCGGAATTTACGGGAAGAATAATGTCTGACATACAAAAAATGAGAGGAAGCTTTGAGCCTCCCGAGTCTATTGGTAATGACGTTGTGATAAGAGGCAGAGGACCTGTAGAAACTTTTATGGAATATACCTCTGAGATAGCAGCGTTTACCAAGGGAGAGGGAAGCATAAGTCTTATGTATGGCGGTATGGATGTATGTGAAATAGCGGAGAAGGTTATTGAAGAAAAGGCATACGACCCTACAGGAGATGTTTTGAATACTCCCAATTCTGTATTTTGCAAGAAAGGCGCAGGATTTAATGTGAATTGGTATGAGGTGGAGGAGTATGCTCATACTCTCAGAAAATAAAAAGGTTGCGCCTGCCTCCCAAACGATTAAAAATCGTTTGTACGGCAGACCCATCGGGGGGGGGCGAGGGAGAGCGGGAAGCAACAAAAAAATGTGCAAACCCGTTTGCACATTTTTTTGTTGCTTCCCGCTCTCCCTCGCCTCGGCGCCGCAGGCTGGGTCGGAACGACCTTTATATAATGTAATTTTTCAGTTTGAAAAGGTATTCATCGTTTACGAAGGCTTCTATATATGTGCCTGTTGAGCGATGGTCTGTTGTTATAATTTCGCAGTCTTTATATATATTATTTAAAAGAGAGCCTTCACTGTAGGGAAGGAGTATTTCAATTTTAGTTTTGAAGGATCTTACCACTTTTTCTATAGTATTTTCAAGCTCTTCTATGCCAAAGCCTGTTTTTGCCGATATTTTAAGTGTATAATCGGCATAAGAGTCCTTTGGTATGGGAAAATCGGCTATTTTATCTGTTTTGTTGAATACTGTTATTATGGGTTTATCCTTTATATTAAGCTCGTCCAAAAGATCGTATACAACATTCATTTGCTTTTTAGAGCTTTCGTTTGATGAGTCTACTACGTGAATGAGAATATTGGCATATTTTACTTCTTCAAGGGTAGAGCGAAATGCTTTTATAAGTCCGTGAGGGAGTTTGCTTATAAAGCCTACAGTATCTGTGAAAAGGTATTCAAGCTTTGAGTCTTCTGAGGGTTTTACCTTTCTTGTAGTGATATCAAGGGTGGCAAAAAGCTTATTTTCACATAATACGTCTGCCCCTGTAATTCTGTTCATAAGTGTAGATTTACCCGAGTTTGTATAGCCTATGAATGCTATTATAGGTATACCTGAGCCTATGCGCTTTTCTCTTATTACGCTTCTGTGGGCTTCTATTTCTTTAAGGCTGCGGTTAAGCTCGCTTATGCGTGAGGCTATTCTTCTTCTGTCGGTTTCCAGCTTTTTTTCACCGGGGCCTCTTGTGCCTATGCCACCGCCAAGTCTTGACATAGACTTACCTTTTCCCGTTAGGTGTGACATTTTATATCTTAACTGAGCAAGCTCTACCTGTACTTTGCCCTCGGCAGAGTCTGCGTGTTTGGCGAAAATATCGAGAATAAGGAGAGTTCTGTCCATTATTTTAAGACCTGTATTTTTTTCAAGGTAGTCTGTCTGTGAAGAATTTAGCTCGTCATCGCAGATTATGCCGTTTGCTCCAAGCTCTTCACAGAAAAGACGAAGCTCCTCGGTTTTACCCTTGCCTAAGTACATAGAACGGCTGACAACATCTCTTTTTTGGACCATTCGCCCTACTACCTCAGCCCCGGCTGTTTCGGCAAGGTTCTGAAGCTCGTCAAGGCTTTCTTCGGCATCAAAGCTGCCGTCCCCGTCGTCTGCTGCCACGAGCACAACCTTTTCAGTTTCTTCATTAGTATTATATAATTTATCTTCCATAAACGACCTCGTTTTAAAAAAGACTGTCAAAAGCCTTATTACTATTGACAGTCTTTTATTATATTATGCTGTTTGAAAATTATTCTTTGCCGCAGATCTTATTGTAGATATTGATATATTCCTGAGCTGAATTTTCCCACGAGAAGCGGGTGTTGATAGCGTTTGTAACTATCTTCATCCAGGTTTCTTTATCTTCATAAGCCTTAAGGGCTTCGTTTATACCCCACATAAGACCGCTGCCTAAGAAGTCTTGGAATTTGAAGCCGTTGCCTTTGCCTGTTTCAGGGTCGTAGTGTTCTACAGTATCTACAAGACCGCCGGTTGTTCTTACAACGGGAACAGTACCGTAGCTCATTGCGAAAAGCTGACCTAAGCCGCATGGCTCGAAAAGTGATGGCATAAGGAATATGTCAGAGCCTGCATATATCTTCTGTGCAAGAACATCGTTGAAGGTTATATTTGCGGAAACCTTCTGAGGATACCATGACTGAAGCTCTCTGAAGCGGTATTCAAAATAGCTGTTGCCTGTACCAAGCACTACAAGCTGAACATCTTTTGAAAGAAGTTCGTTTGAAATGTCAAGAAGAAGATTGATACCCTTCTGATCTGCAAGACGTGAAATAATTGAAATCATTGGGGCATCACTTACGGGAAGACCAAGCTCTTCCTGAAGTTTATGTTTATTTTCTGCCTTCTTTTCAAGAGAATTTACGTCATAGTTTACGTAGATTTTATTGCTTGTGGCAGGATTATTTTCTTCATAATCTATGCCGTTTACAATGCCGTAAAGTATGTTTTCTCTGCTGCGCATAACGCCGTCAAGCTGATAGCCGTATTCTGGGCGCTTGATCTCTTCTGCATAAGTGTTTGAAACTGTATTTATAGCGTCAGCATATACTAAGCCGCCCTTCATAAGGTTTACTGCTCCGTAGAATTCGAGCTTATCGGGGGTAAGATAGCCATAGTCAAGCTCCATCATAGAAAGTGACCTTGCAGGGAATACTCCTTGATATTGAAGGTTGTGGATAGTATAAAGTGATTTTATATTCTTATAAAAATTAATTTTAGAATATCTGTCTTTAAGATAAAGACTTACAAGACCTGTCTGCCAATCGTTTGTATGGATTACATCGGGCACGAAGTCAATGTAATTTATAAGTTCAAGAGCTGCCTTTGAAAAGAATGTAAATCTTTCGCAGTCATCTCCATAGCCATAATAGCCGTCACGATTTCCGAAATAAAAGTCGTTGCCTATCATGTAAGTAGTTACGTCAGATTTGAGCTTGAATATGTCGGCGTGCTGTACTCTCCAGTCAAGAGTAACGTCATAGCCTGTTATATATTCGGCTGAATCAACATATTCCTGCTTTACGGATTTATATTTTGGGAAAACAACGCAAATTTCTACGCCCTTATCTTTAAGAGCTTTTGGAAGTGAACCTGTAACGTCGCCAAGGCCGCCGCTTTTTGCATAAGGAGAAACCTCAGATGCAACCATTAATACCTTAAGTGCCATAAAAAAACCTCCTTTTTAAGAATTGCTATATCAGATTTGTTTTGAAATTAATTTTCTTAAAATCTATCAGCGAAAAATTACAAATACATCCTTGCATTCTTACTTCAATTATACTACACTATATATAAAAAATAAAGTATAAATTTTTAAAATGGGAGGAAAATTTTATGTCAACGCCTATTATTGAAAGAAAAAATGTTAAAATTATGGATAAATGGAAAATTGAGGATTTATTTTTAGATGATAAGCAATGGGATAATGAGTATGCTATGTGTGAGGAGCTTATTCCTAAGCTTGCCGAATATAAGGGAAAATTGTCGGCAGATAATATGCTCTCTATATTTGAAATTGATGAAAAAATAGGAAAGTCTGTTGAAAGACTTTATGTATATGCAAATATGAAAAGCCATGAGGATATGGGAGATAATTTTTATCAAGGACTTTGCGGCAGAGCCAACAGCATTATAGTAAAATATAACGAGGCCTGTGCTTTTATAGAGCCTGAGATATTGGCGCTTAATGAGGGAGAGGTATTAAAGGCAGCTGAAAATACTGTATATAAGCATTTTATAGAAAATCTTTTAAGAAACAAGGAGCATATATTAGATACTAAAGGGGAGGAAATGCTTGCGGGTATATATGAGATGACATCTGCTCCCGATGATATATTTTCTATGATAAACGATGCTGATATAACATTTAAAAATGTTGTTGACGGAACGGGCAATGAAAAACAGCTCACCCACGGAAAATATCAGTCTTATCTTGAAAGTAAGGACAGAGTTTTAAGGAAAAATGCTTTTAAGGAATATTATAAAAGCTTTTATGCCCTTAAAAATACTATAGCTTCCGTTTACAGTGCAAGTGTTAAAAAGGATGTTATATTAAGCCGTCTCAGAAATTATCCTTCTTGTATAGAAAGCTTTTTATATGGCGACAACATACCCGTTGATGTATATAAAAATCTTATAGGGGCAGTAAATAAAAATTTACACCTGCTTAAAAGGTATATTTCACTCAGAAAGAAAAGACTTGGTGTGGATAAGCTACATTTTTATGATCTTTATACTCCTATAGTAGATAATATAGATGTAAAAGTAAAATTTGACGAGGCTTGCAAAACGGTAATAGAGGCTCTTAAGCCTATGGGAGAGGAATATTTGTCTGTACTTAAAAAGGGAATGACCGAGGGTTGGATAGATAAATATGAAAACAAGGGCAAAAGGAGCGGGGCTTATTCTTGGGGAGCATATGGTACACATCCTTATGTACTTTTAAACTATGATGGGAACATAAATTCGATGTTTACCCTTGCTCATGAAATGGGTCATGCTATGCACAGCTATTATACCTGGAGTAATCAGCCCTTTGTATATGGCAGCTATACTATTTTTGTGGCTGAGGTGGCTTCTACCGTAAATGAAGCCCTATTAATGGAGCATCTTCTTTCGATAACAGAGGACAAAAACCAAAGGGCTTATCTTATAAACTATTATATGGAGCAGTTCAGAGGTACGCTTTTCAGACAGACTATGTTTGCTGAATTTGAGCTTACTGTGCATGAAATGGCAGAAAAGGGTGAACCTCTTACATTTGAGTCTATGACGGAGGTTTATAAACAGCTTAATATCAAGTATTTTGGCGATGATATAGAAATAGATGATGAGATATGCTATGAATGGATGAGAATACCTCATTTTTATACTGCTTTTTATGTATATCAGTATGCTACGGGATATTCCTGCGCTATTGCTCTTGCTGACAGAATACTTAATAAAAACGGTGCCGAAGATTATATAGGCTTTTTAAAGGGCGGATGTTCTGATTATTCCATTTCACTGCTTAAGGGGGCAGGAGTTGATATAAGTACAACAGGACCTGTGGAGAACGCTATGAAGGTATTTGAAAACTTACTTAATAAAATGGAAAGTTTATAAAATAGGCTTGTATTTGAAGATAAAAAATTATATAATTATTTTTACAATATGATCATATAAAAGGCTCGGAGATTTGATTGCGGTAGTCCAGGGCGCAGGGAAAAGCATCTTTGATGCTTTTCTCTGCGCCCCGACGGTCGGGTAATTCACCTATGTCAAAGGGCGGATTTTTCCGCCCTTTGACATAGGTGAATTACCCGGGCAGCCTTTATATTTATAAGGAGGAAAAGATATGAATAATCACGACTTTATCAAATTTATGTACGACTCAGGCGTTCTTACCTTTGGTGATTTTACATTGAAAAGCGGACGCAAAGCCCCCTATTTTGTAAATACGGGAAATTACAGAACGGGAGAACAGATAGCAAAGTTAGGCGAATTTTATGCTAAATGTATAATTGACTCAGGGCTTAAGCCTGATGTGCTTTATGGGCCGGCTTATAAGGGAATACCTCTTTGTGTGGCTGCTGCTATAGGACTTTCAAAGTATGGCATTAATGTTGACTATTGTTTTAACCGTAAGGAAGCCAAGGATCATGGCGAGGGCGGACTGATAGTAGGACATCAGCTTAAGGATGGTGACAAAGTTCTTATAATAGAAGATGTTATAACAGCAGGCACTGCTATAAGAGAAACTCTACCTATTATAAATGCTCAGGCTAATGTTGATCTTTTAGGCGTTGTTATATCAATAGACAGAATGGAAAAAGGAAAAGCAGGAGATAAATCTGCCGTACAGGAAGTAAAAAGCGACTTCGGACTTAATGTTTATAACATAGCATCTGTTGTTGACATTATAAACGCTATTAAAGAGGGCGTACTTCCTATAGATAATACATATCTTGAAAAAATGCTTGAATATAGAAAATTGTATGGCGTGGAGTAAATTGTTCCACGTGTAACATTTGAAAGGATAAACCATGAGTAAAATATATGCACTTGCAAATCAAAAGGGCGGAGTCGGTAAAACTACAACGGCAATAAATTTAACAGCTTATCTTGCCGCAGCAGGTAAGAAGGTTCTTCTTATAGACTCAGATCCTCAGGGAAATACCACCAGCGGCTATGGAATAGATAAGCTTGATATAGATAAGTCATATTATACTCTGCTTACGGGAGAATCTGATTTTGAAGAAACAAAGATAAAAGCTGAATGTATGGAAAATATAGACATTCTTCCTGCAAACAGAGAGCTTGCCGGAGCAGAAATAGAGCTTATTAATTTTAAGAGAAAAGAATTTCTGCTTAAGGATATTATGGAAGAAATAGGGGATAAATATGACTATGTAATAATAGACTGCCCTCCTTCACTTAATATACTTACACTTAATGCCCTCACAGCAGCGGACGGAGTTATTGTTCCGCTTCAATGTGAGTTTTATGCTATGGAAGGACTTACTGACCTTCTTTACACCATAAGCCTTGTCAAGAAAAAGCTGAATAAAGACCTTAAGGTAGACGGTGTGGTATTTACAATGTATGATTCCAGAACAAATCTGTCGGCACAGGTCGTTGAAGAAGTAAAGACTGTTCTTGACAAAGAATCGTTTAAAACCATTATACCAAGAAATGTAAGGCTAAGCGAGGCGCCAAGCTACGGTGTGCCTATCAATATATACGATAAAAATTCAAAGGGAGCTTTGGCATATGAAAGACTTGCCGAGGAAATACTTAAAAGAGGTGAATAAAATTGGCGGAATTTAAAAGACAAAGAGGACTGGGCAGAGGATTTAACCCTAAAGGACTTAATGCTCTTATAGATACTGAAGTGGTTGAAAAAAGCACTGACAGTAAAAATGGCGCTGAGCTTGTGGATATAACCAAAATTGAGCCTAACAGAGAGCAGCCCAGAAAGAAGTTTGTAAGAGAAAACCTTGAGGAGCTTTGTGAAAGTATAAAGGAAATAGGTATAATTCAGCCTCTTATTGTAAAGAAGGTCGGTGAATTTTATGAGATAGTTGCCGGAGAGAGAAGATATAGAGCAGCTCGTCTTGCAGGACTTGATAAAGTGCCGGTTATTGTAAGAGATCTTGACGAGCTTGAAACCTTACAGATGTCTCTTATAGAAAATATACAGAGAGAGGACTTAAGCCCTATAGAGGAAGCTCTCACATATAAAAGATTTAATGAGGAATTTTCTCTTACTCAGGAGGAAATAGCTAAAAAGGTTGGAAAAAACAGATCTACTGTGGCTAATGTTATGCGCCTTTTAAGTCTTGACAACAGAGTTATTGAGATGATAAACGACAAGAAAATATCAGCGGGACACGGTAAAACTCTTGCAGGACTTGACGACAGTGAAAAGCAGTTTGAGCTTGCTAAGAAAATAGCCGATAATAATATGTCTGTAAGACAAGCGGAGGCTCTTGTTTCTAATGCTTATAGAGAGAAGATAGACAAGGCTGTGGAAAATTCTAATGTATATACTTACACTCAGAGTCAGCTCACACAGCTGTTGGGCACAAAGGTGAATATAAAGGTTCAGGGGAAGAAGCGTAAGGTGGAGATAGATTTTTATTCCGATGACTGGCTTGACAGCTTTTTGAACCTTATAAAGGGGAGCGTTTCGTAAACGGAGGATATTATGGAAAATATAGAACTTATAAATAATTTATTTGCATTTGCCGCAAATAACACCATCATTCTCTGCCTGATCGGTATTATGTTTGTTTGGTCTCTCTTTTTACTTATACTTATAATTGTTGTTTTCAGAAGACAGACTAAGGTTTTAAACAGAGTTGAAGACTTTATGGGACCTATTGCTTCTCAGCTGAATTTGGAAAAGCTGCTTGTGGATTTTGTGAAGAAAAGCGAAGCAGTATCTAAGCAGGAGGAAAAGATAATATCTCAGATGAAGGAAATTGACGATGTACTTTCTTATACAATTCAGAAGGTTGGCATTGTCAGGTATAATCCTTTTCCTGAGGTTGGGGGAGACCTTTCGTTCTCTATTGCTTTGCTTGACAGAACAAACAGCGGCTTTGTTATTACGGGGATATATTCGAGGCAGTCGAGCTATACTTATCTGAAGCCCATACGCAAGGGCAGAGGTGATGAAAACGATAAGCGCTATCGTCTTTCAAGCGAAGAAACGGAGGCTGTTCAGAGGGCTATGGTCGCTCATTAATGAGGATATATATTATGGAAGAAACTGTTAAATATATGCTTATGGATCTGGATAATACCTTTCTTGCTCCCGATAAGAGTATACCCGAAGAAAATATTGAGGCTTTGAGGTTGGCGAAGGAGAATGGTATGAAGGTCATACTTGCAAGCGGAAGGTCTAATATGTCTTTAGATGTATATGCCAAGAGGCTGGGACTTGATTATGAGGGCAACTATATTATAGCTTACAACGGCTGCCGCATTTATGAGGCAAAGAGCAAGGCGGTTATTTCTGAGAATTTGCTGGATAATAAAACAGCCTGCCATATTTGCCGTATAGTGGCTTTGGAGGCGGAAAACACTCTTTTATATAAAGACAGCAGGCTATATACTCAGAATATAACGGATATAACAAAGAGATATGCTAAAAATTCAAGTCTTGAGCTTAACCAAGCGGAGAGTCTTGCGGATATTGCAGCTGAGGGAGAAATTCAGAAGATAATAATGATAGGCGAGCATGATCGGCTTTTTGATGTATATAAAACCGTGTGCGAAAGCTTGGATCAGTCTATTGATGCAGAGATGTTTTTCTCGTCGGAGGATCTGTTTGAATTTTCTGCAAAGGGCAAAAGCAAGGGGACGGCTCTTGTGGAGCTTGCGGAGTATCTGGGTGAGCCTATGACGGCTTTTGCGGCTATCGGGGACAATCAGAATGATGTTGAGATGATAGCAAAGGCAGGGTTTGGTATTGCTGTTGGTAATGCTGTGGAGGAATGTAAAAAAGCCGCCCGTTATGTCACTGTGAGAGACTGCGCAGGCGGCGGCTTTGCTGAAGCTGTTTTATGTATTATATCGGCAAACCGGGGGAAGTCGCCGAAATAATATAACAGTATAAAAACCTCTTTGTTAATACCCTGTTACATTATATATTATGTCCCTTTGAGGTAATTTTATACATATTTGTTATAAATTTTTCACTTATGTTAAATTGTGAGTGGCAAATGTATGAGTAATGTGTTATAATAGCTTTAATTTAATTTATACGGAGGTAATGTTTATGTTGGACATTAGATTTTTGAGAGAAAACCCTGATGTTGTTAAGCAAAACATAAAGAATAAGTTTCAGGACTCTAAGCTGGAGCTTGTAGACAAGGTTATTGAGCTTGACAAGGAGTTTCGTGCTATTAAGCAGGAGGCTGACTCTCTTCGTGAAAAGAGAAATAAGATATCTAAGATGATAGGTACTTATTTTGCTCAGGGTAAAAAGGAAGAGGCTGAAGAGGCTAAAAAGCAGGTAAAGGAATTTTCTGACAGGCGTGAAGAGCTGGAGGCTCAGGAGGTTGGGCTTCAGAAGCAAATAAATGAAATTATGCTGGTAATCCCCAACATAATCGACCCTTCGGTGCCTATTGGCAAGGACGACAGCGAAAATGTTGAGATAGAAAAATTCGGCGAGCCTGTTGTGCCTGACTTTGAAATACCTTATCATGTAGATATACTTGAAAAGCTGGGCGGCATTGACTTAGATGCGGCAGGCAAGGTGGCAGGTAATGGTTTTTATTACCTTATGGGAGATATAGCAAGACTTCATTCGGCTGTTATTTCTTATGCGAGAGACTTTATGATCGACAGGGGATTTACTTATTGCATACCGCCTTATATGATAAGAAGTAATGTTGTGACAGGAGTTATGTCTTTTGCTGAGATGGATGCTATGATGTATAAGATAGAGGGAGAGGATCTTTATCTGATCGGTACATCTGAACATTCTATGATAGGTAAGTATATAGACACTATTACTAAGGAAGAAACTCTGCCTCATACTCTTACATCATACTCGCCTTGCTTCAGAAAGGAAAAGGGAGCGCATGGTATTGAGGAAAGAGGTATTTACAGAATACACCAGTTTGAAAAGCAGGAAATGATAGTTATTTGCAAGCCTGAGGACTCGCCTTATTGGTTTGACAAGCTTTGGAAGAATACTGTTGACCTTTTCAGAAGCTTGGATATACCTGTAAGAACTATTGAGTGCTGCTCGGGAGACTTAGCTGACCTTAAGGTGAAGTCTTATGATGTTGAGGCTTGGTCGCCCCGTCAGAAGAAGTATTTTGAGGTTGGTTCTTGCTCTAACTTAGGTGATGCGCAGGCGCGCCGCCTTAAAATACGTATTCAGGGGGAGAAGGGCAAGTATTTGGCTCATACTCTTAATAATACTTGTGTAGCGCCTCCGAGAATGATAATTGCCTTTTTGGAGAACAATCTTAATGAGGATGGCTCTGTAAATATACCTGAGGTATTAAGACCTTATATGGGCGGAAAAGATAAAATTGAAGTAAAGGAGAAATAATATGAAATTCAGAAGAATTATGGCTATAGCTGCGGCAGCAACACTTTGCTTTTCTCTTGCAGCTTGTCAGAACGGTAAAAACGAAACTTCGGCAGAAGGACAAAATGAAAGCGAAGCATCGGGAGCTTTGGAGCTGCCACAGTTGGAAGAGCCCGAGGCAGGGGAGACTATTGCTGTTATGAGCACTTCAAAGGGAGATATCAAACTGAGATTTTTCCCGGAATATGCGCCTAAGGCTGTTGAAAACTTTTTGACCCATGCTAAGGACGGTTATTATGACGGACTTACCTTCCATAGGGTTATAAATGAATTTATGATACAGGGGGGCGACCCCAAGGGTGACGGAACAGGCGGAGAAAGCATTTGGGGCGATGGCTTTGAGCTGGAAACTACCCCTTCACTTCGTCATTTCAGAGGAGCTTTGGCTATGGCTCATTCATCTGAGCCCAACTCTAACGGAAGTCAGTTCTATATTGTACAGTGTACTGATATAGGCGATGAAAACAAGCAGGCTTTTGAAGAAGCTAAGGGCATGCAGGACGAGGAAATTGAAGATGGCTCGGGAGTTTATTATAAGGATATTTATCCTACAGAGGTATTGGATGAATATATAAACAATGGCGGATGTCCTTTCCTTGACAACGGATATACTGTATTTGGTCAGGTTATTGAGGGTATGGAGGTTGTAGATGATATTGCGGCTGTGGAAACTGACGACAGCGACAAGCCTTTGGAGGATGTTATAATCAACTCTATTACTGTTGAAGAATATTAATTATTATGCTGTGTGACGGAAACGCCGTCACACGGCTTTTTTATTGGTTGAAATTGGTGACTGCGCCCGTCATTGGGTCGGCGAACCTACGGCGCCGGGGCTTTAGCCGCCCACATCCGTGGGCGGCTGCGCCCCCTGCGGGGGCGCGTCAGCGCCTCCGGCGCTGACAAAGCCCCGGCTACCGCCGCCCAGCCCCACCGTACCAACTCCACCACCCCGCCCCGAACATCTCCCGCCCGCCCGAACCCGCGGTGCCAATTCTTCCGCGCCGGGGCTTTAGCCGCCCCTATCGTGGGCGGCTGCGCCCCCTGCGGGGGCGCGTCAGCGCCTCCGCGCTGACAAAGCCCCGGCTCCCCACCACCCAGACCCGCAGTGGCAAATTTTCCCACCCTCGCCAATCTTCCGAAATTTGTTAAAATTCCACAAAAAACACCATTCAAATTTATTCAAATCGTACTAAAACTAATGGTTGATTTTAAATTTGATTTGTTTTATAATGTATATGTAGTATCGTAGTGTATTGGGTGAAAGTAGCCTGTTTTATAAATAAGCGCCTTTCATCTTATACCTGTGCTGAACTTAAACCCTGTGTTGCTTCTTGGGTTTTATTTGCCGAAGGTCGGTCTTCCTGCCACAAGATTTGGTTTTTGGCGTTTAAAATTCGGGCGGCGATACGCTTTTGGGCTCGTACACGGTACTCGGAAAGGGTATTTAAAGACAAAATGCTCTATTAATGATGTGCTGCCTTCTGTGACTCGGCGGGTTTACTAAAAAAATCAGCTGTTAATCCTTTAGGCAAGTATGCAGATAAGATGCAGTTTATTTGAAAATCTCTAATTATTTACCAATAATTACCTACCCCAAAGATTTTTGGCTGAGACTGCGACTTTCGTATATGTATATCATTTGTATATAGCGCACTATGTTTTTAAGGCTGCATTCGCAGGAGCAAGGAGGCGCTTCGGCGTGAGATTTTTGCCTTCTCTCAATGAAGCCCCTGCTTAGACCCTTGCAAGTGCTTTCTCCGGCGGGCGGAAACGCATTTTAAACACTTGCCTCTCTGCGTGTTTCAACTACTTAAGAGGTGTTTGTTTAAAAAAAGCGCCGCAAAAAGGGGACGTATCCTTTCACTTCCTTATATTATGTAAGGATAGGCTTACATATTTCTCCATAATCAGCCCTTGGAGGGTGGTAGGCTGAACAGCTCAAATAAGTACCCGTGCGGTTGGGGGAGGCTTCCCCAATGCCACGCCTTAATGCCCTATAAAAGGCATGACATTTTAAATCGCATTGTTTTACGAAAACAAGGCTTTTGCCCGGCGAAGCGACATTTTTATTTTTTATACTGCCTTATAAATCATATTAATGCCAGGCTTTCGCTTTAAAGCTTAAATTTCCTGTGAGATACGCAGACATGGGGAGTGTGAGGTTTAACTAAGGCTTTGAGATTTTTGATGAGGGTCTTCCGCTATTTTAAAGACCTTCTGAGAAGTCACCTTCGTAAATGCTGTATTCAGACAGCGGTGGGCAGCTTATTTTAACAGCAAAATAACTTAAAGGAAAAGCCCGTAACGGGCATGATCTCTACGGGGTGAATTAAATAGGGCAAGAATATGAATTTATTTTATATTTGTAAAAAAGTTTTTACTTAGGGTTTAGGCTTTTTTAAAAGACAGAAGGACGGTTTTATTGTTAGGGGTAAAAAAGATAAAAAATTTTAATATAAATAAAAAAATCTAAAAAGAAAACCAACAATTATTTCCACTCCGTCCGATCGGTCGGGCCTTGTTTAAATTGCCCGTATTTAATAAGGAGATCAAATAAAATTTAAGGAGGAAAAAAACAATGAAATTTAAGGCACGCAAAATTGTTGCGGCTGCATTGGCTGTAACAATGGCGGTTTCCTCACTTGTAGTAACTAACGTATTTGCCGATGAAGAAGCACTTGACACAGAGGTTGTCGAAGAAGCTGTGGAAGAAGATGTCACAGAAGCTGAGGCCGAAGCTGTTGAGGAGACAGAGGCAGAGCCGGCTGCAGCTGAAGAAGAGGTAACTCCTCTTGAAGCAGTTATTTTAACGGCAGCTCCTGAAATTCCTATGGCAATGATAAGCGGTATTGCTCCTATCGCAATTGATACTGAAGGATATAGCGAATCAAAGACTATATCTGAGGTTCCTATGGATGTAGCTGAAGACAACAATAAAAATGTGGACTTTACACAGGAAAGCATTGGTGCAAATAATAAAGTTGTTGTAACAGCTTCATTTAATTTGACTTCACTTCCGAATACCGCAACTGTTCTTTCATTAAGACATTATGATAATGAAAAGCAGCCGGAACCCGGAAAATCAGAACTTTCAACTTCTAAAGTTACAACCACAGATGCTGACGGTAATACAACCGGTGGTCAGTTAAAAGTTGGTGATAATAAAGTTGAATTTTCTATAACCAATGATAAGATTACATATTCTGTTAACGACGGTTCTGAAGCTGAGCTTGTTGCAACAGGATTAGATAATGTACTTGGTGTTAAATTCTATACAAAAGACAATGCCGGTTGCTTTACATCAGGCACTCAGCTTAAGGTAAGCGGCAAGGTTTATACAAAAGATGCAGATGAGTCATCATCAGATGAGAGCTCAAGTGAAGCATCATCAGATGAGAGCTCAAGCGAAGCATCATCAGACGAAAGCTCAAGCGAAGCATCATCAGACGAAAGCTCAAGCGAAGCATCATCAGATGAAAGCTCAAGCGAAGCATCATCAGATGAGAGCTCAAGTGAAGCATCATCAGACGAAAGCTCAAGTGAAGCATCATCAGATGAAAGCTCAAGCGAGGCATCATCAGATGAAAGCTCAAGCGAAGCATCATCAGATGAAAGCTCAAGTGAAGCATCATCAGCAGAAGACAGCTCAAACGAGGGAACATCAGAAGCCGGCGCTGAAGATACAACACTCGATCTCAGCGAAGAAACAAGCGGCACAATACCTGATGGTCAGGCAAAGGAAATCAAGCTTCCCACATCTGTTGGTAAGTTTGGTAGCGAGCCCGGTAATGTTAAATCAGTTACTATTACTCTTCATGTAAATACTAAGAAACCGGATAAAGAAGTAACTGATACTGATTTCATAGTTATCAATCCTAATACAGTGGCACCGGCACTTGCAGCAGCAATTTCTATTGCAGGTCCTTCACTGGATAGTCAGCCTCTTAAATTAGGTGGCCAAAACGACAGAGCACTTCTTATAAATGGACAATTGGAAAATAAAATCCATTGGGAAGATGGACAAGATAACGAAGTTATTATAAAGATTAACAATGATAACACTTACAGTGTTCAGCTTAAGAACACAAAGAACACAGCAGAAGATACTGTAACAGGTTCAATTACTGCTTATAGTAACTTTGGTGTTAAGAGTGTAACAATCAGTTCTAAACTTTCAACCGGTGATGTAACATATTCACTCAACGATTCTGTTGAAACTGTAGGTGAAGATGAAAGCTCAAGTGAAGCATCATCAGATGAAAGCTCAAGCGAGGCATCATCAGACGAAAGCTCAAGCGAAGCATCATCAGATGAAAGCTCAAGCGAAGCATCATCAGCAGACGAAAGCTCAAGTGAAGCATCATCAGCAGACGAAAGCTCAAGCGAAGCATCATCAGCAGACGAAAGCTCAAGCGAAGCATCATCAGCAGATGAAAGCTCAAGCGAACCATCATCAGCAGAAGACAGCTCAAGTGAAGCATCATCAGCAGCAGAAGACAGCTCAAGCGAAGCATCATCAGCAGATGAAAGCTCAAGCGAACCATCATCAGAAGAAGGTCCTGATCATTCAGGCGACACCAACATTGGTGAAGGCGTAGACGTATACGTAACTCCTGATTATCAGGCTTCACAAGAAGGCGGTAAAGCAGCAGCAGGCGGCACAGGTAAGGTAACCATTACATACGAAGGTGGCGTTTGGAAGCTCGTAGATGATTCAGCAGATACATCAAGTGGTTCAAATGACGGTCTTGCAGCAGACCTTAATCTTAATGTAACAGCTGATTCACAGGCAGCTATCGCAGCAGCTCTTGCAGCAGGCAAGCCTGTAACTATCACAGGTACTGTTCATCCATATGCTTGGAACAATTCTTGGAATCTTGTAGCTTTCACATATGGTGACCATGACGCTTCATTAAGAATAGTTACACCTAACACATTAGCTCTCAGAGCAGGAGAAGCCGGTACAGAAACAAAGCTTGTAAATCCTGCAAGCGCAGCAGCATTAGCAGCTCTTGCTACAGCAGTAGCTCCTATAGCTGAACAGGGCGACGGTACTTATCAGCTTGCTAAAGCCGGTGAAGAATTATCATACACATTCACATTAACAAGCACAAATGTTAAACTTGACGTTACAGCAGGCGGTTCAGTATATTCTGCATCACAGGATATAACAGCTACAGGCGTAAAAGTATTCAAGTTTACTACATCTAAGGGTTCAGCAAGAAATATTGATGCATCTGATCCTAAGGTTTCATTTGAATCAAAAGCAGTTGAAGAAAGCTCAAGCGAAGCATCTTCAGCAGACGAAAGCTCAAGCGAAGGCTCATCAGCAGCAGAAGAAAGCTCAAGCGAAGCATCATCAGCAGATGAAAGCTCAAGCGAACCATCTTCAGCAGATGAAAGCTCAAGCGAAGCATCATCAGCAGCAGAAGACAGCTCAAGCGAAGCATCATCAGCAGATGAAAGCTCAAGCGAAGGCTCATCAGCAGCAGAAGACAGCTCAAGCGAACCATCATCAGAAGAAACTCCTGATCATTCAGGCGACACCAACATTGGTGATGGCGTAGATGTATTCGTAACTCCCGAGTATGAAGCTTCAGCAACAGGCGGCACAGGCTCTGTAAGCGTTACATTCGACGGTAATGTTTGGAAGCTCGTAGATACTTCAGAAGATACAGTAAGTGGTGCAGGTGACGGTCTTGCAGCAGAACTTAATCTTAATGTAGCAGCTGATTCACAGGCAGCTATCGCAGCAGCTCTTGAAGCAGGCAAGCCTGTAACAATCACAGGTACTGTTCATCCGTATGCTTGGAACAATTCTTGGAATCTTGTAGCTTTCACATACGGTGACCATGACGCTTCATTAAGAATAGTTAGTCCTAACACATTAGCTCTCAGAGCAGGAGAAGCCGGTACAGAAACAAAGCTTGTAAATCCTGCAAGCGCAGCAGCATTAGCAGCTCTTGCTACAGCAGTAGCTCCTATAGCTGAACAGGGCGACGGTACTTATCAGCTTGCTAAAGCCGGTGAAGAATTATCATACACATTCACATTAACAAACGATAATGTTAAACTTGACGTTACAGCAGGCGGTTCAGTATATTCTGCATCACAGGCTATAACAGCTACAGGCGTAAAAGTATTCAAGTTTACTACATCTAAGGGTTCAGCAAGAAATATTGATGCATCCAATCCTAAGGTTAAATTTGAAGCAGAAGAAGTTGAAGAAAGCTCAAGCGAAGCATCTTCAGCAGACGAAAGCTCAAGCGAAGGCTCATCAGCAGCAGAAGACAGCTCAAGTGAAGCATCTTCAGCAGCAGAAGACAGCTCAAGCGAGGCATCATCAGCAGAAGCAACTGAAGGCTCAAGCGAAGGCTCAAGCGAAGGCTCATCTGACGTTCCTGTTGAACCTCAGACAGGCGAAGTAACAGCACCCGGCGGTGGCTTAGAAGCATCTGCAAATGACGTTATTCTTTACTTCGACGGAACATCAAGCACTGATACCGCAAATCCAAACGTTCCAACAGTACAGCCCTCAGGCAAGGTTACTGTAACAGGTAAATTCGATGTTAACGGTATTGGCGGTAACGGTGAGCTTATAAGACTTATAGGCGAAAAGAAGACACTTTACATCAGAATTACTGATCAGAAGACAAATACAGTTTCATTTGTAGGTACAAGCGGCTCAACAGCATTTGCCGGAACAAAGACAGCAGCTATTAATGCCGACGGTACTGAAAACTCATTCACAATAACAATTGATACTAATACAGGTGAAATCACTGAGCTTAAGATCAATGGCGAGTCAATTCTTGAAGGCGATTCTATAACTGTAGAGCCTACAGGTCCTCTTTACGGTATGGCAGTTAAGAAGAAATCTAACTCAGTAAGACATGCTAAGTCACTTAAGTGGTCAGCAGAAGGAACAGCTGTACAGCCTACAGAACCACCATCAGAATCTGATACACAGACAGATGAACCTGAAACTCAGGCTCCTGTAGCTGAGGGCAGCATCAGAGCTAACAACGCAACAGTTAAGGCAGGCGAGTCAGGTAAGGTTGACATCGACGTTAACTCACCGGCTGATCTTAGCAATGCTACAATAGGTATCATACTTGAAAATGCAGCAGCTAAGGGCATCACAATTACAGGTCTTAAGGTAGTTGAATTAAATAACGGTCAGCTTACAGTAAGCAAGGCTGTAGATATTACAACAGCTCTTACAGCTGAAGACCTTGCAAACGGCGACGGCGATATTTACGGCACAGACGCAGCAGGTAAGTCACCTGCAGCATTAGGCAAGCTTAAGGCAGCATTCGTACTTACAGATGCAGCTACATCAGCTCTTAATGCAGCAATTAAGAAGGGTGAACCTACAACTGTAGCAACAGTTGAGTTTGACGTAGATAAAGCAGCAGAAGCAGGTACAGTTAATGTAACACTTATGGTTGTTGCAGCAGGCGGCGCAAATGCAGAAGCTATCACACTTACACCCGAACCGGGCGTAATCACAATTGAAGCAGCTCCTACAGAAACATCATCAGATGCACCTACAGATGCTCCAACAGATGCACCTACAGATGCACCTACAGATGCTCCAACAGATGCACCTACAGATGCTCCAACAGAAACACCTTCAGACACACCAACAGATGCACCTACAGATGCACCTACAGATGCACCTACAGATGCTCCAACAGATGCACCTACAGAAGCACCTACAGACGGTCCTACTGAAGCACCTACAACAGCTCCAAGCGGCAGCGGCTCAGGCGGCGGCTCAAGCTCAGGTGGCGGCGGCGGTTCATCACATCGTACCGGCAGCGGCTACAGCGGATCAACAGCAGTATCTGACGCACCTACAATTACACCTAACGAGCCGGAAGATACACCAAGTGCTACACCTTCAACACCTTCAACAAAGCCCGGAACAATCAATCCTCCTACAGAGGTAGTTGCTACACCCGGTTTCGTTGATATTGAAAACGTAGCATGGGCTGAAAGCGCAATCAATGAACTTGCTTCTTACGGTATCATCAACGGTGTTGACAATACTCACTATGCTCCTACAAACGGCATGACAAGAGGCGACTTCTGCGTACTCGTTTCTAAGCTTCTTGGTCTTGAGACAAGCGGCGTAGCAGGATATTCTGACGTTCAGTCTTCAGCATACTATGCAAATGGCGTAGCAGCAGCTACACAGGCAGGTATCGCTTCAGGCTATGGCGACGGAACATTCAAGCCTACTCAGAAGATCACAAGACAGGAGATGTTCGTACTTATTGCTAAGATCCATGAATATCTTGGTGACAACATAAGTGCAAGCGCAAGCGTACTTAACAGCTTCAACGACAGTGATGAAGTAGCAAGTTGGGCAGTTCCATATGCAGCTTACTTAGTTGCTAACGGATTTGTAAACGGTTCTAACAACAACCTTAACCCAACATCAGTTATCACAAGAGCTGAAACAGCAGTTCTCCTTCAGCCTGTTTATGCAGAAGCAGTAGCAGCAGCTAAGGCAGCAGCAGAAGCAGAAGAAGCTACAGAAGAAGCAACTGACGAAGAAGTTAGCGAAGACGCTACAGAAGAAGTATCAGAAGATGCTACAGAAGCAGCAGCTGAAGATACTACAGAAGAAGCATCAGAAGACGCTACTACAGAGGCAGAAGCTTAAATTAAGTGAGATTAATGGCTTAACAGTCATATAAATATCACGGAGACCCACCAAACGGTGGGTCTCTTTTTTTGGCTTGTATGAGGTGAAATAAAAAAAGGGCGGTGGAATGAACCACCGCCCTTTTGGGGTTTTATTCTGTGAGCTTGTCAAGCTCTACGGCATCTTCAAGGTTTTCGATTTCTTCTAAGTCTTCTTCCAGTTCTTCGAGAAAAAGATCGTCAAAGCACTGAGCTACCTCGTCATATTCGTCGTCAGTTTCGATGTTGTCGAGGGTTATGCCGTCTTCGTCTTCCTTATAGCGATAGATGAGAACGTCCTCTTCGTTTTCGGGAAGAAGTGCGATGTACTCTTGGGGGTCATCCTCCGAGAGGGAGAAAATGCCAAGCACGTCGCAGATGACTTCTCTGTTGTCTTCAAGGACAAGGCTCATTTTGCCAAAATCCTCATGGTCGTGATCGCAGCCGCAGCCGCAATTTTCGTCATGTGTGTGTCCCACGTTGTTACCTCCTTATTCTGCACTTACTACTGAAGTGTTCCTGTTGCCTCTTTCTTTGACTTCTTTTGTAATGTCGGCAATAAACTTATCAAGGGGGAATGTGCCTAATACGTCTTCGCCGCAGCGTACCGTTACCGTGCCGCTTTCCTGTTCCTTCTGACCGCATACGAGAATGTAGGGCACTCTTTCGTTGCGGGCTTCTCTTATCTTATAGCCTATCTTTTCTGCACGGGTGTCTACCTCTACTCTTATGCCTACATCGTCAAGGGCTTTTCTTACCTGTTCTGCATAGTCTGCAAATTTGTCTGAGATGGGCAGTACTTTAGCCTGTACAGGGGCAAGCCATGTAGGGAAGCTGCCTGCGAAATGCTCTGTTAAAATGCCTATAAATCTTTCGATGGAGCCGAATACAACTCTATGGATCATAACAGGGCGCTTTTTGGTTCCGTCCTTGTCGATGTATTCAAGGTTAAATCTTTCGGGAAGCTGCATGTCAAGCTGAATTGTTCCGCACTGCCATGTTCTGCCAAGGCAGTCTGTGAGGTGGAAGTCGATTTTAGGGCCGTAGAATGCGCCGTCGCCTTCGTTTATCTCATATTCTCTGCCAAGCTCGTCAAGAGCACCCTTAAGACCGTTTGTTGCGATCTCCCAGTCTTCGTCTGAGCCCATGGAGTCTTCGGGACGTGTGGAAAGCTCGATGTGATAGTCAAAGCCGAAAAGTGTGTAAACCTGGTCGATAAGGGATACAACGCCCTTTATCTCGTCTTTAATTTGCTCTTTTGTCATAAAAATATGCGCATCATCTTGTGTGAAGCAGCGTACACGCATAAGACCGTGAAGCTGACCGCTCTTTTCGTGACGGTGAACAAGCCCAAGCTCGCCTGCTCTTAAGGGGAGATCTCTGTATGAGTGAGGCTCTTGCATATATACTAACATACCGCCGGGGCAGTTCATAGGTTTAACGGCAAATTCTGTGTCGTCGATTGTCGTTGTGTACATATTTGCCTTGTAGTGTGCCCAATGACCGCTTCTTTCCCAAAGTTGGCGGTTGAGCATCATAGGAGTCTGAATTTCTACATAGCCTGCTTTTTTGTGTATCTCTCTCCAGTAGTCGATAAGAGTGTTTTTAACGACCATTCCTTTAGGGAGGAAGAATGGGAAGCCGGGACCTTCTTCAAGAAGGGCAAAAAGACCGAGCTGTTTACCGAGCTTTCGGTGGTCGCGCTTTTTAGCCTCTTCTATAAGGCGGAGATGCTCTTCAAGGTCGGCTGCCTTTGTGAAGGCTGTGCCATATATTCGGGAGAGCATTTTGTTCTTTTCGTTTCCTCTCCAATAGGCGCCGGCTACAGATGTGAGCTTAACTGCCTTAACGGGCTTTGTGGAAACAAGGTGAGGACCTGCGCAGAGGTCTGTGAAGTCGCCCTGCTTATAGAAGGATATAATTGCATCTTCGGGGAGGTCGTTTATAAGCTCTACCTTGTAAGGCTCATTTTTTTCTTCCATAAATTTAATGGCTTCGCCGCGAGGAAGCTCAAACTTTTCAAGTGTGAGGTTTTCTTTAGCTATTTTCTTCATTTCGGCTTCGATTTTAGCGAGGTCTTCGTCTGTGAAGGGGGTTTCTCTGTCGAAGTCGTAGTAAAAGCCGTCTGCTATTGAAGGGCCGATGGCAAGCTTTGTTTCGGGGAAGAGTCTTTTAACTGCCTGCGCCATAATGTGAGAGGCTGTGTGCCTGAAGGCTCTTTTGCCCTCGTCCGAGTCGAAGGTGCAAAATTCAACAGCGCAGTCGGCTTGTAGACCTTCTCTTAAGTCTTTTACATCTCCATCTACCTTACAGCAGCAGAGATTTCTTGCAAGGCCTTCTGAAATGCTCTTGCAAACGTCTAAAAGAGTAGTACCCTTTTCATACTCTCTTATGCTTCCGTCTTTAAGCGTAACTTTGATCATTTTAAATTCCTCCTGTTAAAAAAACGCCCCATAAGATAAGCCTATGGGACGAAAAATAATTCGCTATCCACCCTTTATAGGGATGTTGTCATTTAACGGTGACAAGGCGGACGGTATTGGTGTCACTCAAAGGTGGTATTCCGAAGTTCGTAAAACAGGCGCTTCCACCGGTTTGCGCCCTTCTCTGGTGTTTTCGTAAGGTCGGAACATATCCTTATCATAGATTTTACTTTATTCAATTATAACATTTTAAACCTGTTTGTCAAGCACAAATCACGTTATTTTAAGTTTTTTTGATGTCTACGGTTTCAGGGTTTTTTGTTTCTATGATATACCACCTTTAAATAGAATATAAACGAAAGGGCAAGCCCTACCGACCAGCCTATGGGCCATGCCGACCATATACCTATAGTTCCCATACTTGCAGAAAGTGCCTTTGCCAAAACCACCCTCAGCACGAGGTCTGAAAATGTGGCTATCATAAACATACCCATTTTGCTCATACCCCGAAGCACGCCGTCTGTGGCAAGCTTTGCCGACACAACCACATAAAAGGGCGTTATTATATGGAGCATCTGAAGCCCCGATGTCATTGCCATACCTGTGTTATCCTTAAGGAATATATTTATAAGATATCTTCCGCCGAAAAAGTATAGTAAGCTTAAGGGTATGCAAAGAGTCCATACCATTTTTAACCCTGCCCAAAATCCCGCTTTAATGCGGTTTAATTTATTTGCCCCTACATTTTGGGCGGTGAAGTTGGAAATGCCGTTGCCTACGGTGGTGAGAGAGGTAATTACAAGGTTGTTGAGCTTAACGGAAGCCGAATAGCCTGCCATAACCGAAGAACCGAAGGAATTGATAACCCCCTGTATAATAATGTTGCCTACGGAGATGAAGCTCTGCTGCAATATGCTGGGTATGGCGATTTCTAAGGTTTTGCCGAGAATGTTCCAAGAGAATATTTTTGAATGGGCAGCCTCAATGCCCTTAAGCCGTCTGAAGACTACCGCTGCAGCAAGAATACAGCTTATGCCCTGACAGATAAAGGTCGCCCATGCCACGCTTGCTACGCTCTGACTTATGTATACTACAAAAATTATGTCGACGGCTATGTTGGAAACCGACGAACACATAAGGAATATAAAGGGCGTTTTTGAGTCGCCCAGCGCCGAAAACACACCTGTAGCTATATTATAACAGAACATAAAGGGCAGCCCCAATATGTATATGTTGAGGTAGAGAAGTGAGTCGGCAAATACATTTTCGGGAGTATTGATAAGGTGCAGAAGCATGCCGCCGAAAATAAAGCCCCCTGCCATAAGCAAAAGACAGAGCACACCCCCAAAAATAAAGGTGGTGGACACGCCTGTTTTCATATCCTCATATTTTTTTGCCCCAAAAAGCCTCGATGTGACTACAGAACAGCCCACATTACACCCAAAGGCAAAGGCTATAAATATAAGGGTTATCTCATAGCTGTTGCCAACCGCCGCCAGAGCAGCCTCACCTATAAAGCGCCCTGCCACAAAGCTGTCGGCTATATTGTAAAGCTGTTGAAAAACCGCACTTGCAAAAAGAGGCATACAAAAAAGCCAAAGCATTTTGGAGGGGTTTCCCACAGTTAAGTCCTTATTCATAATTCATCTCTCCCATACGATATGCTATTATTAGAGATCAAATATTATTATATAACATTTTTTTACAGTTTCAAATATTTTTTTAATCTAAAAATATATATTATTTTGAAAATTACAGTTGAAATATAAACAGATTTCATATATAATTATTCTGTTGGAGCTTTAACCGTTCAAAGCGTTAAAGCAATAAATCATTAAAATCAGGTAATGAGGAGGTTTTTGTAATGCCTGAAATCAAATTTTATAAACACGAACCCATACCCCTTGAAATGCACAAGGTGAAGATCGTACAACAGCTTAAGCTTTTGCCTGTTGATGAAAGACTTAAAAAAATGAAGGAAGCCGGTTTTAATACCTTCCAGCTGCACAACGGCGATATCTTTATGGATATGCTTACGGACTCGGGCGTTAATGCCATGAGCGATGAAATGCTTGCGGGAATGATGAAGCCCGACGACGCTTATGCAGGAAGCGAAACCTTCTATCGTATGAGAGATAAGCTTGAAGAAATTTTTGGCATAAAGTATTTCCTTCCCGCACACCAGGGACGTGCCTGCGAGAACATTCTTGCCAGCTTTTATGTAAAGCCCGACAACTGCGTTATCATGAACTACCACTTCACAACAGCTAAGGCTCACATTACAAGACTTGGCGGACGTGTTGAAGAGCTTGTTAAGGAAGAGGGTCTGATATCAAAGAGCAACCTTCCTTTCAAGGGAGATATAGACCTTGATGCCGTTAAGGCATGTATAGAAAAGGAAACACCCGAAAACGTACCATTTATTCGTATAGAAGCAGGCACAAACCTCATCGGCGGTCAGCCTATATCTTATGCAAATATGAAGGCAGTAACAGAGCTTGCAAAGAGCTATGGCATACCAACAGTGCTTGATGCTTCTCTTCTTCAGGACAACCTCTATTTCATAAAGATGCGTGAGGAAGGCATGAAGGACAAGTCTATACGTGAAATAACACGTATGATAGCTGACCTTTATGACATTATATATTTCTCGGGACGTAAATTCGGCTTTGCAAGAGGCGGCGGAATATTGGTAAGAGAAGAGTCGCTCTACCACGCTATGGAAGACCTTATTCCTATGTTTGAAGGTTTCTTGACTTACGGCGGTATGTCAGTAAGAGAGATGGAAGCTCTTACAGTGGGCTTTGACGAAAGCATGGAAATGGACGTTATCTCTCAGGGACCTCAGTTTATAGATTACTGCGTAAGAAAGCTTGACGAATACGGCGTGCCCGTTATCACACCCGGCGGCGGACTTGGTGCTCACCTTGATGCTATGCAGTTTGTAAGCCACATCCCTCAGGATCAGTACCCGGCAGGCGCTCTTGTTTGCGCACTTTATATATGCGGCGGTATAAGAGGTATGGAAAGAGGTACTCTCTCAGAAGAGCGTAACGCCGACGGCAGCGAAAGATTTGCTTCTATGGAGCTTGTTCGTATGGCTCTGCCTCGCCGTGTATTCACACTTTCTCAGACAGAATATGTTATCGACAGAGTTAAGTGGCTTTACGACCACAGAGAGCTTGTTGGCGGACTTCGTTTTGTACACGAGCCAAAGACGCTCCGTTTCTTCACAGGTATTCTTGAAGCAACCTCCGATTGGCCCGAAAAGCTCGCAGCAGCATATAAGGCAGATTTTGGCGAAGATCAATAATAAAAAAATGGCATCCTACTCCATATGGGGTAAGATGCCTGTTTTTTTGTTATTTTTTATGAGGGCAGTCTGAGCTGCAGCAGGAACAACCGCAGCAACCCCCGTTTTTGTGTTTTATTATAAGGCTTCTTATTATAAATGCTACTATAAGAATGAGAATGCCAAGTACTATTATAGTTGCCAAATTCATATTATCCCTCCTTAAGCTGCTCTGCTTATGCTCCTTTCGGAAGCCGCCGACTTATTGGGTCTGAAAAGAAGATACAGCGCAATTATTATAATAAGTCCCGCCGCAATAAGCCCTGCCGGGTTTGGCGAACCTGTAATTGCCATTGCAAGCTGATATATAACAAGCCCTGCGCAGTAAGCAAATATACACTGATAGCCTATGGCGAAAAGTGTCCACTTGCCGGAATTCATTTCTCTTCTTATAGCGCCTATTGCCGCAAAGCAGGGTGCGCAGAGAAGATTAAATACCAAATAGGCATAGCCTGCTATAGCGGCGCTTCCCCCTGTTTCTGCAAAGGAGCTGGCAAGGTTAGACCATATCTCCATGCCGTTTTCTGCTACTTCTGAAATATCGGGTCTGAAAAGTACGCCGAAAGTGCCAACTACGTTTTCCTTTGCTATAAGTCCTGTTACACAGGCAACGGCAGCCTTCCAGTCGCCAAAGCCTAAGGGCTTGAATATAAAGGCGATACATCTGCCAATAGATGCAAGCAAACTTTCGTCCATGCCGACAGCCCCGAAGCCGCCCTCTCCAAAGCCATAGCCCGAAAGAAACCATACGAGTATTGTGGCAAGAAGTATAATAGTACCTGCCTTTTTAATGAAGGACCAGCCCCTCTCCCACATACTTCTGAGTACGTTTCCTACGGTAGGCATATGGTATGCAGGCAGCTCCATTACAAAGGGAGCGGGATCGCCTGCAAACATAGTGGTTTTCTTAAGTATTATGCCCGAAAATATGATGGCAGCCACCCCAACAAAATATGCACTTGGGGCTACCCACCAGGCGCCGCCGAAAAGAGCGCCTGCAATGAGGGCTATTATAGGCAGCTTTGCGCCGCAGGGTATGAAGGTGGTAGTCATAATTGTCATTCTGCGGTCACGTTCGCTTTCTATGGTACGGGAAGCCATTATACCGGGAACTCCGCAGCCCGTGCCTATCAGCATAGGTATGAATGACTTGCCCGAAAGACCGAATTTTCTGAATATCCTGTCCATAATAAAGGCTACCCTTGCCATATATCCGCAGGCTTCAAGAAAGGCTAAGAACATAAACAGTATGAGCATCTGAGGCACAAAGCCCAGAACAGCCCCTACTCCACCTACTATGCCGTCAAGTATAAGCCCCGAAAGCCAGTCGGCACAGCCTATTTTGTCAAGAAAGCCCTCAACAATAACAGGCACACCGGGAATCCATATACCGTAGTCCCCGGGGTCAGGCTCTGTAATTTCAGTATCTTCGCTTATAGTATACTCCCCTTCCGCCGAATTTGCAACCGCTTCGTATTCTTCCACAGCTTCTTCATATTGAGCCGTGCCTATGCCGAAAAGGTGCCAGCCGTCGCCGAACACACCGTCATTTGCCCAGTCTGTGGCAATAGTGCCTACAGTGGTAACGGATATATAATACACTATAAACATAATTACCGCAAATATAGGCAGGGCAAGTATTCTGTTTGTTACGACCTTGTCTATTTTGTCGGAAACGGTGAGAGAACCGCGGTTCGCTTTTTTGTATGTGCCCTTTAATATTGAGGCTATGTAAACGTATCTTTCGTTGGTGATAATGCTTTCGCAGTCGTCGTCAAATTCCTTTTCCACTTGAGAAACGACTTTTTTAATTTCGTCTACTATAGCAGAGTCAAGCTTAAGGCTCTCCATTACCTTTTTATCGCCTTCAAATAATTTTATGGCAAACCATTTTTCCTGTTTTTTCTCTACTTTGCCTTTGATTATGTCTTCAATGTGGGCTATGGCATGCTCTACCTCGCCGGAAAAGCTGTGCACAGGCTCAAAGCCGCCCTTCTCCGCTGCCTTTATTGCCTCCTTTGCGGCTTCCTTTATGCCCGTCCCTTTAAGAGCGGATATTTTGACTACCTTGCAGCCAAGACGCATGGAGAGGGCGGCAATGTTTATATTATCCCCTGCTTTTTCAACTATATCCATCATATTTATTGCCACCACAACAGGAATACCAAGCTCCGCAAGCTGAGTTGTAAGGTAAAGATTTCTTTCAAGGTTAGAGCCGTCAACTATGTTTAAAATAACGTCCGGGCGTTCGTTTATAAGATAGTTTCTTGCTACCACCTCTTCAAGTGTGTATGGGGAGAGGGAGTAAATTCCCGGAAGGTCGGTTATTTTAACGTCTTTTTGAAATTTAAGCCGACCCTCCTTTTTTTCAACAGTGACTCCGGGCCAGTTTCCCACAAATTGGTTAGAGCCTGTAAGTGCGTTGAAAAGTGTTGTCTTTCCGCTGTTAGGGTTTCCTGCCAAAGCAATGTTCATTTGTATGTCCTCCTTTACTCTGCCAATATCATTTCCGCATCGGCTTTTCTGAGTGAAAGCTCATAGCCGCGCACGGTTATTTCAACGGGATCTCCCAAAGGGGCGACCTTGCGTATATATACGGATGTGCCCTTTGTTATGCCCATGTCCATTATCCTTCGTTTTACAGCTCCTATGCCTGTAATTTTGGTAACGGTGAGGGTCTCCCCTACCTTAGCGTCCTTTAGTGTTTTCATATTATCCTCCTACTATTATTTTAGAAGCCATTTCCTTGCTTACAGCAACCCTTGACTCCTTTATGTTTACAATTATGTTTCCGTTTGAGGCGGAGATTATCTTTACAACGCCCCCTGCTGTAAAGCCGAGGTTTTCAAGATGATGGCGTATTTCTTCCCTTCCGCCTATACGTTTTATAATGTTTTCTTCCCCTATGGGGCAAAGTGAAAGCGGCATGATGTATTACCTCCAATATATTTGCTATAGCTAACATATATTAGTTATCGCTAACTAAAGTTAGAATACCACAACCAAATAATTTTGTCAACAGACATTTTTAAAAAATTTAAGGCTCTGCAAACCGACTGCTTGTGACTGCGGGGCGGGGGAAGCGAAAAGCAGGCGAAGGGGCGGACTTGTCCGCCCCTTCGCCTGCTTTTCGCTTCCCCCGCCCCGCGGCTCCTTGTTTTCAGATAAGCCGGGGGCTTATCTGAAAATAAGGGGCGACCCATACATATAATATGCACGAAGCCGCCCGATGTTGCTATTTTGCAAGAGTATTTATTCTGTTTTCAATTTCTTCCCTTGTAACCGTATTAAGTGCCGAAATATTACATTCTGAGGCTTTTTTATAATATTCAAGAGCCTGTTCTTTGTTGTTTTCTTCCTCGCTTATCCTTCCCATAAAATAAAAGCTGTCTACAAGGTTTTTATAAGAGAGGGCTTTTGTGAAATATTCTTTAGCCTTTTCAAGCTCGCCCTTTTTGTAGTATATCTGCCCCATGTTGTCCCAAGCCGATGAATTTTCGGGGGTATCCTCCAAAGCCTTGTTTGTATATTCCTCTGCCTTTTCAAGGTCGCCCTTTAAAAAATAGAGATAGCCGAGGGTGGTATAAGCGTCTGTAGATATATAAGAAAATCTGCTTATAAGCCCTTCCAAAAGCTCTATTGACTTTTCTATATCCCCCATTATCCAATAGCAGCTGCTTTTTGAAAGTATTATATACTTTTCCATAAGCACGTTAAAGTTGTATTTTTCCGCCAGCTCAAAATATTTAAGAGCCTCTTTGCCGTTGCCGTCCTGAAGAAGTCTGAGGGCGTAAAGATATAAGGCTTTTACATGATGAGTGCCCTTTGCCACTGCTTTGTCAAAATATTTATATGCCTTTGTAAAATGCTTTATAGTGTACCAATAATTGCCTATTATACCCAATGTGTAAGGATAAAAAATAAGTCCGCACACAGCAAGGTAAAGCAAAAATTCGGGAATAAGCACCCATTCGGAAAGGCGCATAAAATATACAAGTATTATCCAGCTGAGCATCATAAAGCCGAGGGTAAAAAATTTCCAATATCTGGGGAAGTTGATCCTGTTTTTCATAAGCAAAACTCCTTTATACAAATCTATATTATTTTATCATTATTTGAGTAATGAAGCAAGCATTTGTTTGAATATAAATAACAAGGTATTTTAAGAGGGTATTATATGAAGGCAATTAAAATATTCTTAAGACAATTCAGCGATATTACGGTAATTTTGCTTCTTGCCCTTGCTGTAGGCGGAGGAATAATAAGAGCTTTTGAGGGCTCGGAGGATGTGGCAGACAGCTTTATCATACTTCTTATATTATTATTAAACGGCATTTTCGGAGCCGTGCAGGAATACAGGGCAGAGATGATATTAGGCGACAGCGTAAATGACAGACCCACGCCCCTGCAAAAAAGGCTTTCTCATACCGGGGTCAGGCTTTGCTTTTTGTGCGTAGCGCTTTGCGCCTGTATTTTTTTGTTCGGGCTTATAAGAGGAGAGAATACAAAGGATATGCTTGTAACGTCGGTGAGCCTTGCGGTGGCTGCCATACCCGAGGGGCTGCCTGTTATTGTGACTATAATGCTTTCCAAAGGAATATGCAGCCTTAAGGCTGAGGGTGTGCAGATAAGGAGGCTTTCATCCGCCGAAGGACTGGGGCAGGTGGAGGTTCTTTTTATGAGGCTTGAAAGACTTGAAAATAAGGAGCTTATAAGAGGGGCAGGCATAAGGCTTATAGATATAAAAGAAAAAAGGGCATTTGTGAAATTTAAAAGGAAAAACTGCATAATAGGCGTTATAGGTGAAGGTGAAGAAGATATACCTCTTATGAGGTATGCGGATATAGCAGGGACATTTAAAGAAAATAAAGAGCTTTATAAATACGCTCATATTATATTTGAAAACGAAAAAAGCATAGGAACAAGCATTAAAACAGGACGGAAAATTTTTGATAATCTTAAAAAGAGCATACACTTTCTTGTATCCTGCAATATTGGAGAGCTTATAACCATTTTTGCCGCTATGGTGTTTGGGTCGCCCCTGCCCCTTTTGGGCAGTCACCTGCTTATGGTAAATCTTGTTACAGACTGCCTGCCTGTAGTAGCAATGGCGCTTGAGCCCTGCAGCAAAAGCATAATGAAAAGACAGCCAAAACCCAACATTATTTTTACCTCGGGCTTTATGTCACTTCTGCTTTTTGAGGGGATAGTCATAGGCGGAGTATCTCTTGCCGCCTTTGCCTTCGGCTGTATTTATGCCGGCATAAAGACAGGGCGGACAATGGCATTTTGCACACTTTGTATGTCACAGCTTTTTCATGGCTTTAATATGAGAGAGGGACGGCTTTTTGAAAATGTATTTTTAAACCTTTCATTTTTGGCAGGCGTTGTTATTGTGTTTGGCGTTGTTCAGATGCCTGTTTCGCTGTTGTTTGGCTTTGCATCTTTAAGCGGCGGGCTTTGGTTTGATGCCGTTCTTCTCAGTCTTTTGCCGTTTATGCTCTTTGGCATTATAAAGGGCTTTAAAATATAGACCTTCGCCGAAAAGACTGCGGCTTAGCGACCGGGGAGCGAGGCAGGAAGCAAGAGGGAGCGGACCCGTCCGCTCCCTCTTGCTTCCTGCCTCGCTCCCCGGTCGCGGCTCCCTTGTCCGCATATCCGCCTATGGCGGTAAGCGGACAGGGGGCAATAAAATTTAATAAATAAAATATGTACAAATTTTAAAAAAAATGGTATAATTTTATTAACTATATTTACAGGATCTACAGGGTGATGAATTTTGGCTAAGAATAATACAGCGGCTGCAGGGGCTGCTGAAAAAAACACAAAAAACACAAAACAAACAAATAAAAAAACTTCAAAAACCAAAAGCAAAAAGACAACGGCAAAGCCTGCCGCAAAGAAAGAACAGGTTGAAACAATAAAAGAAGAAAAGCCCCAAAAGGAGCTGAGTCCCATTGCCTTTGAGGCGATTTGCATACTTGCCGTAGGGCTTGCGATTCTTATCTTATTCAGCTTGTTTTTTGCCCCCGATACGGTTTTCGGCGAGGTAGTGCTGGCTGTTTTGAAGGGCTTTTTCGGCGTGGGAGCATATATTTTGCCCTTTGCCGTTATACTTGGGGTAATTGGGCTTTATCTTCACGGCGACAGAGAAAGTGTAAAATTCAAAACAGTTCTTATATGTATGCTGTATGTTGTGGTGGTTTCAATACTGCACATTCTGGTAAGTGAGCCGGGCGCGCCTTTTGTTCCGAGGGAGCTTTTGCAGGGCTTTACAGATACCGATTATATAGGCGGCGGACTTGTGGGCGGCTTTATAGGAGGCATATCTCTTGTGCTTTTCAAGAGGACAGGTTCTCTTATAATATTTTTGACCCTTATGGCAGCGCTTATAGTGCTTATTTCGGGAAAGAGTGCTTTTAGGATCGCTTCAAACCTTGTGGCGTTTTTAGGCGATATTCTTAAGGGCGGTTTTTACAGAGAAAAGCGAGATCGTTATGATGACTATTATGACTATGATGATTATGACGATTATGATGACTATTATGACTATGATGACGAATATTACGAAGAATATGAAGAGCCTGAGCCTGCTTCGAGGCGGAGAGAAAGAACAGCCTCAAAGGACACAAAACAAAAGCCAACTGTTATAGATGTAAAGTCTAATAATTCGCCAAGGCTTTCCGACAACACCGGGCGCGAGGCAATAAAAAAGAGAAGAGAACCGGCTGAGGCAGCAAGAGAAATGGAAAATATGCCGGAGGAGTCCGAAGAAAGCTATTATGATAAGCTGAGAAGAGAAAAGGGCTATAGAAGTGCCGAGGTAATAGACATAAAGGAAAGAAGCGGGCAAAGAAAGGAAAGACCCGACATAATGATAAAGAGAGTGAGAAACACATCTCTTAACAAACCGTATAAGCCGGAAAAAAGAACAAGGATGCCCGAGTTTATGAAAAATCGGGAGGAGGAAAGAAATAACCCATCCGAATATATACCTGCGTTTTTAGATAGAGGCAAAGAGGAAGAAAGGGAAGAAAGAGGAAGAATTCCCCAGATCAGGTTTTCCAACGATAATACATACAGACCCGAACCGGTCAAGCCTTCTTCCGAGGATAAATACAGACCCGAGTCTGAATTTTTTGATGACAGCAAAGGCTCTGACAGCCTTATAACAGTAGAGCCTGTATATGATGAAGATGTTTATGATGTATATGAAGATCGTGAAGAAACCGTATTAAGTGACCGCGAAAATGCCGAAACGACAGAAGTATCAGATGAAGCCACCGGCAAAGCAGTAAACGAAAAGGCTAAGAATAACGACAAACCGATTTCCGAAGATGTTCCGCCATGGGAGGAGCATAAGGAAGAAAAGTCTGTTCCCGATGAGGTCAAAAACAGAGTCAAGGTAGTAGAGGGGGATGACAAAACAGTCAAAAGACTGCCCTCGGGAAACAGCAAGAAATACAGCTTCCCTAAGCTTAGCTTTCTTGACAAAAACCCCAATACAAAAGGACCGAACAGCCGTGACGAGCTTTTAAGAAATTCTCACATACTTGAGGAAACTCTCAGGAGCTTCAAGATAGATGCAACTGTCGTAGAGGTAAGCCAAGGCCCTACCGTCACAAGATATGAGCTTGTGCCTGCCGTGGGTACAAAGGTAAAGAGCATAGCAAACCTTGACAAGGATCTGGCAATGAGGCTTGCGGCGGAAAATATTATAATCGAAGCGCCTATTCCCGGCAAGACTGCCGTGGGAATAGAAATACCCAACGAAAATCCGTCGACGGTATATTTTTCTGAGGTAGTCGCATCAAAGAAGTTCCAGATGTCAAAGTCAAAGCTGACATTTGCTTTGGGTAAGGACGTTGCCGGAAACGTAATTGTAAGAGATATTGCAAAAGCGCCACATTTTCTTATAGCCGGAGCTACAAACTCGGGTAAGTCGGTTTGTATAAATACTCTTATAAACTGTATTTTGTTCAAAGCAAGCCCCGATGAGGTAAGGCTTATAATGGTCGATCCCAAAATGGTAGAGCTTAATGTATATAACGGCATACCTCACCTTCTCTTGCCTGTTGTTACCGATCCTACAAAGGCAGCGGCAGCTCTTAATTGGGCTTGTACGGAAATGATGCACAGATATAAGCTCTGCGCCGATGTGGGCGTGAGAAATCTTGATGAATATAATGAATATCTTAAGAAAAACAGCGAAAAGCCTTTATACAAGATAGTCATTATAATAGACGAGCTTGCAGACCTTATGCTTGTTGCCAAAAAAGAGGTTGAAGGACACATTCAAAGGCTTACTCAGCTTGCAAGAGCGGCAGGCATACACCTTATAGTTGCTACACAAAGACCATCCTCGGATGTTATAACGGGCGTTATAAAGAGTAATATCCCTTCAAGAATTGCCTTCTCTGTGGCTCAGTCTATAAATTCAAGAATAATTCTTGACGAGTCGGGAGCAGAAAAGCTCATAGGTAAGGGCGATATGCTTCTTAAAACAATAGAAATGGACAGAGTCTTAAGAGTGCAGGGAGCTTTTATTAACAACGATGAGATAAAGCGTGTTGTGGATCATATAAAAACGGATACGCCAAATTACGATCAGGAGATAATACGCAGCATAGAAAACCCCGAGACCGTAGATGGCGGAGGTTTTGGAAACATTCAGGACAAAGGTCAGGATGAGCTTATAGATGATGTTATAGCTTATGTGGTAAAAAGCCGCAAGGCATCAACTTCGCTTATACAAAGACAGTTTCAGATAGGCTATAATAGGGCAGCAAGAATAATAGACGATCTGGAAGACAGAGGAATAATAGGACCTGAAAATGGCTCTAAGCCAAGAGTTGTTTTGATGGATAAGGAAGAATGGAGCGAGTATTCCCAGAGGCATAGGGATTATATCTAAAAAAGCAATTCTGAGCGTATCGGCTTTTGCCCGGGGCGCATCGGCTGTAGAAAAAAGCCCCGGCCACCCACCCCTCAAATTCTTCCCGCCTCGGTGTGATCTTACTGTGGGTGGAGCCGATAGTCGGTCGGCGCTAATATGCGACGGGCTTGCGTATCGGCTACAACATCGGATGGTTGCCGCCGGGGAAAACAAAATATACGGGTTACCGACCAACTGCAGGAGTCGCGGGGCGAGGGCGAAGGACGGGACGTGAAGGGCAGAAAGAGCCCTTCGGGTTCTTTCTGCCCTTCACGTCCCGTCCTTCGCCCTCGCCCCGCGGCCTCGCTTAATTTTTGTGCCTGCGGCGCAAAAATTAAGCGGAGGCAATAAAACAAAGGAGGATCATGATTATGAAAACAGATATTCAAATAGCACAAGAAGCTGAAATGTACCCTATCGAAAAGGTTGCCAAGAATTTTGGAATAGACACAGAAGAGCTTGAATTTTACGGAAAATATAAGGCTAAGCTTTCGGACAAGCTTTACAATGACGTTTTAAGCAGCGGTAAAAAGGGCAAGCTTGTACTTGTTACCGCAATAAATCCCACACCTGCGGGAGAGGGAAAGACTACCACTACCATAGGTCTTGCACAGGGACTTAACAGGCTTGGCAAGAAATCTATCGTGGCATTAAGAGAGCCCTCACTTGGTCCTTGCTTTGGCATAAAGGGCGGCGCCGCAGGCGGCGGCTATGCTCAGGTAGTGCCTATGGAGGACATCAATCTTCATTTTACGGGAGATATACACGCCATGACTACGGCAAACAATCTCCTTTCTGCCATGCTTGACAATCATTTGCAGCAGGGAAACGAGCTCAGAATAGACCCTAAGACCATCACTTGGAAAAGAGTCCTCGATATGAACGACAGAGCGCTCAGATCTATCGTCATAGGTCTTGGCTCTAAAATGGACGGTGTTGTGCGTGAGGATAGCTTCCAGATAACCGTTGCTTCAGAGATAATGGCTATTATGTGCCTTGCCGAAGACATTGAGGATCTTAAGGCAAGACTTTCAAGAATAATTGTCGGCTATAATTATGACGGAGAGCCTGTTACCGCGGGAGACCTTAAGGCCGCAGGGGCAATGACTGCCCTTTTGAAAGATGCTTTAAAGCCCAACCTTGTTCAGACCTTAGAGCATACACCGGCAATAATACACTGCGGTCCGTTTGCAAATATAGCTCACGGCTGCAATTCCGTAAAGGCTACTAAAATAGCTATGGGACTTTCTGACATAGCAATAACAGAGGCGGGCTTCGGCGCCGACCTCGGGGCAGAAAAATTCTTTGACATCAAGTGCCGTTTTGCAGGGCTTAAGCCCGATTGCTGCGTGCTTGTAGCAACTGTCCGCTCTCTTAAATATAACGGCGGCGTAGCAAAGACCGAGCTTAATGCGCCTAACCTTGAGGCAGTTAAAAAAGGCTTTGTAAATCTTGAAAAGCATATAGAAAACCTGAACAAATATGGCGTGCCTGTGGTAGTTACACTTAATGCCTTCACAAGCGATACGGCGGAAGAAACCGAATATATCAGAAGCCGCTGTGAGGAAATGGGCGCTGAGTTTGCACTTTCCGAGGTATGGGCTAAAGGCGGCGAAGGCGGAGAGGCTCTTGCCAAAAAGGTAATGGCAGTGCTTGACAGCAAGGAAAGCCACTTTAAGCCTCTCTACGACACAGACCTTCCTATTGCAGAAAAAATAGAGATAATAGCAAAAGAAATTTACGGCGCCGACGGCGTAGACTTTGCGCCTAAGGCTAAAAAGGATATTGCAAAAATAGAGGCTATAGGCTATAAAAATGTGCCCGTATGTATTGCAAAAACACAGTATTCACTGTCTGACAATGCTGCTCTTCAGGGCAGACCCAGAGGCTTTAATATAAGCATAAGGAGCGTGACGATCTCTGCGGGCGCAGGCTTTGCTGTTGCTCTTTCGGGTAATATTATGACAATGCCGGGACTTCCCAAAAGACCCGCCGCCGAGGGCATTGATGTCGCAGGTGACGGCACGGTTTCGGGCTTATTCTGATTTTAGGGTGATTGTATGAAAATATGCTTTATATCCTTAGGCTGCGACAAAAATCTCGTTGATTCCGAGATAATGCTGGGGCTTATTGACAGAGAAGGATATATTATAACACAAGACGAGGCAGATGCTGACATAATTATAATAAATAGCTGCGGCTTTATTGCAGAAGCCAGCGAAGAGGCTATTGAGAATATTCTCAGGGTCTCCGAGTATAAGCAGACAGGAAAGCTCAAGGGTCTTATTGTGACAGGCTGCATGGCTCAGAGGTATAAAAATGAGATATTTAAGCTCCTGCCCGAGGTGGATGCCGTTGTGGGAACGGCTGACTTTGAGGACATAGGTGACGTAATAAAGGCAGTCATAGACGGCGGCAAGAACGTTATTAAAATAACCGATAAAGACAAAAGGCTTGACGAAAGCCTGCCTATGATGAGAATGATGACATCTATAGGCGGCTTTGCATATCTTAAAATTGCCGAGGGCTGCGATGCTCATTGCACCTATTGCACTATTCCATCCCTTAGGGGGCGTTATAGAAGCAGAACTATAGAAAGCCTTGTTGAAGAGACTAAGCTCCTTGCGGAAAAGGGCGTTACTGAGCTTATAATCGTAGCCCAAGACACTGCCCTTTATGGCAAAGACATATATGAAAAGCCCTGCCTTCACACCCTTCTTAAAAAGCTGTCTGAGGTAGAGGGCATAAGGTGGATAAGAATACTCTACGCCTATCCCGAAAATATAACAGACGAGCTTATACTTGAAATGGCGACCAACCCTAAAATATGCCATTATCTTGATATGCCCATACAGCACGCCTCAGACAATGTGCTTAAAATGATGGGCAGGCGCAGCAGACAGGCAGAGCTTTACGGAATAATAGATAAATTAAGACGAGCCGTGCCTGATATTTGCCTGCGTACCACCCTTATAGTAGGCTTCCCCGGTGAGACCGAGGAGGACTTTAACATACTTAAAGAGTTTATTAATAAAGTGGGCTTTGACAGACTTGGGGTTTTTGAATATTCAAGAGAGGACGGCACGCCTGCCGCCAAAATGAAGAGACAGATCCACCATTCTACCAAGAAAAGAAGAAAACGCGAGATAATGGAGCTTCAGAACGAAATATCCGAAAGAATTTGCAAGGGATATATCGGAAGAAAGCTGGAAGTAATGGTGGAAGGCAAGCTTTCCGGCGAGGATGGTGTTTATATAGGCAGAAGCTACAGAGATTGTTATGAGATAGACGGATATGTGTTCTTTGGCTCTGACAGAGAGCTTCTCTCGGGAGATTATACAGAGGTTTTAATAACCTCATCGTCGGAATATGACCTTGTAGGTCAGGAAGCAAAGGAGGGATAATATGAATTTGCCAAACAAGCTCACAATGCTTAGGATCATATTGATACCTATATTTCTTGTTTTTTTGTTATGCCCCATACCCTACGGCAGATATGCGGCTCTTGCGGTGTTTATAATAGCATCTCTGACTGACTGCCTTGACGGGTACATAGCAAGAAAATATAATCTTATAACGGATTTTGGCAAATTTATAGATCCTCTTGCGGACAAGCTGCTTTGCTCCTCTGCTATGATCGCTCTTACAAATGTGCCGGGGTCGGTTATTTCACTGCCTTTGGTTGTGGTTATAATTATTATTGCAAGAGAATTTATGATAACGGGCTTTCGCACATTGGCGGTGGAAAAGGGCGTTGTTATTGCTGCTTCACCCTGGGGAAAGGCAAAAACGATTTCCCAGATGCTCATGATAATACTTCTTTTGCTTAATTTAGATGTATTAAAAATTCTTACTGTATTTATTATAGCGGTTGCCACTGTTCTTACAGTTATTTCCGCTGTTGATTATCTTATAAAAAATAAGAGCGTTCTTAAGGGGTGATGTTTATGAAGCGTTTTACGGTCGCTTTTATAGCAGCGGCAATTCTGCTTTCAAATACGGTATATGCAGAGGAGAGCGGCAAAAGCTATTTTAAAAATCCGGAAGATGCAGGGGGCTATCTTGCGGGAGTTATGGAATATATAAATAAAAACTATGTGGGCAGCGATGTAGACAACGACAAGTTGGTTGCCGCGGCTGTTGCGGCTATGGCATCAAGCCTTGATGACTATTCTGAATTTTATACCGACGAAGAATACGACGCTTTTATTCAGAATGTGGAAAATGAGGTGTATGCCACAGGCTTTGCCTTTGCCACCACCGAAGACTATCCTGTGATAACCGAAATTATGCCCCAAAGCCCCGCTCAGGCAAACGGACTTCTTGTTGGTGATAAGATAACCGTTATAAATGGCCACAACACACTGTATAAATCATATGAAGAGGTGTCAGATATGCTTACTAATGTAAGCGAGCCTAAATATGACCTGTCAATTCTCAGAAACAATAAAATAAACGAATTTAAGTTTGATCTTGAAGCCGTTAAGGTAAAAACAGTTTTTTATTCAGAAATGGACGACCTTATGACAGTAGATATGACAGAAGACTGGGACGAAATAGGTTACATACAAATAACGGCAATTTCAACGGGCACTTCAAAGGAGTTTGAAGAAGCTATACAGTGGGCACGAAAAAAGGGTATGAGTAAAATAATATTAGACCTCAGAGGAAACTCCGGCGGCTTGGTTGACGAGGCTGTGGAGATATGCAAAAAGATAGTCCCCGAAGGTCGTATTATGTACACTCAGGACAAAACGGGAAGCATTGAAGAGACATTTTCAAACCTTAAAAGAAAGCCATTCAACCAGATAGCTGTGCTCACAAACTCTATGACGGCTTCTGCTGCTGAAATAATAGCCAGCGCCATCAAAGAGTCGGAAGCCGGCTTTGTGGTAGGTCAGACCACATTTGGCAAGGGAGTTGTTCAGACTATAGCCAGCCTGCCCAATTTAGGCAAGCTCAAGCTTACTACTATGGAGTATTTTTCAAGAAACGGCAACACCATAAACGAAAAGGGTGTGCCCCCCGACATAGAAGTAAACACAATGTATACAGTTTCAAAGGAAGACACCTTAGAGTCTGACAAAATAAAGGCTGTATTCAGATATTTAGGCTATAAAGTAAATACTACCGGAGATGTAAAGCGCTCACTTGCCACCTTCCAGACCAAGGCAGGGCTTAAGGCAACGGTGGAACTTGACGACGAAACCGTGAACAGCCTTAATCTTGCTTTGTATGCAAGACAGGTAGAACGTGACGACGTATTAGAAACCGCCTATAGGGAGCTTTTGAAGCTATCAAGTTAAGAATTGCCTCGTTTTTAAACCGTCAGGGACGGTTTAAATAACGAGGGCGATGGGAGAGGCGAGGTACAAAACAAAGGGAGACCGCAGCGCGGTCTCCCTTTGTTTTGCACCTCGCCTCTCCCATCGGCAGGACGAAGTTATTTACCTTATTTATTATATTTTTTTGCTGCTTCTATAAAATCTCTGAAAAGAGGATGAGGTCTGTTAGGGCGAGACTTAAATTCCGGATGGAACTGTACCCCTACATACCAAGGGTGAACAGCCTTGTCAAGCTCTACTATTTCAACAAGTCTTTCATCGGGAGAAATTCCGGCGATGATAAGTCCGTTTTCAACAAGAGTCTGTCTGAATTCGTTGTTATATTCATAGCGGTGACGATGGCGCTCGTAAATAAGCTCTGACTTGTAGGCGGCGTAAGAATGTGTGCCTTCAATTAGCTTGCATGGATATGCCCCAAGTCGCATTGTGCCGCCCATTTCCTCAATATCCTTCTGCTCGGGCATAAGGTCTATTACAGGGTGAGCCGAGTCGGGGTTTATCTCTGAGGTGTTTGCATCCTTATAGCCCAGTACGTTTCTTGCGTATTCTATTACGCCGCACTGCATGCCAAGGCAGATGCCAAAGAAGGGTATTTTATGTGTTCTTGCGTAGTGAATGGCAGATATCTTTCCCTCAATTCCTCTTGTGCCAAAGCCTCCGGGTACAAGTATGCCGTCTACATCTTCAAGCTCCTTAAGGTTTCCGCCCTCTAAGCCTTCCGCATTTATCCACTTTATATTTACCTTTACGCCTGTGTGTATGCCGGCGTGGTGAAGTGACTCTACTATGGAGAGATAAGCGTCGTGAAGCTCTACATATTTGCCAACAAGGCCTATGGTTACTTCACCCTCTACGTTTCTTTCCTTTTCAACTACGCTGCGCCAGTCTGTAAGCTCGGGTTTTTTGTCTTCTGCGCCAAGCTTTTCGCAAACTATGCCCGCAAGGTTTTCGCTTTCAAGAAGAAGAGGAACTTCATACAGTGAGTCGCAGTCTATGTTTTCAATTACACAATTCTTTTTCACATTGCAGAAAAGAGCCAGCTTTGACTTTTCAGTTTCCGAAAGGTGATGCTCAGTACGGCAGACTATAATGTCGGGCTGAATACCTATCTGCAAAAGCTGCTTTACAGAGTGCTGAGCGGGCTTTGTTTTAAGCTCCTGAGATTTTGCCAAGTAGGGTATCAGGGCAACGTGTATGTAAAGCACATTTTCCTTTCCTACCTGATAGCTTACCTGTCTTATTGCCTCAAGGAAGGGTTCGCTCTCTATATCGCCGACCGTGCCGCCGATCTCGGTGATTATAAAGTCGGCTCCTGTGTTTTTGCCTCTGAATACTCTTGACTTTATCTCGTTTGTAATGTGAGGAATTACCTGAACCGTTCCTCCGAGATAGTCGCCCTTACGCTCTTTGTTAAGAACAGACCAGTATATTTTACCTGTTGTGACATTACTGTTTACAGAAAGGTTTTCGTCTACAAATCTTTCGTAATGCCCAAGGTCAAGATCGGTCTCGGCTCCGTCGTCCGTTACGAAAACCTCGCCGTGCTGATATGGGCTCATTGTGCCCGGGTCTATATTGATGTAGGGGTCAAACTTCTGAATAGTTACCTTATAGCCTCTTGCCTTTAAAAGTCTGCCCAGTGATGCCGCCGTTATGCCCTTGCCAAGTCCCGAAACAACGCCGCCGGTGACGAAAATATATTTGGTTTCCATCTTTTCACCTCTTCGATCTTACTTCTTTTTTCTAAACAACAAACTTACCCTTAATTTTATAAAATTATATATGAAAAGTCAAGGAGTTTTAAGAAATATTCAAATACGTAGTTTTGCGCCGGAGCGCCTTGTTAAAAAAGCTTGTTTTTTTGGAAAAAAATCTATATAATTAAACTGACAGCATATGAATTTTTAAAGAAACGGGGGTCTTTATATGAAGCTTTTAAAAACCGAAGATGCCGTAGGACATATTTTATGCCACGACATAACAAGAATAATAAAGGGCGTTGAAAAAGGCCCTGTTTTTAAAAAGGGACACATTATTAAAGAAGAAGATATCCCCGTACTCCTTAGCGTAGGCAAGGAGCATATATATATTTGGGAAAATGACGAAACCCTGCTTCACGAAAACGAGGCTGCCATGCAGCTTTTTGATATTTGCAAAGGCAACGGCTTAAGCCCTTCGGAAATAAGCGAGGGCAAGGTGGAGTTGATAGCAGACACAGACGGACTTTTTAAAGTGAACAGCGAAAAGCTTAAAAGGCTCAACTCCTTAGGAGAAATAACAATAGCGAGCCGTCACGGCAACATACCCGTAAAAAAGGGCGATAGGCTTGGGGGAATGAGGGTCATACCCCTTGTTATAAAGAAGGAAAAAATGGCGCAGGCTGCACAAACCGAAGCCCCTGTGTTTGAAATAAAGCCCTACATACTAAAAACAGCAGGCATTATAGCCACAGGCAGCGAGGTGAAAAAGGGGCTTATAAAGGACGATTTTACCCCTGTTGTAACTGCAAAGCTAAAGGAATTTGGAATTGAAACGGCAGACGTCTTTTTAAGTGGAGATGACACCGAGGCAATAAGCACTCACATAAAAGAGCTTAAGGAAAAGGGCGTTGACATTATAATTTGCACCGGGGGAATGAGCGTAGACCCCGACGACAGAACGCCCCTTGCCATTAAAAATTCCGGGGCGGAGGTAGTCACCCATGGCGCGCCTGTGCTTCCCGGGGCAATGCTTATGGTAGCTTATCTGGGCGAAGTGCCCGTTTTGGGGCTGCCGGGGTGCGTTATGCACTCGAAGAGAACTGTTTTTGACATAATTCTTCCCGTATTGGCTGCGGGAGAGAGGATAAAAAAAGAGGATATTGCCGTAATGGGAGAGGGCGGCTTTTGCCTTAACTGCAAGACCTGCATTTTCCCCGACTGCGGCTTTGGAAAGGGTAGATGACGTATGACTCATTTTAATGATAGGGGCGAGGCAATAATGGTAGATGTGGGAGAAAAGCCCGACACCAAAAGAGAGGCGGTGGCAAGGGGCGAGATAACCATGTCAGAAGAGTGCTTCAGACGTATATATTCAGGGGACATAACAAAGGGCGATGTGCTTGGTACGGCTCGTATTGCAGGCATTATGGGCGCAAAAAAGACTTCCGAGCTTATACCTCTTTGTCATATAATAGGGCTTACTAAGGTGAGCATAGATTTTGAGCCAAAGAATGACGGACGGACTATTACAGCATATTGCACTGCGGCGACTGTGGGCAAAACCGGGGTCGAAATGGAGGCTCTTACGGGAGTTATGACGGCTCTGCTCACCGTATACGATATGTGTAAGGCGGTGGACAAAGGTATGAAAATAGGCGAGGTCAGGTTATTAAAAAAGTCCGGGGGCAAAAGCGGACTTTGGGAGGCTTCAAGTGAAGGATAAATTCGGAAGGGAAATAGACTATCTGAGAATATCCGTCACCGACAGGTGCGACCTCAGGTGCGTTTATTGCCTTCCTCAAAATGCCGACTTTTGCGGGGCTGCTCTTGGGGCTGACGAATTAGCGGAAATTTGCGGCGCTGCTGCGGGCGCAGGCATTACAAAGGTGAAAATAACAGGGGGCGAGCCTCTCCTTCGTAAGGATATTATCCACATAATAAGGCAAATAAAACAAACAGAGGGCATAAAGTCAGTCACACTTACCACCAACGGCGTTTTGGCGGCAAAATATGCCAAAGCCCTTTTGGAAGCGGGTATAAATTCGGTAAACGTGAGCCTTGACACCTTAGACAGAAGCAAATATCAAAAAATAACGGGAAAAGACTGTTTACACGCGGTAACAGAGGGAATAAAAGCCCTTAAAGGCTGTGGTATAGATGTGAGAATAAACACAGTTTTGCAGTATAAAGATGATTTTCTGCCCCTTATTTCATTTGCCGAAAAAATCGGGGTCGACATCCGCTTTATAGAGCTTATGCCCATAGGCTGCGGCGCAGGCTTTAAGCCCCTGTTAAACACCGAGCTTAAGTCAATGCTTGGCGAAGCTTACAAGCTTTCATTCAAGGGAAACGGCCCTGCGGTATATTACAAGGGCAGGGGCATTAAAATAGGCTTTATAAGCCCCATAAGCCGCACCTTTTGTGATAGCTGCAACAGGATAAGGCTTACAAGCGACGGTTATTTAAAAAGCTGTCTTTGCTATGAAGACGGCATTTATATAAAGGATATCATATACGACAGAGAAAAATTGGCGGCGGCTTTTGCAAAGGTCATTGAAAGCAAACCCAAGGAGCATTGTTTCAGTGACAAAAGCAAAATTACCGAAAAAAGGGGTATGAATAAAATTGGCGGATAGTGTAGGCAAGGTTTTGGCAATTTGTATAAGTGAAAAAAGAGGCACGGTAAAAAAGCCTGTAGAGCGGGCAAAGCTCATAGCAAATTGGGGCATGGAAAATGATGCCCACGCAGGCAAATGGCACAGGCAGATAAGCCTTTTGTCTTATGAGAAAATAGAGGATTTTCGCAAAAAGGGTGCAGATGTGAAATTTGGTGACTTCGGCGAAAATATAGTTGTGGAGGGCATAGACTTAAAAGAACTTGATATGGGAAGTCTTATACATATAGGGCAGACCGTTTTAAGGCTAAGTCAGATAGGCAAAAAATGTCACAGCCATTGTGAGATATATAAAAGAATGAACGACTGCATAATGCCAAGAGAAGGCGTGTTTGCGGAGGTTATTACAGGGGGAGAAATAAAGGTGGGCGACAGAGTTTCGGTTTTTCCTCCCGACAAAAGCAAGCCCTCGGCGGCAGTCATAAGCCTTAGCGACAGGGCGAGCAGGGGCGAGAGAGAAGACGTAAGCGGTCCTCTTGCGGAAGAATATCTGTTATCTCACGGCTATGACGTTTGGGAAAACATACTTATGCCCGATGACGAGGGTGAGCTGAGAGAGGCGCTTATAAGACTTTGCGACAAAAGGGGGCTTAACCTTATAATCACCGTAGGCGGCACGGGATTTTCAGAGAGGGATATTACCCCCGAGGTCACAAAAGAGGTCTGTACAAAAATGGCAGACGGCATATCTCAGGGCATAAGGGCATATTCCCTTTCCATCAACAAAAGAGCCATGCTAAGCCGCGGCGAGGCAGGCATAAGGGGCAAAAGCCTTATTATAAATCTTCCCGGCAGCCCCAAGGCGGTGGGAGAGATACTCCCCTACATACTGCCCGTGGTAAGGCACGGCATAGAGGTTCTGACAGGCACGGCAAATGAGTGAGGTATTATATGAAAAAATTAATTTTAGGTTTACTTATGGCGGCGTTTATAACAGGCTGCGGCTCGGGCACAAGCAGCGAGCAGACAAATACAGAGCTTAACGTATTTATTGCGGCAAGCCTTGACTCCGTTATGACAGAGCTTGCCCAAAGCTATGAAGGGGAGCATCCCGGTGTTGTTATCAACTTAAATGCCGACAGCTCGGGAACTCTTGCAAATCAGATAAAAGAGGGGGCAGACTGCGACATATTCTTTTCCGCAGCACAGGACAAAATGGACGCCCTTGAAGATAACGGCCTTGTAAAGGACGGCACACGGAAGGATATTATAAACAACCGCCTTGTGCTGATTACATACAAAAACAGCGGCACTACAGTAACAGGGCTTGAAAGCCTGGCAAATGCAAAAAGCATAGCCTTAGCCGGCGGCACGGTGCCCGCAGGGGCTTATACAAGAAAAGCGCTTATTGCCTTAGGCAAGCTTGAAGCGACCGATGACGTAAGCATAATAGATGCCCGTGAGGTCTCCGAGGCTCTCGGTGGTGTTGAGATAAGCGAGCAGGACAACGTAAGCAAGGTTCTGACGGCGGTTGCCGAGGGAGCTTGCGAGGTGGGAACGGTGTATTACTCCGACACCTACGGCTTTGAAGATAAGGTTGACATAATAGAATATATAGACAATTCTCTCACGGGAGATATAACCTACCCTGCTGCTCTTATAGAAAATGCCAATGCGGACGAGGCTCAGGCTCAGGCAGCAGAGGACTTTTTAAACTATATTTCCTCGGAAGATAAAAAGTCGGTTTATGAGGCTCATTTTATGGGTTTTGTTGCAGGGTGATGTGATGGAAAATATTGACTTTTCGCCCCTTATAATTTCACTTAAAACAGGGGCGGCAGCGGCAGTAATATCATTTATAATAGGCGTGTGGCTTGCATGGAAGCTTTTGGAGAAAAACAATAGCACAAAATGCTTTTTAGACTCCCTGCTTTCATTGCCCCTTGTTTTGCCCCCTACTGCGGCGGGCTTTATACTGCTGCTTATTTTCAGCACAAGAAGACCCGTGGGCAGCTTTCTTCTGAGTTTTGATATAAAGGTAATACAGACTTGGCTTGGCTGCGTTATAGCGGCTTTTGTGATATCCTTTCCCCTTATGTACAGAAATGCAAGAGCCGCCTTTGAGCAGGTGGACAGAGAGCTTATATATGCCGCAAGAACTTTAGGCATGACGGAGAGAGAAATTCTTTTTAAGGTGGCTATGCCCTCCGCTTCACCCGGGCTTGTTTCGGGCACTGTTCTTACATTTGCAAGAGCTATGGGGGAGTACGGCGCAACCTCCATGCTTGCGGGCAACATACCGGGAAAGACCGCCACTGTTGCGCAGAAAATTGCCATGGTAGTACAGGACGGAAACTACGCCGCCGCAGGAATGTGGTTTTTGATAATAACGGCTATAGCCTTTGGGCTTATAACGGGTATGAACATAGTCTTAAATAAACTAATGAGGAAGTAAATATGTCGGTAAAGCTTAATATAAAAAAGAATTATGGTGATTTTACACTGAATATAAGCTATGAAAGCCCCTCAAGGCGAATAGGCATATTGGGGGAGTCGGGCAGCGGCAAGAGCCTTACACTTAAAAGCATAGCGGGCATAGAAAAGCCTGATAGCGGCTATATTTGTGTAGACGGCAGGGTTTTGTACGATAAAAATATCTGCCTGTCTGCGCAAAAAAGACGGGTGGGATATTTGTTCCAAAGTCTTGCTCTTTTTCCTTATATGGACGTAAAGCAAAACATAATGGCGGCAGTCAGGGGCAAAAAAGCCGAAAAGACACAGCAGGCAGAGCAAATTATGGAGAGATTTGCCCTTACTGAGCTTTCAGACAGGCTGCCCTCACAGCTTTCACAAGGGCAAAAGCAAAGGGTCGCCCTTGGGAGGATATTGGCGGCAAACCCCGAGGCAATACTTCTTGACGAGCCCTTTTCTGCCCTTGACAGGCATATTAAAGGCAATATGAGAGATGAGCTTATAAATATGCTTAAAGATTTTAAGGGCACGCTTATAACAGTCTCTCATGACATAGAGGAGCTTTATGCCTTAAGTGACGAGCTTATGGTAATAGACGGGGGAGAGGTAATAGGCTGTGGCAAGACTGATGACATACTTAACCACCCCCCAAACTTTAAAACTGCCCTTCTTGCAGGCTGGGAAAACATAGCTTCCGTCAATATAAACGACAGTATATGTATAGACGATTTTGACATAAGCCCTAAGCTTTCGGATATACCCGACAAAATTTCGGGGGTTGCCATAAGGGCGGATAAAATATCGGTCTTGGAGGGAGAGCTTTCGTTAAATGTTTTAAAGCCCGAGATAAAAAAAGAGCCTTTTGGGTATAAGCTGCTTTTTTATACATCAGAAAATGCCAAAAAGCCCCTTTGTGTAAGACTTGACGATCGCGACTTTCAGCTCTTAGAGGGCAAAATACCCAAAAAATTGTATATAAACAGGGAAGATTTGTGTTTTTTTAAATGATTTTATCAAAATATGAAAAAATTATGAAAATAAATATTTACTTTTTTAAAATATGCCTGTATAATAATTTATGTTAATTGTATCGGGTGCAGAAATGCACCTTGTGTATTTTAATAAAGGAGAAAAATCATGTCAAAACAAAATGGCAGCATTTACGAGCTTGAAGGCAAACTGCCTTTAAGAACAGCCATACCTCTGGGTCTCCAGCACGTTATGGCAATGTTTGTAGGTAACCTTACACCCCTGCTTATCATAACAGGTACTTGCGGAATAGTTTCCGGCTCAGACCTTCAGATAGCCCTTCTTCAGAATGCTATGATGATAGCGGGTATAGTTACACTTATCCAGCTTTTCACAATAGGGCCCGTTGGTGCAAGACTTCCCATCATAATGGGTACAAGCTCCGGCTTTATAGGCGTATGTAAGAGCGTTTCCGCAGTTATGGGCGGCGGCATTGTGGCATACGGCGCAATTATGGCGGCTTCCTTCATTGGCGGACTTTTCGAAACGGTTTTAGGCTTCTTCTTAAAGCCCCTTCGTAAGTTCTTCCCCGCTGTAGTAACAGGTACGGTAGTTCTTTCAATAGGTCTTTCACTTATAAGCGTTGGTGTAGCTTCATTTGCAGGCGGCAGCGGCGCAGCTGACTACGGCTCACTTGAAAACCTTTTTGTAGGCTTTGTAGTGCTTGCGGTCATACTTGCTCTTAAGCACGGCACAAAGGGAATTACAAGCGCTTCATCCATACTTATAGGTATTATCGTAGGCTATATATTAGTTTCAATAATGGCGCTTATACTTCCCACAACATTTGTAGACCCCACAACAGGCGAAGAAGTAACAAAGGCGTGGGTGCTCAACTGGTCTAAGGTTGCCGATGCAGCTTGGTTCTCTATTCCACGCCCTGTTTATCTTCTTACAGACGGCAGTGAAGTCCTTAAGTTTGTATTCTCACCTAAGGCGATCGCTCCTATACTTATAATGTTCGTTGTTACTGCTGTAGAAACAGTAGGCGACATCTCGGGTATAACAGAGGGCGGTCTTGGCAGAGAGGCTACAGACAAGGAGCTTTCAGGCGGTGTTATGTGTGACGGTTTAGGTTCATCAATTGCTGCCCTTTTCGGCGTACTTCCAAATACATCCTTCTCACAGAACGTAGGTCTTGTAGCTATCACAAAGGTTGTAAACCTTTTTGCTCTTTCAATGGGCGCTATATTCCTCATTCTTTGCGGACTTTTCCCGAAGCTTGCGGCTATAGTTTCTATAATGCCTCAGTCTGTTCTTGGCGGAGCGGCAGTTATTATGTTCTCGTCAATAGTAGTCAGCGGTATACAGCTTGTTACTAAGTGGCCCGTTAAGGCAAGAAGCGTAACCATCGTTTCCGTAGCACTTGGTCTTGGCTATGGTCTTGGCGCTAACCCTGATGCACTTGCACAGCTTCCCGATGCTATTTCACTTATATTCGGCGGCTCGGGTATTGTGCCTGCTGCTATAGTGGCTATTTTACTCAACATTATACTTCCTAAGGATGAGGAAGAAAAAGCTCAGGAAGGCTGATAATAAATACATATACAACAAAATGCGGAATTAATAAATATTCCGCATTTTTTTATTGTACAAATGCCGCGTTTTGGTGTAAAATTATTATGTATGCAGACGTTTTATTTTGAAATAAGGAGGGGGCTTTTATGCTGAGATTTAAAAATCACATATTTCCCGGCTCATTGGAGGAAGCCTATGAGCTTAACCAAAAAAGAAGCAACAAAATAGTAGGGGGAAACGGCTGGCTAAGACTTGGCAGCAAGCAGTGCGTCTCCATAATAGACTTATCGAATTTAGGGCTTGACGGCATAGAAGAAAAAGACGACGAATTTATAATAGGTGCTATGACCACCTTAAGAGAATTGGAGCTTAATAAGGGCTTTAATGAATATACAGGGGGCGCAGCAAAAGAGGCTGTAAGGCATATTGTAGGCGTTCAGTTTCGGAATTGCGTCACCCTTGGCGGCAGTATTTACGGCAGGTTTGGCTTTTCAGACGTGCTTACGCTGTTTTTGGCGCTGGACTCTTATGTTGAGATGTATAAAGGCGGGGTAATACCCATCTCAGAATTTGCCAAAATGAAGTATGACAACGACATACTTGTAAATATAAGGGTAAAAAAGGCCGATATAAAAACGGTGTATACCTCATTCAGAAATCAGTCTACTGACTTTCCCGTGCTAACCTGCGCTATTTCCCTTGGCAGCAATATAAAAACCGCCATAGGCGCAAGACCTGCAAGGGCGGATGTTGTAGAGGGGGAAATTCCCAAAGATATGGAAAAATACGCTATTGAAACGGCAAAGAGCTTTACCTACGGCAGCAATATAAGAGGCAGTGCGGAGTACAGAGAGCAGATAGCCTACGTACTTATAAAGAGAAGCTTATCAAAGCTTATTTAAGGAGGAAATATGGAAATAAAATTATGGATAAACGGAAAGCTTATAAATGATGACGTAAGCCCCGACACTCCCCTTCTTGAATATCTCAGAAGCAAGGGGTGTTACAGCGTGAAAAGGGGCTGTGAAACCTCAAACTGCGGGCTTTGCACTGTGTGGCTTGAAGATAAGCCCACACTTTCGTGTACTGTGCCCCTTATGAGAGCAAACAACAAGCATATAACCACCCTTGAAGGGCTTAAGTCCGATGCCGAGGAGCTTGGGGGCTTTTTGGCAGACGAAGGGGCAGATCAGTGCGGCTTTTGCAACCCGGGCTTTCTTATGAATGTGCTGGCAATGGCAAAAGAGCTTGAAGACCCTACCGAGGACGAAATTAATGAATATTTAACGGGAAACCTTTGCCGCTGTACAGGCTATACGGGTCAGCTAAGAGCGGTAAAGAAATATCTGGAACATAAAAGGAAAGGGGGATAATATGGAAACTAAAGCTGTAAACAGACCAATGCGAAAAAAAGATGCCATGGCTCTGGTAACGGGTCAGCCCGTATATACCGACGACTTAGCACCGAAGGAATGTCTTATTGTAAAGCTGCTGAGAAGTCCCCATCCCCATGCCCTTGTTGAAGAGATAGACATAAGCAAGGCGCTTAAGGTAGCCGGGGTTGAGGCGGTATTTACTTATAAAGACGTGCCCGACATACGCTTTACAAATGCAGGGCAGACCTACCCCGAGGCAAGCCCCTACGACAGGCTTATACTTGACAGGCGCGTAAGATATGTAGGCGACCCTGTGGCAATAATTGCGGCGGAAACGGAAGAAGCTGCGGAGAGAGCCATGAGGCTTATAAAGGTAAAATATGAGGTGTTAGAGCCTGTGCTTGACCCCCGTACTGCCAAAGACGGACCAATTTTGGTACATCCCGAAGACAACTGGCAGTCACTCTGCCCTGTGGGAGCTGACAACAAGCGAAATCTCTGCTCATCGGAAGCCTCTGAGGGCGGGGACGTAGAAAAGGCGTTCGCCGAAAGCGATGTTGTTATTGAACGAACCTACCACACAAAGGCAAATCAGCAGGCTATGATGGAAACCTTCAGGACATACGCCTATACGGACATTTACGGCAGGCTGACGGTGGTTTCCGCTACGCAGATCACCTTTCATGTAAGAAGGATAGTTGCTACGGCGCTTGGCATACCCAAGTCTAAGGTAAGGGTAATAAAGCCGCGTATTGGCGGCGGCTTCGGAGCTAAGCAGACCGCAGTGTCGGAGGTTTATCCTGCTTTTGTGACATATAAAACGGGAAAACCGTCTAAAATAGTTTTTACAAGAGAAGAAGCACAGACGGCTTCGTCCCCTCGTCATGAAATGTACCTTGACGTAAAAATAGGGGCTATGAAGAACGGCAAAATAAAGGCAATAGAGCTTCATACACTTTCAAACACAGGAGCATACGGCGAGCACGGCCCTACCACGGTAGGACTCAGCGGACACAAGGCAATACCCATTTACAGCAAGGCGGAGGCGTTCAGGTTTACCGCGGATGTAGTATATACAAATGTAATGGCTGCAGGGGCATACAGAGGCTACGGCGCAACTCAGGGCATATTTGCCATTGAAAGCGCTATAGACGAGCTTTCCCACATACTCAATATAGACCCTGCTCTTTTAAGAGAAATGAACATCACAAGAGAGGGCGACTTTATGCCTGCCTACTACGGCGAAACTGCCAACAGCTGTGCCCTTGACCGCTGTCTTGCAAGGGTAAAGGAAATGATAGGCTGGGAGAGCAAATACCCCAGACGTATTATGGAAAACGGCAATATAAGGGCTGTGGGGCTTGCCCTTGCCCTTCAAGGCTCTTGCATATCGGGGCTTGACGTTGCCTCGGTGGCTATAAAGGTAAATGACGACGGCTTTTATTCACTTATGATAGGCGCTTCCGATATGGGCACGGGCTGCGACACCATACTTGCTCAGATGGCGGCAGACTGCTTGCTTTGCGAGCCGGAGAATATTGTAGTGTACGGCGTTGATACGGACGTATCCCCTTATGATTCGGGTTCTTATGCTTCCAGCACTACCTACATCACAGGTAATGCGGTAGTAAAGACCTGCGCTTCTCTTATTGAAAAAATAAAGGAATACGGCGCAAAGAAAATGGGCTGCAACCCCAAAGAGGTAGACTTTGACGGCAAGAGAGTGTATAAAACAGCCACAGACGAGAGCATAACTCTTAAGGATCTTGCAAATTTTGCTATGAACTTCAGCGACACGGCTCTTTATGCCTCCGAAATGCACACTTCGCCTGTTTCTCCGCCGCCATATATGGCAGGGGCAGTTGAAATAGAGCTGGACAGGGAAACGGGAAAGATAGAAGTAATAAATTATAAGGCATGCGTTGACTGCGGAACGGTTATCAACCCCAACTTAGCAAGAGTGCAGACCGAGGGCGGCATAGCCCAGGGTATAGGTATGGCTCTTTATGAGGATATAAGCTATAACAAGGCGGGGGTAATGCGAAATAACTCCTTTATGCAGTATAAGCTGCCCACAAGGCAGGATATAGGCACAGTCGAGGTGACCTTTGAGTCAAGCTATGAGCCTACAGGGCCTTTCGGGGCTAAGTCAATAGGCGAAATAGTTATAAACACACCCTCTCCCGCAATAGCCAACGCCCTTGACAATGCCGTGGGCGTCAGAATAAGAGAGCTTCCCTTAAGCCCGGAGAAGGTATACATGGAAATGATAAAAAATGAAGATTGATATTATACTCACCGCCGCAGGCAGCAGCCGCCGCTTTGGGAGCATTAATAAGCTGCTGTATAAAATAGACGGCAGGGAGCTTTTCACAATAGCCCTTGAAAATGCAAAAAGGCTTAAGGAGAAGCTCCCCCAATATATAGATAAAATAGCGGTGGTATCAAAATATGACGAAATTAAAAAAATCTGCGAAAGGTATGGGGAGGTGGAGTACATCCACAACCCACTGAGCCATAAGGGCATATCTGCCTCTGTGAATTTGGGGGTGCGGGCTTCAAAGCCCGAAAATGCCCTGATGTTTATGGTGTGCGACCAGCCCTATATAAGCATGGATACTCTTGTAGGGCTTGTGAGGGGCTATATGGCTTCGGGCAAGGCTATGGGCTGTATAGTCGACCAAGACGGCACAACCTCAAACCCCTGTATTTTCTCTCCCGAAATGAAGGCTGAGCTTTTAGACATAGAGGGAGACAGAGGCGGCAAGAGCCTTATAAAAAAGCATAAAGAGAGGGTCTATTTCTTATTATCCCACAAAAGGGGAGATTTTTTAGACATAGACGTGCCCTGTATGTTTGACTTTACAAAAGAAAAAGGACATATTATATCAATAGTTGGCGGCGGCGGGAAAACTACACTTATGTACAAGTTAGGCGAGGTTTTCGCCTCCTATGGCTTTAAAACTCTGCTTGCCACCACCACCAAAATATATAAGCCCGATGATCTGCCTTTGGCAAGCACCAAAGACGGCATTTTGGAAATATGGAAAAGTCACAAAATCGCCCTTATGGGGCGGGAAATTCCCCAAAACAAGCTTGAAAAAAGCCCGGAGCTTGAAGAGTGTATAGGGCTTGCGGATGCGGCTGTTATAGAGGCGGACGGCGCAAAAGGGCTGCCCTGCAAAGCACCCGAGGAGCATGAGCCTGTTATTTTGGAAGCTTCCGACATTGTTTTGGGGGTCGTGGGGATAGATGCTTTAGACAAGCCCGTAGGCGAGGTCTGCTTCAGGAAGGAAAAGGTCTGCGCCCTGCTGAACGTGGACGAGGGGCATATTATCACCGAAAAGGATCTGGCGGACATACTTTCTTCCGAAAGCGGCGCTATGAAAAACGTTGGCGGCAGAAAATATTATGCCATTATAAATAAATGCGACACCGCTGAGCTAAAGAGCAGGGGAGAGAAAATAAAGACCATACTGAAAGAGCGAGGTATAAAGGCTTATGCTTGCTCTTTAAAGGAGGGGTTGTATGAGTGAAAAATTGTTTTGCAAAAGCGGCGGCTGTACTGCCAAACTTGGGGCGGGGCTTTTAAGCCATGTGCTTGAAAGACTGCCGAAAGCCCCTTATGACGAAAACCTTATTGTGGGCTATAATAGCCACGACGACGGGGCGGTGTATAAGGTGGCAGAGGGCTGTGCTGTTATACACACATTAGACTTTTTTCCCCCTGTAGTCGAAGACCCCTACACCTTCGGGCAGATAGCGGCAACGAACGCCTTAAGCGATATTTACGCCATGGGCGGCGAGGTAAAGACTGCCCTTAACATAGTTTGCTTTCCCGAAGACGGCGACCTGAACATTTTGGGCGAGATAATGCGAGGCGGTGCCGATAAGGTGACAGAGGCAGGGGGCAGCATAGCCGGAGGGCACTCTATTGCAGATAAAGACATAAAATACGGGCTGTCCGTTACGGGTGTTGTAGACCCCAAAAAAATATATAAAAACAATGGCGGCGCAGTGGGAGATGTGCTTATACTCACAAAAAAGTTGGGCGTAGGGCTGGTATGCTCTGCCTCCCGTGTGGGAGAGGCTTCGGAGGCTGCGCTTTCTCAGGCTATAAAGTCTATGACTACACTTAATAAATACGCCTGCGACATACTTAAAAGGCACAAGGTAAATGCCTGTACGGACGTGACAGGCTTTGGCTTTTTGGGGCATTTAAGAGAGATGACCGAAAATAGGCTCTCCTGCGAGGTTTATTTAGACAAAGTGCCTTATATAAAAGAGGCGTTGGACTATGCCAATGAATACCTTTTTACCGGGGCGGCGCAGAAAAACAGAAATTACTGCAAGGGGCATGTTCGCTTTGAAAATGTGAGCTTTGGTATGGAGGAAATTCTTTTTGACCCCCAGACCTCGGGAGGCCTTCTTGCGGCTGTGGCTTGTGATGAAGCAGAGGAAATCGTAAATGAAATGAAGGAAGCAGGGCTGCCCGCTGAGGCTGTAGGCAGGCTTATAGATAAAACGGATTATGAAATTATCGTGAAAGGATGATATACAGATGACAAAGGTAAATGCAATTGGGGATGCTTGTCCTATTCCCGTAGTTAAGACAAAAAATGCCATTAAGGAGCTTAATGGCGCAGGGGTAGTTGAAACAGCTGTTGACAACAAAACAGCGGTAGAAAATTTAGAAAAAATGGCAACAGACAAGGGCTATGCCTTTAAGTGGGAGCAGACCCCCGACGGCAACTACAAAACAGAGATAATAGTAGGTGATGGGGCAGTGGAAGCAGAAAGCACCGAGCCCAAGGAAGCAAAGGCAATAAACCGCAGAGTTGTGGTTATATCTTCAAATGTAATGGGCAGCGGTAACGACGAGCTGGGCGGAGCGCTTATAAAGAGCTTTATATTTGCCCTTACTCAGCAGGATGAGCTGCCCACAACCCTTATTTTCTACAACGGCGGAGCAAAGCTTTCCTGCGAGGGTTCGCCCTGTCTTGAAGACATAAAGCAGCTTGAAGAGCAGGGAGTAGAGATAATGACCTGCGGAACCTGCCTTAATTTTTACGGACTTACGGATAAGCTGCAGGTGGGAGGCGTATCCAATATGTACGTTATAGCCGAAAAGCTTTTGAGTGCCGATCTTATTATAAAGCCATGATATATCTTGACAATGCCGCCACAACATTAAAAAAGCCCCCGGGGGTGGCAAGGGCGATGGTTAAAGCCTTAGAAAGTGCAGGAAACCCCTCAAGGGGCGCTCACGAGCCTTCACTTGCGGCATCAAGGCTGGTTTATGACACAAGAATAAAGCTTGCCGAGCTTTTGAAAACAGACGACCCGGCACGCATAGCCTTTACCTATAATTCCACCGACAGCCTGAATATGGCAATAAAAGGGACTCTCAAAAAAGGCGACCACGTTATAACAACAGAAACCGAGCATAACTCCGTGCTTCGTCCCTTATATGAAACGGAAAAGGCAGGTGTGGAGCTTACTATTATAAAAGCCGACAAAAAAGGGCTTTGGGATGTGGGTGAGCTTGAAAAGGCAATAAAGCCCAACACAAGGGCGGCGGTAATTAACCACAGCTCCAACGTAACGGGAAATACTGTAGATTTGGCAAAAATTAGCGAAATAACAAAAAAACACGGCATACTGCTTATAGTTGACGGCTCTCAGAGCGTGGGCTCTTTTCCTGTGGATGTAAATGCGGCAGACATATTTTGCTTTACGGGCCACAAGGGCTTAATGGGCCCTCAGGGTGTGGGCGGAATATATGTAAGAGAGGGCGTTGATCTTTCGCCCCTGCGCACAGGGGGCAGCGGCATACACAGCCGTGACAAGGTACACCCCCAAGAAATGCCCGATGCCTTAGAAGCGGGCACACTGAACGTACACGGCATTGCAGGGCTTAACGCTGCTTTGGACTTTATACTTAATACCGAGGATATATATGAAAAAAAGGCGAACCTTGCCGATGAATTTTGCCGCCGGATATGTGACATAAAGGGACTGACCGTCTATGGCGATATTTACGGCAAAAGCAGGTCGGCAGTCATAAGTGTGAATATAGAGGGTCTGCCCTCAGACATACTTTGTGACAGGCTGTGGACGGAATATAACATCTGCACCCGTGCAGGGCTGCACTGTGCGCCCCTTATGCACAAGGCTTTAGGAACTTTGGAATGGGGCGTTGTGCGCTTCAGTTTTTCATATTTTAACACATCCGAGGAAGTGAAGGCTGCGGCAAAGGCTCTTGGGGATTTGGCTCGGGAGGCGGCAAAATGAGAGAAAAAAAGCTGTATGCCATATTTACATTTTCAAGGACGGTAGATGCTATGGCGGCAGAAAAAATATGTACGGAAGAAAAAGTCCCCGGCAGGCTCATACCCTTGCCTACGGCAATATCCGCTCAGTGCGGACTTGCTTGGAGAACAGAGCCTGAATACAGAGAGCTTTGTCAGAGCAAAATATTAAAATATGACAGCATTTATTCCCTTAAAATGTAAATGCTGTTTTGGAAAAGAGGGTTTTTAAGTGAGAGATATAAAAAACAGACCTCTTATAATAGTGAGGGGCGGCGGAGATCTGGCGACAGGTACAATACACAGGCTGTGGAGAGCGGGATTTTCGCCTATAGTGCTTGAAGCCCCAATGCCTGCCGCCGTGAGAAGGGCGGTTTCTTCTTGCGAGGCGGTTTTTGAAGGAGAGTGTGTCGTTGAGGGCATGAAGGCCGTGCTTGCAAAAGATGCGAAAGAAGCCTTTGAAATACTTAAAAGGGGCGATGTGCCCGTAATTGTTGATCCCGAAGGAAAGACAATAGACAAGCTTAAGCCCGAAGTGGTAATAGATGCCATAATAGCAAAGAAAAACCTTGGCACTAAAATTGATATAGCGCCTCTTACCGTTGCCCTTGGACCCGGCTTTACGGCAGGAGAGGACGTGGATTATGTTGTGGAAACCCAAAGAGGGCACGATTTGGGCAGGGTAATTAAAAGCGGAACGGCTGTTCCCAACACGGGCATACCGGGAAATATAGGGGGATATACAAAAGAGAGAGTTATATATGCCCCTATGGAGGGAAGGTTTTGCCCCATTAAGAAAATAGGCGATTTTGTCAAAAAGGGTGAGGCTGTGGCTGTTGTTGAGAATGACGGCAAAACGGCGGAGGTCTTGGCACAGATCGACGGAATAATAAGAGGGCTTTTAAGAGATGGTTATATGGTGAAAAAGGGCTTTAAAACCGGAGATATCGACCCTCGCAGAGAAGAGCTTAAAAACTGCTTTACAATATCCGACAAGGCAAGGTGTATAGCAGGCAGCGTTTTGGAGCTTGTGTGTGCGCATTTAAACGGTAAAAACATATGAAGAAAATATTTGAAACACTTTTACGGAATATTGAAAAAGGTGAGCCTGTTGTGCTTGCAGCCTTGACAAAAAGCGAGGGCTCTGTCCCAAGAGGGGCAGGGGCTTATATGGTCGTTGGCAAAGGCGGACTTATATGCGGCACCATAGGCGGCGGAAATTTGGAATATATGGCTATATCTAAGGCGAAGGAGCTTATAGGCGAGAAAAAAAGCCTGCTCCGCAAATACAGCCTTGAACAGGGCAAAAGCGAATTGGGTATGGTATGCGGAGGAAGAGCCGAAGTCCTTTTTTATTATGTTGATGAAAAAGACAGGGATTTTGCGGAGGAAGGGCTTAAGGCGGCAAAGGGAAGAAGACCGTATTATGTCTGTCTGCCATTTGAGGAGGGCTTAGGCAAAATAAGCTATGACGACCCGGCAGACCCTCAGAAGTTTTATATTGAAAAATCAGGCAGTGACGGCAGGGTGTTTATATTCGGCGGCGGTCATGTGGGCAGGGAGCTTGCAAGGCTTCTTAAAATGCTTGATTTTTATGTTGTTGTGGTGGATGACAGAGAGGAATTTGCAGACCCCGAGAGATTTCCCCAAGCGGATGAGGTTTTGCTTTGCGATTTTGAAAATATCCACATTGACATAAGAGAAAATGACTATATTGCCATTATGACGAGGGGGCATAAGGGAGATTTTGAGTGCGAGAGATTTGCGCTTTCTACTCCCGCAAAGTATATAGGTGTTATGGGAAGCAAGTCAAAGACAGAGTTTGTGAAAAAAAGGCTTATGTCCTGTGGCATAACCGAAAAAGAGACAGCAAGAGTGGAAGCGCCTATAGGCATTGACATAGGCAGTGTTACGCCGACAGAAATTGCTGTAAGCATAGCGGCGAGTCTTATTAAGAAAAGAGCGGAAACTTATTGAAAAATCCATTCTTTTGGTGTAAAATTAAATAAAAAAGCGAAAGGGTGGATATAAATGAATTTTTTGGAAGAAAGAATAGTAAAGGACGGAGTTATTAAGCCGGGAAATGTTCTGAAGGTGGATAAATTTTTGAACCATCAGATGGACATAGAGCTTTTTAATGAAATGGGGCGTGAATTTAAAAGACGCTTTGAGGGTGTTGAGATAAACAAAATAATGACTATTGAAGCCTCCGGCATAGGCATAGCTTGTATAGTGGCTCAGCATTTCGGCGTGCCTGTTGTCTTTGCAAAAAAGACACAAAGCATAAATTTAGACGGCGAAATGTACATAGCAGAGGTGGAGTCATTCACTCATAAGTGCACAAACCAAGTCATAGTTTCAAAAAAGTTTGTAAATCCCGGAGATAAAATACTTATTATAGATGATTTTTTGGCAAACGGCTGTGCTCTTCAGGGGCTTATTTCTATAGTGCATGATGCAGGGGCTAAGGTAGCAGGCATAGGTATAGCTATTGAAAAGGGTTTTCAGTCAGGAGGTAAGATGATAAGAAATTTGGGCTTTAAGCTGGAATCTCTTGCTATTGTAAGCTCTATGGATGCGGAAAGCAATACAATTGAATTTATGCCTCAATAAAAAATACATAAAACCGGAGGCACGCTTTTAAGGTTTAGCCGAAAACGTTTTGGGGCGGCCGCGGGGCGAGGCGGGGCAGGGAGCACGTGGGGGAAATGCGGCTCCCGCTGGGAGCCGCATTTCCCCCACGTGCTCCCTGCCCCGCCTCGCCCCGCGGCCCTCGGAAGGTTTTCGGGTCATCTAAAGATGACCCAAAGACCTTCCGAGTGGCAAATACTTCTTATATTACGAGAGGTGTATTTATGGATTTTAACAAAGCTAAAAATATAACCATTCTCTTTCTTGTTATATTGAATGTGTTTCTTTTAGGACTCAACCTGAGGAGCTACTATACAAGGAGGCTTTCGGGAGATGAGATAGACAATATAAAGACGGTTCTTGCGAGCAAGGGCATAACTGTCAGCGGAGACATACCCAAAGACTCAGGAGATCTGCCTCAGCTTGAGATCAGACGGGAAAGCTACGATCTGTTTGTTCTTTCTGATATTTTTTTTGGAAAGGGCGCAGAGGTCAGCCGTACCGAGGAGTTTGACGTGACTATTTTTAAGTCGAAAGGCAAGACCCTCAGGGTAGACGGCAGCAAGCTTTCTTTTTCCGACCCGAATGTTATGATTTCCGAAGAGACTGATGCCGAGAAAAGAGCAGACATTGTTGTCAACAGATTAAACGAGGTTTTTTATGACTTTACATTTGAAAAGACTATCTCAACGGAGGATGGCATAAAGGTTTTATACAATATGTATTATAAAAATTATAATTGCTTTAACAGCTATTGTATTTTTACATTTAACGACAAGGGTATGAATGTAGAAATAAATTATGCCATCCCTACGGGATTTTCGGGAGTTAAGTCGGATGTATATTCGGCGGACATTGTTCTTTTTTCGTTTATGAATGAAATAAAAGACAAATATCCCGGTGAAAGCATTGATATTTCTCATATAAGTCTTGGATATCTTGATGTTTCGGGAAACGAAACGGACAGCGCAGAGGCTATTCCCTGCTACTCTATAAGCCTTGAGGGAAAGAGCGAAAGGTTTTATATAAACGGATATACTGCGGCTTATGTAGAAGATTTTAACAAATAACTACAGCTTTCCATATTATTTTTTACAAAATGTTTGACAAAAACAAAAAAACTCTTTTCAACTATGCAGTTTGGTGATATAATTATTGTCGGTGTGTTGTTATTTGATTCATCCGATAGGGGTGTTATTTATGGAATATTTTGAAATAAACGGACAAAAAAAATTAAAAGGCGTTGTTTCTATAAACGGAGCTAAAAATGCGGCGGTTGCCATCATACCGGCAGCCATTGTAGCAAACGGCGTATCGGTTATAGAAAACTTGCCAACAATAGAGGACGTCACAAGCCTTATGAAAACTCTCAACCTTTTGGGAGCAAAGTGCAGCTTGAATGACGAGTCTACGCTTATTATAGATGCAAGAAAGGTAGACTCATACGTTGCAACAGATGACTCTGTAAGAAAAATAAGGGCATCTTATTATCTTATGGGTGCGCTTTTAGGCAGATTTGGCAGGGCAGAGGTGGCTCTTCCCGGAGGCTGCAATTTCGGCGAGCGCCCTATAGACCAACATCTTAAGGGCTTCCGCATGATGGGCGCAAAAATCGACACAAGTGACGACAGAATAATAAAGCTTGAAGTAAACGGCAGACTTCACGGGGCTAACATATATCTGGATGTAGCCTCCGTTGGAGCAACAATAAACATAATGATAGCGGCAGCAACAGCTTCGGGAAGAACTGTTATAGAAAACGCCGCAAAAGAGCCGCATATAGTTGATACGGCAAACTTCCTCAATATGCTTGGCGCAAACATAAAGGGAGCGGGTACTGACATAATAAGAATACAGGGCATGGACAGGCTTCATGGGGGAGAATATACCATAATTCCGGATCAGATAGAAGCCGGCACATATATGATTTGCGGAGCTATTACAGGTGGAGACATAACAGTCAAAAACCTTATCCCTAAGCATATGGATTCTCTTACTGCCAAGCTTGAAGAAATGGGCTGTCATATCGATGAGGGCGACGACTATATAAGGATAGTTTCAGACGGCAAGCTTTGTGCTACCAATATAAAGACTATGGTATATCCGGGGTTTCCCACAGACCTTCAGCCGCAGATTACGGCTCTTCTTGCCGTTGCTGAGGGCACAAGCAGAGTTGTTGAAAATGTATGGGAAAACCGTTATCAATATATAGATGAGCTTAAAAAATTTGGAGTAAATGTCACCATAAAAGGCAGAGAAGCCATTATAAAGGGTGTGCCTAGGCTCAAGAGCGCCAATGTATCCGCAACAGACCTCAGGGCAGGCGCAGCAATGATAATAGCATCTCTTGCGGCTGAGGGCAAGTCTACCATTGACAACATACGCTTTATTGACAGAGGCTATGCCAATATAGAGGATAAGCTCAGGGCTTTGGGAGCTGACATAAAGAGAGTTTCAAAAAATTAATAAACGGTGGGATAAAGCATGTCACTTGAATTTGCAACTATAGCCAGCGGTTCTTCGGGGAATTGTACATATATTGGCACAGAGCATACAAAAATACTTATAGATGCCGGGCTTAGCGGTAAGAAAATCGACGAAGGACTTAATAAAATAGGTGTGACAGGCGCCGATATAGATGCTGTTTTTCTTACACACGAGCATGACGACCATATAAGAGGCGCAGGAGTATTTTCGAGAAAGTACAAAACGCCCCTATATGCCACAGTAGGCACATTTAACGGCGGAGATTATAAAATGGGAAAGGTAAATCCTATTTTAAAAAATGTTATATCTCATGGCGAAAATATAATAATAAACGATCTTTGCATAAGTGCCTTTAAAACGCCTCACGATGCCAACGAATCTGTAGGCTACAGCGTTATCACCGACAAACATAAGGTCACTGTAGCAACGGATATAGGACACGTCACCAAAACCATCATGGACAATATAAAAGACAGCAGTATATTACTTCTTGAAAGCAACCATGATATAGATATGCTGAAAAAAGGCTCATATCCCGAGCCGCTTAAGCAGCGCATTTTAGGAGAAAGAGGTCATTTGTGCAACGAAGTGGCAGGAAAGCTTTTGGCATGTATTATGAACGGTAAGCTTTCATATGTCCGTCTGGGGCATCTCAGTCTGGAAAATAACACAGAGAGGCTTGCCTTTGAAACCGTTGAAGCTATACTTAACAGATATAAAATAAAGGTGGGAACATACCTCGATATGGCTGTTGCGGCAAGAGAGGGAGTTTCTGAGATAATAGAGCTTAAATGAAAATAACAATAATTTGTGTAGGCAAAATAAAGGAAAAATTTTATAGACAGGCAATTGAGGAATATGCCAAAAGGCTGTCAAGATATATAAGCCTTGAAATAGTCGAGGTGGCGGACGAGAAAGCGCCACAGACACTTAGCCCTGCAGAAGAGGAAATAGTCAAAAATAAAGAAGGAGAAAGAATACTCTCTAAGCTTAAGGATGGTTACAATGTGGCTCTTGCCATTGAGGGAAAAACTTTTGCCAGTGAGGGCTTTGCCGATCTTATTGCAAAAAAGTCTATTGAAGGTATAAGCCATATAAATTTTATAATAGGCGGATCCTTAGGGCTTTCACCCGAGGTCATGAAAAGGGCAGACTTAAGTCTTAGCTTTTCCGAAATGACATTTCCACATCAGCTTATGAGGGTAATTCTATTGGAGCAGATATACAGGTCATTCAGAATTATAAATAACGAGCCTTATCACAAATAAAAAGGAGTGGATATTATGATCTATAAGACAAAGGGAGTTTGCGCTGCGCAGATCTCATTTGACGTAAAGGACAACAAGGTATATAATGTTTCATTTTTGGGCGGCTGCAACGGCAACACCCAAGGCGTTGGCAAGCTTGTTGAGGGAATGGATGTTGATGAGGTAATAAAGCGCCTTAAAGGTATCAGATGCGGATTTAAACCTACATCATGTCCGGATCAGCTTGCAAGAGCACTTGAAGAATATAAAAGCGCACAGGCATAAAAAACTGCCGCAGAACGTTAGTTCTGCGGCAGTTTTTTGTGCCGTCCCCTCCACGAGCCATCGAAGATGGCTTGTGGAGGGGACGGGGGGGGGCG
>CANRPW010000009.1 GCA_947632615.1 uncultured Clostridia bacterium | reverse complement strand
CCCTCGGCAGGGCTCAACGCCGTTTCCTCCAAAAGCCCTCGCCAAACTCCCCTGAAAAGAAGCCCCTGCAAAAGCCCAAAAGCAAACCGCCATCCTTTATTTTACGTCACGGACAATGACCCAAAGCCCAGACCGATAGCCCTCGGCAGGGCTCAACGCCGTTTCCTCCAAAAGCCCTCGCCAAACTCCCCTGAAAAGAAGCCCCTGCAAAAGCCCCAAAGCAAACCGCCTGTTACCTTCATCCTTTATTTAAGGTCTAGGATGACCGACCAAAAATTCTCCCAAAGGCTTGCGCCAAAGGTCGAATTAATTTATTGCACTTCTTACCTGACAGGGCGGGCAAAGCTTAGCCAAACCCAAAGCCCAAAAGCCTCAGACGCCGCAAATAAAGCCGAACCTTCCCTTGCCCTTCGTCAAGAAGTAAGCATAAATTACATATTCAAAATTCCCCAAAATACCCAACCGACTGTTCTCTAAAACATCTTCAAAACCCACGGTTAAAATGATAGCTTAGAAAAAATAATTTAACTGATAAGGAAGCTTGTCAAATCGCTCGCTAACCGTATGGCTCTGTCATAGTTTTTTTATTTTATCCGCACAATAATAACCGAACAGCCAACCTGAATTGTGCATTTATTTTTTATTTCCGGGAAGGAGAAAAATCAATTCCCCTTCCCAAATTTAACTTTACTTACGCAAATATCGCCTTTTAAGCCCAATGCCAAATACACCAAATACCACCAGACAAAGTCCGCCAAACACGCTCAATACAGCAAAGCCGCTTCCGCCTGTCTCAGGCAGTGAATAGCTCGACTCGGTTATACCAAGGTCAAGATTATCCTCAGTCTGTCTGTACTGTGAATTTACAGTGCCCTTGCCAACCTGAGCTACAATCTCATTAAGAAGGAGCATTTCCGTAGGTGTGATCGAATTAACCTTGCCTGTGTCAGTCTCCTTACCCACATCATAGGCTATGATGTAGTCACAGTACAAATCCTTAAGAGCCGTAATAAGGTTTTGCACGTTGGCGTCCGAAATGTCGATATTGTCAATATTAATACCGTCATTGTCATTTGTGGAATCAACCGTAACAGAGCCAAGGTTATCCCTAAGCTGATAGCGATCCTCCGGCTTATCTCCCGTTATGTTGGTGTCAACGCCTATGATATAGCTGCCATCGGGTATATTTACGAATGAATAATATCCGCCATCTTTAGTTGACTGTTCACCCGCTGAACCGAAGGTGACATTCATCATATCGGTCTTCTGCGCCGTATATGCTCCTGCAGGCTCTGCTGTAGTCCTCTTGAAGAGATATACCTTTGCGCCGTCTATTCCGTCCTCAACCTCGCCGCTACTGACGTCATTGTCCTGATAGCCGTCCTGGTCTTTATCATTCCATACACGACCCTTTATGGTTCTGCCGACTACAATATCCTTTGCAATCTGCGTCTGGTCGTAGGAGGCAGTGGTCTCATCGGCGTTGGTAAGAAGATAAGCTATATTGTCATAATATCCGGCTATCTTCTCATTTACGTCAACCGTTATGGTTACCCTCATGCTCTTACCTGCAGGAATAGCAGGATTAGTAACGCTGTCGCCGTCATCGCCCACTCTGAAATACAGACCTGTTATAGAATTCGCAACTCCAACATCCGAAAAGTCAAATGTGCCGGTATTTGAACCTTTTTCTGCCACCTCAGTGATTTTGGGAGCAGTTGTTTCCGGATAATTGGCTTTTCCGGGCAGCTGGTCTCGGTTCTTAAGACTTACCCAACCATTCGTGGATTCAGTCAGGCTGTCCCTGTCATCGGTGGTATAATATACCTTTGCCCACGGGTGACCCTCGACATTGCCGGAATCGTCAAGAGTGTCTATCTGTACACTCAGCACTTTAAGTCCTATTTTTCCGTTTATAATAGGCATTACGTCAAAGAAGTTTCTGTCGGCTATGGCTGAAGTACCCTCCGCATTGGAATAGTTGATGGTATAATTCATATATGTGCCATCTGCAAATGCGCTTATCTCCTTTGGCGTGTCGGGGCTCTTATAGAAGCCCGTGCCGCCCTCGTTCATAATGGAGATAGTGGAGTTGTCCAGATTGCCCACTGACTTGGAGTGCGTTCTTAAGTCGCCTGAGCCGGAAATAACAGCCTGAATTTCTGCCTGGTCGTTATTGCCTACCCAATTTCTTATTGTAGTGGTAAATTCCATTTTGGGCAGCTCTACTCCAAGAGGAGCATCATTTACCTTTATAATGCAGAAATCGTTGTTGGTACCGGGATATTCCACGGTAATTTCCACATCATTATAAACCGTGCCGTTAGAGCCTGTAAACTTTATCTTCTTTGTTTCGCCGTCTTTAAATACTATCGGTCCCGGAACATTACCGCCGCCTGTCACGTCATAGACATCAGTTGAAGGTATAGTGAGTGAACCATTAACCATCTGAAGCGGACCTACGCCATGGGCGCCTATAGTATTCGTCTGATTTACCTGGACAATAAGGTCTGAATATTGGTTTTCAGGTTCCAGAACTCCCTCTGTGTAAATCTTGGGCTTGACACCCGAAAGCTCGAACTTCGGTCTGTCGCCATTCAGCTTGTCGTATGTACCTGTATCATTGGTATATTTGATTTTAACCTCTGATTCATAACCCGTAACAAGTAAGCTTACGCCGCACTCCTGACCTCTTGGGTGATATTTGGTAACGCCTATGCCGACATCTGTATTGACAGCCGCTTTTCCCGTGCTGTCCCAAGGTTCACCGGTCTCCCACTGTGTATACTCTGTCTTTGTATATTCAAAGGCATTACTGCTGCCGCCGCTTGAGAAGTTGTTGAAGAAATAGCAGTCTAAACCGTTAACCTTAACTACATCGTTCTGCGCGGCCTCAACATTCGAGGAGTTTGCATGACTTATAGTGTCAGGAACAAAGGCTTTATAATCCACAGGAAGTGTGCCTTTGCCCATGTCATCTACATTGACTTTGCTCCAGGTTACATTTTCCATTGGCTGGTTATCATCGCCAAGATCTCTGTTATAGCTCCATGCTCTGATTCTGCTCATGGTCACGTATACTTCGCCTATGTTGCCTATTACGTGCCTTACCTTAACAGGTATCTTTACGGAGATATAATTTCCTCTCGGTATTCCGTTGCCTCTGACCTCCATAAGCACGCCGACACATTCATAGCCCGCATCATTCAGGTCTTTGAGTGAGTCATAGAAAACAAGGTCTTCCTCATTTATCTTACCCATATCTGCAACCGTTGGCGCACCCTTAACGGTGTCATATCCGCCCTTATGCTTCGGGTCGCCGGCATATAATATGTTAATGTCGGTTACTATGTCCTGATCCTTCAGTCCCTGAACAACAGAGCCGGGTTCTGCTTCGCCTGTAATTTCAAAGGCAGCAGAATCATAAAGCTGAAGTACGTTTATAGCCGAAAGAGAAAGGTCGGAGTCCTGACGGAGCATACCTGCGCCCCATATGTCGATTTCCTCGTCTATTGCCGCCGATGCGTCACTTACGGTGTTGCTGTTCCAACCGTCTGTGCCGAGCCATACGCCCGCTCCGCCTTCGCCTGTCATATCTGAGTCAATGTCACGAGCGCCCTTACTCTTGAATGAGTTGTGTCTGGAGGTTGCTCTTACTCTCAGTGTTTCGACTTTGTTCTGCTTATCCTGATTAGCGTCTATTGAGCTTTTGTCGTCGTTTATACCGTCATTCTTGTCGCTGCCGCCTGTTGTGCCTGAGTCGGGAGCAAGGGTCTGACCGGTTTTATCGCCTACGGACTCAACTGTCAGATTGCCGACTTTGGCTTCAAGAATTAAACCGCCGCTGTAACCGCTTTCGGGATAAGGTACCAAAACCTGCATATGTCCCGCTGAAAAAGCGTTTATGTACTGACCGAAGCCTGCATTATAATAGATCTGTGTACCTATAGAGTCCCTCGCAAAGTTTGTGGGGAAGTGATAGGTATCAAAGTCGAAATTATAGCCGCTTACGGTGATTTGGTAAGTCTTTGCAAGTGACTTGTCGCCGTCCAATATCTGGCTCGGTAATGTAATTTTTTTATCATCGCTTATAGACCAGTTTCCGCCGTAGAAGCACTGTCTTTCGTCATTCAGACCGTAGTCAACATTATTGCCAATCGACCTCGGATTATCCTGAGTATCTGGCGCTGTACCTGACTTATAGCCTGCTGAGTTGTAAGGCGCAGCCTGCTTTGCAATGTTGGAACGTTCGTTTCCCTTATCCCAGTCAACAAATCTCTTCCACTTGCCATATTTTGTGGTTTCTACGTTTGCATTGTAGTCCCATATAAATGGAGTGTATACCGCAGCCTGGTCGGGCACTGTTATTTTCCACGGAAGTTCTTCCGGCAGTGTTGTCTGAGTAACAAGCGCAATGAAGTAATATTGATAATTTTCTCCATTTGCGTCAAGTGTATATGTTTTGCCCGGTTCAAGTCCGTCAAACTCAATCATTGTGCCGCCTTCCGCATCGGCTTTATTGGTGACGCTTCTTACCTGTTCAAGAGCATCATCAGCTGCGTCCGGGTCTTCATAATCTTTGTCTATCAGTCGGAATGTGTTTTTGCTGCGCTCATAGAGCATAAGCTTTGCACTCTGTATTCCGGGAACAGTCGAATCGTCCGGAACTTTGATAGTAAATACATGAGCCACATTCTGACTGTACTGAGCAACGTCATAACTTCCTATATCACCGTTTGTCGCCGTTCCTTCAGGACCTATCTTGGCACTTACAATAACATCATCTCTGGTATCCGATGTTGATGCTCCGCCGGTATCGGGCGCGTTATCTACATTGAACACTGCAGGAGTAACATCTGTACCTATATCGCCGCTGCTTTGACGGTCGCCGGAATAATAATGGTGAACATTTGTATAATTTTCTTCAATATTGACTGCCGGAGTACCTCCATGTGGGAAATCTCCCGTACTTCCTGCATGACTACCAAAGAAAATGTAAGCCTCTTGTTCTGCGGGGATAACCTCCGTAGGAGTTTTATGTCCCTCTATCCAATCGCCTGTTGTTGTATCGTCAAGCGGAGCTTCCAGTGTGAACAACGCCATAGCGATAATTTTATATTTCTTGTTTGTATTGCTTTCAAGTGGTGCGATAGTATATGACTCACCCGGCTGCAGATTGGTAACTTCGTAAACCTTTGCATTTGAATCAGCAGCAGTTGTCAGGTCTTTATATATCGATACACCATTGGAATTATCTCCAACCTTTGAAATCCTCATAGCGCCTTTTACATCATACATATAGAGGTAAAAATTAGCACTGTTAGCATCTGTATCCTTTGGAACGGTTATAGTTAAACTATTTTCATAGTCGCTACCTCTGAGACCCGTTGTCCATTTACCGGTCCAACTATCGATATTTATTGAAAAATTCTTATCGTCGGCTTTGGAAATGCTGCCTGAGGCACCCGGAGGTGAAACATCAAAGTTGAATATATACTTACCACTTGAGCCGATTTCTGAATATCCCTTTTGCCCGGATACAAATGAAGTATAATCTATACCGTCAAAACCTTGAACGTCTACAACATTAGCACAATTGTCCTTTCCTGTATTGTAGCCATCTTGATTATGGAAGTATACATAACCGCCTACAACACCTGTCGGTGCGCCATCTTGTCTACCGCCGCCGCCAACGTCACCGCCGCTGCCTGCTGCTGTGGTTCCTTCCGACGCCGTAGTAGCCTCCGATGCCGTAGTACCTTCTGACGCCGTTGTAGCTTCTGATGTCGTATCTTTCGATGGTTCACCTTCACCGTAATCAATTCTGATGCCTGTACAACGTGGTTGAGCGGTAAAAGTCAGCTTTAAGTAATTTGTTCCATCATGACCGGTTACAGTTACTACGTCTGAAAATTCATATTGCTGACTAACATAACGAACATCAGAACCATCGTTAATTGTATACTGGAAATTGGTACCAGTGCCTGTGTTGCGTTGAGATGATACGGTGATTTTTCCACTGGTTTGTTTAACAGGGACATATACCACATCATTGGCTTCAAATGGTATACCATTGGCTTTATGGAATGTTCTTGCTCCCTGTAATTCAAAGACCAAACCATAAAATTCATCATTCACACCAACAGAAACAGTTGTATCTGCTCCTGTTAAGAAATCCCAACTCTCAAAATCATCACCGACAGTATGAGTACCGTGTTTATTATCTGTAGTAACATCGTTAGCAGTCGGCATAATGCCACCCTCATCAGCCGGAATTGGTTCGCCATTACCTGCGATAGACATAATACCGCAGTTGTTAGCGGGGATTGCTGTGGAGAGAACCTGTGAAAGTGTTCTTGCTGCGGTAGGCTTTTCGCCGGTGAGCGCATTTGTTTCTATGAGAGGTCTGGGCAGAGCTACTGAATTTTCGTAGTCTGCTGTTCCCTCTGCGGGAATTAAGGGTCTGGGGATATATGCTCCCGTAGACATGGCACTTTCGACCTGCTCCTGCGGAGCTTCCTCACTTCCCTCAATAGGTGTAATTACGCTGTTTTCATCGCCGTCAAGAACATTTTCGCCCAGAAGGTCTGTATAGGTTATGGCATTTATGGCAGTTTTGCCGCTTGCCGAAGTTTTGGCTGTGCCGGTTACATCAAGGGTCAGGTCAACATTTATATTGCCCTTTGGCAGCTCAATACCCTTTATACCCTTCTTGAACAATACGTCCTTATCCTTTGAATTGGTCTTATTGTGAAGCTCTAATGTCACGCCATAGCCAAACATTCTGCCGTTGAGAGAATTCTTGTTTCTCACAGTGACCTCATCGCCTTTTACAAGGTCGAAAATGCTATGATATTTGAGGTCGGTGTTGGATGCAAGGTGAACGCCGTAATAAGGCCCTGCCGTTACTGTAACGACATTTTCCGAAGTTGCGGAGTCAGACTTAGATATTTTAAGCTCATTATCAGATTTAACATTGCCGCTTTCACTGTCCTTATTCTCAGGATTGCCCTCGAAATAGAACTTAAAGTCAGGCTCAAGAGTATCGCCTTCATGACTTGCCAGAACTCCTACGCTTACGGAAATTACCTGGTTACCTATTGTGGTCCCGCCAACCTCTCTTAAGGTGTATGGAGCTAGAAGAGCCTGATGGGTAATGCCGTCTATTGAGGAATAAGGATTTGTATTACCGGCATTGTTTATAACATCTCTTATATATGTGGCAGAGCCGTCTGCTTTATGAAGTCCTGTTGCGTCCTCATAGAGTACAATGTCATCTTCCGCTCTTGAATCTGTAGCGCCCTTATAATAGTTTATTCTCCAGCCCGCAGCATTTCCGAGCCAAGCCATACCGCTTGTATTGAATCTGAAGCGGGTTATATCGGCGTCAAGCTGTACATCTACAATAACGGGGTCTGTATTAGCTGTGTCAAATACATAGTCGTTCGCACCGTCACATGGAGCCGAAGTAATTGTTGTCGTATATGTGACGGAGTCAAAAGTTCTGACAATTTTATTACTGTCGTCTGAGTCATAGCCCGGAGTATGTCCGCTTTCTTCCTTAATATCCCATACGGGAGTACCGTCAGCCACTTTTGTTATCTGCACACCGCTTATATAACCGGGGAAGAAGCCCTCAGACAGCAAACCAAAGGTCGTGTTGAGGTTCGTCACTTCATATACAAATTCGGTAGCAGAGTCGTTTTCTCTTGAAATTGAGGTGGGCGTAATTTCAACTGCGCCATCATTGCCTATGGAGAAAACGTGGAGGCTGCTTGCGCCCATAGGAGCATCAAGACTGTATGTAAGGTCGATTGTGGCAGGATATGAGTTAAGGTCGGTATATTCGCCGTCATAATAAATATCGATGAGAGCCATATCGAGCAGATTTTCATCGAATTTATCCATATCCTCATAATCCAGAGCCTCAGCCATATCTTCCTTTATGCTGTCATAGCTGTAGCCGCCGCGGTTTGCGCCGCCGTCCTGGATTTCATTCACAACAAGGCTGTCCTGATAGGACATTCCCTCTTCTTCGCCGTCAAGGGAGATGGCATTGGGGATGAATTCAAAATGAGGTGTTACTACTGCTATTGGCTTGCTCGGCTTGGCATTTTCTGCGCTTTGTTGGATATCGTCAAAAATGTCAAGAAGATTATCGGGGACTGATGGGTCATCTTCAATGGTTATACTGCTGTTTGTAACAACGGTATCATTGGGGACGATTGCAGGCTCATCGGGCTTTGTTTCGTCCGCCGGAGTCTGGCTGTCCTGAGATGAGGTTTCTTTGTTATAGCAGTCATCTGTGTGCTGGTGCTCGGGCTTACCGCAGGTGAGGTCTTCCTTATAGCACTCATCTGTATGTATATGACCGTTAGCAGTCACACAGTCTGCGCTGTGTACATGCTCTGTTACTTCGGGAAGCGGGCATACAAGTACGCCGTCTTCATAACAGCTGTCGTCATGTGTATGAAGCTGAGCCTCGTCACAGGTCAGCTTTTTAACTGTCTTATAACAGTCGTCTGTATGTGTATGACCCTCATGCTCCTCCTGGCCGCAGATAAGGTCATTGTGTGTTAAATAGCAGCTGCCGTCATGATGATGGTCTTCGCTTTCTTCCATTCCGCATACAAGCTCGTCATATGTTGAATAACAGCTGTCGTCGTGAATGTGTCCTTCGGTTTCTTCCTGTCCGCAGATAAGCACTTGTTCTTCCGTAAAGCAGTCGTCTGTGTGTGTATGCTCCTCTATTTCGTCTAATGGACAAACCAGCTTGTCATTAAAGTAGCAGGAGTCGTCGTGCTTATGTATATAAAAGTCTGCCTTTCCGCATACAAGGCTGCCGTTTTCGTCATAGCAGCCGCTGTCGTGGCTGTGCAGATTTTCTTTACACGTAAAAGTGGGCGGTATCGTGGCATTTTCTTCCTCGCTGCAAACAAGAGTCTTTGAATAACATTCATCTGAGTGCACATGCTCTTCAAAGCCACATTTTGGGTCAGTCAGCGTTATTGCAGGAAGTATGAGCATATAGGTAGTCACAAACACTACTAACATGCCCATAACAGTCATGATCCGCTTCCACATTCTGTAATCTTTTCTTTTAGTCAACTTTAAAAACCATTTTTTCAGTGACATTCTTACTTTACCCCGAATAATAAGTGTATAACCGACCGAGGTTATCCATTTATCCTTTCCATAAATTTATAGATAAGGCGAGACAACCGAATTAACCACATTCCGTCCTATCTACATCGGTTAATATAAAGGTTTTTCCCAAGCAGCGCCGGGTGTCTGAAAGCGCCGCTTTCCTCATAAAATAAGCATTTTTATCATATTTTGGGGCATACCAAAAAAACCCCGTTTTTTTATTCACAAATCAAAGCCACTTTGCGAATTAAAATATTAATATACATGTGTAAATTATGTTAGCACAAAATACATACAAAGTCAACTATTTTTACTAAATTTTAATGTAATTTAGTCTATAATTTTTATAAAAAAAATTTATTTATGTTGGAAATGATAAGGGAGGCGGTTTTTTATTCATATTTTCCGACAATTTATACAAAAGGGTTTTGTTTCGGGAACAAGTTAAATTTCTTTGGGCATATAACATCTTTATTTTATGATTATTTTTTGCCGATAAAGCACTATATATAATATATGAAGAAACAGTAACATTTCACACCGTAAAAAAAGAAATGAGCCCGATATAATACCGAACTCATTTCCGTTTACTTTAATATTTAGCTTCTTCAGAAAGTCCCCTTGCCTGACAATATGGCAGACTTATTTTAGATAATTCCTTTTCTTTAGTCCAAGTCCCACAAATACGACTGCCAAACACAGACCTCCAAGCAATTTCAGACTGCCCATACCGCTTCCGCCTGTTTCGGGCAGGGAATATGCTGCTTCCGATATGCCAAGGAAGTTATAATCGTCATTCTGAGTCATGCCAAAGCTATTTACTACTTCTTCGCGGTCATACAGTGTAGTTGCCATATTGCCGCTCATCTTATTACTTTCAGGGTCATAGCTGCCCTTATCATAGATGACATATTTATAAGCGTCACCATCAGATTGTGCCTTTAGCCACTCAATAAAAGCATCACCGCTTACACTGGCTATGCTTACACCGTCATTATCAAATGAGGTATTATCCGCACCGTGAGAGCCTTTCTTCTGATATCTTCCTTCGGGGTTGTCATTAGGCATTGGGCTTCCGCTTCCGTCCTTAAATGCTATATAATAGTCTCCGGGCGGCAGGTTGTTAAATACATAATATCCGTCACTGTCTGTAGTAATGTCGCCGCCTGTGCCAAAGGTATTTCCGTCAATGTCGGCGTTCACCTTTTCATAACCGTCGGTGGTTTTTCTGAACAGAGATACTACAACTCCCGCATAGGGTTCATCGGAACCGCCTGCCGTAGAGCCCGGTTCTTTGCTCTCATAATAACCGTTCTGGTCGTTATCATAGAAAACCTTACCCGATATATTTCTTGTAGCAACAGAGGTAGAGGCTGCCACTGTCTGTGGCAAATAAGCATTTGCATTTGCCGCATCAGGTGTTGCTATAACAGCGTTGTTGTTATATATAAAGCCTTCGCCCTTGCCGCTGCCGTTTACATAGCCCTTGGCTTCGCAGACTATCTGCACATAAAGATTACATTCCGCATCCACCGCAGGAACTTTGCTCTCTGCCGTACCTATCTTGAAGTACAGGGCTGTAGGCCAAGTTGTGGGGTCTGCTTTTTCATAAGGATCAAGTATATGCGTAGGATCGTCAACAGAACCGTCATCCGAATGTTCGCCCACATTACATATACCCTTACGATGGGTCTTGGGTGAATCTTCTCCCGGTTTAAAGTTTTCCTCAGTTCTTCCGTAGGTAAACAACTTCTTTGTATCTAAATTATCTTCATACGGCACATTGATCTCTGTTGAACTATCGGATGAAAAACCGCCCTCGGGTATTTTGTTGCTTGCAAATCCGCTCCATTCGGAATTGATCGTTGCTCTGTCTTTTTCGGTTGTGTAGAATACCTTATAGTCCGGGCTGGTTCTTGGGTCAGGATCTTCGGTGTCGGGGAAGACTTTACTTACCTCATTACCGAGAAGGTCTCTCCAGATAACTCTTACACCAAGCACCTTAAGCGGATTGCCCGCAGGGTCGGTAGGAAGTACGTCATAGAGGAATACGTGATTTTTCCTGTTGCCGGTGGAGTTGTCGTAGTTTATGGTATAAACCAGCTTATCCTCCACATTGGCTATAGAGCCTGATGAAGCGTCGTCATTAAAGTCATAGCTGACAAGATCGGGGTTGGTTACACCGTCGTCTAAGGCTTCACGATATAAGTCATAGTCTAATATCTTGCTTCTGTCTTCTCTATGAACTACCTTTGCAAACGCCGCAGATGTAAGAGCCTGAATAACGGTGGTGTCGGCGCTTTGGTTTCCTGCCTTGTCGCCGTAAACTCTTATGTCGCCTGCGCCTATCACCTTAGCAGACATATTTATTACTTCATTGTTATAAGCTGAGCTTGTCACATAGCCTGAGAATTGTATGTCAGGCAGCTCTGCGCCTATATCGACCTCTGTCAGATGTAATATCAGCTTCTGTCTGTCGGAAGGATCAAACTCTATCTGAACCGTAACGCTGTGAGAATTGCCTTCACTGTCTGTGTATTCTATCCTCTGTTCTTCACCTTTATGTTCTGTTGCTTCTGCCTCAGGCCATTTAAGGTATTCGTACAGGTCGTTGCCATCAACGTCCTTTCCCGTTATAACTCTTACAAATGAGCTTGAGGTGGCTTCTCCTTCTATCGGTGCGCCCGTTGCGCCGGCTTTGTCAACAAGCACTATGCCGCCGCCGTCAATATCCACGGTGATTTTAAGCTCGGTAGTGCCCGAAGAAGTGCCCGCCGCCGAATTTGTCTTCATATCTGTCAGAGTATATGTGGGCCATCTTTCTTCCGAATTCTGCTTGTTATATATCTTAGTGTCTTTATTAGCGCCTGCGGTATCATGCTCATTGAGGTCGGTCTTAAGGGTGATCTGTGACCTATATCCATTCACAAGCAAGCTCATACCACGGGTGTAAGGTGTGCCGGAATATTTATTTCCGCTGCTGTCATTTCTGTAATGCTCTGTCTTTACCGTGCCTTCGCCCTCAGTTCCAAAATCGTTATACTCTGTCTTGAAATAGGAGTTTCCGCTATTTGTAGTGCCGCTTGAACTAAAGTTGTAGAAATAGAACTCGCCGCCGTCATTTCTTGCCCAGCCTGAGCTGCCGTTTCCTGTTATATTGCTTGACAGGAAGTTTGCACCGCCAAGGTCAGTCACTCTATAATCGGTGGTTGTTACGCTTGTGGTTGTGTTTCTGTAATTATCAGGGGTATGGGTAGAGTCATTACCCCAGCTTACGCCGTGCATAGGCTGATGTTTATGCTCTGCGCCTTCAAGGCTTTCATCACTCGGGCATAATCCGCTAAAAGCTGTGCCCGAATAGTCAAGTCCGCCGTCAACATAGCTCCAGCCTCTTATGTCGGTCACCTCGGCAAACACCTTGCCTGCGGTAGTCTTATCAGTGCCGGTAGCTCCTAATATTTCGCTTCTTACGGTGACGGGACATCTCATACTCAAATATATACCCATTGGTATGTAAGCATCTCTTATTTCCATAAGCATGGCTGTTACCTGTCCGTCAGGCGTTGCTGTTCCCTCTTTAATATCTTTATAAGAATAGAAGGTGAAGTTTTCTTCTCGGGCATTTTTCATAGCAGTAAACGAGGTACTGTTTGTAGAGTTGAAGCCGTTTGTCTTATATGAAGTATTAGAGCTTACACCAAAGAAGAGGTTTACGGTGTAATCGCCGTCTATAGGAAGGGAAGTATCGGTAGCTGCTTTATCTTTGGTATACTGCATTATGTTAAGATCAGCATCTTTTTCAAATGTAGTGCTTATAAAATCCTTAACGCTATCAGATTTTTGGATCTCTTCTAAATCAAGGTCGAAGGCTGCGCCGTCAAACTTCATAAGCACATCCACTGCCGAAAGGGTCACGTCGCCGCCTGTTTGCAGCTGGAAGCCGCTCCATATGTCTATGTCTTCACCTATGGCAGCAGCGGCGTCATAGTCCTGATGCTCCTGTCCCCAGTTAGTACCCAAGAACTGTCCCGCAGGTCTGCCGTACTTGTCATATGCCGCGCCGTCTTTAACTACAATATTGCCGCCGTCATATCCTACTTCTTTTATATCTGTCAGAACAGACTTATTTCCAATTCCTGTAGAGCCCTTTGACATAAAGCTGTTATATGCCGAGAACGAACCGGGAATAAACTCCTTGATATCATCGTTTACATCATCATCCTGGGTATAGTCTGTTTTGCTGTCGTTGCTGAAGTTTTCGCCCTTCTGACCTTCGGTGTTTATAGTATCGTTTGACAGTGAAGTTTCAGCCAGATTGCCTATACTTGCCAAAAGATGGAGTTTGGAGTTATAGTCGTCGCCATAGGGCACAAGAACCTGGAAATAGCCCGCAGAATAAGCCCCTATAAAGCTGCCGTAGCCGTTGTCGCTGTGAGTGGTAGACCCCGCCGTATTTCTTGCTAAATTGGTGGGGAACAACATTGTATGATTTCCGTTTGCTTCGTCAAAGAGATAGTCAAAGTTGAAGTCATAGCCGCTTACTGTGACATTATAGGTCTGCTTGTTAGTGTAGTCTGTGCCGCTTACATCTACAAGCTTAGGGTTATTTACATACCATCTGCCGCCGTAATAAGCCTCAGACTCATTTGTGCCGTAAGCTATTTTGCTGTCATCGTTATCGACTACATAAGCGCTGTCATCAGTACAGCCGTAGTTATATGGGGCAGCCATTCTTGCAACAGCCGTTCTGCCGCCGCCGTAGTCCCAGTCCATTCTTCTTGCATACTCGCCCAAAGAATTACCCACATAGTTGTCAGAATAATCCCAAAGCAAAGGAGTATTTACATCGGTTATCGTTCCATGCTCAACAGCCTTTACAGTCCAGCCGTCGGCAGAGCTTTCAACATCTATGTGCTGGCCGGCTTCTTTTTCATCATAATAAACCAACGCCAAACTGTATATGTAAGAATCTCCGCTATTTGGGAATTGCAGCTCGTACGAAGCTCCAGGTTTAAGACCCTTTATAGTATGATAATGGTTTGGGTTTGCTGCCGTCTCACTATTGCTCTGATTTATAGTGCCCGAATATGTATATGTACTTCCGTCACTCTCCGTCCTTGTAAGGTTATAATTTGTTCCGTTTCCTGCAAGAACCATATAAAGCATTACGCCATTAGTGCCCTCATCGGGTACGGTTATATACATATGTCTTGATCCGCCTTCTTTACTGCTGTAGCCATATGTAGGCGGAGAAGCGCTTGTGTTTGTACCGTCACTTCTGCCGCTTGTAAAGCTTTCACCCGGCAGGAAAGAAGCATATTCAAAACTAAGCCTTTTGCTTTCTCCGTTTCCTGTTCCGTTTGTGATATTATCATTAGGCTTGAATATAGTTTTATCATTAGTATCAAAATAACTGTATTCAACCTTACTGCCTAAATCCGGCTTGGTTACGTCCTTCTCATCACCATGGAAGAATATATAAGCCTTACTGAAGTCAGTTGCAACAAACGGAGGCGCAGTATGCTCCCAACTATCCTGAACAGCCTTAGGATCGTCATAAGTAAACAGACCCAAAGCATAGATGTACCATGTTATTTTACCTGTATCAAATTCCAAAGTATACTCATTACCGGGTTTAAGACCTGTAAAGGTTATGTAATTATTTGCATTAGCTGTAGTGTTTACAGAAGCTACTGCGGGTATTGTTTTTGTCAATGTGTCTGTACTGCCGTCACTGTTGGTGGTCGTCAATCTCAAATCAAGCGCTATAGTACTATTGTTGGCAACTACCAAATAAAGACTGGCATTTTTTGCTGTGCTATCCGGAACTCTTATAATTGGATAAGTTGCCGCATTTTTATAATCTGCGCTTCGGTTGTTACTTGCCGTCTTGTCAGTACCCAAGGGAAGAATATTATATGTCATATTCGAGTTACTGCTATTTCCGAGGGGTACTGTAAATATGTTTTTGCCGTCTACATTGATATAGTTTCCTGCTCCGCTTGTAACATTCGCAAATGTAACATTTGAAGCGCCTTCATAACCGTTAGTAACCGAGCCGTTGTGGAAAAGTACATAACCGTTCTTAAATGATCCTATATCAAATGGTCTGTCGCCTACAACTTCTTTCCAATCGCTTGTATCAAGAGCCGCCGTAGAAGAAACAACCCCTACAAAGGCAACTCTTACGTTGTTATTAAATGACAGTGTATAATTACTTCCGGGTTTTAAGCCCTTAAACCTTACAAGGTAAGAATCAGGTCTAACCTTAACAGTAGTGCTGTCTACCTGATTATATATCTTTGTAGTATCTTCAGGAAAATCGGTGTTATTTGTAATTGTTACTGTTCTTCCATTGTCCGCCGAAGAAGAAGCGAGATATGCGTAAAGATCAGCACTTTTTGCGCCATAGCTTGTGGGCACTGTAAATGAAATTGTACCGCCAAAGCCATCGGTGGATTTGCTAACCTTAACCGTACCCAAGCCATCTATACTTACACTCGCAGGCGTTACATCCTTAGTACCGGCATCAAATGTATTGCCTGTATTTACTATGTTGAATATACCGCTGCCGCTTTGACCTATTTGTGTATTGAGTTTAACTCCCGAAGGAACGCTTGATATGCTAAGTCCCGCGTTGCTGTCCTTACCCTCTACAAGGAAGTCAAGCCCTACTATTTTAGCTTCTTCCGGTTCGGGTTCAGGTTCGTCTGCGTAGGTCAGGGAGATAGACTTTACAATAGCGGGGTCGGCGCTTGTAGATTTGAGGACGATTTGCTTGTCCTCCACTGTCGCTATAGTTGTGTATGGCAGGTCTACATAGGCAGATATAAATTGTATGCTTGATGTTAAAGCTGCCCCGGATGCCGAGCCTGTAAATGTCAAAGCTTCGTTGCTTGTAAGCTCATCTCCGTCTGCGGTCATTGTGCCGCCATCAAATTCTACGGTGATGGTGCCGCTTTTATCTTCAACAGGCACTGTCAAACTATCATTCTGAGCAAGACTGACACCATCTTGGGTGAGCGTGCTTCCTCCGTTACCGTTAAATGTTATGACTTCGCCTATCTTATCTCCATCAGACAATGTTTTAGCGGTAGATGGCATATTTTCGGTAAAGCTCCAGCTTCCCCCATCGGTGTTGCCATCTCCGGCAGTGTGTGTTCCTGTTTTATTGGCATCGGGGTCAACATCGCCGCCATCTTCAGTCTGTGGCTCGTCTGTGTTGCCCTCAACCGTTATGCTTGTAATTTTACTTTCGCCGCCCTCAGCGGTAACATAGAAGCATTTACCTATTGTTTCCTCTGCAATATCTTCTTGATGTAATGCATCTAAAACAATAGTTCCGTCGGTCACATCTATCTTTGTATTATATGAATGGTTGCCTATAATTAAACTCCTATCATTAGGATTTCCTACAATAATTGTTACTTTTCCGCCGCTTGCGCCGTCCGGCAAAGGTACAGCAATTTTACTATCCTTACTAAGCGATAAACCGTCTCCGTTGTTCTTTAGTGAAACACCACTACTTAAACTCAATATTTTTTGTATAGTATCGTTTTCGGGTATAGGTTCATTCTTTTCTGTAGGGAGATTAGTGGTAAAATCCCACTCCCAAGTCAAGCCGCCCGAAGTATCAAGGGTAGCAAAATCATGGTTCGCAATAGGCATAATTCCATAGTCGTCATCTGACATGGCTACTGTCATTGCCATTGCCAGCGGGACTACGGCTGTAATTTCGGTGTCTGCCTTTGAGGCTATGGTCGTTGCTACTTCTTCAAGAGTTGTTTCCGGCTGTACTGCCTGAGAGGCGGGCTGGGCTATAGGCGCAGAAACAGCACCGTTTGAAGCCTCAGAGCCTGCTATTTCATCAAGCTCAAATACGGGAGTATCTACAGCATTATCATAGTTATTGGTTTTGCTTATGCTCTCCTCGGAAGTCTTGAGAGTAAGGTCAAAGTTTATATTGCCTATTGGCAGCTCTATACCTCTTATACCTTTCTTTTTAAGGGCGTTTTTCTTAGCATCGCCCGTGAGCTTAGCGCCTTTGCTGTCAACCGCATCGGTGTCGTTATAAAGTGAGAAAGTTACACCATAACCAAACATTCTGCCGTGAAGGCTGTTGGCGTTGGGTGAGCTGACTTCATCGCCCTTTTGAAAGTCAAAGTCGCTGGCATATGCCATTGAGCTGTTTCTGGCTATGCGCATATTATATCTGGGCGCCGCCGTTACCCATACAGTACCTCTTTGGTAGCTGCCGGGGCCTGCTTTCGCCGTATCAAGTGTATTTCCTTCATTATCCGGGGCAGGCTCTTTAAGAGTATCGCCGTCGGCTTCGCTGTCAAGGTTAAGCTCGTTGCCCTCAAACCAGGCTTTGAATGAAGGCTCTATGGGCGTTCCCTCTTTAGCCGCAGTGGCAAGCACACCTATAGAAAATGAATTCTGACCGGGTATAGCTACATTAGAAGTACCCGACTTTGTGATAGGCAGTCTTGCGGTAAACACCTGCTTAACTATAGTCGATTTATATGCTTCTGTTTTGCCCTTATCATCTTTATCGGCACGGCTGACACTAAAGGCCGTATCGCCCGCTTCGCCTTTGCTGTTGTTTACATAGTTATTAAAGCTGTCGGGGTCTGTTCCCGTTTCGCCCTTATATTTAACGATATTGCCGCTTGTGTCCTCTTCTTCTCTCATAAGGACGTTGCCGTCTTTATCATAATATTTAATGTTCCAGTTGCTTACGCCATCGGTGTTGCCCTTAGCCCATACCATATTGTTCATATCAAATACAGCCTGAGTAACATCTTGGTTAAGAGTAGCCTGAACAACTACATATATGCCCTTTTCCCCTTTGCTTTCATCGGGGTATTGTATTTCATAAAAGCCTCTGTTGGCAAATGACATCTGCAGTCTGTAAAGTATGCTGTCGAATGAGCGCACAACTCTGTTGTAAGAGCTGTTGTCGTTACCTCTTGCATTTGTTTCTGCGGCATCATAAGTCAGCAATGAAGCGCCGTCAACACCTACTGCCTGTTCGGATGCAGGGGCAGAATTATCCCACATTTCCGAACCTACCATAAGGTCATTTGTGCCGTCCACAATGGCATCGCCCCCATCGGAAACGGTAAGATAAGTAAGTGTGTTTATATATCCGCCAAATATGCTGGTATTTACAAAGCAGAAAGTATCTGAATTAAGGGTAATATCGCCGGCAACACTGCCGTCGTCAGCCTTTTCCTGTACGGTAAAATAGAATTTCTGTATGGCTTCATCCCACTGAGATATTGTGAAGTCGCCGTTTTCCACAAAGGCGGTCTCAATATTTGAATTAAGCTCCTTCGGATCTATATCATCGTTGCCCATAGTAAGCACTCTCAGATATCTTTCGCCGGATGTACCCTTTACGGGGCAAGTAACAACAACGGCTGCACCCGCAGGCAAATGCTGAATTTCGCCGGCTTCATTCTTATAATATATCTTGGCAAATACTATGGCATCATCGCCCTTTACTCGCCAATCCTCCTTGCCGGTATATTTAAGGGCATCCTGAACTAATGTTTCTTTATCACTGCTGTAAGGTACAAGCTCTACCGTAAGCGCATAACCCGGTTCGGGCTGATATTGATCAACGCTTTCTCCACTGTACTTTTTCTTCATATCGTCAAGGCTTGCATATACCTCAACGTCACTTGCATCAAAACCGTCATCGGCATCTATAAGCGCAGGGCCATCCGATGCTAACTGTAACTGTGACAGAAGTTCATCAGCATCTATTTCATCTGAAGGTATAACTATTGTGCCGCCTGTAGCTGTCATATCGGGAAGAAGGTCGTTTGTTTCGTCCGACGGAGTCCCACTGTCCTGAGATGAGGTCTCTTTGTTATAGCAGTCGTCAGTGTGCTGATGCTCGGGCTTGCCGCAGGTAAGCTCTCCCTTATAGCACTCATCTGTATGTATGTGTCCGTTAGCAGTCACACAGTCTGCGCTGTGTACATGCTCTGTTACTTCGGGGAGCGGGCATACAAGCACGCCGTCTTCATAACAGCTGTCGTCATGTGTATGAAGCTGAGCCTCGTCACAGGTCAGCTTTTTAACTGTTTTATAGCAGTCGTCTGTATGTGTATGACCCTCATGCTCCTCCTGGCCGCAGATAAGGTCATTGTGTGTTAAATAGCAGCTGCCGTCATGATGATGGTCTTCGCTTTCTTCCATTCCGCATACAAGCTCGTCATATGTTGAATAACAGCTGTCGTCGTGAATGTGTCCTTCGGTTTCTTCCTGTCCGCAGATAAGCACTTGTTCTTCCGTAAAGCAGTCGTCTGTGTGTGTATGCTCCTCTATTTCGTCTAATGGACAAACCAGCTTGTCATTAAAGTAGCAGGAGTCGTCGTGCTTATGTATATAAAAGTCTGCCTTTCCGCATACAAGGCTGCCGTTTTCGTCATAGCAGCCGCTGTCGTGGCTGTGCAGATTTTCTTTACACGTAAAAGTGGGCGGTATCGTGGCATTTTCTTCCTCGCTGCAAACAAGAGTCTTTGAATAACATTCATCTGAGTGCACATGCTCTTCAAAGCCACAGTTTGGGTCAGTCAGCGTTATTGCAGGAAGTATGAGCATATAGGTAGTCACAAACACTACTACCATGCCCATAACAGTCATGATCCGCTTCCACATTTTACGATCTCTTCTTTTTATAAATTTTAAAAAACCATCTTTTAATGACATTCTTCTCTTCACCCCGATAATAAGTGTTTAACCTCAAAAGCAGTCGGTTATTCATTTACCCTTTCCTAAAATTAATAGATAAGCCGAGACAACCGAACTAACCACATTCCGACTATATCTACACCGGTTAATATAAAGATTTTCCCCAAGCAGCGCCGGGTGTCTGAAAACGCCGCCCTTATAATTGATCCGTTGATTTTATATATTTTGGGGCACACCAATGAAAACCCCTTTTTATAATCGTCAAAAAGGTGTATTTTGGGATTTTATTGTTACATTATACATATTTATGTTAGCACAAATTACACATAAAGTCAATTAAGTTTACAGTATATTTTATAAATTTTGCCCTATTTCCCCATAAAAGTTTTTATAAATATTAAAATTATATATAAAATTAATTTATTTTGTTTTGTTATTTCTTATATGTTCAAGAAAAAGCTTAATGACCAAGGTTTCAGGTTCAAAGATGTTTTCCCTATATTGCTTACCGATAACGGTGGGGAATTCAGCTGTATTTCCCCTTTTTAAATGATGACGAAGGAAACTTGGAAACTTATATGTTTTTCCGTGACCCTAATGTCCCATATCAAAAGCCGCATATTGAAAAAAATCACCTTATATGGCGGAATTTACTTTGAGAATTTACTCAAAACATAAAGGGTGGGCTGAAGGGGTGATGTTACAAAAAAAGTTCCATTCAGAACCGTAACCGACAAATAAATGCAGGAGATGATCTGAATGGAACAGAATATTGTTTGTTTAGTCGAAATGTTTACCTTAGCGGACTTAAGGCAAAGAAGATTGTTTATGCCCGAAGCGGTTTTTTACGAAATCGTCAGTTTTTCGGTTTTATAGTCGTAGAACCGTTCTACACTGAGATTATTTACGGCTTCGTAGGTTTTTCTGTTGTGTTCTGCCGGATCTGAAAAGGCAAAAATTTTTTCACCGGCAACGTGACTTAATGAGAAATTATCGGCAGTTGTAATATTTGCCGAAACAGGACTTTTAATCTCGTACTGTATATGGGCATCGCCCGTGGCACTGTTTTTAAAATAAACTTTTCGTACATATTTACGCCTTAATTATCAAACTTTTTTTCGTTTTTATTGAGAATTTTCTGAACTCTCTTTTTAAGACCAACGGGCATGAGCATGTAGCCTTTTCTTGCAATGCGTCTGATTTTAAGCTTAAAATTGCCCTTATCATTATTTTCAGAGCCTGTAAAACTATTATAATATATAAGCTCATTCATCTTGAACTTTCTGGCTCTTTCATTTATTTTCTGATCATAATAGCCAATGCTTATAATAGCTATAGGATCGTAATAAGGGGGTATATCAAGTATTTTCCTGAGCTTTTTTTTAGTAGGAAGGAAATTTATCCAACAAGCGCCTACATTCAAGGAATGAGCCATAAGCAGCATATTCTCTATACAGGCTGAAGCGCTTTGGATATAGTCGTTGTATTCTACATTATCAGTACGGTTGTCATATATAACAGCAATAGCCTGATTTACATTCTTAAGAAAAGCTGCGGCGCCATTTTCGCAAATTTCATTGAGAACTTTCTTTTCATCAATAACAATAAATCTCCAGCCCTGAACATTGCAGGCACTGGGCGCCCATGCTCCCGCCTCTATGATTTTTTCAATTGTTTCTCTGTCAACAGGCGTATCGTTATATTTTCTGATACTTCTTCTTGTAAAAATTGCTTGTTCCAGTTCCATATACTACCTCCTTATAAAAATCTGCCTCACTCATATTGTTTTTTACAGCAATATTATTTTTGTATTATGGCAAAGGGCAGTCGTTTATTACTGCGCCCTTCTTTATATAGATTCAGCCGATTTAAACCCGACTGCAATTTCGGACAAACAAGTTTTTTGTTTGAGCAAATTATACGGATTTTACTATAAAATGGGCAAATTTTAAATTATTATATTCTTTATTAATTCATTTGTCAATAGTTTTGAAAGTCAAACTCACCTTTTAATATACAGCGAGCTGTTTCCTTCCATCTTCCAAATTATGCATTTTCAGCTTGTTGTAAAACCTTTCTTCGTCCTGTCTGTTCTGACGTTCTGCCTTGCCACTATGCCGAGGGGTTGCTAATTTTATTTTTTGATATTCGATATCCGGCTTTTCTAATGCGCCCTCAAATAATGTATTATGCTTTGCTTTTACGACCAATAACGCATTGGCAAACTCAGAACCGTCATCTGTTTGTATTCTCAATATAGAAAATGAAGCCGCCTTTATCAGGCTTAGCAGAAACTGATACGAGCTGTATGTGTTTGTTCATCATACATCTGCCCGAAAGTCCATCTGCTGCATTTATCAATAGCAACATAAACATAATATTTCCGATCGTCAACAATACACCTGCTTGGTACATATTTCACATCAATTTTTACCTTTTGTCCAATATATTCTGCCCATTTATATGGCTTGGATTTCCTATTTTCTTTTTGACAGTCTTGACTTTTAACCTATTAACAAACTTTCTGAAGCTGTCATAACTGCGAGTGTAACCGTATCTTTCTTTCATTTTCTGATATGCCGACATTACATCTCTCCATTAACGTAACAAGTGAAATACCAATAAATATTAATAGAAATTTCACTTGTTCCATATATGCTTTTTTATAAGCCGTTTTATTAGCTTTATCTCCTCGTCTGTATGCAACTTTCGCAGATAATGTGGTCTGTGACTTCTGTCTTCAAGACTTTTTACATCATACCTTTTCATACATTAAAGGAACAAAAAACTTCCCGATACCAACATTGAAACGGATTTATATATGGTAGTACAACTTATAGACAAGCAGAACACCCTCGGCTTCAAAACGATAAGTCTGTGTCTATGTATATAACTCAAATGAAATATCTATGGAGGGAGCTTCTTACATCTTGTATGATGATATACTAAAGGATATAAGAACACAGCCGGGAGAGAATTTTTATGTTATCCCTACATCGATAAATGAGTCCATCATCGTGCCATGCAGCACAATAGATACCGAATATACAAAAAATATGCTTAGGAATGTAAATAGGGGTATTGTGTCCGGGCAGGATGTGCTGAGTAATAATGTTTATAGTTTTGATGGGGAGTTGAAAATCGTAACACTTATATTCTCTCCGCCGAAAATAGCATTTTTTTGCAAAAGTATTATTTTTACTGCCTGTACTTTTTACATACAATCCAACAAAAAAAGATACACGAAGAAAAGGTACTGATTGAAGTTCCGGCTAAATTAAGTCAAAACACCAATATATGTATCCTTTTGCCATCGCGCATCTCGTAATATGATATTTAGTTTTCACTAAGATAACACTTTTTTGTATTCATAAACAGTTCTGAACGTGAGCAGTTAAGATGTCAACTTTCCGCATAAATAAGCGGTTTGCATTTTCTGTTTTTAAAAAATGCAAAATAAAAAAGCCTTGCCTCATCAAAGCACGGTGAAAATTCACTCCACCACTGCTAATGGTCTCTCTCCCCTTTTAAATAGAAAGTTAGATGTGGGAAACACAATGGTCACCCCTACAAATGCCACAAAGGTTTTGTTCTGATTTGTAGGGGCGTGCACGTCCTAGGAGCATTGTAAACTGTTCGACTTTTCTCACGACCGGGTCACAGGAAAATCATATAATATATAGTACATTCAACACAATGACAACAGCTATGAGTATGAGATCTATTGCTCCCAATACCAAAGCCCCTGCGACAAGCTTATTGTGCTTTTCGTATAACTCAATGAGCTGACGGCTCACATCGTTTCTGACCCTCTGAAGTTCTTTATTTGTATTGTCCAACTCCTTTATAAGGGGCAAAAGAGCATTTATATTTTCGCTCTGAACGCGCAATTCGTTCTTTATATACTCACTGTTGTTATTAACGGTTTTTTCTATACTTTCTCTTATATTATCGCTTCTTTTGTTCTGCCCGTCAAGTATGTCGGCTACATTCTGAACGGAAGCTTTTGTCTGCTCCATAGTTTGTTTTGTATCGGCTATACGATCGGATATATTTTTGATGCTATTCATTATGCTCTTTTTAATATCCCCACAGCCGTCATATACATGCGTAACCTTTTCGGAAACAGACTGTATATTTTTATTGACCGTAATTATGGCATCCGTTTCGCTCTTTATATAATTGCTTATTTCTTCGGAGGGTATCGATTCCATACCTGCCCTTATTGCCTTTACCTCCTCAGCTATATTTGCCGTATTGGTCTTTATTTCCGCTGTTTCGGCTTTTACAGCTCCCACGGTATTATTTGTTTTGGCCGCATTATCTCTTATGCCACCTATGTCATCGGAAAAGCTTTCATCGTACCATTTATCAAGCTTATCCTTTACGGCATCCTCTATACTACTCAATGAAGGCAGTTCATTAATGACGTTTTCTATATTTTCAATATTTCCATTTACGCCATCTGCTTCCGTCTTTATTTTGTTCTCTATTTTATCTGTTATATACGTCTTGAAAAGACCCTCTATTTCAGACATAGCCTCATCTTCTATCATCTCAACGGCGTTTTCATTTTGCTTTTTCATAAAATAGCTCCTTTGCTCTTTATTCTTGAAAGATCCCTCTCAATAAGACCAAGTAGTATAAGCCTTCCCAGCTTTTCATCACCCTTGAATTCATTGCTGTTTATCTCTCTTATAATGCTGTTTCGCTGCTTGTTATATTCTTTGTCGGCAATTTTCATATAGTTTTTGAATGTATCTTCGTCCTTTTTCTCGTTTTCTTCTATTTCTTGTTTTTTCTTTTCCAGTTTTTTTATTTTGGCGTAAATATCATTCAGATTTTTCTGATTTTTTCTTTTGTAATTATCTATATAAAGCACATCATTTCTCACTTTTTCAAGTTCGTATCCGGGTCTTTTTTTGTCGATTAGCTCTTTCATGCTCCTTTTTGTTACTTCTATCATTTCATCTCTGTATTTTTCTGCCATCTCATTCATTCTATTAATGGCATTTTCGGCCGACAACCTTTTTTTAAACAAACCTATCGGATAAAAATTATTTATAAAGGTGCCGTTGCTTACCACATTCTCCCATACATCAATGTGTATAGCCTTGTCATCAAGCAGAAGATCCTCCTCATCTTTGCCCTCCGAATCGCTGTCGATAATTTTGTCGTTTATACTCTTTACGTACTTTTGAGAAAATCCTCTCAGCTTTTCGCCTACTTTGCCGAAAAATTCCCGTTTTGGAGACTTATCTTTAAAATATATTTTTGCTCTGCCTCTGAAATATGGCTTTATTATTTCACTGAGCTCATCGTAATTTATATCCTCGCACTTTGCCTCTTTTAAAATTTTATCGACATCACTGCATAATTTATCCTTTTTTTTCAAAACAGCCAGCTTGTCAGCAGCCTTTGCATAAACCTCATCATAAATTTTTATTTTTTCCTCACATTCCTGCCTGCGTTTTTTATTTTCTTCCAGTTTTTTTTCGTTGTCTTCCTTTACATACTGCTTACGGATATCAGATTCATCCCGTATTCTCTGTACAACAGAAAAAAACGTGCTTCCCCTTCGTTCCTTTACAGCCTCTTTTATTTCCTTGAGTATACGGCTGTTAGTCGATTTAATCTCCTGTTCATATTCGGGCATCCTCTCGCACAATATTTCAAAAGAACCGCCTATTTCTATGGGAAAGACCTTTATTTCACAACTTTCGCCAAATATTTTATCCATTTCATTTCTAAAATAGTCCTTTATGTACTTGTAAAATCCTTCCTTTATATGTTTTTTAACGGAAGCCTGACTGTAAGAATAAGTAGTAACGATTATATAGTGATTCGGAAGCTTTTTCCAGCTCATAGGCAGATAGTCTGTCTCCGCATTGTCGCCTATACTGCCAAGGGACTGTATATCATCGGCCTTGCATGCGATTATTACAACATCAGCCACAAGAAGGTATGTATTCATTATACTGCTTGTGTGCCTGTCCTCTTTGCTGTTTCGGCTGCCCAGTCCCGGGGTGTCCAGAATATTCAGATCGCTTTCGCTCTCAAAATATTTATTGGGTATGAATATGTGCAGTATATCCGTTCTGCGTCTGTTGCTTTCCACCTGACTGCGTATATCCTTGAGCTTTTTTTCAAGGTCCTTGCTTTCCTCAAAAAAGGCAGCTTCGCTGTTTTCATTATTTTCTTCAAAGGAGCGGCAGGCTATACCGTACCTGTCGTCCTTTGAACGTCGGTACAGTATAGCCGTAGAAGTAGAAGAATTGCCCTTGGGCAGACCTGCCCTCAACACACTGCTCACATCGGATATAAATTCCTGCTTTATGCCTATAATATTGAGTATAAGCGTTGTCTTGCCTATCTGAGGCATACCGTATATTACGGCTAACCTCTGTGATGTGCTGTCTGCATTCAGATTTATATCAATATCTGTTTTAAATATCAGTTCTCTTTTAAGGGAATTTACGGTTTCATTTTGCCACTCGTTTTTTTTATTCAAAAGCTCTTTTAAGATCATATTTATCATTTCTTGCAGCATCCCTCGTTTTTTCGACGGAAGCCCTTATTCTGTTCAATGCCATCTGCATATTATATCCGGCATCAATGCTCGCATTTATCTTGGTCTTTTTTATAAGAGAACGTTCCAGATTATCTCTTACAAATTCTACATAATCATTATAGCTGTTTACAATTTGACTTGCAATATTTTTGTAAATAGCGTATACTGTGTTGCACGCCATACCGTAGTCCATACAATGCATACGGTTAAGATCCCTTGTTATCGCCGTACCTGCTCCCAGCGCAAGCAATGCACCTGTACCGGCAAAAAGAACACCTGAAGGGATATTCAGCGCCTTTCCTATGGCAGCAATGCCGTTCAGTTCGCCGTCCTTTACAACATCTGCTGCTACAAGTCCTAAAATACTTGCGCCAAACAACTTTGTGTCCTTGGCTGATTTTACGATCTGATCAAGTGTAAGATGGGATTTTTCAAGCTCTATGCCTTTGCCGCACTCGGGATTAACACAGTATATCATGTTCTGGGTATAATAGTATGCCGTCATATCGGCAAGACCCTGTGCCAGTTCCTCCATACTACTTTTAAGCTCATCATTGTTGTTTCCGTCAATAAAATGCGCTATATCCATAACATATTCATTTTTTGCCTCGTATAGCTGAGTGTTCCGCGCTTCTTCATCTGAAATATTATCCTGAGTACCGTCCGTAAGAATGTGTTTTTTTATTGTATTATTGTCCTGCAGAGAGCCTATTACATTGTCTGCAGATTTTATAAGACTCCTGTATATATAGGGCTTTCCCGAATCGTCGTTCAGTGAATCCAGTACAACATTTTTCAGTTCGATTATATCCTTTGCACTTTCTCCGAATATCGCACGCTTTATACCTTTCAGCGTACCCTTTGTAGTCGTTTCTTTAAAATATTGTTCTATTTTTTTAAGGCTGTCGTTTTCTGCCATCAGTACTGCATCTTCAATATTTTTTTTAAACATTTTCTTTCCCTTTTCAGTTTTTTTGTCAAAAGCCTCTAATATTCCTGAATTTTCCTTCTTAAGCTGTATTTCCTTGTCTACGACTACACAAGTTTGTATTTCATCTATTTTATTGATGATTTTTTCCATTTCTTTATATATGTATTCGGAGCACTTTCCCTGAAAGTCTAACGGAGGTCTGCAGTATCTGTCAATAGCATCCATAAACTGTTTGCGCCATTTTTCATTTTTCTCGTCTTCAGGATATATGCCTGTACAAACGACCCTGTCCTTTTCTGCAGACGGTATCTTCATAGTTTCTATACACGTATTCTTTACCTCTTTGTTGTCATCAGGACTTTGGTCTGCGCGTGATATAACATAAATAAGATTATTTTCGAATTTTTTCTTTATTTCGTCCAGTATTACTGCGTTATCAGCCCTTGAAAAGCTGCTTTCATTGAACACAAATACAGCAGCATCTGAACATTTGATAGAAAAATCAATGAGGTTTCTCCAGTAATCATGCTTCTTTTCGAATCCCGGCAGAAGCATAAAGGCTGTTATCTCGTTTTTTATGTACTTGTAAGGCAGACTCAACTCCAGATACATTGTGGTGATATTTCTGTTTATGCTGTTACTTCCCTTTGAAGCCTCTATGAATTCATCGCTTTCTACTTCTCTTCTTCTTACTGAATATTCATTATTTTCCTTTACAAGCTCCCTTGTATACATTTCAATGCTTTTTTTACATTCTTTGCTTTCATGTATTATTATGGGTATCCTCTCGCCCTGTCCCATTGAAATATTGAGTATATTTTCGGGTATGTCATAAAATTTCTGCATAAGCGTTGTCTTGCCTGCTCCCTGAAGACCCGATATACATATTATCTGCCTTTCCTGAAGCTCGTTCGCTATTATGACCTTCCTCAGAGAACCCATTATGTCCTCACAGGCCTTATTTATTTTTTCTATGTCCTGCCCCGAATCTATTTTCACCACATATTTAAGCAATTTTGTGCTGTCCTCTACAAGATCCTGCAATTCCTTTAATGTAATATTCTTCATAAAATACCTCCTTTTTTAATTATTAACTCGTAATTATTATAATATTTATATATTTTTTTGTCAACTAAAGCAAAAAATCTGAACATTTTACCGCTCTGCGATTCGTTTTATTCCACAAATCCGAGCTTTGCTCTTGTAGTACAGCTTATGACAAGCAGAACACCCTCGGCTTCAAAACGATAAGTCTGTGCCTATGTATATAACTCAAATGAAATATCTATGGAGGGAGCTTCTTACATCTTGTATGATGATATACTAAAGGATATAAGAACACAGCCGGGAGAGAATTTTTATGTTATCCCTACATCGATAAATGAGTCCATCATCGTGCCATGCAGCACAATAGATACCGAATATACAAAAAATATGCTTAGGAATGTAAATAGGGGTATTGTGTCCGGGCAGGATGTGCTGAGTAATAATGTTTATAGGTTTGGTGAAGAGTTGAGTATAGTGTAAATAGAAAGGTCGGTATACAGTTTGAATTGCTGTATACCGACCGGTTAAAAATTATAATAATTTTAAATATTTATACTTTTTTACTGACTTTTCATATGAGATTATTCAATTTTTATTCTTAATTTGTCTAATATTTTTGAGAAGTAAGATGGAAGTTCTCTAAGCAGCATCACAATATCTTTCCTATAAGCAAACATTTCACGAACAGCGGGATTACTACAAGTATAATCAATAATACTTTTAAATTTGTTTATTTCTTTTTCTTTAATTTCATCAGAAGCCTTTGATTCCAATACTTTAACTAAATCACTGTCTGCATCATATAACCAAGGCAAAGCATCTTTATAAAACGAAAGAACTATCAAAATATTATATGGAAAAATATTATCTGATTCGCTATCTATATAAAGAAAATAAAAAATCATGTCTTCCATTAATGCAGGATTACCCCTACGTAGTATCCGCCTGTTTCCAATATCAATCTTTTTTTCAATATTAGGAATAATATCTTCGATTCTTTTTTGCAGCTGATTAATATTATTATATATTTTTGTATCTGTATTGCCAAGAAGTCTTTGTGTATTACGAGATACTTCCAACAGTTCTTCAAGAATATCTGAATTTAACTGCAAATCATCAGTGCTTTTGTCATCATTATGCTCTGAATGGTCTTCTTTTAAGTTATTTAGACTTTTCTCTAAATCTGGGTAACATAATTCAAAGGCTTTATTTAATCTGGCATTCGTAAGACAATTTCCCGCTGCAGTATTTAATGTTTCTACCAATCGTTTCATATCTTCCTCAGAAAATGAAGTTGCTTGAAATTGTGATATTGGCGAGCCTGTTAATTCTGAAGGTTTAACATCAAAAAGAATTGGGGCAACATAACTATTTTCAATTGTTTTTGACAAAGCACCGGCTTCAAAATTTAACCAAGGTGAATTCAAATTATCTTTTGTTACACATATTAAGCCAAATTTAGCCTCTTTTAATTCTTGGGCAATATCCGTATTCCACCTTGAACCTTTCTCAATATCCTCTGAAGATACAAATGGATCAAGAGCTTGAATTACTGTGGGAAGCCAATCACGAAAAATTACCGCAACTTTTTTGCTTCGTGTACCAAACCAACTAATAAAAACTTTCATACTAATTTTCCTTCCACATTTATACAAATAATCCATAATATTATCTCCTTATATTATACTATGCTTCAAAAAAAGATGTCAATATATATTGCAATAATAACATAAAATAATATATAAATTATTTCAGTGTATTATGCCTATATATTATTATATTATGCTAAAAAAATTATTTTATTTATTATATTATTATTTCTTCTCTTACAACCTCCCACCCCCACGGCGCTCAGCTTTTTCCCCGGCAAAACAAAGAGGAAATAATGAAAGCCCACAACAAGGTAAAAGACCTTTTAGGCATAGACATGGAGCTATACCGCCCACCCTACGGGGAATACAACTCTACCGTCCTCTCCGCCGCCAAAGAATGTGGCTATTATGCTATACAATGGAACATTGACAGCTTGGATTGGCAGGAGCATGGGACGGAGCACGAGATAAATCAGGTCTTAAATCACAAGCATTTGGGCTCGGGGTCTATTATTTTGTTTCACAATGATACCAAATATACGCCGGACTGCCTTGACACCATTATAAAGGGGCTTAAAGATAAGGGGTATGAGCTTGTGCCTATAAGCGAGCTTGTACTTAGGGGAGATTATTATATGGATCACGAGGGAAGGCAGTTTCTGAAAGAAGAAAATAATGAAGAAGCAACAGAAAAGCCCTCCCCTTAAGGGAGGGCTTTTGAAATATACTTTTTGATATGGAGTCGTATTTTTTGAAATATTCCTTTTCAGAATTCAGAACCTGAAAATAGTCCTGAGAATAGCTACAGGTATCAGTAAAGGACCTAAAATAAGGCCCACTGTCATGACCTGTATCCTTATTCTGTTAATATCTCCAATCATAACTCTGCTTCTGTAAACTGTCTTTTTTGCAGCCCAGTATGCTATAAAAACATATACTAAAATTACTATAGCTCCCATTGTTATTTCTCCTTTTTCCTTATCTTAGCTGTTATATGCCTCTCTCAGTCTTGACAACATGCTGTTAAGCTTCTTTGCGTCCTGTATACCTAAACCCAAGGATGAGTTTTTAACCGATAAATAAGTACCCGCCGAAGGTCGTGACTGCTCTCCTACTTGGGGCGATATGTACATAAAGATGGGGAGTGTGTCGAAAAACATTCCGCAGTTTACCTTTGCAGAGTACACATATTTTATCCTTGAAGTATCCCGAAAAAACAAATTTTTTTATACATGACCGTATTTCAGATAGTTTTCAGCCGCACCTTTTCCGAATATAGCGTCAAACGTACTTGTGAGAGGATCGGATATCGGACTTAAAATATCTCCCAGAAGACCCTTACTGCTTGGCGTATAGGTTGATTTGGATGATGAAGATGATGAAGATGAAGCCTTGGGCTTGTAAATAAGTGCTGACTCAGGAATGGGCTTATTTGCAAGATAGTCCTCCTGATAGCGCCAGTTTACGGAGTCGGGGCCTTTACCCGCAGCCTCAAGCTCTGACTTGGTTACCATTTTTTCACCTGTGGAAGAAACAGCGGGAGCAGCGGCAGCGGCTGTTTTGGACTTATATATAAGCATAGATTCGGGAATGGGCTTATTTGCAAGATAGTCCTCCTGATAACGCCAGTTTACAGAGTCGGGGCCTTTACCCGCAGCCTCAAGCTCTGACTTGGTTACCATTTTTTCACCTGTGGCAGAAACGGCGGGAGCAGCGGCGGGGGCTGTTTTGGACTTATATATAAGCATAGATTCGGGAATGGGCTTATTTGCAAGATAGTCCTCCTGATAACGCCAGTTTACGGAGTCGGGGCCTTTACCCGCAGCCTCAAGCTCTGCTTTTGTTACCATTCTTTCACCTGTATCCGTTGCCGCATAAGCGGAAAAACACAGGCTTAAAGCAAGTAATGAACCTAAAATTAATGATACAGTTTTTTTCATAGAAAATACCTCCCTGTTTTTTTCTTTATTCTACCAAAAAAAATTTTTATTGTACTATGCTTGCAGCATAATATGGAAGGTATTGTAAAATAATTTTTTATCCCAAAACAGCCTTTGAAATTATGTCGTCAAAGGCATAAAGGGAGGAAATATCATTTTTCATAATTATACATCTTATAATTGTAAGAATTCCCAAAACCCCAAAGAATATAAGCCACACAAAATCGTATTTCGTTATGCAGGACATTCCTGAGCCGTCGCAGTCTCTTATACTCAGGGCAAGAGCTGAAATTATTATGGCGGGTATAAATGCCATATAAAAAGGGGCACTCATATATAGTGGAGTAAAGCCGTATACATCGAGGCGGCAGTATATATAAAAAAGCATTATAAACCAAAGCTCTCCCAGTACGAAATTAAATTTAAAGCGCATAAAAAGAAGGCCGTCAAAAAGGGTATTGAGGACGGCAATAAAGGGTATAAGGAGTATATATGCGCCGAATATTTCCCACAGAGAAAAGGGTCTTGCCGAAGTCAGATAGATGTCCTTGCAGATGGGCGCAAAGCAGAACAGTACCATTGAGGCAGAAGAAAAAAGGGCGTAAAGTCGTTTAATATAAAGCATGGCGATTTCCTTTACTTGTCAAAAAAATAGAGTATAAAATACAGGCTCAGAGTAAATTCGCAGAAGGCAAGAGCATAACACAGAACTTGTCTGAACCTTCTGCTGCGGTTTTTCAGAAAAGATATTCTGTCAATATAGCCCAGATAATTTCCCGCAATAAAAAAAGGAAGAAGAACAACAAACAGGCATAACAGGGCATACATTAAAAAGTCCTTCATATCTCCCAGAAGGGCAAGGCTCAGAAGGGCAAGAGCGGCAAAAAGAGCGGCTGCCGTATAAACAAGAACAGCGGCAGACCTTTCGAGGCCTCCGCCACCGAAGCCCGGAAGCCTGCCCAGGCAGTCTGTGGCTCTGCCCATAAAGCCCTCGGAGCGTATGAGGGCTCTTTTAAGCTCTCCTGCCGAGAGATAGCGCTCTTTAGGGTCTAAACTAATACAGCGGTTTATTATATAGTCAATTTTGCCGCTGTATTTTTCATCGGCGGGCAGCCTCCCCGTAAGCATAACATTCATTATAACTCCGCAGGCGTATATATCTGCCGTAACGTCGGTCTGAGCAAAGCCGAACTGTTCGGGAGCGGCATAGCCCGCTGTGCCAAGCACAAATGTGTCGTGGGAGACATTGTTCTTTTTTATGCGGGATATGCCCATATCAATAAGTACGGCTTTGCCCTTATTTGTTATTATTATATTTGAGGGTGTTATGTCTCTGTGTATTATTCCTCTTGAATGGAGTATGTGCATGGCATCGCATATATCCTTCATTATGTATGTAACCATATGTACGGGCAAACTTTTCTTTTCCTCTATAATTTTTATAAGCTCCGTACCCTCAACATACTTTTCTATCACATAATAATTACCGTCTGCTCCCAGCACACCCCTTATATAGGGCAGACTTTCACAGTTTATTCCTATGATGCGCCTGTATATTTCGGCTGCGCTTTCGGATATTTTTTTTATTACCCAAAGGCTGTTGTCTCTTATGTCTTTTGCAAGGCTGACATTTCCTTTTTTGTCAAGATTTTCAAGCGCTTTATACTGTTCAAGCTCATATTGGTCTGCAAACATTGTCATTTTTTATCTCCTGCATATTGATTTTTTGCTTTTAATATTATATCATAATTTAAGGAGGCGGTAAATATGGATATTCAAAAAACCACAGACGAGCTTTTGAAAATATTGGAAAATCACGAAAATATAAGCGACTATTTGGAGGAAAATGCTGATGAAATGATAGAGGCTGACCTTTCGGAATATCTGGAGGGACTTCTTGAAAAATATGACATTTCCAAAAATGAAGCAATAAAACGCTCAAAACTTGACAGCATATACGGCTATCAGATTTTTTCGGGAGTCAGGAAAAATCCTTCGAGAGACAAGCTTATTCAGCTTATATTCGGCTTGGGTCTTGAATTGCAGGATGCCCAAAGACTTCTTAAAATCGCCAGCGAAGGAGAGCTTTATTCCCGGAACAGAAGAGACAGCATCATTATATTTGCCCTTAAAAACAAGCTGAGCCTTCAACAGTGCGACGACCTTCTTTTTGAAATGAAAGAAAAAACAATCATCAATCCGTAAAAATCTGTCCGCCGACCGAAGGGCGCAGGGCAGAAAATTTTAATGACATTCTTCTCTTCACCCCGATAATAAGTGTTTAACCGCAAAAGCAGCCGGTTATTCATTTACCCTTTCCATAAAATTAACAGATAAGCCGAAACAACCGAACTAACCACATTCCGGCTATATCTGCACCAGTTAATATAAATATTTTCCCCAAGCAGCGCCGGGTGTCCGAAAACGCCGCCCTTCTCATTGACCCGTTGATTTTATATGTTTTGGGGCACACCAATGAAAACCCCTTTTTATAATTGTCAAAAAGGGGTATTTTTTGATTTTTTGTTGGCATAAATTGTACATAAAGTCAATTAAGTTTACAGTATATTTTATAAATTTTACCCTATTTATCCATAAAAATTTTTATGAATATTAAAGTTGTGTATAAAATTAATTTATTTTGTTTTGTTGTTTCTTCTATTTATATAAATAAGCTTAAACCAATCTGTAATTCATACTATATCACCCCATAGATCCCTGAGCTTGCAAAAAACACTTTTTACAAAATAAAGAAATATATAATATTTACCAAGAATACTATTATAATAAAAACAGGAGTTGTTCCATATGAAAACAAAACTTAAAAATTTATTTAAAGCTCTCGCCAAAAAACCTGTCCTAACCTATATTCTGCTCATTGCAGCCATCTGTCTGGCAGGTTTTTTAGGCGTTCGCCCATTAGCCCTCTCCCTCTCCCCCTCCGTCCCCGTTTCCGTCGCCAAAAAGCCTCTCCCCATCTACTGCGTAAACCGAAACGACAACAAAATCGCCATCTCCTTCGATGCCGCCTGGGGAGCAGACGACACTGACACTATTTTAGACATACTTGAAAAAAATGATGTGCGGGCGACATTTTTTCTTTGCGGATATTGGGTGGACAAATATCCCGAGGAGGTCAAAAAGATGTATGAGGGCGGTCACGACATAGGCAATCACTCTGCCACCCACCCCCACGGCGCTCAGCTTTCTCTCGAGCAAAACAAAGAGGAAATAATGAAAGCCCACAACAAGGTAAAAGACCTTTTAGGCATAGACATGGAGCTATACCGCCCACCCTACGGCGAATACAACTCTACCGTCCTCTCCGCCGCCAAAGAATGTGGCTATTATGCTATACAATGGGACATCGACAGCTTGGATTGGCAGGAGCATGGGACGGAGCACGAGATAAATCAGGTCTTAAATCACAAGCATTTGGGCCCGGGGTCTATTATTTTGTTTCACAATGATACCAAATATACGCCGGACTGCCTTGACACCATTATTAAGGGGCTTAAAGATAAGGGGTATGAGCTTGTGCCTATAAGCGAGCTTGTGCTCAGAGGGGATTATTATATGGATCACGAGGGCAGGCAATATTTAAAGGAGACTACAGAAACTACGTCATAAATATTTTTTTGACACAAAAATGCCGCATATAGGGTTAGTTCCTGTCTGCGGCATATATTTTTATTTTGTTTTTTGTCCTTTATATTTGGGGAAGGCAAGCATCATTGTAAAGCCCTCGCCGGGTGAAGAATAGGCAGTGATCGTTCCTCCCATTTCTTCCGTAAGCTCCTTTGCGATGGAGAGTCCTAAGCCGTTTCCTCCCATAGATCTGCTTCTTGCCTTGTCTATGCGGTAAAACCTTTCAAATATTCTCTTAAGCTCTTTTTCTTCAACGCCTACGCCATTATCGCTTATCTCAAGATAGTGCTTCGACTTACCGCTGGAAAGCTTCAGTGTTATGTCGGCTCCGTCTCCGCTGTATTTTATAGAATTGCCTATTATATTGTTTATTATCTGGCTTATTCTTGCTTCATCGGCATATATAAAATAATCATTTTTTGACGGCGGAATGAGCCTGATATCGTGGTTGCTGTTTTTGGCAGTTATTATATTTTGTTTGATACAGTTATCTGCTATCTGCCGCAAATTGAGCTTTTGCATATCAAAGCTGATGGTGTTTGTGTCAAGTCTTGAAAGTGCAAGAAGGTCGCTTGCAAGCAGTGACATTCTGTCTGTTGCATCATCTATAACGTGAAGAAAATCGTAGGCTGTGTCTTTATCTTCAATGGCTCCGTCAAGAAGCGTCTCAACATAGCTTTTTATTGTTGTAAGGGGCGTTCTGATTTCGTGAGAAACATTTGCCACAAATTCCTTTCGCATATCGTCAAGCTCTCTGTGCTTTGTGATGTCCGAAAGAACGGCAACAACGCCGTTAATGTTATTTCTTTCGCTTTCATAAGGTATTATGGCAACATTTATATATTTTCCGCGTTCTTCTACCACGACTTCCGTTATGGTATTGGCAAGCAGGTCGGAGCGTTCCACCCCAACCTTATTCAAAAACCAGTCAAGAGATATTTTAAACTGGTCAATATCCAGCATTTCATAGCAAAGGCTGTTTGCATGTATAAGGAAGCCTCTTTCGTCAAAGGCAAGCACGCCGTCGGTCATGTTGTGCAAAAGAACTTCCAGCTTTCTGTTTTCGTTTTCCATTTCGCTGACGGTTTTTTTAAGCTCGCTTGCCATGTGGTTAAAGCTGCGTGAAAGCTGACCTATCTCGTCATTGCTCATAATGCTTATACGGCTGTTCAGCTTGCCCTTAGCCAGCTGGTTTGCCTTTCTCGTCAAAAGGGCTATTGGGCTTGTGATGGTATTTGCAAAAATAAGCGCAATAACACAGGTGAGCAAAAGCGCCAGCAAAACAGACACAAAAATCGTGGAGGCTGTTTGCATAAGGCTTGAGGTTATGCCCGATGCATCCATCTGAACATATATTACATATTCCACGCCGCCGGCATTATCAACTACGGGCAAAGCATAAGACAGCCATCTTTTCACCTGAGAGTTTGAGTCAATGCTTTTTGTATTGGCGTCAAAGGCTTTACTTCCCGCAAGAGCCGATATTACGGCAGAATTATTATATGTTATAAGCTGCCTTGAAGAGTCCACCGTGGAAGAGGCTATCGTTTCGCCGTTGTTGTCTATTATGTTCGCCTGAACATTTCTCAGGGAAGAGCTTGTGATAAAAAGCTGTAAGAATGCCTCCTGAAAATCCTTTGGGTCGTCATATCTGTCAACTATCTGTTCCTCTATATATTCCGCACACCCCGAAAGCTCGTCCTCGGCATTTTTTATTTCCTGATTGTTTATTCTTAAAATAATAAATGTACCGCTTATAAGCATAACTATAAACACTAATGTTAGGTACATAAATACCAATTTCCAACGAATACTTCTCATTTTTTCACCTGCAATAAAATTTACGCCAATAAACCTGCGGGATGTCAGGGGCGAGGGGAAACCGGCTGAGAAAGCCCGCGGAAACCCCAAGGGGGTTTCCGCGGGCTTTCTCAGCCGGTTTCCCCTCGCCCCCGACCCGTGGGTTTGCTTATCGATTCGCCAAAGGCGAGTTGATAAGCGAACCCATCGGAGCTTTTTTATCCTGCAAAATAATATCCTATGCCTCTTTTAGTAATTATATATCTGGGCTTGCCGGGGTCGTCCTCTATCTTTTCTCTGAGTCTTCTTACAGTAACGTCAACGGATCTTGCATCGCCGCCGTAATATTCATAGCCCCACACCTTTTCAAGCAAAGCCTCTCTTGTAAAGGGCTGTTTTTTATTTTTGGTGAGGAATGAAAGAAGCTCATATTCCCTGAGGGTAAGGTTGATGGTCTCTCCGCCCTTAGTCACCTCATAGCGGTCATAATCTATTGTAAGGTCTTTAAATACATCCGTTGAAGCGCTTACATTTTGCTTATTATATACTTCCATATTGCCCTGCTTACGTCTGAGGTTGGCCTTTACTCTTGCAAGAAGCTCTCTTGTTTTAAAGGGCTTGGTTACATAGTCGTCTGCGCCCATTTCAAGCCCTATTACAGTATCCACCTCGTCAGCCCTTGCAGTAAGCATTATAATAGGCACATCGCTGGTAGTTCTCAGCCTGCGGCAAACCTCATAGCCGTCCATTTTAGGCATCATTATATCAAGTATAACAAGATCGGGGTTTTTGGTAGTCGCTGCCGCAAGCCCGTCCTCTCCGTTGAACGCTTTTATAACATTATAGCCGTCTTTTTTAAGATTATATTCTATTATATTAACAATACTTTCTTCATCATCTACTACAAGAATTGTATAATCCATATCTAAACACCTCTCTTTTATACATTTACTATTCCTTAAATATCTATTATACTATTTTTTTTATATTTTTTCAACGTAAAGTATTAGTAAAATAATAAATTTTATGTTATTATAATATAAAGGAGAATAATTATGGAAATCACAAAGGACGTATTATTTATTTTAAACAATTTAAGAGATGCAGGATACGAGGGTTACATCGTAGGGGGCTGTGTAAGAGATGCTCTCATGGGGGTCATTCCCCATGACTACGACATAACCACCAATGCTCTGCCGAATGAAATAAAAAGGATTTTCAGGCGCACCGTTGACACAGGCATAAAGCACGGCACGGTGACTGTTCTTATAGGCAAAGTCGGCTATGAGATAACCACCTACCGCATAGACGGAGAATACGGCGATTTCCGCCACCCAACAAAGGTAGAATTTACCGACGACATAACCTTAGACTTAAGCCGCCGTGACTTCACCATGAATTCTATTGCCTATAACCCCGAAAAGGGCTATGTTGACCCGTTTTCAGGCATAGCCGACATAAAGCAGGGCATTATAAGGGGCGTGCGTGAGCCTGACCTCAGGTTTAAAGAGGATGCACTGAGAATGTTTAGGTGTATAAGGTTTTCGGCGCAGCTGGGTTTTGATATCGAAGAAAAAACCTATAAGGCATTGAAAGAAAACTGTCACCTTATAGAAAAAGTAAGCGTTGAAAGAATAACCACCGAGCTTTTAAAGCTCATAACCTCTCCCCACAGAGAAAGAATACTTTTGCTTAAAGACTCAGGTCTTTCGGGCTATTGCGGCGAAGGGCTCAAAAACGCCCTTAACAAAAGAAGCAATGAAATATCCGAGCTTATAAGCAAAACGAATGAGGACGAAATATCTGCCCTTGCCATCATTTTTGCCAAGGAAAACGACCCTGAGGAAATTCTTAAAGACCTCAGGCTTTCAAACGAGATAATAAGAGAGACATTAAAGCTTATAAAATATTATGATGAAAATGCCTTTGATGACATTGTCACAATGCGAAGGGTCTTGTCGGATATAGGTAGGGACAGCTTCCTTAGGCTTATAGATATAAAAAGGGCTAAGGGAGAACCAACAGATAATGCAGAGCGTTTCATATCCTCCGAAAAGCCTATAACAAAAAAGGACCTTGACATAAACGGCAAAGACCTTCAGCTTTTAGGTTTTAAAGGTATAGAAATAGGAAAGGCTATAGACAGGCTTCTTAATTTTGTATTTGAAGATCCTGAAAATAATACTAAAGAAAAACTCACAGAGGAGGCTTCTAAATGGCTGCACTGATAACAGGCGCAAGCGGCGGCATGGGCTATTATATGGCAAAAAAACTGTCGGAAATGGGCTTTGACATTATTATTTCAGCAAGAAACAGGGACAAGCTCAACAAATTAGCGGCAGAGGCAGGCACAAGAGCAGTAGTCATTCCGGCGGATCTTTCAAAGCCCGAGGAATGTATAAGGCTTTATAATGAGCTTAAGGACGAAAAAATAGAGGTAGTTATAAATAATGCAGGCTTCGGCGAGTTTTCTGCCCTGACGGAGGGCGAGCTTGAAAAGGAGCTTAATATGATCGACTTAAACATAAAGTCCGTTCATATACTTACAAAGCTGTTTTTAAAGGATTTCGTGAAAAAGGGCTATGGCTATATTCTTAATGTAGGTTCTCTTGCAGCCTTTCTCCCCGGGCCTATGATGGCAACCTATTATGGCACAAAGGCATACGTATATCGTCTTACCATGGCAGTAAGAGAAGAGCTGCGCCGAAAAGGCTCAAGAGTATACTGCGGCGTGCTCTGCCCGGGGCCTGTGGCTACGGATTTTAACAAAAGAGCAGGCGTACGCTTCGCCACAAAGGGGCTTGACCCCAAATACTGCGCAGAATACGCCATAGAAAAAATGTTTGAAGAAAAGCCTGTAATAATTCCGGGAACATTTGAAAAGCTGCTGCCAATAGCCGCCAAGCTCTCCCCGGTATTTTTACAAACTTATTTTTGCTATGAATTTCAAAAGAAAAAAGGCAGACCTTAAGGTCTGCCTTTTATATTATGTAAAATTATACTAAAAACTTAGCAAGAGCCTTCTCTGCTGCATCTGCCGGAGCGTTGTCATGGATCGCAAGCTCTATATCCTTTGAGATGTCAAGTGAGAAGATACCCATAATTGACTTTGCATCTACTACATATCTGTCTGTTATAAGATCGTAGTCACCCTCAAGTGTGTTGAGTGTGTTTACAAATTCCTTTACCTTATCAATAGTATCAATTTTTACTGTTAACTTTTTCATGGTTTAAATCCTCCTTTATAAAATTATATTAAACCGTAAATTTAGCAAGAGCCTTTTCTGCTTCATCAGCAGCTGCATTGTCATGAATTGCAAGCTCAAGGTCTTTTGAAATGTCAAGTGAGAAGATGCCCATAATTGACTTTGCATCTACTACATATCTGTCTGTTATAAGATCGTAGTCACCCTCAAGTGTGTTGAGAACGTTTACAAATTCCTTAACCTTATCAACAGAGTTGATATTTACCTTAATTTTTTTCATGTTTTAAAAACCCTCCTCTTTAAAATTTTTCTTGTTTTTCTCTTTGTTACACTGATATTCTATACTATATTTTGGATTTTGTCAAATTGATATTTTGCTAATATTTAAGAATTTAGCGAATAATTATATAAATATAAAGCATTTTTCAGAGCAAAAATTGGTCAAATCATCGGTTTTAAAATACGCTTTTGTATAAAACCGCCAAAAATCGACCTTAAAAACATACAGATTGACCAAAAATAAAAATCTGATTTGTTTTAATTATAAATTTTGACCGAATTTTTTTCAACCAAAAAATCCTTGAAGGAGGCTAATTTTTAATGAATATAAAGTATAAACTCAACTTAGGTATAATAGCAGCCCTTTTTTTACTGGCGGCGGGAATAACACTTATAAATAATGAAACAGGTACAAAACCCGTACTGTCCAAAAACGCTTCCGCTTACATCTGCATAATAATAGACGATTTCGGAAACAACTCGGAGGGCACAGATGAAATGCTTGACCTCCCTATAAAATTCACGGGAGCGGTTATGCCCCTTATGGAAAAAAGCAGGCAGGAGGCTACCCTGCTTATGGGCAAGGGCAAGGGCGTTATAGTTCACCTGCCTATGGAGGCAAAATCAGGAAAAGCAAGCTGGCTGGGAGATAATCCTGTTCTTACATCTATGACCGAGGAGGAGCTTGAAAAAACAATTTCTTCATCTCTTTCTCAGGGCTATGGCACAGGAGTCAACAATCACATGGGCTCTAAGGCTGTAGAAAGCGACAAGGTAATGGATATTCTTTTTAAACATCTTCAAAAAAACAATATGTTCTTTATAGACAGTATGACCTCACCGGACAGTCTGAGCGGCAAATACAGTGAAAAATACAATGTGCCCGTTTTGAAAAGGGATGTATTTTTAGACTCCACCCACAGCCGTGAAAAGATAGTTGAAAACCTGAATAAAACAAAGGACATAGCTCTTAAAAAGGGCCGGGCAATATGTATAGGTCATGTAGGAGCAGAAGGCGGAAAGGTGACAGCGGAGGCCATAGCCTCTGTATATAAAGACTTTGAAAACAGCGGCATAAAATTTGTCACCGCAGACGAGCTTGTGCAAAAACTATATCCATAAAAACTGCCGCAAACAACAGTTTTGTTGTTTGCGGCAATTGTATATCAATATATTATTTGCCTAAAATTTTGTCTACAATAGCGAGGATACCGTCGGAAGCCCTTTTAGCCTTTGCTTCAGCTTCTTCCATAGTGTCGCCGTTTGCTCCGAAATAAACCTTGATCTTAGGCTCTGTGCCTGAAGGTCTTACGCAGAACCATGTTCCGTCTTCAAGAACATAGTAAAGTACGTTTGACTTGGGAAGTCCTGTTGGCTTTGTTTCCCCTGTCTTAAGGTCTTTGATAACGTCAGCTGCATAATCTCTTGCTTCTACTACCTTAACACCGCCAACCTCTGTTGGTGAGGAGCTTCTCAGGTCTGCCATTACCTTCTTTATCTGTGCTGCGCCTTCAACACCGCCCAGATTTATTGAAGTAACGGTTTCTTTATAATAGCCATACTTAGCATAGAGAGCCTGAAGAGCATCATATAATGTCTTGCCCTGCTTCTTATAATATGAAGCTATTTCGGCAATCATAAGGTTAGCATCAACAGCATCTTTATCTCTTGCATATGCGCCTGTGAGGCAGCCGTAAGACTCTTCAAAGCCAAACTGATAGCTATAGCTTCCGTCAGCTTCAAATTCCTTAATCTTTTCGCCAATATACTTAAAGCCTGTAAGTACGTCAAAATATGTTACTCCGTAGTTTGCACATATAGCCTTTGTAAGGTCTGAAGAAACTATTGTGGAAACAACAGCCGCATTCTTGGGAAGTATGCCCTTCTTAGCCTTCTGTGAAAGTATATAGTCGCAAATAAGCGTACCCATCATATTACCTGTGAATACAACATATTCTCCCTCAGAATTTTTAACAACCGCGCCAACTCTGTCAGCATCGGGGTCGGTTGCGCACATATAGTCAGCGCCAACCTTTTCGGAAAGCTCCATAGCAAGCTTAAACGCATTTACATCCTCGGGGTTTGGAAGTGCAACCGTGGGGAAGTTTCCGTCGGGAAGCTCCTGCTCGGGCACTACGATAACATTTTCAAGACCCGCCTTGGCAAGTATCCTTCTTACAGGAAGGTTGCCTGAGCCATGAAGAGGTGTATAAACTACCTTTAAAGTCTTGCCCATTTCCTTAACTACTTCAGGATTAACAAGCTGTGCAAGTACGTTTTCGTCATAAGCATCGTCAACCTCTTTGCCAACCATTACGAGAAGACCCTTTGCAAGAGCTTCTTCTTTAGAAAGCTTTTTAATGGAAGCAAAATCTGTGATCGCATTAACCTCTGCCATGATAGCCTCATCACGAGGATAAGGAACTTGTGCGCCGTCTTCCCAATATACCTTATAGCCGTTATACTGTGGCGGGTTGTGGCTTGCAGTAACAACTACGCCGCCGGTCGTTCCCAAATGACGGATAGCAAATGAAAGCACGGGAACGGGACGAAGTGACTCAAAAAGATAAGCCTTAATTCCGTTGCCTGCCATTACAAGTGCTGTTGCTTCAGCAAATTCAGGGCTCATGTTACGGCTGTCATAAGCAATAACAATACCCTTCTTAACAGCCTCAGGACCTTGCTTGATGATATAGTTGGCAAAACCCTGAGTAGCCTTGCTTACAATGTAAATATTCATACGGTTTGTGCCGGCTCCTATAACACCACGAAGCCCGGCAGTACCAAACTCAAGTTCGCGATAAAATCTGTCCTCAATTTCTTTCTCGTCATTGGCTATAGCCTTAAGCTCTGCCTTTGTGTCCTCATCAAAAACAGGCTCGGAAAGCCATTGTTTGTAAACATCCATATATGACATAACAACATTCCTCCTTAATTTAATATACTTTATATACATTATATAATTTTTTTGCCAATAAAACAAGTAATATTTTACAATTTATTCATATTTTTTTTGATAATTTTATTCAATTTGCAGTGAAGGGGCTTACAGAAGCTTCGATTTTTATTAAAATTCTCTTGATTTGAGGTTGGTTATTATTTATAATAAAAATGTTTAAGCGGCAGTTTTTTTTCGGGAGCATCTCTGATGCTCCCGAAAAAAAACTGCCACTGGCGGGGGCGAGCCTACAGGGAAGGGAGAGGGACAAGCCCTCTCCCTTCCCTGTAGGCTCGCCCCAGACTACCCGCAAGTTGGTCGGAAATGACGTAATATACGGAGGTTAAAATATGGACTATTTTACGGTAGGAGAGATAGTAAACACACACGGAATAAAGGGTGAAGTCAAAATATACCCGCAGGCAGACGACATTTCCGAAATCACGGAGCAAAGCATACTTTTTATAGAGCAAAGAGGCGAAATAAAGGAGTATGACGTTGTAAGTACACGTGAACACAAGGGAATGGCTCTTGTAAAGCTTAAGGGCATAGACGATATGACAGCCGCCGAAAGGCTTAAGGGCAGCAAAGTAAAAATCACCCGTGAGATGGCTGCTCCCTGTGAGGATGACGAATATTTTGTAAAAGACCTTTACGGCATGGAGGTCGTAACAGACGAGGGCGAAGTTTTAGGCGAGCTTTACGACATACTTTTCACAGGGGCAAACGATGTTTATATTGTAAAAACACAGGGTAATGATATATTGATACCTGCCATAAAACAATGTATATTAAAGGTCGACGTTGCTGCAAACAGAATGACAGTAAAGCTTTTAGAGGGGCTGAGAGAATGAATTTTTATGTGCTTACACTTTTTTGTGATATGATAAATGACGGGCTTGGTCATTCCATAATCAAAAGAGGTATAGACAGCGGCATTATAAATATAACTGCCATAGATATAAGAGATTTTTCCAAAGACAAGCACAGGCATGTAGACGACTACTGCTACAGCGGCGGCGCAGGTATGATAATGAAACCCGAGCCTGTATATGATGCCTATATGAGCATTAAAGACAAGGTTTCGGAAGGAACGAAGGTATTGTATATGTCCCCTCAGGGCAAGGTCTTTGATCAGGCAAAAGCAAGAGAGCTTGCCAAAGAAAAGGACGTCATTTTGCTTTGCGGCCACTATGAGGGCATAGACAAAAGAGTACTGGATGAGCTTAATGTGGAGGAAATATCCATAGGCGATTTTGTGCTCACAGGCGGCGAGCTTGCGGCAATGGTGATAATCGACGCCGTTGGCAGGCTGGTGCCGGGAGTTTTGGGAAACTCCGAAAGCAGCGAGGACGAGAGCTTTTCCGACGGGCTGCTGGAGTATCCCCAATATACACGTCCCTATGACTTTATGGGCAGAAAAGTGCCCGATGTGCTTTTAAGCGGTCATCACGGCAAGGTAGCTCAGTGGAAGAGGGAGCAATCCATTATAAACACATTTTATAAGCGCCCGGAGCTTCTTGAAAGCGCAAACCTTACGGAAGATGAAAAAAAGCTAATAAATGAGTTGAAAAATAAATAAAACTGTGATATCATTTAAACGTCTATCTTTTATATAATATAAAAACATTTAATTGGGAGGTAAATATAATGAACGGTATTATAACTGTTTTAGGTAAGGACAGTGTGGGAATTATAGCAAAGGTATGCACATATCTCTCAGCCGAGGGCATAAACATATCAGAGATTTCTCAGACAATAACAGGCGGAATGTTCCATATGATGATGGTAGTTGATCTTTCCGACAAGCAGGAAAGATTTGACGAGATCTCAAACGGACTCAAAGAAGTAGGGGCTTCCATGAATTTGGACATAAGACTTCAGAGAGAGGATATATTCGACACCATGCACAGAATTTAATGGGGGCTTAATATGATCACTCAAGGCGAGGTTTTAGAAACCAATAAAATGATAAACGAGGAAAATCTCGACGTCCGCACCATCACTATGGGCATCAATCTTTTAGACTGCGCAGACTCTGACAGCGACAGACTGTGCACCAAAATATATGATAAAATAACCAAAAGTGCGGAAAACCTTGTAAAAACAGGCGAAGACATCTCAAGAGAATATGGCATCCCCGTTGTAAATAAAAGAATTTCCGTAACCCCCATAGCTTTAGTTGCAAGCGGACATTCTCAGGACACCTGTATTAAAATAGCAAAGACACTTGACAAGGCGGCTATAAATGTAGGCGTAAACTTCATAGGCGGCTATAGCGCGCTCATTCAGAAGGGCTCTTCGGAGAGCGACATAAATCTTGTAAGAAGTATTCCTGAGGCTTTGGCATCTACGGAGAGAGTTTGCTCCTCGGTAAATCTCGGCACTTCACGTAACGGCATAAATATGAACGGCGTTAAGAAAATGGGCGAGATAATAAAGGAAATGGCATATCTCACAAGAAAAGACGGTTCTATGGCATGCGCCAAGTTTGTTGTTTTCTGCAATGCCGTAGAGGACAATCCCTTTATGGCAGGGGCTTTTCACGGCATAGGCGAAAGAGAAAGAGTCATAAACGTAGGTGTCAGCGGACCGGGCGTTGTAAAATACGCTTTGGAAAGCGCAAGAGATGCCGACTTTGAGACCTTGTGCGAAACCATAAAGAAAACGGCTTTTAAAATAACAAGAGTAGGTCAGCTTGTGGCAAAAGAGGCATCAGCCCGCTTGGGCGTTCCATTCGGAATTATTGACCTGTCACTTGCGCCAACACCTGCCATCGGCGACAGTATAGCCGAGATATTCAACGAAATGGGGCTTGAGGCAGCAGGCGCGCCGGGCACAACTGCAGCTCTTGCAATACTTAACGACAATGTTAAAAAGGGCGGACTTATGGCTTCTACTTCTGTGGGCGGACTCAGCGGAGCATTTATACCCGTCAGTGAAGACCACGGTATGATAGAGGCGGCAAAAAGCGGCGCTCTTTCTATAGAAAAGTTAGAGGCTATGACCTGCGTATGCTCTGTGGGGCTTGACATGATAGCAATTCCCGGAGATACGCCGGCATCTACTATTTCAGGCATAATTGCCGATGAAATGGCTATTGGCATGATAAACAACAAAACAACGGCTGTAAGGGTAATACCGGCATACGGCAAGAAGGTCGGCGAAATCGTAGAATTTGGCGGACTTTTAGGCATGGCGCCTATCATGCCCGTAAACGGCTGGTCATGCGAAAGATTTATAAAGCGAGGCGGAAGAATACCTGCCCCTGTGCACAGCTTTAAAAATTAAGCCAAAGCGTCCGCCTCATACCGCCGAATGGCGGTCTGAGACGGACGCTGCGGGGGCACGGGCGAGGGCAAGTGAAAAGCCGAGGGGGCGCATAGCGCCCCCTCGGCTTTTCACTTGCCCTCGCCCGTGCCCCCGCAGCTCAAACGGGTCAGACACCCGCAAAAAAGTGGGCGAAGCACATAAAAGAAAGTCCCTGTTTCAGAAATTTATAGTTTTATTACATTTGCCGCCTGAGGTCCCTTATCCCCCTGTACAACGTCAAATTCCACACGTTGTCCTTCATCAAGGGTTCTGAAACCGTCCTGCTTGATTGCGGAAAAATGTACGAACACATCATCTTCACCGGGAACTGATATAAAGCCAAAGCCCTTATCAGCGTTAAACCATTTTACTGTACCGCTTTTCATTAATGCAAATCCTCCAAAATATAAATTATGTACTCCTAAAGTATTCTATTCTTCCTCAAGTACAATATTATATTACCATTTTTTGGCATTTATGTCAATTATTAATCGTAAGCATATTTCTACACTTTTCGCGGGCGGGGCGATGAGAGGCGCACAAGAGGCAAAGCGGATTTAAAAAATCTGCTTTGCCTCTTGTGCACCTCTCATCGCCCCGCCCCGCAGCCGACCCGGCAAAACCACCTTAGCTCATTTTTTTAGGGGCAAGGTGTGCCGCCCGTGCGAGCAGAGCCTTCATTGGTTGTCGAAAATTTCCGCATTGGCGATTTTTATAAGGTCATTAGGGGCTAATATTATCTGAAGCCCTCTTTTACCTCCGCTTACACCTATAGTGTCATATTTAAGGCAGGAGGCTTCGATGTAGGTGGGGTAGGCTTTTTTCATGCCTATAGGCGAGCAGCCGCCGCGCATATAACCTGTAAGGGGCAAAAGCTCCTTAAGGTGTATCATTTCTACCTTTTTATCCTTAACGAAGGCGGCAAGGCTGCGTAAGGCAATCTCCTGATTTACCGGTATTACACATACCATAATGCCGTTCTTTTCGCCTCTGAGCACGAGGGTCTTGAATATTGTGTTGGGGTCTACACCCATTTTTTCCGCAGCTGTAGTTCCCGACAGGTCGCTTTCATCATAGTCATATGTTTTTACTTCATAGCTTATTTTTGCCTTGTCAAGTATTCGCATTGCGTTTGTTTTTACTATTTTAGACATTTTTATCACCCTTTAAATAATAATCACAGTATTCGCTGAAGGCGCATTTGTCACATTCGGGTTTTCTTGCCTTGCAGACAGTCCTTCCGAGAGCTATTACCTGAGTGTTATATCTTATCCAATGCTCCTTGGGCAAAAGCTCCATAAGCTCGAACTCTATTTTTACGGGGTCATCTTTATCGGTGAAGCCCCATTTTTTGCTTATTCTTTTTACGTGGGTGTCAACTACTATGCTGGGCAGGTTGAATATATGGCTTCTTACAACATTAGCTGTTTTTCTGCCAACTCCCGCAAGAGTCGTGAGCTTTTCTACCTCTGAGGGCATTTCACCGTTATATTCATCTATCAAAGTCTTTGCTGCTGCCTTTATGTTTTTGGCTTTGTTGTGATAAAAGCCGGTGGATCTTATGTCATTTTCAAGCTCCTTTATATCCGCATTAGCAAAGTCTTCAAGACAGGTGTATTTTTTATACAGCTTTTCTGTGACCATATTCACTCTGTCGTCTGTACACTGTGCCGAAAGGATAGTGGCAAAAAGAAGCTGCCAAGCATTTTCGTGGTTTAAATAGCATTTATCCTCAGTGGGAAATTCTCTGTCGAGTATTTCAAGTATTTTGTTTACATTCATTTTCTCTTCCCCCATATTTTAAAAATGCCGGCACAGTTGGTTTGTGCCGGCAGTGCTTTTTTATTTTACAACCTGTTGAGTTGTGTAATAGCCTGTTATATTGTTGGCATCCATCCATTTCTTTTTGGTTGCCATAAGCTCGTCAAGAGTAGCGTTTGTATAATGCCAATATGTGTTCAGTATCTGCTGAGTGGTATAGAGGTCGTTATAGGTAAGATAAGGATAGTCCGTAAGCTCAAGTGTGCCCGAATAGTAGAGGGCATAGTAGAGATTGCCGTCGGGCATTATCCAGTCTTCCTTAGTATCTTCTATTCCCTTAAGCATATTATCGGCAGTTTCTTTATAAGACTTTACGCCTGTAATATAGGATAATTTATAGAGAACATCCATTTCTGCAAGCAGGTGATTGAGAGAGCAATGGGTTCTTGTATATCCCTCTTGTCCCCTATAGTCTTCTATAAGCCAGCCGCCGTTTTCTGTTTCATAGTGATTTACTGCGGCGTGGGCGTTGAAAAAGTCGCCGTAGGCTAAAAGGGCTTTGAGGAAATATTCGTCATAATAAAGACGATAAGCCTCTATAAGATTTGAAGCAAAGTCTGTGTTAAATCTTGTGTCATAGAAGCCTGCGGTTATGCCGAAGTCGCTGTATAACCATCCTGACTGAGGACCTGTGGGCCAGAAGCCTTCGTCATTCTGATTACCTGCACAGATATAAGTGGTGACATAGCCTAAGTCGTATGCTGTAGGTATGTTGTTGTAATTTATCATTGCCGAGCCTGTATAGTTGGATGGCTGGCGATAGAGTACATTCGCTCCGCCGGGTGAATAGTTGTCAGGAGTTTGGAAGTAATATCCGTCATAGCAAAATCTTCTGTTGCTTGCAAGGTCTAATCTGATGAGAGAATAGACATCAGAGTTATTCCAATCCGTAAGAACTCTTGAAGACTCAAGACACCATATTTCGCCTATATAGTCCGGGCTATGAGGAAATGAGAAATTTACATTATAGCCGCCGTCAGCCTTTGTAAGCTTTATGGGCTGCTCCTGCTCCGGCACGATGGTAAGAGTATTGCAGGTAAATTCATTGTTTTTATATACGGCAGGAAGACCTAAAACCATATGATATTTGTCTGTGTCTAAAAATACAACCTGCTTTGGTATTTCGTTTGCGATGTTGAGGGTATAGAACCAGCTTGTAGTATTAAAGTCAAAGGCTCTTATTTCAACGGTATCTCCCGGAATAAATATATTTTCAGAATATCTTTCCTCCGAAGAATCTGTGAAGTTATATCTTCTTACCCAGAAAAAATCTCCGCTTCCGAATTTTATATTTTTTTGTTTAGCCTGTACAGGGCTTTCGGTATTGGAGGTTTCGCTATAGGTCGCTTCTATAGGCTTTGCGCCCCATTTTGCATACTTTTTAAGAGTATTATAGCAAATGAGATCCTTTCCTGTAAGAGGATTGCCGTATTCATCAGTAGGTATATCAGAAGTTGTGACCTTTTCCGCTAACTCTGTAATAGCCTCGGAAGCTGCCTCTGTTGTAGCTTCGGTGAGTATCTCCGTTTCGGCAGGCTTTCCTACATTCACTTTGTTTTTTGCGTTTGCCGTTACACCCATAGCCGATGTAAGTATAAGCGCAGCGGCTAATATTCTTTTTATTTTCATAACAAACACCCTATTCTATTTTTTTATTAATCAAAGTAATTATACCAAACATATTTATGATTTTCAACCAATATTCGTATTTTAACAAATTTGTAATAATTGAAATATTTATTAGGAATGAGCGCTTATAAACGGACCTGATAAAATTAAATTTGTCATTTATTATAAAAAATTATATTTATTTGAAGTTTTATATTTACAAATATAAAATATTGAGCTATAATATTATTTGTATAAATTTTTTTTATGAATAAATAATCCTTGAGAGGTAAATTATGAAATACATAGATGTACTTAAGCGGTGTGATATTTTTAAAAATGTAAGCGAAGAAAACATTTTAGAGATAATCAAAGCGGCTGATGTAAAAATAAAAAAATTTAGCCCTAAGCAAATAGTGTGCAAGAAAAACGTGATCTGCAGAGATATATGTATAGTGCTTGATGGCTCTGCCTGGGGAGGCGAAGCAGTATTTGAAAGAGGCGACTTTTTTGCCGTGGAAGAGGCTGCGGCAGAGGGCTCATTAATGTACGATCTATATTCCGCAGAGGAGTCGGAGGTTTTGTTTATAAACTTTAAAAAGCTTTTGAAGTGCTCTTGTATGGGATATCCTTTTTTCTACAGAATATTGGATAATATTTTCGGCATCATATCTGAGAGAAATATGCTTTACAGTCAAAGACTCAGCGTGCTGTCGCAAAATACTCTTCGCAATAAACTGTTGGAATTTTTGCGCCTTCAGAAGCAGATCCACGGAGACAGCAGCTTTAGCCTTAATATGACCAGATCTGAGCTTGCCGAATATCTGTGCGTTGACAGATGTTCTCTTTCCCGCGAGCTTACTAAGCTTCGTAACGAGGGAGTTATGGACATAAACAAACAGCAAATTATCTTAAAGCATAGACAAATCTAAGGTTTGTTTATGCTTGTTTTAGTTTGAGAGTTGTGATAATATATCATATATATCTATCGGCGCTTAACCGTAAACGGCTTTACCACAGCGGTTTTGGGGCGGGCGAACTTAAGCGGCGACGTAGGAGCCGCTTAAGTTCGCCCCTTATTGGTCCTTCTTTTAGTCCGTCCTTTGGGCGGACTAAAAGAGGGGGCAGCATTAATAAAGGAATGAGCGAATTATGAAATTCAGAAAAGTTGCTTTTACGACCATAGGCTGCAAGGTCAATTTTTATGACTCACAGGCAATGGCAGAGCTTTTTAAAGACAAAGGATATGAAATAGTTGATTTTGATGATTTTGCTGATGTATATGTTATAAACACCTGCACAGTGACAAATTTTGGCGACAAAAAATCAAGACAGGCTATAAGACGGGCAAAACGAAAAAATCCGGAGGCGGTCGTGGTGGCAGCAGGCTGTTATACACAGACAAGGCCGGAGGAAATTTCAAAAATAGAGGGCGTAAACATACTTATAGGCACTAACTCAAGAAGCCGCATAGTGGAAATAGTAGAAAATTATGGCGGAGAGGGAATACTTAACTGCGTTGGGGACATAATGAAGGTAAGAGAGTTTGAAAGACTTTCCATAGACGAGCTTAAGGACAGGACGAGAGCTTATATAAAAATACAGGAGGGCTGCAACAGATTTTGCTCCTACTGTATGATACCGTATGCAAGAGGACCTATAAGAAGCCGCCCCTTAGATGACATAATAAGCGAGGTTGAAAGGCTGGGGCAAAACGGTTTTAAGGAGATCGTGCTTACAGGTATTCATGTTGCATCATACGGACTTGACGGCGGAGATGTAAGGCTCATAGATGTTCTTAAGAAGGTCTCTGAAATCGATACTATAGAGAGAATAAGATTTTCTTCTATAGAGCCTACAGTAGTTACCGATGAGTTTGTAAATGTTGTAAGCGGGCTTGACAAGGTTTGTCACCACATACACTTATCTCTTCAAAGCGGCTGTGACAAAATACTTAAGCTGATGAACAGGAGATATACTACCGACGAATATTATAATGCTCTTCTGAAGGTTTTGGATATGTGGCAGGATGCCGCTATAACCACCGATATTATAGCCGGATTTCCCGGGGAGGACGAAGAAGATTTTGCCGAAACCCTTGCATTTGCCGAAAAATGCGGATTTTTCAAGATCCATGCCTTCCCTTTTTCACCCAAAAAGAGCACCCCTGCGGCAGATATGAAGCCTCAGATAGAAAGCAGTGTAAAACAGGAGAGAGTTGGCAGGCTGCTAGAGCTCTCCGAAAGAAACAATCTGCATTTTCTTGATAAAATGCCGGGGGGAGTGTATCCTGTGTTGTTTGAAAAACTGAATGATGAAGGCTATTATGAAGGGCATACTTCAAATTATGTAAATGTCAGTGTGAACAGCAGCGAAAATATTGTAAATAAAATTGTAAATGTCAAAATAAATAAAATACTTGGAGAAGGCAGAGTTCTGGGTGAGGTCCTTAATTAAAAATACGTTTGCCCCACCCAAACAAACCGCCGCAGGCGGTTTGTTTGGGTGGGGCCGCGGGGCGGGTCGGGAAGCGATGAGCCAATTCATCAGGCAGAGGATAAATCCTCTGCCTGATGAATTGGCTCATCGCTTCCCGACCCGCTCGGAACCGCAGGTTTTTTGGCTATACCTTCTTATATAATGATATTAAGAATTATTAAAAATGGTTGATTTATTTGGGAAAATATTGTATGATATAGTTGTGAAAAATGTTTTTGATGAAAAATATTATAGGAACAGGGGAGATTTTATGAGAAACATAAATGAAACTCAACACATTGATTATCAGGTAGATAAGGGTGGACATGAGGATGCCGGCTATGTTCTTGCACAGGTATATAAGGCTCTTAAGGAAAAGGGATATAACCCTGTAAACCAGATAGTTGGTTATATTCTTTCGGGAGAGCCTACCTATATTACAGGGCATAACAATGCCAGAAGCCTTATCAGCAAGTTTGAAAGAGATGAGCTTCTTGAAGAGATCGTTTCAAGCTATCTTAAAAATTTAAAGAAAAGCCGTTAAGCCACTATGAGAATTTTAGGGCTTGATTTTGGAGCAAAAACCATAGGTGTAGCTGTCAGTGACGAAAAAAACAGGCTTGCCTTGGGGCTTGAAACGCTGAGAAGAGAACGGGAAGAAAATCTGAAAGCAAATGTTCATAGGATAGGGGATATTATAAAGGAATATAATATAGGCAAGGTCGTTTTAGGATATCCTATGAATATGGACGGGACAATATCCGAAAGGTGCGAAAAAACAGTCTTATTTAAAGAAAGGCTTGAGCGTACCTTTAAAAGAACCGAGTTTGATCTGCAGGACGAAAGACTTACGTCTGTTCAGGCGGAAAAAGCCATGAAAGAGGCAGGCGTGCGGAAAGAGAAAATAGATTTTTGCATTGATGAGCAGGCGGCTATACTTATTTTACAGACATATCTTGACAAAATAAATACAAAAAACGAGGAATAATATCATGACTGACAATTATGAAAATGAACTGAGCGTTATAACCCTTACGGACGAGGACGGAAACGAGATCGATTTTATTGTTTTAAATGGCGCAGCTGTGGGAGGCACAAAGTATATGCTCGTTGTATGTGCGGAGGATTATGACGAGGAAGAGCCTGAAGCATACATTATTAAGGAAGTCAAGGACGACGGTGATGAAATATCCTTTGAGTTTGTAGAGGACGACAATGAATATGCACAGGCGGCAGTTGTATTAAACAGCGAAGACAGTGATTACGAAATGAAATTTTAATAAATGGAGGTGTAAGCTTGGCCGGAAAAAAAGTAGGTAAGCTCAAGGTAATTCCTTTGGGCGGACTTAATGAGATCGGAAAGAATATGACGTTATTCGAGTACGAGGACGAAGCTATAATTGTGGACTGCGGGGTCGCATTTCCCGAGGACGATATGTTGGGAATAGATTTGGTAATTCCCGATTTTTCTTATTGCCATAAAATAAAATCTAAAATAAAGGGCATAGCCCTTACACACGGACACGAGGATCATATTGGCTCGCTGCCCTATTTTCTTAAGGAGATAAATACTCCTATTTTTGGAACACGACTGACCATAGGTCTTGTGGAGTCAAAGCTCAGAGAGCATAATTTAATAAACGAAGTAAAAGCCCATTGTGTAAATGCCGGCGAAACGATCCATTTAGGCAAATATTTTAAGGTGGAATTTATACACACAAATCACTCCATAGCAGATGCTGCGGCGCTTGCCATAAAAACTCCCGTGGGAACGGTAATACATTCGGGTGACTTTAAGGTGGATTATACGCCTATAGACGGCGAAATGATAGATCTGCAACGCTTTGCTCAGCTTGGCAAGGAGGGCGTGCTTCTCTTTATGTGCGAAAGTACAAATGTGGAAATACCCGGCTATACCATGAGCGAAAAAAGCGTAGGCAAAATATTCGAGCAGATATTTGACGATACTCCCGACAGCAGAATAATGGTTGCTACATTTTCATCCAACATACACAGAATACAGCAGATAATGAATTCTGCTTACAAGCACAACCGCAAGGTCGCTGTTATAGGAAGAAGTATGTCGAATGTTGTTAAAACCGCAACAGAGCTTGGATATCTTACCCCACCGCCAAATACGCTTATAGATATTTCCGAAACAAAGAGATATGAGGATCATAGGGTAGTTATTATAATGACAGGCTCTCAGGGTGAAACTATGTCGGCTCTTTCAAGAATAGCCTCAAACGACCACAAGCTAATAGAGGCTAAGCCCGGAGATAAAATAGTTATAAGCGCATCTCCTATTCCCGGAAATGAAAAGGCGGTTTATAAGCTTATAAACGATCTTCTTAAAAAGGGAACAGAGGTCATATACGAAGGTCTTATGGACGTTCATGTTTCGGGACACGCAAAGCAGGAGGAAATAAAACTTTTGCACAGCCTTGTAAAGCCTAAGTTTTTTGTTCCCGTGCATGGTGAGTTTAAAATGCTCAAGACCCATGCAAAGCTTGCTGAAGAGCTTGGCATGAATAAAAAGAATGTGTTTGTGCTGGGGCTTGGAGATGTTCTGGAGCTGGATAAGGCTCACGCCAAAATTACAGGCAGTGTGCCTACAGGGCAGGTTTTTGTAGACGGTCTTGGAGTTGGCGACGTTGGAAATATAGTTATAAGAGACAGGCGACATCTTTCGCAAGATGGTCTTATGATAGTTGTTGTGGCTATGGAAAGAGAAACGGGCCGTGTAATCACGGGGCCGGACATAATTTCGAGAGGCTTTGTATATGTAAGAGAGTCGGAATCTCTTATGGAGGAAGCAAGGGCTGTTGTAAGAGATACTCTTGATATGTGCGAAAACAAACATATAACCGAATGGACATATATAAAGAGCCTTATTAAGGACACTCTTAAGGACTATATCTGGAAAAAGACAAAGAGAGGTCCTATGATACTTCCTATCATAATGGACATATGTGATTATTAACGGAGTGAGATAATGAAAGAAGGATATATACCCTGCGGCAGTGCAAACATACATTATCAGATCCACGGTGAAGAAAACAAGGATGTATTGATATTATTGCACGGCAATTCGGGAAATCTTCACTATTTTGATGAGCAGATAGAATATTTTAAAAAGGATAGGCTTGTGCTTGCGATAGACAGCAGGGGACACGGAGAATCCTCTTTCGGGCAGGGCTCATTAAGCCTTACCGTTATGGCGGATGATCTGTATAATATAGTGCGCAGCTTTGGCTTTACGAATTTTGACCTGCTGGGATTTTCTGACGGCGGAAGTATTGCCATGTATTTTGCTCTTAAGCATAACGATATGATAAGAAATCTCATACTCGTTGGGGCAAACATAACCCCCTGGGGCGTTAAGCTGCATTTTCAAGGACCTACATTTATATCCTATCAGCTTGCAAAGGTGGCATCTCTGCTTAACCCGGCAATGGCTAATCTGAATAAGGAGTATCTGGGGCTTATGGTAAACGAACCGTATATAGCTCCTGAGGATCTTAGCAAGATAACCGCAAGAACTCTTGTTATCGCAGGAAGCCGTGACCTTATAAGAGAGAGCCACACAAAGAAAATAGCAAAAAATCTGCCGAATTCTACCCTTAAAATAATCAAGGGCGCAGATCATTTTATGTCAAAGAAGATGCCTGATGTATTTAATAAGGTTCTTGAAGATTTTATAAAGTAATCAATTAGCCAACGCGGAAATTTTCGACAACCAATGAAGGCTCTGCTCACACGGGCGGCACACCTTGCCCCTGAAAAAATGAGCTAAAGCTCATTTTTTCAGGGGCAAGGTGTGCCGCCCGTGCGACCCGTGGGGGAGCGGGGGATGCAAAAACAGCCAAAGGGACAGCAAGCTGTCCCTTTGGCTGTTTTTGCATCCCCCGCTCCCCCACGGGTCAGCAATTTTTAACGATACGCTGGAGGCGTATCGTTAAAAATTGCTGGGCAGCCTCATTATCATTCGGTATGAGAAACAAGGCTTGCGTAAACCTCTTTTTTAGAAATTCCTCTTTCCTTGGCACACTGTTTCATAGCGGCTTTTCTGTCTAAGCCTTGTTCCAAAAGCTGCTCATATCGCTGCTCTATAGTGAGTTCCTCGGCAGCTTTTATGCGTTCCTGCTTTAATATGGCAGGGTCTGCGCCTTTGAGGACTATCACAAATTCTCCTCTCGGCTCGTTTTCATCGTAATAAGCAATAAGACGGGAAAGCTCCATTCTTTTTACTTCCTCGTGCTTTTTGGTAAGCTCTCTTATCGCCGCTGCCTCTCTGTCGCCTACAAAGTTGTAAAGCTCCTTGAGAGTATCTTTAAGATGATGAGGGGCTTCGTATAATATGACGGTTCTTGTTTCTTCTCTGAGCCTTTCCAAAACTTCCCGTCGCATATGCTTGTTTGAGGGCAAAAAGCCCTCAAATATAAAGCTTCTGCCGCCTATACCCGAAAGCACAAGTGCCGATATGCCTGCACTTGCCCCGGGAATAATAACTACCTCCACACCGGCATCGTAGCACATATTTATAAGCACCTCTCCCGGGTCTGATATGCCGGGCATACCTGCATCGCTGACTAAGGCTATATTTTTTCCGCCCTCAAGCTCAGCCAAAAGCTTTTGTCCCTTTTCCTCTTCGTTGAATTTGTGATAAGAGGTCAGGGGCGTTTTTATATCATAGCTGTTTAAAAGCTTGATGGTATTTCTTGTGTCCTCTGCCGCTATGATATCCGCTTCTTTTAATATTCTTAAACACCTCAGAGTTATGTCCTCAAGATTACCTATAGGCGTTGCGCATACATAAAGTTTTCCCGCCATTATCATCACCCGTTGTATATATTGTCGTATTCCTTGGTCAAAACGCCGTTTTCGTCGGTTATGTTAAGAGTCGGCATAACCGTGAGTCCGCTCTTTCCCCCTCGGCAGCCCTCTATAAGCACCATAGAAGCCGCCTTATTGGGGTTTGCCTGCACAAGCCTTATTTTTTTAGGCTCTAAAGCAAGCTTGCTCATTACCCCAAAAATTTCCGCAAGCCTTTCGGGGCGGTGTACCATATAAAATCTTCCGCCGAATTTAAGAAGATAAGCCGCTGCCCTTATTACTCCTTCAAGATCCACCGCGATCTCGTGTCTTGAAAGGCTCTTTTCATAGCCCTCGTTTTTAAGGCTGCCGCCCTTTTTCATATAAGGGGGATTGGTGATAACCACATCAGCCTCTCCCGCCTTAAACATTTCGGAAACATTGTTCATATCCCCATGTATAACGCTCATACGCTCGGAAATGCCGTTAAGCTCTATATTCCGCCTGCAAAGCTCATAGCTTGCCTGCTGAAGCTCCACCCCCGTCACCCTTATATCTTCGTATAAAGAACAAAGAAGCAAGGCTATAACCCCGTTTCCCGTTCCCAGATCCACCACATGCTCTCCCCTTTTCACCGTGGCAAAATGAGAAAGCAGCACGGCATCTGTGCCGAAACGAAAAAGCCTTGCATCCTGTATTATCCTGAAGCCGTTTCTCTGCAGATCGTCGATCCGCTCGTATTCATTCAGATTTTCCATATCAATATCTTTTCTTTCTTACTATCTCTATTTCATCCGGCGTAAAATATCCCACCGAAGCATTGTCTCCCGGGTTTTCTCTTACGGCGGCTCTTATAAGTCCTCTCAGCACATTTACAGACAAAACCTCGCCCGTGCCCTGGGGTGTGGATATAATATCCCCCTCCTTGGGCATACCCTTGTTAAGCTCCTTATAGGTTTCGTCTTCATATTTAAGACAGCACATAAGGCTGCCACAGTTTCCCGATATTTTAGATGGGTTGAGTGACAGGTTCTGATCCTTTGCCATTTTTATGGAAACAGCCTGAAATTCGCCTAAAAATGCAGAACAACAGAGCTTTCTTCCACAGCATCCTATGCCCGAAAGCATTTTCGCCTCGTCCCTTACGCCTATTTGCCTCAGCTCTATTCTCGTATGGAAAACCGCCGCCAAATCTTTTACCAGATCTCTGAAATCGACCCTGCCGTCTGCGGTAAAATAGAATATTATCTTGCTTACGTCAAATGTAAATTCTACGTTTATAAGCTTCATATCAAGCCCGTTTTTTGCTATTTTTTCAAGGCAGATATCAAAGGCTTCTTTTTCCTTTTCTTTATTTGAAGCATAAATATCGTCGTCCTCTTTGGTAGCTATCCTTATAATGTCCTTTACAGGCTGAACGAGCTTTTCCTCCTCCATAAGCCTGTTGGGAATGACTACCTTGCCGTATTCTATGCCTCTTACCGTTTCTACGATAACGCCGTCACCCACATTGAGCTGCTCGCCCTTGGGTCCGAAATAATATATCTTGCCTACTTTTTTAAATCTTACCCCTATTATGGTAACCATTCTTTACCTCTCCTTTATCTTAAAAAGCATATTCTCAATACTCATTTGCTTATTTACATTCATTTTTATCATATTTCCGGCTTCCAAAACGGAATTAGCCCCTCTTAAAAGCCTTTTAAGGCTCACTTTTTTACTTATTTTCTTTATTTCTTCTTCAAGATCCTTCTGTATGATACTTCCTCCACAAGCCTGAACAAGCACATCTCTGTAAAAAACATACAAAAGCTCTATAAGCTCGGGCAGCCTGTCTTCCGTGGCTATCATATCATTCATAATGTCATAAAGCCCCATAAGGTCGGCATCCTCTATCCTTGCAGGTATGTGCGCCGCCTTCATACGAAGCTCCATAAAGCCCTCATCCTGCGACAGCTTTATTGCCCTGCCAAGACTTCCGCCGCTGCACGCCGCAATAACTCTGCCGTCGTCTTCGCCGCAAAGCCCCTTTTTAACAAGCTCCCTCTCTATAACGCCCTCCGAAAGCCCGTTAAGCCTTATAAGAGCGCATCTTGAAAGTATGGTTTCTATAAATGTATTATAATTTGTTGTAAGAAGTATATAAATGCCGTAGGACGGCGGCTCTTCAATGGTCTTCAGCAAGGTATTCTGTGCCTGCTCGGTCATTTTCTGAGCATCCTTTATTATAAATATCTTATATCTTGAGGAATAGGGCTTAAGTAATGACTTTTCGATTATTTCCTCTCTTGTCTTATCAACGCCGAAGGTGGCTTTGTCGCTTGACACAAATATAATATCGGGGTTTTCGTCGCTGTCAGCGCTTTTGCATGAAAAACATTCACCGCAGGGGGCAGTTCCGCCCTTTTCGCACTGCAAAGTCTTGGCAAAGGTTTTGGCAAGGGTCAGCTTTCCGAAGCCCTCGGGAGCATCAAATATGAAGGCATGGCTCATTCTGCCTGAGGATATCATATTTTCAAGCCCTTTTACCACATATTCGTTTCCGAGAAAATCGTCAAAGCTGTACATGCTCAGATTCCCCTTTCGTTTATATAGGTGTCTATATAATAGGCAATACGCTCTGCTATTTTCTTTGCAGATGCCTTTGCTTCTATTCTGACTATTCTCATGGGATAAAGCTGTGAAATTTCTTCAAAGCCCTGATATACCTTGTTGTGGAAATAGCTTTTTTCGTTTTCCATTCTGTCAAGGCTGCCCTGTGACTGCTTGCGCTTTATTCCCTCGGCAGGGTCTAAATGGAGAAAAAAGGTTATGTCAGGCTCTAGTCCCCCCGTAGCAAACTTATTTATCTCTTTTATGACGTCTATGCCCAGTCCTCTTGCAATTCCCTGATATACAAGAGAGCTGTCTACAAAGCGGTCGCATATTACTACCTGCCCTGCTCTCAGAGCCGGCATTATCTTTTCATACACAAGCTGACATCTTGATGAGGCATATAAAAGAGCCTCTGTCATATGCTTCATTTTATAATTTGAATTGTCTAATATTATTTCTCTTATTTTTTCGGAAATATCCGTACCACCGGGGTCTCTCATCGTCTGTACGGTAAAGCCCGATTTTCTGAGGTGCGCAGCCAATTTTTCCACCTGAGTGGACTTTCCCGCTCCGTCGTTGCCTTCAAAACTTATAAATAAACCCGACATAAACTCTTCACCTGCCGCTTCACTATATAATCTCATACATTATAGCAAATTAAATCAAAAAATACAAGTACATAAAGCTATTTTTCGCCTTATGCCAAAAATTTACCGATATAAAAAAAGAGGAGAAGCCAAGCTCTCCCCTTTTTTATGAAATATATTAAAGTGCTTCCTCCGTTTTATCCGCCTTTATAACATTTTCGTTTTTAAGCAAAACGGAGCATATGGTTGGTATAATTACGAGAGTAAACAAAAGTGACGTTGTAAGACCTGACATAAAGGCAATAGACAGACCTCTGAAAATCACATTTCCCGTAAGGGCTAAGGGTATAAGACCCAAAACCGTTGTTGTGGTGCTTAAAAGTATAGGACGGAAACGCTTTTCTACAGCATCTACGCAGGCTGTGTCCGTTTCCGAGCCGTTTTTAAGCTCTATGTCTATATAGTCTATAAGCACAATGGCGTTGTTTACCACCACTCCCAAAAGGCTTATTATACCAATTATGGCAAAGAATGAAAGGTTCTGTCCCGTTACCCAAAGACCTACCGAAGCACCTATTATAGAAAACGGTATGCTTGCCAGAATTATAAGTGCTCTCTTAAGTGAATAGAACTGTATGTAAAGCACAAATATAATTGCAAAAAGTCCCATCAGTGCGCCTGAAAGTATGGCAGAAAGAGCAGTGTTGAAGGTATCAACGTCGCCCAAAAATTTTACCTCTACTCCCGAAAGGTCTACATCCTTAAGCCCCTTCTTAAGCGCGTTTGCAATTTCAACGGCGCTCTTGCCGTGGTTGACATTACAAGAGAGGGTTATGCTCTTTCTTCCGTTATATCTTGTCACGGTGTTGCTGTTGTCTGTTACGCCAACATTTGCAAATTGGCTGAGCTTAAACTTGCCCCCTGTGATGGAAGAAATAAATGCGTAGTCTTCAAGTGCCCCTGTGTCTGATATATCGCTTTTTACAACAACGGGATATTCCTGTCCGTTTTTACGATATACTGTGGCTTCGCCGCCCATTATGGCAAAATTAAGCTCGTGCTGCACTTCTGCCTTTGTAAGTCCGCAGGTGTTAAGCTCGTCGTTGTTCATATCGATATAATAGTTGTATGTATTATATTTTCTGTCAAGATGTACGTTTTCCGTGCCTTCCACATCTCTTAATATCTTTTCGGCTTCTTCGCCTACCTCGTTAAGTCTTTTTACGTTGTCGCCATAGAAGGTCACGCTTACGGGATCGGTTCTTGAAGGAACTATAGAAAGCTCTGTGACTGTCACCTTTGCCCCTGTCACCTTTTCATTTATAAGGTCCTGCAAATGCTGGCGATATTCAGCCTTCTTTTTAAAGCGGCCGCCCTGCTTTATGTCCACATTGTATATAATACTTCCGTTGTTTACAGCATCTGTTGAGGGCTGAGTACCAAAGTCATATTTAGGCACATGTCCGCCTACGGCTATCAGATGGTTCACATTTTCAGGCTCGTCTTTAAGTATGTTTTCTATCTGCGCCATAACCTCTTCGGTTTTTCTTATGTCGTAATAGTTATATGTAGATACGTTAATGTCGATTATCTCCTTATCCGAATTGGGTATAAGCTCCAGATCTAAGCTTAAAAGCAATACTGCGGAAGCCGCAACGGCTGCTGCGCTTACAACAAATGTAAGGAATTTATGCCTCATAGAAAGCTTTAGCACATTTTGGAAGAACTTTCTTATCTTACTTTCCTTCAGCTTCTTCTCCTGTGACTTCTTCATAAGGAAGTAGCACATTGTAGGCGTAACAAACAACGCCGCAAGGAAAGAGCAGCTGAGGGACGAAATTACTATCATAGGCAGACCTACCGCCAGCCTGTACATAGCTCCCGGCAGAAGGAAGAAAACGCTGAATATAATTACCGTGGTAAGTGTAGATGCAAAAACAGGCAACGCAACCTCAATAGTGCCGTTTACACAGGCTGACATTTTTTCCTCTCCCTTGTCTATCCTTACCTGTATAGCATCGCTTACAACTATGGCATTATCCACCAGCATACCCAAAGCCACTATAAGAGAAGCAAGTGAAACGAAGTTTATCTCCACTCCAAACAGCTTCATACATATGAAGGAAGCAAATATAACAAGGGGTATTACTACAGAAACTATGGTGCCGTTTCTGATACTCATTCCCACCATAACAACTAAAAGAACTATTACAACACTCTCTATAAGATTTAGCACAAAGTCATTTATAGAAGAGTTTACGTCGTCGGGCAGATAAACTACATTTTCAATATTTATACCGTCGGAAATAGAGGCTCTATATTTGTCTACGGTTTTCATTACCTCTTTGCCTATAGAAAGCACGTTTTCGCCCTCGGCAAAATAGAGGTTTAAAATAACTGCGTTTTTGCCGTTGAATGTATAATATTTGTCATCATCGTCATAGCCGTAGTCAACTGTGGCTATATCGCCTAATTTCACAACGGCTCCCGTTTTTCCGTCTACCGACACTACTATATTCTTTATTTCATCAAGGTCTTCAAACTCTCCCGAGGTGGTTATGTTTATTTCGTCCTCGGCAAATTCCAACGTGCCAACGGGAATGTGGCTGTTTTGTGCGGAAATAAGTGTAGAAAGATTTGTAAGAGAAAGATCGAGATAATTAAGCTTTGCGCTGTCTGCCGTTACCTTTATCTGCTGCTGTCTGTCGCCCTCTATTTCTACCTTGCTTACGCCGTCCATACCCATTAGCTCGTCTTTTAGGCTCTCAGCTCTCTGCTTAAGCTCCTTTTCGGTTATGCCGTCCCCTGTAAATGCAAGAATAAGCCCTGCTGTATCAAAGGCATCATCATTATATGTGATATTTGTCACACCATCGGGAAGAACGGTGTCTTCTATATCTCTTCTTAAGTCGTCCTCACGTTCCTTAAGCTCCTCCTGACTTAAATTTTGGTCGAAGCTCATTCTTATAACGCTTAAGCTGTTGAAGGACTCGGATGTAACGTATTCAAAGCCATCGGCAGCCATACAGGTATCCTCCAACGGTGAAGTAACAAGCTCCTCCATGTCCTCTGCGCTTGCCCCGGGGTAGGTGGCAGTTATAATTACCATAGGCAGGGTTATAACAGGATATTGCTGTTTTGGCAGTATGTGATAGCAAAAGCCGCCTGCGAGGAATATCATAAGCACAACAAAAACAGTTATGCGCCTTTTTAAGACTGCCATATATATAGGATTTTTATTGTTCATAGCTTACACCTCGTTTATGTCAACCTGCTGATTGTCGCCAACATCCGAAGCGCCTTCGGAAATTATAAGAAGTCCCTCAGATAGATTTTGCGCCAAAACCTTGTCGCCGTTTACCTCTCCAAGCTGCACTTCCGTTCTCACTGTTCTGTAATGACCGTAGCCGTCGTCTTCAAGGGCATATACATAGTCTACATCCTCAGAGTTGAATACAGCACTTATGGGTATAAAACAACCCTTGGCTTCGCCTATGGGTATATCCACATTTACAAGAGTACCCATTGCCACGTCGCAGTTTTCGGGGGTTATCTCCACCTGATAAGTCCTTGTTTTATCATCGGGATATAAGGCTATGTTGGTTATAGAGCCGTTGTAGGTTTTGTTATTATAGGTCACTTTAGCCTTATCACCCAAGGCTATTTTTGCATAATCGGCAGTGCCCACGCCTATGTTTATAACCTGACTTCCGGATTTTACACAGACAACAGGCGTGCCCGCGGAAGTTACCTCTCCCGCCTTCATAACTACCTCTGTTACATAGCCGTCCACAGTAGAGTTAAGACTTGCGTCATTCATATTCTTCTTGGCCTGTTCAAGAGCGGTCTGTGCCTGACTGAGAGAAATTTCGGCAGCCTCAAGCTGTGTCTGTGAGTTTTTAACGGCTGTCTGCTGTAGCTTATAGTCGTTTTCCATAGTTTCTATTTTTTTATTTTCAAGATTTACGTCGTCTTCCTTGTTCTGCTTAGCCGTTCTTAGCTTTTCATCTACAGTGTCAAGGGCCAACTTAGCATCCTCATAGTCTGTCTGACTTATAAAATTTTCGTCATACATCTGCTGGGCTCTGTCAAAATCTGCCTTTACGTCGTTATAATTCAGCTGTATGGTGTTTATCTCAGAGTCATAGCTATCTTCTATCTTTTTAAGGTTAAGCCTTTCGGCATCTAAGGCTATCTGAGCCTTTTCAAGAGTCAGCTTTTGAGTTGAAATATTGTTGTTCAGCTGAGATATGTTGTTGTTTGCAATTCTTATGTTGTCTTGTGCATTGTCTATAGCAAGCTGTATGGTTTCCGTGTCGAGCTTTGCAAGAAGCTGCCCCGACGTCACAGGGTCGCCCTTTTCTACATATACCTCGGCTATCTTTCCCGAAAGGGGAAATGAAAAGTTTTTGGTTTCGTCAGCCTGAGCATAGCCAGTATAGCTTAAGCTCTCGGTATAGCCGTCAGTTTCTACCTTAACAGCCTCAACTCTTACAGGGACTCTGTCGTCTGCTGAGCCTTGGCACCCCGTCATAAAGATCATAAGTGATAATATGCAGGCAATACTTTTTTTCATAATATATCCTCCTCGTTGATTTTCTTATATAAGTTAAAAAGATCCTCTTTGTTTATAAGCTCTGCGTTCCGGGCAGATATGCCGAAACATTCGCTTATTTTGCCTTTAAGTGAGAAAAACATAATAGCCCTCATTATAAACATAACATATAAAAGCCTGTTTTTCTCATTTATTTTATTTTTAAACTCGCTTTTGGAAAACTCTAATTTTGAAAGCTCCATTATCACATTTGTCTTTGTGTCTTCCATAAGCATATCCACCAGCCCTATAGTCAGCACATCGCTTTCCTTTTTTATGTTTTCAAGGAGATTTTCAAACCTTACTCTTAAGTCATCCGACCGGCATTTTGAAAGGTTTTCTAAAAGTCTTTCAAGACTCTCCTCCAATAGAGCAATAAATATATCGTCCTTGCTTTTAAAATAGTAGTATAAAAGCGACTTTGTTATGCCTGCTTTTTTGGCTATCTCATCCATGCCCGAGCCATAAAAGCCCTTGTCTTTAAAGCAATTTTTAGCCGCCTCAAGTATGATCTCCCGCTTAGAATTATCCCTCATGCTTTAACGCTCCCAAAATTTTATTGACCGTTCGGTCAAATTTTATTATAAGCCCCAAATTTTCCTCTGTCAATAATTTTTTACATACTTAATAATATATTTTTTTAGCTCTTGCAATAAAATGTTATATATGATATAATGTTTTGGAATGTTTGAAAAATCGACCTTTTGCGGCGTGTGGGTTTGTCGTAATTTGGGTCGGGAGAAAGGAGAAAAAAATGATAGACATTATCACAGCAATCAACAGCGCTGTCAACAATTTTGTATGGGGTCCGCCTATGCTCGTGCTTATGGGCGTTACAGGCGTTCTCATGACAATTCTTACAGGCGTATTTCAGTTCAGAAGAATAGGTCACTGGCTGAAAAACACCATAGGCGCTATCTTCAGCGACAAAAACGTTTTGGGACACACAAAGGATAAATCAATATCCCAGTTCCAAAGCCTTTGTACGGCTCTTGCAGCCACAGTAGGTACAGGTAATATAGTAGGCGTTGCAGGGGCTATAGCAGCCGGCGGTCCCGGTGCAGTCTTCTGGATGTGGGCAATTGCCTTATTCTCAATGATGACAAACTACTCGGAAAATGTTTTGGGTATATTCTACCGCCGCAAAAATGCCAATGACGAATGGTCGGGCGGCGCAATGTATTACCTTCGTGACGGTCTTGGCTCAAAGCCTCACTGCAAAACAATAGGCGCAATACTTGCCGTACTCTTCTCGATTTTCTGTTTCCTTGCTTCTTTCGGTATAGGAAATATGACTCAGGTAAACTCAATAGCAGGCAATATGAATACAGCCTTTGGTGTTCCCACATGGATTTCGGGTATCGTTATTCTTGTACTTGCAGGTCTTGTTATTATAGGCGGACTTAAGAGAATTGCAGCCGTTACCGAAAAGATAGTTCCCTTTATGGTAATTCTCTACATATTCGGCAGCTTATTCATATTCTTTACACATATAACCTCCGTTCCTGCGGTTTTCGGCGCTATATTTAAAGGCGCATTTGGTATGAAGGCTGTTGGCGGCGGTATCGTAGGCTACGGCATCAAAACAGCAGTTGTACTCGGTATGAAGAGAGGCGTATTCTCAAACGAGGCAGGTCTTGGTTCTTCCGTTATGGTACACTCAAATTCTAACGTAAGAGAGCCTGTAAGACAGGGTATGTGGGGCATATTTGAGGTATTTGCAGACACAATAGTTGTTTGTACACTTACTGCCTTTACCGTTCTTACATCAGGTATTGTTGATCTGGAAACAGGTATAACTGCCGAAACCTTCAACGGCATCGCAATTTCATCCTCAGGCTCTAACATAGTAAGCACGGCTTTCAGCATGCAGTTTGGTCAGATAGGCTCATGGTTTGTGGCTGTTGCTATTGCGCTCTTTGCCTTCTCAACTGTTCTTGGCTGGAGTCACTACGGTTCTAAGGCATGCGAGTTCCTTTTTAAAGAAAAGGCAGTTATGGTATACAGAGTCATATTCGTTATTGCTATTTTTGGCGGAGCAGTTATGGGCGACAACCTTGCATGGGATATTGCCGACACACTTAACGGTCTTATGGCTATCCCCAACCTTATAGGTGTTTTGGTGCTTTCCCCCTTAGTCGCTGCAATAACCAAAAACTATATCGACAGAATTATTCACGGAAAGGATATAGAGCCTATGCTCTCAGTTTTCCCTGATATTCAGGCAAAGCACGCCGAAGAAGTAAAGAAAGGCGCAGAATAAAAAATAACAGGAGCTTGCAGTTTTAAGCAAGCTCCTTTTTTTAAGCATATTTTTAATATCAAAAATGAATATTAAAACACATCTTCGTCAATAATACCTTTACGGAGGTGTTTTTTAGTGAAAGATAAACTCAAACAATTTTTAAAAGAAAACAGCTATGCTGCTGCGGTATATTCATGCATAGCCCTTGTTGTCATTCTTGCGGCAGGAGTCGCCTTTTATGACAGCTTAAGCATTACAAAACCCGAAGGTGAAATATCAGAAAATTATGCACCTGACGAACCCTACGAAGCGCCCGTAAGTCTTTCAAAAGACAAAAGCTATGTTGAAGAAAAAAAGGAAAAATCAACTGAGGGCGAAACTCAGAAAACAGCAGAGGAAACCAAAAAGCCCGAAGCGGTGACTACGCCGCCTGCCAAAGAGCAGCCCACAAAAACGGCAACTGCCGACAATCTTTTTTCATTTGATGAAAACACGCAGGATATGCTCATGCCTACCGCCGGTCAGATAGTAATGGACTACAGCCCCGACCTGGCAGTTTACGACCCTACCTTAGAGCAGTACAGAACAAATGACACTATCTGTATTGCCGCAGACCCGGGCAGCAATGTTGTGGCAGCCGCTGACGGTGTTGTGTATGATGCAGGCTTTAACGAGACCGACGGACATTATATAGTTGTAGATCATGGAAATGGCTGGATGTCTACATACAGTCAGCTCGGCGAAAATATGCCGGCGGCTGTAGGCGACATAGTAAACGCGGGAGAAGTTATAGCCTATGTGGGCGAGCCCACCGTATTCGGCTCTGCATTAGGTTCTCATCTTGAGTTTTATTTAACTCACAATGAAGAGCCCGAAGACCCAAAGCTTTTATTTAATTCTGAAGAATAACCAAAAAACTACCGGTTTGCCAAGGCGGCGGAGGGCGAGCAGGGGGAGAAAAAGGGGAGGGCGTGCCCTCCCCTTTTTTCTCCCCCTGCTCGCCCTCCGCCGCCCCCACCCACCCGCCCTGACTCAGCCCGAACCGCCGTAGGCGGTTCGGGCTGAGTCAGGGCGGGTGGGCATAAGGGGAGAAGGTGAAGAAAGGGAGAGGGCGCGCCCTCTCCCTTTCTTCACCTTCTCCCCCCCCCCGTCCCGCTTTGTCCCGAACTGTCGTAGACAGTTCGGGCAAAGCGCGGGCGGAACCTTTATTTTACACTTTCTGCCATTTTTATAAGTTCTTCTCTCGAAACATCCCCATGAGTACGTATTCCAACAGAAACATTATCGGCGCTTTCAAAGTCTATATTTCTTTCATCCATTATAACGGCGCTGATACCGTTTATGTCAACCTTTTCAATATTGCTGTCAGTCCCGATCGCAAAGGCAGTCTCTTCATTTATAAGCCTTTCAAAACAAACTATCTCATTTCCGCCATCATCTGCATAGACTAAATTCATATAATATCCGCTTATGTTTCCCTCCTCGTCGGTATATCCATAAGCCTTTGTAAAGCCATAGCCCTCGGGCAAATATGTGGGCTCTTTAATATCAAAGTCACATACTGCCTGAGCCTCATCTACAGATAAATAACTCTTTTCAAGCCCGTCCCCATCATTTTCTTCTAAGGTTATGCCGGGAATATCCCCAAACATTTCCTTAAGCTGCTCCATACTAATATGGTTTCCGTCACTGTCATACAAATGATCGAGCCTGTCTTTGCTTAATGATGTAAGGGCATTTCCGTTTTCATCAAACAGCTTTCCCTTAAGCTCCTCGGGCAAGTCGTATAATTCGTTGGGGTCTGTCTGATAAAAAAAGACGTGCCCCGTTGAAAATGCTTTCAAAACCCCGTCAAAACAGCCCTCTGCTGCAGCGACTCCCGTTACCGTCACTATCACCGCAGCGCAGGCAAATACAAAGGCAAGCCTTTTGCCCCTTTTCTTTTTTATACTTTCAGTCATTTTAATTACCTCCTTTTCGCTAAGCTCCCAAGCTTCATAACAGCTAAAGTCCATTTTTACATCGTTTAAATAATTGTATTCATTTTTCATTTTGTCCCCACCCTTTCCTGCCAAACAAACGACGCAGCTTTTTTCGCCCACGTGACAGGCGATTGTATACATAAGAAGGCGATCTGCCCTCAGTGACAGATATTTCGTCTATTGTCTTATCAAGCAAATATCTCTTTATAAAAATTTCTCTGTCTTTACTGTCAAGCCCTGCAAGCAGAGAATTTATTTCCTCCTCTGTTTCCTGCTTAAGCAGTTCTGTACGTGCTTGCACATCTTCAATATTTTCGTCAAGCTCTCCCTTTAAAAGCTCCCTGCAATATCTTCTCTTAAAGTCTATACAGCGATATTTGCTGCAAGCGCCTATCCAATTTTTAAGAGAGCTTTTCTCAGGGTCAAATCTTTTCATATTGCACCATATATTCATGAGAATTTCATTTATACAATCCTCCTGCCACATAGGCATATTTTTAAGATGGTATTTAACAATAGACTTAATAAGTCCTCCGTAAAGCCTCACAATCTCTTCAAAAGCCTTTTCATCTTTCAAAGCGACCCTCTCCGAGAGCCTTTTATCATCATCTGCCAAGCATATCACCTGCCTTATCATTTGTTTCCAAGAAGCGCCTCTATTATATATTACGTTTAAATTTACCTTTTTCTATCACAAAAAAAGACAGAAGGTTTTTGCCTTCTGCCTATTTTTATATTATTTTAAAATTCTGAGTATTTTGTTGCTTCTTTCAATAAAGGCTGTCATTTCCTCGGCAGATAGTGTTCTGTGGCTAAGTGAAGCAAGGTCGTATACCTGCTTTACAATAAGCTCCTTTTCCTCCGTCTTTTCATCGTCCATATCTGCCAAAAGCTTTATAACGTCATTTTCACTGTTGAGTATGAGAGTGACCGCCATGGGCATTTCTCCCCCAAAGCCGTACATCTTAGACATTTCCTGCATTCTTCTTGACTGCTCGCTAAGCTCTATCACTGCGGAAACATTGTCCGCCTTAAGTGCCTCCACCTTGACGGTAAGGCTCTCGTCACCCAAAACATCCTTAAACAGCTTTATAAGCTTCTCCGAGGTTTTTTCTTCTGCCTCTCCGCCCTTTAAAATTTCTGCTATTTCGGAGTCTATTCTTGCAAACTTGACGCCTTCGTTATACATTTCCATATAATTTATATATGCTGTGTCTATCTGATTAGAGAGCACAACGGCTTCAAGTCCGTTTTCCTTAAACATATTTACATACTGAGCCTGAAGCTGCTCGTCACTTACATAAACTACCTTTTTGCCGAGCTTTTCTTCATTGGCAGCAAGATATTCATCAAGGGTCTTAAAGCCCGACTCTGTAGACTTATAGAGAAGCGAGCCCTTTATCTTCTTATAAAACTCCTCATCTCTTAAACAGCCGTACTTTATAAATACGTTTATATCCTCCCAATATTTCTCATAAGACTCTCTGTCCTTCTTGAAAAGTGAGTTGAGCTTGTCGCCCACCTTCTTGATTATATATTTGGATATCTTCGTCACATAGCCGTCATTCTGCAAAAAGCTGCGGCTTACGTTAAGGGGCAGGTCGGGACAGTCTATAGTTCCCTTTAGCAGCAGCAGAAAGTCGGGTATGACTTCCTTAATGTTGTCCGCAATAAACACCTGATTGTTATACAGCTTCACCTGACCCTCTATAGAGTCAAACTCGCTGCGGAGCTTAGGGAAGTAAAGTATGCCCTTGAGCTTGAAGGGGTAGTCCATATTGAGATGTATCCAGAAAAGAGGGTCGTTAAAGTCTGTAAATACCTTGTGATAAAAGGCTTTGTACTCCTCCTCCGTAACGTCCCCCGGCGCTTTGAGCCAAAGAGGGCTTATGTCGTTTATGGGCTGAGGTTCGTCCTTCTTTTCGTTTCCTGCGTTTTCCTTTATTTCGGTGTTGGCAGCCTCAGCTTCCTTCTTTTTAAGCTCATCCATATCCTCAAAATAAATTTCAACATTCATAAAATAGCAATATTTTGTGAGTATTTCCTTTATTTTGTAGGCATTGAGAAATTCTTTCCTGTCCTCGCTTATGTGAAGTATAACATCAGTACCTCGTTCGGTGCGGCTGCCCTCACCAAGCTCGTATTCTATGCCGCCGTCACAACTCCAATGAGCAGGCTTTGCGCCCTCGGTGTATGAAAGTGACTCTATCTCTACCTGATCGGCAACCATAAACGCCGAATAAAAGCCAAGTCCGAAATGACCTATTATGTCATTTTCACCGCCAATTTTATCTTTATATTTGTCAATAAAGGCGTTTGCCCCCGAAAAAGCTATCTGATTTATATATTCCTTTATTTCATCCTCTGTCATACCTATGCCGTTGTCAGACACGGTAATTATGCCATTTTCCTTATCAAGGCTTACGACTACCTTATATTTGTCGTCGGCATTTCCCTCGGCTTCTCCCATAGATATGAGCTTTTTATACTTGTTTACAGCATCACAGCCGTTTGATACAAGCTCTCTTAAAAATATATCCGTATCGGAATAAAGCCATTTTTTGATTATAGGCAATAAATTTTCACTGTTTATAGATAAGCTGCCTTTGTTCATAATTTAAACACTTCCTTATATAGTAATATCGCATTGTATGGTCATTATTTCATACTAAAGTATATACGTAAATTTTATTCGGGAGTTTCACAAATAAAACCATTTTTATTAAAAAATTTTCTCAGATAATTTTCCCAAGCCAAATCCTCTTCCTTGCTAAGTGAAAAGGTCTTCTGCGCTGTGCCTGCCGTAAAGGTTATGACGTCATTTTCAAAGCTCATAGTCAGGTGCATAGAAGCTGCATTTTCGTGCAGCATCTCTGCTTGGTAGGGTCTTAAAGCAAACACCGCCTTAAAATATTTGGGCTTTTTGCTGCCCTTTATAAGACTGTATATGTAAGGGCGAAGCTCGCTCCAAAGGCAGAGGGATCTTTCTTCCCCTTCTTCTAAATAATCGGGGTTTATCCTTCCGTCTGTTGTAAATCTTGCAACACAAAACAACTCCACGCCAATAACCGTAAAGCCGTCCATAAAACCCTTAGAAAAAAGCCTGCTCATAAAGGTCTTTACCTGTTCATTTTTAAGACAGAACACAAACATTTTTATCTCCTACAGCTCTACCCTCTCGGCATCTGCCCAAATTCTTTCAAGATCGTAAAATTCTCTGCTTTCCTCGTCAAAAAGGTGTACAACTATGTCGTTGTAGTCAAGAAGTACCCAGCTTTTATTGCCAATGCCCTCTCCCCCTGTTTTGCTTATGCCTATTTTATACATAGCCTCCTGCACAGAGTCTGCCATAGCCTGCAGCTGGTTAGGATTTTTGGCATTTGCGATTATAAAATAGTCGGCAATGGTAGTTATTTTGCCTATGTTAAGCACAACTATATCATTAGCCTTCTTATCGTCCAGCGCCTCTACTGCCGCTTTTACTCCCTGTAAAATCTTTTCCTTACTCAATGCGTTTCCTCCTGTTGTTTTCTTTAAAATAACTGTAAGCCTGAGAGGAAAGCGGGTGTATAAGCCTTCCCTTTTCGCTGTTGAAGCTTATTGTCTGCTCCAAGGCTTCCTCCATGGCTGATTTTAAATCATAATAAGCTAATTTACGTATTTTGTCAAGCCCTTTAAAATATGCCCTGTTAGGCTCTATAATATCCGCTAAATATATTATCATTTCAAGAGGGCTCATACCCTCGCCATGCCCTGTGGTATGGTATTTTATGGCTCTGAGTATTTCTTCGTCTGTTATGCCGTATTCCTCTTTGGCTGCCTCCGCTCCCAAAAAGCTGTGTATAAGGTCGGGCTGTGCCTTTAAAACCTCGTCAAGCTCTACGCCGTATTTTTCGCAAAGGGCATATGTCTTTTCCCTGTCAAAGTTTTTAGCGCAGTCGTGGAGAAGCCCTGCTATATATGCCTTGTATGGGTCTTCCGAATATGTCCTTGCAAGCTTTCTTGCTTCAGCGGCAACGCCTAATGTATGCCTGAACCTCGAGGGCTTAAGCTCCTTTTCAAGCCTTTTTACATATATAGCCGCTTCGGGATAAAATTCGGGCTTAAAGCCGTAAAGATCATTGTCCGTTATAGCCTTCCACACCTTGGCAGGCAGCATATATCTGAAGCCTTCGCCCCCTGCTATCCTGTTTCTTATATCCGTTGACGAAACGTCCAGCCCTGGGGTATTCATTCTGTATATTTCGGAATTGTATTTTTTCTCTATCCTTTTTATTTCTTTCTCCAATTCGCCGTCGCTGCAGCCGGGGCGTGAAACCACTGCAAAGCGGCAGAGCTTAAACAGCTTCTCAGGCTCTCTCCATTTGTCAACGGCAAGCATAGAGTCAGCGCCTAACAGAAAAACAAGCTCTGTGTCATCTCCGTAAAGGCCTTTAAGCTCCTCAAGGGTATCCACCGTGTAGGTAGTGCCCCCTCTTTTTATTTCTATGTCGCTTGCCTTAAAAAGAGGATCGTCCTCCACTGCAAGCTCTGTCAGATAAAGCCTTTTGTCGGAGCTCATATTTTCGTTGGGGTCTTTATTATATGACTTGTTTGCAGGTATAAACAAAACCTCGTCAAGCCCCAGACGGGCAGCGGCTTCCTCCGCTATATTCATGTGCCCTATGTGTATAGGGTCGAAAGAGCCTCCCATTATTCCTATTTTGTTCATACATATCACCCCTTATAATATCTCCACAAAAAATCCTTTGCCTCCTCGGCGTAGTCTATGCCTATTCTTTTGCCTGTTTTTATTACCTCTACGTCCTTGCCCTCTGCTATAAATAGCTTGTCGGACAGGCAGGAGATGCCGTTCTGACTTCTGTCAATACCAAGCCCCATACACACCTTGCCCGGTCCGTTTAATATATTTTTCTTCTGATATGGGGAAAGAAGGCCGTAGGGCTTGTTATATCTGTTTTTGCTTACTTCATCATAGCCCTCTGCTATCTCCGCCCCTCTTATAAGCACTCCGCAGGGCACGTCCTTCCCCTCGGATATAACATTAAGACAGCAGTACATACCGTAAATAAGATAAATATAAAATATACCGCCCTCTGCAAACAGCGGCTCCGTACGGGCAGTACGCCTTCCGCCGTAGGCATGGCAGGCTTTATCAATGCTGCCTATATAGCTTTCCGTTTCGGTGATTTCAAGGGCAATATTATTACGCACAATATATTTGCCCAAAAGCCCTTTGGCAACGGTATGGGTGTCTTGCAGATAAAATTCCTTTTTCAAGCGCTTGTAGTCCATTTGTCCTCCCGAACATATAAGCCCCTCAAACCGTCAGGCTTGAGGGGCATCATAGCCGAACAAGTAATTATTTATAAAAATCGTTGAGTCTTCCCCAAACTTCAAAATATACGTCGGAAAATTCACCTAAGTCAAAACGGAAGCGGTCTTTATCCAGCTTCTTGTTGGTCTCTGCATCCCAAAGGCGGCAGGTGTCGGGTGAAATTTCATCGGCAAGCACTATCTCTCCATCAGCTGTCTTGCCTACTTCGATCTTAAAGTCTATTATTTTAATGCCGATATTTAAAAATATCTTTTTAAGGCTTTCGTTTACTTTAAATGCAAGCTCCGCTATCTGATCTATTTCCTCTTTTGTGGCAAGACCGATCGCAAGCGCCTGTGATGTATTTATCATAGGATCTCCAAGGTCGTCATCCTTATAGCTGAACTCTAAGGTAGGGTTCTTAAGAGGAGTGCCCTCTTTTACGCCAAATCTCTTGGAAAAAGAGCCTGCGGCAACATTTCTTACTATAACTTCAAGAGGAATTATCTCACATTTTTTAACAAGTGTCTCTCTTTTGCTTAATTCCTTTACAAGATGTGTCTTTATTCCGTCCTTTTCAAGAAGTCTGAATATAAAGTTTGCCATCTGATTGTTTATTTCGCCCTTGCCTTCAAATGAGCCTTTTTTAAGCCCGTTGAATGCCGTAGCATCGTCCTTATATTCAAATATGCAAAGTGTCGGGTCGTCTGTTGCATATACCTTTTTTGCCTTACCGGTATAGAGAAGTTCTTTTTTATCCATTTTTATTACACCTTTCTTAAAATAACAGAGAAAAATTCTCCCTTATAACATTATATTAAAATTATATATTCATACTCAAAAAAAAGCAAGCCCTAATTGAAATTTAAACACAAAAAAGCCCGCTTTGGGAACAAAACGGGCTAATTATTTATTGCTTATGCTGTGATAAGTCTGTTTGTGTCCAGAGCTATCATAAGCTCCTCGTTTGTAGGTATTACATATACCTTTATCGGTGAATCAGCTGTAGAAATGCACTGTGCCTTTCCTCTCTGAGCGTTCTTCTCGGGGTCGAGCTTGATGCCAAGGAAGGTAAGGTAGTTGCAGATCTCCTGACGGCTTGAGCCTGAGTTTTCGCCTATACCTGCGGTGAAAACGATAGCGTCTGTGCCGTTAAGAGCTACTAAATATTCGCCTATGAACTTAGCTACTGTATAGTGGAAAGTATCAAGAGCTATTTTTGCTCTCTTGTTGCCCTCTGCCGCAGCTGCTTCAAGGTCTCTGAAGTCTGAAGAAACACCTGAAAGACCTAAAACGCCTGATTCCTTATTCATAAGGTTGTCAACCTCTTTGCCTGTCATTCCCTCTGCTTCCATAATGAAATTTACGATAGCGGGGTCGATATTGCCGCAGCGTGTACCCATTACTATACCTGCAAGAGGTGTAAGACCCATGGTCGTGTCAACGCACTTGCCGTTCTTTACGGCTGAAAGAGAACCGCCGTTGCCTAAGTGGCAGGTGATAATGTTGATGTCTTCGGGGGCTTTGCCCATAAGCTTAGCACATTCCTGAGTTACAAACTTATGGCTTGTGCCGTGGAAGCCGTATTTACGAATTTTATGCTTTTCGTAAAGCTCATAGGGAAGGGCATACATATAAGCCTTTTCGGGCATTGTCTGATGGAAAGCTGTGTCAAATACAGCTACCTGAGGTACGCCGGGCATAAGAGCCTCACAAGCATCTATACCAATGAGGTTTGCGGGGTTGTGAAGCGGAGCGAGCTTGCAGCAGTCTTGGATGGCTGCCTTTACCTCGGGAGTAATAATAACGGATGAAGCAAAGCTTTCGCCGCCGTGGACTACTCTGTGACCTACGCCGTTGATTTCGGAAATGTCTGAAATAACGCCGTGATCCTTGTCAAGAAGTGCATCCATAACAGCTTTGACCGCTGCGTTGTGGTCAGGAAGAGGAGCTTCGCTTACGAATTTATCCTTTCCCTCAGGTTCGTGCTTTAATCTGCCGTCAATACCTATTCTTTCGCAAAGACCGACAGCCAATACCTCGTTGTTGTTGTCCATATCTATAAGCTGATATTTAAGAGATGAGCTTCCGCAGTTAAGTACGAGAATTTTCATGAGTTATCCTCCTTATGTAAATATTAGTCGTTTGCCTGCGCCTGTACGCAGGTGATAGCTATAACGCCTACGATGTCGTCAGCCGAGCATCCTCTTGAAAGGTCGTTTACGGGCTTTGCAAGACCCTGTGTTGCAGGGCCGTATGCTTCTGCCTTTGCAAGTCTTTGTACGAGCTTGTAGCCAATGTTGCCTGCATCAAGGTCGGGGAATACAAGTACGTTTGCCTTGCCTGCTACCGCAGAACCGGGAGCTTTTGACTGACCAACCGACGGAACCATTGCTGCATCTGCCTGAAGCTCGCCGTCAATGTTAAGCTCGGGACGTAAACTGTGAGCTATCTCAACAGCTGCCGTAACCTTATCTACATCGGCATGCTTTGCCGAGCCCTTTGTAGAGTGTGAAAGCATAGCTACTCTTGGCTCGCTTTCAATAAGGAGCTTGAAGGAGTCAGCAGCGGAGCAAGCTATAGCTGCAAGCTTGTCGCTTGTTGGGTTCTGTTCAAGTCCGCAGTCGGAGAATACGAATGTTCCGTTTTCGCCAAGGTCGCAGTTTGGCACTACCATTACGAAGAATGAAGAAACTGTTGAAACGCCGGGCTTTGCCTTGATTATCTGAAGTGCGGGACGAAGTACGTCTGCCGTAGCGTGGCATGCGCCTGATACCATACCGTCTGCTATTTCCATCTTAACGAGAGTTACGCCAAATGTGAGGTAGTCGCCCTTAAGAAGTGATATAGCCTTTTCCTCTGTCATGCCCTTAGCCTTACGAAGCTCTACAAGAAGAGCTACCATTTCGTCAAACCTTTCATATGTTTCGGGGTCTATAACAGTTGCTTTTGCAATGTTGGGATAGTCCTTTTCATATGCTGCTATTTCGTCCTTTTTGCCTACTAAAATTATTTTGGCAATGCCCTCAGCTATTGCCTTGTCGGCAGCCTCGATAGTTCTTACATCATTTGTTTCGGGAAGAACAATAGTCTTAACATTTGCCTTTGCTCTTGCCTTTGTTTTTTCCAAAAAACTCATTTTATAAAACTCCTTTCATTATTGAAATAAGGTATGGAAGGCTTTTGCCCTCTTTACAAAACCTGTTAATTTTATTATACCACTTTTTAAAAGTCTTTCAAGCAATTTTTACTGTTTTTTTAATGTGAAGGTGATTTTTTTGTGAAAAATGTTATAAAAAATTTATTTTACAAATTGACAGAGCTTTTTTTATTGTGCATAATATAATAAGCGGAATATGGTAAAATTGGAGGTAATACAATGACGGGCGTTGGTATTGCTGCGGAATTTAATCCTTTTCATAAGGGACATAAATATATAGTAGAAAAAGCCCACGAGCACGGGGCTTTTGTGGGAGCTGTTATGAGCGGCTGCTTTGTTCAGAGAGGAGAGCCTGCCGTATATGATAAGTTTGTGCGCACAAGGGCTGCCCTTTTAAATGGGGCAGATATGGTTTTGGAGCTGCCTGTTATATACGCCACTGGAGCGGCAGATGTGTTTGGCTTTGGCTGCTGTGATGTTCTCACAAAAGCAGGCATATTTGATAAGATGATGTTTGGCTGCGAAGCAGACGGCTTGGAGCATATAAAGGCTGTGGGGGAACTGCTTTCGGAAGAGCCTGAGAGGCTTAGGGAGCTTATAAAGGCATACTCTGACGAGGGGCTTAGCTTTCCCGGGGCAAGAGAAAGAGCCGTCAGAGGGCTTATTGACCTTCCTGCGGGGCTTATGTCAGAGCCTAACAATATTTTAGCCGTGGAATATGTAAAAAGCCTTAAAAAATTGTGTTCGCCTATAGAGCCTATTGGCATAAAAAGGATAGGGCGGGGATATAATGATGTCACCGGCAAAGGCGAATTTTCTTCTGCCGCCGCTGTGAGAAAAGCCCTTTTATCGGGAGAGTATGAAGCTGCGCGCAGCGCCGTGCCAGAAAATGTCTGGGATATGTATTTAACGGAAATTCACAAGGGTACGGTATCATTAAATGATTTTGCCGAGGAATTAAGATATATCATACTTAAATTGGGCAAGGAGCGGCTGGGAGATATCTGTGATGTCACCGAAGGCCTTGAAAATAAAATATATAAGGGCTGCGGCTTTTCAGACACCTACGAGCTTATAGAGAGCTTAAAGTCTAAGCGTTATACTATGGCTAAAATAAGACGGGCTATATTGCATATTCTTTTAGATGTCAATAAAAATGAGGCTTATCCGCCGAGGAAAGTGCCTTACATAAGGGTATTGGGTGTGAAAAGTGAAAAGCGCCGCCTTTTGGGAGAACTTGCGGAGAAGGCGAGTGTGCCTGTTATTACCAATGTGAAAAAGGACATGGAGGGGCTTTCTGAGTCTGGGCGAAGCTGCCTGATGAAGGACGTTTTTGCTGCTGATTTATATATGCTTAAAACACGGCATATAAAAGGAGCAGACTTTACCGAGGGGCTTATTATTATATGATATCGCCGGAATATATTTCTTGCAGACTTTTATGAAATGGTTTATAATTATAATGTTAATAATTTTTTAATGGAGGTATTATTATGGCGCTGCATTTGATTTGCTATTTGATATTGGCGGTTATGGTTGTTTATTTTTCTATCAAGCTGTCATTTTATGTAGACGAGCTTGACAAGAAAACTAATCTCTCGGGGGCTTTTATAGGGGGCATAATGCTTGCCGCAGTAACCAGCCTGCCTGAGCTTTTCACCAGTATAACCTCGGTGCTTATTGTAAAAGAGCCAAACCTTGTTTTGGGAAACGTACTGGGAAGCGACAACTTCAACCTTATAATTATAGGTATATGCCTTGTGTTTGCCGCAGGCATATATAAGGAGTCGAAAGTATCCAAAACTCATATATACACACTTCTCCTTACCCTTGTAATGTTCGGGGCAACTTATTTTGGTGTTACACATCAGAATTCCACTTTAAATCTTGTTATTTTTTCTGTTGACATAGCATCTGTTGTAATACTTATTGTCTATATTATAAATGTAAAGCTTATTGCGGGAGATGAAGACGACGGAAATGATAACAAGGCTGCAACAGATCTGACACCTAAGCAGATTTTGGTCAGGTTTGTTATATTTGCCGTATTGCTTGTAATTGTGAGCATTGTGCTTACTAAGGTGACCGACATAATTGCCGACGAGCTTCAGCTTGGCAAGACTGTGGCAGGAGCTATATTCTTAGGCGTTGCCACATCGCTTCCCGAGCTTACATCATCCATCAACCTTGTAAGACTCAGAAACTTCAATGCTTCTATAGGCAATGTAACGGGCAGCAATATATTCAACTTTATAATATTGGTATTCGGTGACCTGCTTCTTACAAGCGGAAGCATATATTTTAACGAAACAGCCTCATTATTTATGATACTGTTTGGTGTAATATCTACTTTATTAGCCTTAGTTGTTATGTTTTCCAAAAAGTACGTATTTCTTTGCAGAATTCTGGGCTTATTATTGATAGCATCATACGTATGCTCCATCGCGTTGCCTATGACAATCGCGGCTTAGGGAAGATAATAGCCGACCCGGAAGAATTGCGGCATGTAGAAGTCTGCACGGCGGCTTCGGGTGGGGAAATGCGGGCAGAACAAACCGCCCGTAGGGCGGTTTAGCCGGTCCCCGGCTGGGGACCGGCTGCCGCAGCGGCTGCTGCGGCGTTCTGCCCGCTCCCCCGGTGCCGTCACCAAACCCATAAACAAAATCGCCTCCGGCGCAAAGTGGAGGCGCCGCAGTCCGGTCGGCAAAAATTTATATGAAAGGAAAGTGTAGCTTATGGATCAGAGAGCGGCAGAGCTTGCCAAAAATATAGTTGGCTACTCAATCAACGTAAAAGAGGGAGAAAAGGTGCTTATAAACGCAAACGGCGACTGCCTCCCCCTTGTAAAATTGCTTATTAAAGAAATATACAAAGCAGGCGGCGTTCCCTATGTAGACCTTGGTGAAAACTCGGTCACAAGGGAGCTTTTGCTTGGCTCTACAGAGGAACAGTGGCGTTTTCTTGCAAATATAGACATGGAGAAAATGAAGGGCATGGATGCCTACATTGGCATAGGCGCAAATGCAAATCAGTCGGAGCTTTCTGACGTTCCCCCAGAAAAGCTGGGCATATACACAAGGCTATATCAGCGCCCGGTGACAGACGTACGCCTTAAAAAGAAATGGGTAGTATTAAGATACCCCGGCCCCAGCCTTGCTCAGAGCATGGGCACAAGCCAGGAAGCCTTTGAAGATTTCTTCTATAAGGTATGCAACCTTGACTATTCTAAAATGTCAAAAGCTATGGATAACCTTGTTGCATATATGGAAAAGACAGACAAGGTCCGCCTTGTGGCAAAAGATACCGACATAACCTTCTCCATAAAGGGCATACCCGCCATAAAATGTGCAGGTGAAATGAATATACCCGACGGCGAGGTATACACAGCCCCGGTTAAAGACAGCGTAAACGGCAAAATAACCTACAATACCCCCAGCCCCTACAGAGGCTTTGACTTTGAAAATGTAAGCCTTACCTTCAAGGACGGCAAAATAGTAAACGTAGAAGCCAACGACAAAGACAAAGCCAACGAAATATTCAATACAGACGAGGGCGCAAGATATGTAGGCGAATTTGCCATAGGCGTAAACCCATTCATTACAAAGCCTATGAAAAACATTCTCTTTGACGAAAAAATAAGAGGCTCTGTACACTTCACCCCCGGCAATGCCTACGACGATGCCGACAACGGCAACAGAAGCGCCGTACACTGGGATCTTGTGCTTATAATGACACAAGACTACGGCGGCGGAGAGATATATTTTGACGACGTTTTAATAAGAAAAGACGGAGTATTCACCGTTCCCGAGCTTTTATGCTTAAATCCTGAAAATTTGGTATAACTTTCAAAAAAATGCTTGCATTTATAAAAAATGTGTGATAAAATACTATTTCGTAGCGGTCATCAGACTGCGTAAGCTAACAGGATAGTAAATATCCTAAACCTTGCTCTTTTACCGAAAGGGCCAAAGTCCAAAAGGAGGTGTAAGAAAGATGAACAAGTACGAACTTGCTGTAGTTTATAATCCTACATTAGAAGAAGAAGCTTATGCTGCTGCTCAGGCAGGTGTACAGTCTTTAATCGAGCGTTTCGGCGGAAAGGTTGAAAACGTAGACGATTGGGGCAAAAAGAGACTTGCTTATGAAATTCAGAAGCTCAGAGAGGGCGTCTACAATTTCGTTACTTTCACAGGCGAACCGTCAGTGCCTGTAGAAGTTGAAAAGCGTATGAGAATTATGGATAATGTTCTGCGTTACCTTATCACTAAGGTAGAAGAATAAGAGGGTGAAGAATATGAATAAAGTATTACTTGTAGGCCGTTTTGTCAGAGACCCTGAAACAAGATATTCACAGTCAGCAGAGCCTCTTGCTATCTGCCGTTTTTCAATCGCTGTAAACAGACGGTACAGACGTGAGGGCGAGGCAGATGCAGACTTCATAAATTGTGTGGCTTTTGGCAAAACAGGCGAGTTTATTCAGAAATATTTTGTAAAAGGTATGCAGATAGGCATTAGCGGCAGACTTCAGATAAGAAACTGGGAAGACAGCCAGGGTCAGAGAAGAACAAGCGCTGAGGTCGTAACGGAAGAAGCCGAATTTGTTGAGAAGAAATCAGCAAATCAGTCATACAGAGATAACGCGTTTGCTCCGGCTCCGACTCCTGCATCCTCAACACCAAAAGTAAACACCTATAACAACAACGATGACGGTTTTTATCAGGTCGAAGATAGTGTAGACCCGGATGATCTGCCATTCTGATTCTATTAAATATTCCTGTTGCCTATAAACAACAGGTTTAAGGAGGATTGAACGCTATGATAAACAAAAGACGCGGCAGAAGAAAAAAGCGTGTTTGCGCATTCTGTGCCGAAGGTATAAATCATATCGACTACAAAGATACAGCCAGACTCCGTAAGTTCGTTTCCGAAAGAGGTAAAATTCTTCCAAGAAGAATTACAGGAAACTGTGCTAAGCACCAGAGGGTACTTACAGTAGCTGTAAAGAGAGCAAGACACGTTGCACTCTTACCATATGTAGCTGAATAATAAACTCACAAGACTCATATCTTTAAAAGATGTGAGTCTTTTTTTATGCAAAAATGTAAAGTATGCTTGACATTTATACTAAGCTATGCTATTATAAAAATGTAAAGCATGCTATACATTTTATAAACAATGGGGGAGAAAAATTGAAAAATAATATTAAAAACTTAAGAAAGGAAAAGGGCATTACTCAGGACGAGCTTGCAAATGCCTGCAATGTCACAAGACAGACCATAATATCTATAGAAAGCGGAAAATATACAGCATCCCTTCAGCTTGCCTTTAAAATTTCCCGCTTTTTCGGAAGGACTGTTGAAGAAGTTTTTATATATGAGGAGGATGAGCTATGAATTTTAAAAACAAAATAAAAACAAATATATTTATATTCGTTATATTCATTATTTTAGGCATAATTATAGCCGCAACAGGCTTTTTGGGCATTATTAATGGCAGGCTAAATAATGCCCTTTTTTCCATAGGCATAGCTTATGCGGTCTGCGGTTTTATAAGAATTTACAGAAGCATAAAGCTGATAAAAAACGAAGAGCTTATGAAACAGCGTGAAATAGCCGCAAAAGACGAAAGAAATATATGGCTTTCTGACAGAGCCAAAAGCTACACTTTCAGCTTTTCTCTCATTTTTGCAGCCTTTGCCATGATAATATTATTTATAGCAGGCAAAGACACCGAAGCAACAATGCTTTCATATGTCATCTGCGCACAAGCCCTTATATATTATATTTGCTATTTGTTTGTAAGAAAAAAATATTAAATCAGGCTGCCCCTGCATACGGTAATTTTATCTTTGCAGGGGCTTAATTGTTGTTGACAAATACCCCACAGGGGTATATAATGACGTTGAGGTGATATTATGTCAGATAAAAAACCGAATTGTTGTACAGAATATAAAACGAAGGACAGAACGCCCGACGATGTGAAAAAGCTTCTCAACAGGCTCAACAGAATAGAGGGTCAGATAAGAGGCATAAAAACAATGGTAGAAAATAAGGCATACTGCACAGATATACTAATGCAGTCGTCAGCTGCCCTTTCGGCGCTTAATTCATTCAACAGAGAGCTTCTGTCAGACCACATCAAAAGCTGTGTTGCCGACGGAATAAGAGAAGGCAGAGATGAGGTAATAGACGAGCTTACAGACATTATGCGCCGCCTTATGTAAATTATGGGAGATGATATAAATGACAAAATATAAAATAACGGGAATGAACTGCGCTGCCTGCAGCGCAAGAGTAGAAAAGGCGGTAGGCAGCGTTAAGGGCGTGACCTCCTGCAGCGTGAGCCTTCTTACAAATTCTATGGGCGTTGAAGGCACGGCCACACCCGAAGCCATAATTGCCGCTGTAGAAAAAGCAGGCTACGGAGCATCTCTTGAAGGAGTAAATAAAAGCGAAAATACTCTTGAAGACAAGGCGACGCCTGTTCTTAAAAAAAGACTTTTAGCTTCTCTTATATTTCTTATTGTGCTTATGTACTTTTCAATGGGGCATATGATGTGGGGCTTCCCCGTGCCGGCGTATTTTGAAAACCCTGTGGCGCTGGGACTTTTAGAGCTTCTGCTCACCGCAGCCGTAATGGTAATAAATCAAAAATTTTTCATAAGCGGCTTTAAAGGACTTATACACCGCGCCCCCAATATGGATACCTTAGTCGCTCTTGGCTCATCCGCCGCCTTTGTATACAGCGTGTACGCACTGTTTAAAATGATAGGCGTTATGGAAACCTCCATGCACGAAGCCATGGCACTTATGGACGAATTTTATTTTGAGTCCTCGGCTATGATACTCACACTTATTACAGTAGGCAAACTGCTGGAGTCAATATCTAAGGGAAAGACCACGGATGCGCTTAAGGGTCTTATGCAGCTTGCCCCCAAAACAGCAGTTGTTGTCAAAGACGGCAAAGAGGTCACCGTACCTATAGAGCAGGTGCAAAAGGATGACATATTCGCCGTAAGACCCGGTGAAAATATACCCGTAGACGGGGTTATAACGGAAGGCAAAACAGCGGTAAACGAGTCTGCCCTTACAGGCGAAAGCGTTCCCGTAGACAAAGCAGAGGGAGATAATGTTTCCGCCGCCACACTCAACACCTCAGGCTATATAAGATGCCGCGCGCTCAGAGTAGGCGAAGACACTACACTTTCTCAGATAATAAAAATGGTAAGCGATGCCGCAGCCACAAAAGCTCCCATCGCCAAGATAGCAGACAAAGTATCGGGAGTATTTGTTCCGGCAGTTATAACAATAGCCATTATAACAGCCCTTATTTGGCTTATAGCCGGGGAAGAAGCAGGCTTTGCCCTTGCAAGAGGAATTTCCGTACTTGTAATAAGCTGTCCCTGTGCTTTGGGCTTAGCGACCCCCGTAGCCATAATGGTAGGCAGCGGCTTAGGCGCAAAAAACGGCGTTTTGTTTAAAACGGCAGCCTCCCTTGAAGAAGCAGGCAGGATAGAAATAGCCGTACTTGACAAAACAGGCACTATTACAAAGGGCGAGCCTCACGTTACAGATGTTGTAACAACAAGCAGCTCCGAAAATGAGCTTATTCAAAAAGCCGCCGCCTTAGAGGCAAAAAGCGAACACCCTCTCGCAAAGGCAATACTTGAAGAAAGCAAAAAGCTTAACATAACACCTCATGAAATTTCAGATTTTGAAGCCCTTTCGGGCAACGGACTCAGGGGAAAACTTGGCAAAAATGAAATTATAGGCGGCAGCGTTAAATATATAAGCGAAATAATAGATCTTGACAAAACAATTGAAGAAAAAACCGAAAAACTTTCAGAAGAAGGCAAAACTCCCCTGCTCTTTGCGGAAAACGGCAGTCTTATAGGCGTTATTGCCGTAGCGGACGTTATAAAGGAAGACAGCCCCACAGCCATAAAAGAGCTTAAAAATATGGGTATAAAAACAGTTATGCTTACAGGCGACAATGAAAGAACGGCAAAAGCCATAGGCAAGCAGGCAGGCGTTGACCAGGTTATAGCAGGGGTTTTGCCGGGCGGTAAGGAAAGCGTTGTGCGCTCACTTAAAAACCAAGGCAAGGTGGCAATGGTAGGTGACGGAATAAACGATGCCCCTGCCCTTACAAGAGCTGACATAGGCATTGCTATAGGCGCAGGCACAGACGTAGCCATAGATGCAGCGGATATTGTACTTATGAAAAGCAATCTTTCCGATGTTCCTGCGGCTATTCGCCTGGGAAGGGCTACCCTTCGCAATATACACGAAAATCTGTTTTGGGCGTTCTTCTACAACGTAATAGGCATACCCCTTGCCGCAGGCGCGCTTATACCTCTGTTTGGTTTAAGGCTCAACCCTATGTTTGCAGCAGCCGCAATGAGCCTTTCCAGCTTCTGCGTTGTAACAAATGCCTTAAGGCTCAATCTTTTCAATGTACACAACAGCAGCAAGGATAAAAAGATAAGAAAGGAAACGACTGAAAATATGACAAATACAGAAAACACAACAGAAAAAACATTAAAAATAGAAGGTATGATGTGCGAACACTGCGAGGCAAGAGTAAAAAAGGCTTTGGAAGCCCTCCCTCAGGTAGACGAGGCAAAGGTAAGCCATGTTGAAGGTACGGCTCATATCAAGCTTAATTCGCCTGTTTCAGACGCCATTCTTAAAAAGGCTATCAAAAAAGCCGACTATAAATTGATCTCCATTAAATAATATTGAGCTCTAAAAATGGTTTTGCTTAAAATAAAACTTAAATTTAGGCAAATAAATTTTCAAAAGGGCTTTACAAAACTCTTTAATTTGGGTATAATAATTAACATATTGTTCAAACGCCTTGACAGGGAAGGGACTAAGAAAAACACCTTCAGAGAGCCGGCGGCAGTGGAAGTCCGGCAGTCACTTTTCTTACGTCAGATCACCCTCGAGCGGCAGAGACGAAACTAAAGTAGGCTCTGACGAAGACCATCGTTAAAGGAATAAAGAGGACTCCTTATATAGGGGTCAATTCGGGTGGTACCGCGAAATTACGCTTTCGTCCTGTAGTGTGACGAAAGCTTTTTTAATTTATAGGAGGTATAAAAATGTATAACAAAGTCACCACAAATTTAGACTTTGCTTCCAGAGAGAAAGACATTCTGGAATTTTGGAAGAAAAACAATATTTTTGAAAAGAGTATTGCGCTAAGAGAAGGCAATCCTGAGTTTACATTTTACGACGGACCGCCGACAGCCAACGGCAAGCCCCACATAGGCCACATACTTACACGTGTAATTAAGGATATCATTCCGAGATATCGCACTATGAAGGGCTATCATGTACTCAGAAAAGCAGGCTGGGACACCCACGGACTGCCTGTAGAGCTTGAAATAGAAAAGGAGCTTGGCATCAGCGGCAAGCCTCAGATAGAAGAATACGGCGTAGAGCCTTTTATAAAGAAGTGTAAGGCTTCTGTATTCAAATATGAAACACTTTGGAGAAATATGTCTGACAGAGTAGGCTTTTGGGCTGATATGGACAACCCATACGTCACCTACCATAACTCATATATAGAGTCTATCTGGTGGGCGCTTAAAAAGATATGGGACAAGGGACTTCTCTATAAAGGTCACAAGATCGTACCCTACTGCCCACGCTGCGGAACAGCCCTTTCATCCCACGAGGTAGCTCAGGGCTATAAAAATGTAAAGGAAACATCTGTTATAGCAAGATTTAGATGTGTAGACGACGAAAACACATCCTTCCTTGCATGGACGACCACACCCTGGACTCTCCCCTCAAACGTAGGTCTTTGTGTAAACCCAAAGGAAACCTATGTTAAGGTAAAGTCAAGAGATGAATATTTCATAATGGCAGAAGCCCTTGTTGAAACTGTCCTTGGTGAAGGCACAGAAGTAATTGAAAAATATGTCGGTAAAGACCTTGAAGGCAGACACTACGAACCTCTTTTCGACTATGTAAAGGACAGCCTTGATAAAGATGCATATTTTGTTACCTGCGATGGCTATGTAACTCTTACAGACGGTACAGGTATCGTTCATATAGCTCCCGCCTTCGGTGAAGACGATGCCAGAGTCGGCAGAAATTACGACCTTCCTTTCGTTCAGCTTGTAGACGAGCAAGGCAACTTCACAAAAGAGGTATATGACTTCGCAGGCAAGTTTGTAAAAGACGGCGATCCTCTCATTATAGAAAAGCTCAAAAAAGAAGGCAAGCTCTTTGCAGCCCTCCCCTTTGAGCATGACTACCCATTCTGCTGGAGATGTGACACACCTCTTCTCTACTATGCAAGAGATACATGGTTTATAGCCATGACAAAGGTAAAGGAGCAGCTCCTTAAGAACAACGAAACCGTAAACTGGATACCCGACAATATAAAGCACGGACGTTTCGGAAACTTCCTTGAAAATGTTATCGACTGGGGTCTCAGCCGTGAAAGATATTGGGGAACGCCCCTTCCCATATGGGAATGTGAGTGCGGTCATCGCCACGCCATAGGCAGCATAGAAGAGCTTAAGTCAATGTCAGACGACTGTCCCGAAGATATAGAGCTTCACAAGCCTTACATTGATGCCGTTCATATTAAATGTCCTAAGTGCGGCAAGCAGATGACAAGAGTATCTGAAGTTATAGACTGCTGGTTCGACTCAGGCTCTATGCCATTTGCTCAGCTTCACTACCCATTTGAAAATCAGGAGCTTTTTGAAAAGCACTTTCCTGCTAACTTCATTTCGGAAGCAGTGGATCAGACAAGAGGCTGGTTCTATACACTTATAGCAATTTCAACACTTATATTCGACAAATCGCCTTACGAAAACGTAATCGTCCTGGGTCTTGTGCAGGATAAAGACGGAAGAAAGATGTCTAAACATCTTGGCAACGTAGTAGACCCCTGGGAGGTTTTGGACAATCAGGGCGCCGATGCTGTAAGATGGTATTTCTACACCAACTCAAATCCATGGCTGCCAAGCCGCTTCTATGAAAAGGCAGTAAATGAAGCTCAGAGAAAATTTATGGGGACTCTTTGGAACACCTATGCTTTCTTCGTGCTCTATGCCAACATAGATAATTTCGACCCAACAAAATATACCTTTGAGTATGACAAGCTTGCAGCTATAGATAAGTGGATAATATCAAAACTTCACACACTTATTAAATATGTGGACAACAATCTTGAAAACTACAAGATAACCGAGTCTGCAAGAGCGCTTAATGATTTTGTTGACGAGCTTTCAAACTGGTATGTAAGAAGAAGCCGTGAGCGCTTCTGGGGCAAGGATATGCCGCAGGATAAGGTAAACGCATATATGACACTTTACACTGTGCTTACCGAGATGGCTAAGCTTTCAGCTCCTTTCGTGCCATTTATGTCTGAGATGATCTATCAGAACCTTGTTGTAAATGTTGATAAAAACGCTCCCGAGTCGGTTCACCTTTGCGACTTCCCGGCAGCAAACGAAAGCCTGATAGACAAAGACCTCGAAACATCAATGGAAGAAGTCCTTTCAATAGTTATAGCCGGAAGAGCAGCAAGAAACTCCGCAAACATCAAAAACAGACAGCCTATTGGCAAAATGTATGTAAAGGCTGAAAATGCGCTTGATGATATGTATAAGGCAATAATTCTTGATGAGCTTAATGTTAAGGAATGTGAATTTACAGACGATGTTTCCGAATTTACAAGCTATAGCTTTAAGCCTCAGCTGAGAACTCTGGGCAGAAAGTACGGAAAGCTCATACCTGCCATCAGCAGCTATTTAAGAGAAGCCGACGGTTCAGCGCTTATGAGCGCTTTGAAGGCTGACGGAAAAATAGCATTTGAAATTGACGGAACTTTAGTTGAGCTTGCTGAGGAGGACCTTCTTATAGAAACAGCTAAAAAAGAAGGCTTTGTTTCCGAAAGCGACAAGCAGACAACAGTTGTGCTTGACACCAATCTTTCTGAAGACCTTATTGAAGAAGGCTTTGTACGTGAGATAATATCAAAGGTACAGACAATGAGAAAGGAAGCCGGCTTTGAGGTTCTTGACAGAATAACTGTTTATTATAGCGGAAACGAAAAGATAGCCGATATATTCAAAAACAGAGAAAGCGAAATAACAGCTGATGTTCTCGCTGAAAATGCCGTAAACGGAACGGATGCAGCGGCATATTCTAAGGAATGGAACATTAACGGCGAAACAACTACTCTTGGAGTAAAAAAAATCTGATAATGTAAAGGGGCGGCGCCGACGACAAAAAGGGGCGCAGCCCCTTTTTTAACCATTCAAGGGCGGGTGGGTGG
>CANRPW010000008.1 GCA_947632615.1 uncultured Clostridia bacterium | reverse complement strand
CCGCGCCCCCACCCCCGCCCGCACCAAAACCGCCTACGGCGGTTTTGGTGCGGGCGGGGGTGGGGGCGATATTATTTATTGATTTTAGTAAAAAAATAATATATAATTTCCTTAAGGATGTGAAAGCATGGATATAAGGTATAATATATTGAAATTACTTAGGCAAAAAAGGGATTTTGTTTCCGGGGAGGAAATAGGCGACATACTTGATATATCAAGGGCGGCTGTTTGGAAGCATATAGACAGACTTAAAAAAGAAGGCTATAAAATAGAGTCTGTGAAAAACAGAGGCTACAAACTGTATGGCGAGCCTGACATTGTAAACGAGGCTGAAATAACAGAGGGGCTTAATACAGCTTTTATAGGCAGCTCTGTTGTATGCCTTTTAAGTGTTGACTCAACAAACAATAAGGCAAAGGAGCTTGCGGAAGCCGGAGCGGCAGACGGCACAGTGGTTTTTGCAGAGAAACAAACTATGGGAAAGGGCCGCCGAGGTCGCGCATGGAGTCACGAAGCGGGGAAAGCCATAGCTGTGAGCCTTATTTTAAAGCCCGACATTGTTCCCGAAAATGCTCCTAAAATAACACTTATCATGGGGCTTGCCGTTTGCAAAACTCTGAGAGAGCAGTGCGGAGCAGATGCCAAAATAAAATGGCCCAACGACATTATCATAAACGGTAAAAAGGTGTGCGGCATACTCACCGAGATGACCACCGAGGATGAATATATAAAATATGTCATCTGCGGCGCAGGTATAAATGTAGGGCAGGAGAGCTTTCCCGAGGAGCTTGAAAGACTTGCCACCTCTGTATATATAGAAACAGGGCGCAGCTTCCTCCGAAAGGATATTATAAAGACTCTGCTTAAAAATTTTGAAGACTATTATATGAATTTTATATCCAATAAAAATTTTATGGAATTTATTGAGGCTTATAAAAAATACTGCATAAATATAGGAAGACCTATAAGAGCTATTTATGAAAATAAAGAAGTCAGAGGAACAGGCATTGATGTAAACTCATCCGGCGAGCTTATAATGCTTGACGAAAACGGAAACGAAATAACTCTTCGCTCGGGCGAAGTATCAGTAAGAGGTGTTTACGAATGATAACAGACGACAGAAACTATGAAAAATCAATAATATGCGCGGCAAGTGTATATAAACAGAAATATTATTTTAATCCTGAATATGAAAGTCTGCCTACAGAAATAAAAAAGGAAATAAGGGTAAAGGTGATAACTCTTGCCGAAAAGCTTCACTGCATTTTTATGATGGGCTTTTATGACGACGGCTATGTTTATTTTGAAACAAGAGCCGAAGACAACGACTTCTTTTTTGACGAGGTGGGCGCTACTCTTGAGGTGAGCCGCCTGGAAAGAGAGGAAAGAGAGCTCACCGAAAGACTCGGTGTTTGGTACAGAGTATTCAAGATGGGTGCGAGCTTATGAGAATAGGCGGCTTTGAAAGCAAAAACAATGTTTTTATGGCGCCTATGGCAGGGGTCACCGACAAGGTTTTCAGACAGCTTTGCTATAAATACGGAGCAGGACTTTGCTATACCGAGATGGTAAGCGCAAAGGGACTTAAATATGGCAGTGAAAACACAAAAAACCTACTTGCATACGGAGATGGCGAACCTCAGCTTGCAGTGCAGCTTTTTGGCTCAGACCCTGTTATTTTAAGTGAGGCTATGAAAATGCTTGAATGTGACAGGATTGCTCTGTTTGACATCAACATGGGTTGCCCTGCGCCTAAAATAGTTAAAAACGGAGAAGGCAGCGCTCTTATGCAGACGCCTTTTCTTATAGAAAAAATAGTTAATACTTGCGTAAAGGCAGTAAAAACTCCCGTCACCGTAAAAATAAGAAAGGGCTTTGACAAACCCAATGCCGTAGAGTGTGCCAAGGCTGCCGAAAGCGGCGGAGCAGCGGCAGTGACAGTACACGGCAGAATGAGGGAGGAATATTACAGCGGCAGCTGCGATATGGATATTATAAGACAGGTAAAGCAAAATGTAAGTATTCCCGTAATAGGAAACGGAGATATTACAGATGGCATTTCCGCAAAAAGAATGTTTAAATACACAGGCTGTGACGGCATTATGATAGGCAGAGCCGCATGGGGAGATCCGTTTATATTCAGAGAGATAATATCATATATCGAAAACGGAAGAGAAATGCCAAAACCTACAAATGAGGAGAGGCTTGAGGCTGTTCTTGCTCATCTTGATGGGCTTGTGGAATTTAAAGGAGAATACTCAGGTGTACGTGAAATGAGGACTCATTCGGGAAAATATATTAAAGGGCTTCCCGGTGCAGCCAATGGTAGAACGCTTATTAATAAGGCTGCAAGTAAAGAGGAGCTTGCGAAAATTCTAACAGAAATGTTTTGTTGCCTCGGCATTTGACCCGTCAAAGACGTGTCAAATGCCGAGCCCGCGGGGGCGAAAAGCAGCGGCTCCTACGTCGCCGCTGCTTTTCGCCTCCGCTCCGAAACAGATGAGGCTACCCGGAAGTTTATATCCCCCGGCAAAAAAGAGAAGGAGAGATAAAATGGGACAATATTTTTTAAACGGTTTGGTACATAATTTTGAAAAGGGCGATAAGCTCATAAAAGCCGCAAAAGAAGTGCAGGCTGAATATAAAGACGACATACTTCTTTTCAGAGATAATCATCGTTATTTGTGGCTGGGAGAAGAAATAAGGGAAGGCATGAAGCTTAAGCCGGTCACCGCAAGAGAACCTGAGGGACGTGCCTGCTATCAGAAAAGCGTTACATTTATGCTTATGAAGGCTGTGTATGAGGTTGCGGATGCAGACAAAATAGATAAAGTTAAGGTTTTGTACAGTATAGACAGTGGCTTATATATAAAAATAATAGGTGATATAAATGTAGACCCTGACTTTGCCGCTGCTGTTGAAAGCAAGATGAGAGAGTATGCCGAAGCTGACATTCCTATCAAAAAAAGGGTTATGTCTACAGAGGATGCCATTGCGCTCTTTGATGGCTATAATATGAAGTATAAAAGCAATCTTCTTAAATACAGAAAGGCGACCAACGTAAACATATACAGCATAGGCGGCTTTGACGATTATTATTTTATAAACCCCGCTTATTCCACAGGTATTTTAAAATATTTTGAGGTTATATCTTATGACGGCGGACTTGTGCTAAATCTGCCTACACTTGCAGAACCTAAAGCCATAAATAAATTTAACCCTCCGGCAAAAACCTATGCAGCCTTGAAAAGAGCAACCTCAGACTTTGCGGGTATGGAAATAGAAAGCGTGGCAGAGCTTAACGACAAAATAGTAAGCGGCAAAATAAATCAGACCATAGTCATGCAGGAAACATTGATGGAAAGAAGAATAGCCGAAATAGCCGACGACATAAAATCACGCTCGTCCTGCCGTTTTGTGCTTATTGCCGGACCCTCATCATCGGGCAAGACTACATTTTCAAAAAGGCTTTGCACTCAGCTTATGACATTGGGGCTTAAACCTCACTCGCTCTCCACAGACGATTATTTCTTCGGCATTGACAGAATACCAAAGGACGAAAACGGCGAACCTGACAGAGAGGGCATAGGCGCGGTAGACCTTGAGCTTTTCACAAAAAATATGATAGACCTCCTTGACGGAAAAAGAGTGGAGCTTCCATATTACAACTTCAAAAAGGGAGTAAGAGAATACAGAGATAGGTTTGCACAGCTTGCGGAAAATGATGTGTTTGTTATTGAAGGCATACACGGGCTCAACGAAAAGCTGTCTGAGGGGCTTCCTAAGGAGAGCAAATATAAAATTTATATAAGCCCTGTAATTGCTCTTAACATAGACGAAAGAAACCGTGTGCCTACGTCAGATTTGCGCCTTATAAGGCGCATTGTGCGAGATGCAAGAACACGGGGAACAGATGCTGCCACAACTATTTCATGGTGGGACAGCGTGAGAAAGGGAGAGCTTAAAAATATACTTCCCTACAGAGAGTCGGCGGACGTCATTTTCAACTCATCTTTGGTGTATGAGCTTGCTGCCATAAAGCTGTGGGCAGAGCCCCTGCTTTACGGCGTTGACAGAGAAGCCGAAGAATATGATACGGCAAAACGACTTCTCAAGTTTTTCGATTTTATTTTGTCTATAGATAATGACAATATACCTAATACCTCGCTTATAAGAGAATTTATAGGAGGCAGCTGCTTTGAAGAATAAAACCGTACTTATAACAGGCTCGTCAAAGGGCATAGGGCGTGCTATCGCCCTTGCCTTTGCCCGTGAGGGCTTTAATGTGTTTTTAAACTGTATGAAAAGCACCGATAAAATGGAAGAAACTCTGAATGAAATAAAAACTCTTGGGGCTAAAGGGGGCGGTCTGAAATGTGATGTTTCGGACTTTACTAATGCCAAAGAGCTTGTTTCTTCTGCCTATAAAGAATTTGGCGGCATAGACATACTTATAAACAATGCCGGTGTAAGCTATATGGGGCTTTTTCAGGATATGTCAGAAAAGGATTACAGAAGAGTTTTGGAGGTAAATCTTTTTGGAACTCTTAATATGACCCATGCCGTGCTTCCTTATATGCTTAAGGAGAAAAAAGGTACAATTATAAACATTTCCTCTATCTGGGGAAATAGGGGAAGCTCTTGCGAGGCTGTTTATTCCGCATCAAAGGGCGGCATAAATTCATTTACACAAGCCTTGGCAAAGGAGCTCGGTCCTTCCGGCATAAGGGTAAACGCTATAAGTCCCGGCTGTATAGATACAGAGATGAATAACGTATTAAGCGCCGAAGAAAAATCCCTTTTATGTGATGATATACCCCTTATGAGGTTTGGAAGACCCGAAGAAATAGCAAAAACAGCTTTGTTTTTAGCCTCTGACAGCGCATCGTATATAAACGGACAAACAATAACCGTGGATGGCGGCTTCCTTTGAGCTCATAATCTACAGGGGCCGCTCGGGGCGAGGCAACAACAGAAAAGCGGCAAAGGGGCGGACAAGTCCGCCCCTTTGCCGCTTTTCTGTTGTTGCCTCGCCCCGACCCGTGGGGGACAAGCCCGAAAAACGCCGCAGGCGTTTTTCGGGCTTGTCCCCACGGAAAATGTATTTTGAGATGTCACCCCTTGTACGCTTTTTGAGTATATAATAAAAATAAAGGAGGGATATTGAATGAACAGCAGGATATACGATATTCTTAAATGGCTTGCCCAGCTTTTTCTGCCGGCATTAGCAACCCTATATTTTTCACTCTCGAGCATATGGGGATTGCCCTATAGCGAACAAATTGTGGGAACGATCACTGCTGTTGACACATTTTTGGGCATTATTCTCGGCATAAGCTCAGCAAGCTATAAAAGGAACGTTTCAGCCGACACGGAAGAAAAGCGTTAAACCAACTACCGGCGCCGACAACAAAAATTGCAAGCCACGGCGGTACAACCCCATTACGACTATCAAATAGCCGGAACCATTACCTATGCTCCGACACGGAAGAAAAATGTTAAACCAACTACCGGCGCCGACAATAAAAATTGCAAGCCACGGCGGTACAACATGAGGGGGTGGGTGGGCGGGGAAACTGAAAATAGCCGATTTGCAGAAACGAAAAGCCACCTTATTTGGAATTGGCGAATAAGTTGGGGGTGATATTGCCTATGGCAATATCACCCCCAACTTATTTATTATTTAGGATAACACTCTTGAATTATGTAAGACCTATATTCATTAGTCTTATTTGTTTCAAGAAGAGCCTCCATAATGGAGCTGTAGGCACCCAATACGGCTTCGTTTTTTATTACAATAAATTTGTGACCGTATTTATTGTAGATAGAATCGTAGTTTTTTACAAAATACATAAAGTCCTTATATTTATTGTTGTTATTTGACATAGTTTTACCTCCTTATCAATAAAATTTATTTTTCTAAAAAAAATATATAATAATATTCAAATAAAGTCAACGACCGCAGAGAACTATTTTAATATGCAAAAAATGACATTTAAAAATAATTCTTTTAGAATTGTTGGGCTTTGGAATGACTTTGTTAGAATAAACAGCCCAGCCGACCCATATATTGTATAAAAAACGATTTGTGAAGGAGGGTTATATGCTTTGAGTACAAGAATAGTTGTGGTTCAGATGAAGGATATAATGAAAAGAGGAATTTTTATATTAATAGGCGCTCTTATAATAGGCGCTATAGTGTTTTTTCTTTCATCGGATAAAAGCGAAACCTCTTACATACCGGGAACATACTCGTCTGAAATAATATTAGGCTCAGATCCTGTGGTTATAGAGGTCACGGTAGATGAAAACAGCATACTTGATATAGCTATGCTTAATATGGGAGAGACTCAGGAGGTGTTTTATCCTTTGTTTGAACCTTCCTTTGAAACTGTAAGGGAAGAAATACTGAAAAATCAATCTACAGAAATAGAAACAAACGAAAATGCCGTTACGACTTCAGTGCTTATAGGCGCTGTAGAAAAGGCTCTTGATGAGGCAAAGCCTGAAAAGGAAACGGAATAAAAGGTTGCGCGGGCTGTGGGGCAGACCGGCTACGGTCTGCCCCACGGCCCACCCAGCGGGGCGGTGGCATCGAAAAGGCGGGGACAATGACGAGCTTGCTCGTCATTGTCCCCGCCTTTTCGATGCCACCGCGCCCGCTGGGTGGGCAAACCCAAAGGGTTTGCCCATATACGCAAGTTGGTTATCAATAAGGTATTAATGATCCGCCGTTTGCAAGAGGATAGTTCTGATTGTTAAGCCAACTATTTTCAAATGCAGAGCCTTCATAATAAATGTTATATGTTTCGCCTGTTATATTGTTAAATCCATAATCGCCGTGATTTTGGAATACTCTTACATAGCAGTCGCCTGTAAGCTCCAATATATCATCAGGGCTTTCAAGATAAAGGTCTACATGACCTGAGTTTTGTGGGTTTATTGCTCCCTTAAGGTGTGAAGCGTTCCTAAGTGTAAGAGACATAGATGCAGTATTCTGTGCTTCAACATCGCCCACAGCATCCTGGTTATCTAAGGTTATAGATACGTCACTGCCCCATCTTCCGCCGTTTATTCCCGAAACAATCTTACTCTTGAAAAGAGTGCCGTTTGATGAAAGCTTGCTTCCAGAAATGTATACGTCAGAATTGATGTTTGTAAATTCAATAACCGGGCCCTTTCCCTCTGTGGTCAGATCGGAGTTGGTTATTTTAGTAGTGTTGGACATTCTGTAGTCTGCATGTTCGCCATAGCCCATAGCAATACTTATAAGAGCGCCTGCTGCATTAATAGTGGTATTGTTAAGTTCAATATTTGAATCGTTAAGAGCAGTTAAGCCTACACCCTTTTCCGATGTGATTATGCTTTCGTCTGAAGTAAGCGTGCCGCTTGCTGAAATTGCTGTCGCATCCTTGCCGTTTGACTTAATTTCACTGCCCGATATATTAATGCTTACATTCTTATCATCAGAGTGTATTGCCTCGCAGTTATCGCCCTTAGACTCGATAGTGCTGCCTGTTAAAGAAAGATTTGCACTGCCGCTTATGGAAACAGGCTTTGAGTCGGTATATTTAGATGTGGTTATATTGCTGTTTTCTATATTTACAGTATTATTATTGTCAAAAACAGTAATTCCGTTTGCATAATCTCCTTTGGTATCAAGCGTAACGCCGTCAAGACCAAGTGTTGAGCCGTTTCTTACTACTATAGCAGAGTTTACGCCGGATTTGCCTGTATTAACGGAGGATATTGAGTTTCCTGTCTTTTTTATTTGTGCTGATGAAACATCCAGTTTGCCGCCGTTTTGTACAACGATAGCTGATTTTCCGCCTTCTTCTATATCTATGTTTTCATCAGACAAAGCGGCTTCTTTTGCATCTACAAGATATTTTGCAGTTGTCGAGGTGGTTATGTTATATCTTTTATCAACTGAAGAAACATCAAGATTGGTTTCTACGTTTTTATCTATGCCGTCAAATGCGGAGTCTACCTCAAGCTTGTCTGCCTTATAGAATATAATTGCCATTTCGGCTCTTGTAAGAGTATTTTTAGGAAGTAAAAGCCCGTTTGAGCCGGATATTACGCCCAAAGAAGCAAGGGTAGATAATGCCTCTCTCTTATCTGCATCTACATCAGGCGCATCAAGAAAGTTTGACAAAGTAGTGGTTTTGTTATTATAGGTTATAAAGCCCTCGGTTTCCAAGCTTTTATAAAGACAATAGAAAGCCTCTTGTCTTGTGATATACTCTTGAGGGGCAAAGGGCTGACCTTCGGTATAAAGACCCTGAGCTACTGCCCATTTATAGGCTGTTTCGTAATATATGCCGTTGCTTACATCTTCGGGAAGCGCAGCATCATATGTGCCCTCAGTGCCAAATCTTCCGTAAAGCATAACCGTAAAGTCACATCTTCTGATGGGGTATGCAGGTCTGAAATAGCCGTCGTTAAAGCCGGATATAACTCCCTTTTCGTGAAGAGCGTCTATAGCCTCTTGCGCCCAATCATATCTCGATGTTACATCACTGAAGTACGCCGAAGCGGCGAAGGAATTTGTCTGCATTAACATGACTGCTGCCATAATTGCAGGCGCTATTCTTTTTAGTGTTTTTTTCATGTTGTTCACTCCTTTTTAATTTCATTTAATATAGCCAGTATTTTAAGCTCATCCCTTATAACAGTTCCTATTACCTCTGCCCGAAGATGGAAGGTGACATAACCGCCTGTTGCGGATTTTATATCCAAATCGCCTTCAAGGCTTCGCTTTCCTCTTTTATAGCTTTCTATAAGATTATTAAGGTCTTTAAGGCTTACGGGGCTTATGAGCTTTGCCCTTACGCTTTCTTTAAAGCAATCGGCAGCTTCTATTGAATAGCCCAATCTTTCCTTAAGATTTTCTGATATAAAAAGCTTTCCTTTGCTTATATCAAGCTCAAAAATATAATATGATGACACATACGAAAGCTGATTGAGTCTTGTTGTCAAAAGCTGAACTTCATCACTCATTTCCACATAGCTGTCTACTGCGGATATTATTGATGTAAGAGCACTGCTTTTTTCGTCTTTTTTAATATTGCTGCTCACCCAGTGCGGTTCGTCGCCGTCCGGCGTTATTCTGAAATATATTTTCTTTTCCGTTTCGTTAGAAACAACAAAATCTTCGATAGCTTTTATTGTGCGGCTTTTATCTGCGCTGTATATTATATCCTCAAGGCTTGCTATGTGAATATCTCCCGATTTTCCCTCCGGCATTATCAAATTGTCGGAAGAAGCCGATTTATATATTATCTCAAAGGGCCTTTCGGCAGAGTGGAGTATATATGCTGTTTTAAGCGTATTACTCGCATCGGTAAATCTGCCAAGCTGGTTTATAATGCTTCTGTTTGAAAAGCTGAAGAAAAGCACGGCTGAGATCACAACAGCAGCAAGTATTATCATAAATATAAGATATTGTATAATCATGAGCCCATAATTTCTATAAAGCTCTGAGTTATAGTCATTTTCTGTTGCTATGCTTAAAAGCACATAATTGTTGAATGAAAGCGGCACCATCTGTATTCGGCAGAAATGACCGTTGATATCCTGCTCTGTCAATATCTCCTCGCCCTCAGACATTGCTCGTTTGTATTTTTCGGCATTTTCTTCACTCAGCAGCTCGTTTATGTTTTTGCCCATTCCAACAATATCGCTGCTTTCGGCAATTACAACGCCGTTTTCGTTTATGATCTCATAATTAAATCTGTCTGAATGAGTAAACACCTCAGAAAAATCTGACGATCTGTCTATACAGGCTACGCCGCCTATTACTCTGTTGCCTTTATATACAGGCACGGCATAAAGCGTCAAAAGCTCTCCCGAAAATATGAAGTTTTCGCCTCTTATTATGCTGCCCCGCCTTAGTCTGTCAAACCAGTCGTAGTTTAGAACAGAAAAGGACTCGTTTTCGGTATTTATAAATTGCCTGTTGTCTATGTCAATAACGCCCAGCATATAAAAGCTGATGCTGTTGTTTATAGATTTTAGTCTGTTGAGATTATATATAGATGTAAGGTCATCCTCTTCGCCTAAAAGCCCTGAAAACGCCAAAAGGGTATTTATTTTGTTTTCTATATGAAGCTCAGCCTCATATGCCGTTCTTTCGCTGTCGCGCTTAAGGTCGCCGAGTACGTTTTGCACATAAGAATAGCGCACAAGAACCGTAAAAGCAAAAAATAAAACAGACAACAACACAATAAGAGCGGGAATTGTAAGAAGATATCTTCTGCTTATATTTTTATAATTTGTGGTTTTTTTAAGTATTTCCATTTATCCCAGCTCCCTTATGCAAACCTAACGTCATTATATCAAAATTTTTAGGATATTTCAATAGATTTAGTTAAACTTACTCTTGAAATGTTGTCTTGTTTTATGTAAAATAGTATTAATGATGACTAATTGGGCTTATGTACAGAAACCTGTCAGTATGCCTTATCATCATAAAAACAGTTGTAAGAGGGAAAAATGTATGAAAACTATTGATATAATTGTGCCTTGTTATAATGAGTCAGAGGTTATAGATATGTTTTACCGTGAGTGCAGCAGGGTCACGGAGAGCATAGAAGACTATAGCTTTCATTATATATTTGTGGACGACGGGTCTTCGGACGATACGCTTTATAAGCTGAAAAAAATATGTGAAAACCCCGGCGCTGACTACATTTCGTTTTCAAGAAACTTCGGAAAGGAATCGGCGATGTATTCGGGACTTAAAAATTCTACGGGAGATATGGTAGTTATTATGGATGCCGATCTTCAACATCCGCCTGCTCTTTTTCCGGAGATGATAAAGGGCATTGAAGAGGGCTATGACTGCTCTGCTACTCACAGGGCAAGCCGTGACGGAGATCCTCCCCTCAGAATATGGTTTACAGACAAGTTTTACAGGCTTGTAAACAAAATATCCGATGTAGAAATGCCCAACGGAGCCGGAGATTTCAGAATGATGAATCGTAAAATGGTAAACGCCGTGCTTTCTATGAGTGAGGTTCAGAGGTTTTCAAAGGGCATATTCAGCTGGGTAGGCTTTAAAACCAAGTGGATACCCTTTCAGGACGTGGAAAGAGCCGCAGGGCAGACAAAATGGAGCTTTTGGAAGCTTTTTGTATATGCTCTTAACGGTATAACGGCATTTTCAACAGTACCTTTAAGATTTGCCTCCGTTGTGGGGACCGTGATATCATTTTCGTCCTTCATATATCTTTTTTATATAATATTAAAAACGCTAATATGGGGCAAGGAGTTCCCCGGTTATGCTTCTACCATAACCCTGATATTATTTATAGGCGGAGTTATAATTTTAAGCTGCGGCATTTTGGGAGAGTATATAGCGAAAATATATATGGAGGTCAAAAATCGTCCTATATATATTATAGGAGAAACGAGCATTAAAGACTCAAAGGATGATAATAAATGAATAAGATAAAATCTATCGGCAATAAGCTTGGGGAGCTTATGATCCGTTTTGTAAAAACAGAGATATTCCGCTATCTGTTGTTTGGCGGACTCACCACCATAGTAAGCATAGGCAGCTATTTTGCATTTTCGGAAGCCCTGTCTGTAAACGGAGAGATCTCACAGATGGGCGTGCTTGTAGCAAATCTGTTTTCTTGGATATTGGCTGTGGCTTTTGCATATATCACAAATAAGCTGTTTGTGTTTGAGTCAAAGTCGTTTAAAAAAGAAGTTCTTTTAAGAGAGATAACGAGCTTTGTTGGCGCAAGAGTTTTTTCTCTTGTGGTGGAGGATGCATGGCTGCTTGCCGCAGTAGGCTTAGGAATGAACGATAAGCTTGCCAAAGTCATAGGGCAGGTTATTGTAGTTGTTATAAACTATATATTCAGTAAATTATTTATATTCAAAAAGGAGAAACAAAATGAACAGTAAAAAATCATTTTCAGCCAGACTATATGACTGTAGATTTATAATCATATCGTTTTTGCTTGCAGCGCTTTTAATGACTATAGTTTATGTCATTAAGCAGATCTGTCCTTTTGGCGAAAATACCATAATGAAGGTAGACCTTTATCATCAGTACGGTCCTTTCCATGAGGAATTTCGTGAAAGAGTGCTTAACGGGCGCAGTCTGTTTTATTCTTGGGAAACAGGCATAGGCAAAAACTTTGTAGCTCAGATGGCTTATTATACGGCAAGCCCCATAAGCCTGCTTATATTTTTATTCCCACAGAATTTAATGCAGGATGCTATGGCTCTTTTTATACTTATTAAAATAGCCTTTTCAGCAGCCTTCTGCTGCATATATCTGCAAAAAACATATAAGAAGGACGATATGTCGCTTATATTCTTTTCGCTTATGTATGCCTTTATGTCATTCCAGACGGGCTTTTATTGGAACGTAATGTGGCTTGATGCCGTAGCATTGTTCCCACTTGTGGCTCTTGGCGTTGAAAGCATTGTAAACGAAGGCAAATTTAAGCTTTATGCAATATCTCTTGCCCTTGTAATATTTATAAATTTCTATATAGCCTTTCTTGTTTGCATATTTGCAGGGCTTTATTTTCTTGTTAAGCTCTTTTCTGCATATACGTTTAAGAGGAATTTAGACATAATAGTTAAAAGATGTATACTTTTTGCCATATTCTCAGCTCTTGCCGGCGGAATGGCTATGATACTTGTTATGCCTACGGCTATAACTCTTGCGGAAACAGCAACCAGCGAAACGGCATTTCCGAAATTTAAAGTATATATAAGTGTACTTCACATTCTGACCAACCATTTTATAGGCGCAAGACCTGTTGTGCTCGGCAGAAACGAAGACCTGCCAAACATTTACACAGGTCTTCTGACAGTTATGCTTCTTCCTTATTACTATTTGGATAAAAGCATTAATAAAAGGGATAAGGTGCTTCATTCGGTGCTGCTCATATTTATGCTTATGTGCTGCTCCCTCAACACCTTCGACTTCGTTATACACGGCTTCCACTTCCCTTCAAACCTGCCCCACCGATTTACATTCATATATAGCTTTATTCTTCTCACTATGGCATATAAGGCATATTTAAGACTGAGAGAAGACAAAAAGCTTCGCATTAGGAGCATGGTCATAATGTGTGTTATATACGCAATATGGATATGTGTTTCGGAATATGGCATAGTTTCTCTTAATGACAAGCTTGAGAGAACGCTTGATGACCTTGACATTGCTATTAATATTTTAGCAATGATAGGCTATTGCATAATTCTTTATTTCTATAAAACAAGAAAAAATAAAGTTTCACCTAAGCCTATTTTGGCAATTCTGTTGGTATGCGTATTTGCAGAAATGCTTTTCGGAGCAGCGACGGGTCTTGACAGAACGACCGTGAGAAATAATTATGTAAAATATTATGAGCCCGCAGACGAAGCAGTAGCATATATGAACGAAAACAACGATAAATTTTATAGGGCAGAGTTCAGACGGTTTACGGCCATAAACGAAGGCTCTATGTATCACTACCCCGGCTTTTCACACTTCTCGTCAATGGCTCCGGGTTCTACTACAAACCTTATGAAATATCTGGGTGTTGCGGCAACTATAAACTCTCAGAGAAATTATGACCCTACGCCTCTTATTGAGTCTATATTTGACCTCAAATATATGATGAATAAAGATGCTACCTCAAATAATAAAAGATATAAATTTATAGACACCTACAGCACCACTCTTAATGATGGCTCAACATCCAGCGTGTCGCTTTATGAAAATGATAAGGCTCTTCCTTTGGGCTTTATGACAGAGTCCGAAATAACCGACTGGCAAACAGAGAAATCATACCCATTTGCAGTGCAGAACGATTTTGTGCATAAGGCAGTCGGTATTGATGAGGATATGTTTACCGATGTTGATCTTACCGACTTTAAAGTTGAAAATATAAGGATAACAAAGGCTCAGGGTGACGACGGAGAGGACTTTGATATACCCGAGGACGATCCTTACGAGCTTGGTGACAGCAAATATATAGACTTGAGATATGAGCTTACAAACCCCAAGGATATTAACGCCATACCTAAGGTAAGCGCAAGCGCTAAAATTGATGAAGATGCTTATATATTCTTCTATGTGGATGCAGGAAACACAAAACGTGTCAAGTTTAATATAAACGGACAAGGCGAGCAGGACAGAGAGCTTTCTACAGGACGAAGCTTATTTGATGTAGGTCAGGTAAAGGCAGGAGATATTCTTAATATCAACTTCGAGCTTACCAATAAGGGTGAATTTGAAAAGACCTACAGAAGCCCCGGCGACATTATAATACATGTTGCCAAATATGATGAAGATGTATTTTTTAAAGCATTTGATAAGCTAAATTCTAATACTCTTGATGTGCCCATACCTGAAAATGATGCTGTTATAAACGGAACAATAAATGTGGCAAAGGACGGTGTGCTTTTCACCTCCATACCTTATGATAAGGGCTGGAAGCTCACTGTAGATGGTGAGAAGTATGAATATATACCTATCGGAAACGAAGGCCTTATAGGCGTAGAGCTTCCTGCGGGCGAACATTCGCTTACATTTAAGTATGCTCCAAGAGGCTTCTATCCCGGACTTGTTGTAAGTATTATAAGCATTATTGTTTTTGTTGTATTGTGCATAAAAAGCGCAAAAATAAAGGAAGTATTAGGATAAACAATTATCCCCCGACTTTTAAAGCCGGGGGAATTTTTTTAATTAAAGCTTGGATGTTTTGCCTTTACATCCTGCAAGTTGCTTTTTGGAGATGGAGAGGACAAGTCAAAGTATATACGAGAATCCTTTGTTACGCCGAAATCCCTGTCAGAACCGGTATCCTGTACTTTATTGAATGCCTCACGGAACATTGCGTTGTGGGCTTCTTCTCTGTTGAGAAGAAAGTCTATGGTTTCTCTTACCTTTTTGTCGCCTATTTGTCTGTAGAGATATTCATAAACCACCTTTGCGCGCTGTTCTGAGGCAATATTTGAAAGAAGATCCGCACAAAGGTCTCCCGTTACCGTAACATAATCTCCCGTCCAGGAATAGCCCGAAGCATTTATGAGCCCGGGATTAAGCCCTAATAAAACGTGAGTCTGTATTTCTCCTGCCTGTGTTTTGGTATAATCTACATTGTGACCATTCAACAGATTTATAGTAGCGGCAACCATTTCAAGATGGCTTAGCTCTTCGGCTGCAATATCCATAAAAAGGTCCTTTATCTCCTTATCCTTTATTCTGAAGCTTTGCGACATATATTGCATGGCAGCCTTGAGCTCTCCGTTTCCTCCGCCAAGCTGCTCCTGCAGGAGAGCGGCATATTGAGGATTGGGACCCTCGACAGCTACAGGGTGTAGAAGTTCCTTTTGGTGTTTAAACATATTCATCTGCTCCTTTTTATTTTATATATCATAGTTTGCTCCCTTTTTTAATGAATATACATAAAATAGTCCATTCTCTTTTTGGCAAACCTTAATATATCGGTTTGCCATTCTTATATAGTGCCAACTCTCAGATACCCCGCCCACCCACAGAACTTAAATCTATCTAAACGCAATTTACTTAGTTGATGCTTTAACATATAGAATAGTAGTCTGTTCAGTCTGTTTTGTCACTTCATTCGGCAAACCTTATCGTATCGGTTTGCCATTCTTATATAGTGCCAATTCATAGATACCCCGCCCACCCGCCCCTCCTCGCCCTACCGCCGTGGTTGCAGATATTCCGGGTCGGCAAGTGTAGTTTTTTCCGACAATTCTAAGCGTATCGGTTTGCCGTTGTTATAGATTGCCGAGCCTCAAAGACCCCGACCGCCCGCCCCTCATGCTCTACCGCCGTGGCTAAAAATTTATCGGGCCTGCACCGCGGTACTCTTGCGTACCAAGGCTTCCTTTCCGACCGGGGATATCTTTAACCGATGCGGCAGGGCGTCGACACGGGGCGGGGTGGGTGGGGCGATGTTATTAACGCAGTTAATAACAAAAACGACGATATAAAATTTAGGTTGATTTATTGTTGAAAAAAATATATAATGATAAGAAAGTAAAAATAAGGAGTGGAGCTTTGGTGAATAAGGAAAAATTTTATATCACAACACCTATATATTACCCCAGCGACAAGCTGCATATAGGACATTCATATTGTACTGTTGCTACTGATGCTATGGCTCGCTATAAGAGAGCAAGAGGCTATGACGTTATGTTCCTTACAGGAACGGACGAGCACGGACAGAAAATTGAGCGCATTGCCAACGAGCATGGCGTTACGCCAAAGGCATATGTTGACGAAATAGTAAAGAGTGTAAAAGAGCTTTGGAAGCTTATGAACATAAGCTATGACAGATATATCAGAACGACCGACGACTACCATGTAAAGGCTGTACAGAAAATATTTAAGGCTCTTTACGACAAGGGCGAAATATATAAGGATGAATATGAGGGACTTTATTGCACTCCATGCGAATCATTTTTTACAGAAAAGGATCTTGTGGACGGAAAATGCCCCGACTGCGGACGTCCGGTTGAAAAGGTAAAAGAGGAAAGCTATTTCTTCAGACTTTCCAAATATACCGACAAAATAATAAAGCTTCTTGAAGAGCATCCTGAATTTTTAGAGCCGGCTTCAAGAAGAAATGAAATGATAAACAACTTCTTAAAGCCCGGTCTTAAGGATCTTTGCGTATCAAGAACCTCCTTTAAATGGGGCGTACCTGTAGATTTTGACGAGGGACACATAGTATATGTATGGGTAGATGCCCTTTCAAACTATATCACTGCTTTAGGCTATGGCTCGGATGACGACAGCGATTTCAAAAAATATTGGCCCGCAGACGTTCATGTAGTAGGCAAGGAAATTGTACGTTTCCATACTATAATATGGCCTGCTATTCTTATGGCTCTTGATCTTCCTCTGCCAAAAAAGATATTCGGTCACGGCTGGCTTATTATAGACGGCGGCAAAATGAGCAAATCAAAGGGAAATGTAGTAGATCCTGTATATCTTTGCGAGAAATACGGCGTTGATGCCATAAGATATTTCCTTTTAAGAGAGATAGCCTTCGGTCAGGACGGAAATTTCACCAATGAGGCACTTATTTCAAGAATAAACTCCGACTTGGCAAACGATTTTGGAAACCTCCTTTCCAGAACAGTGGGCATGATCGACAGATATTTCGGAGGTGCTCTGCCGGCAGAACAGGCAGAAAATGCACTTAATGGCGAAATAAAGGCTTTGTGCGAGCAGACAGTCAAGAATGTTGAAAAATATTATGACGATATGCTTTTTTCAGATGCCCTTTCTGAAATATGGACATTTATAAGAAGACTTAACAAATATATAGATGAAACAGCTCCATGGGTTCTTGCAAAGGATGAAGCCAAGAAGGCGGAGCTTGCAGGAGTGCTTTATGTGCTTGCTGAGGGTCTCAGAGTAGTTTCTATACTCATAGAGCCCTGTATGCCTAATACCCCGGCACTTTGCCGAGCTCAGCTCGGCATATCGGGTGAGGAGCTTACTGTATGGGAGTCCGCTCACAACTTCGGACTTCTTCCCCGTGAGGTCAAGGTAAGTAAGGGAGAGGTAATATTCCCAAGGATCGACGTTAAAAAAGAGCTTGTGGCTATTGAAAAAGAGGCTGAAAAGAAAGCAAAAGAAGCAAAGAAAGCTGAAAAGGCACAGAAGAAGCAAAATAAAGCCACTGAAGGCAGCAAGGAAATAGGTATTGAAGATTTCGGAAAGGTAGAAATAAAGATAGGCAAAATACTTGAGTGCAAGAAGGTTGAAAATTCGGACAAGCTTTTGGTATCTCAGGTAAAGATAGGCGATGAGGTAAGGCAGATCGTTTCGGGAATAGCAAAATGGTATTCTCCCGAGGATATGCCCGGTAAAAAGGTTGCTGTTGTTACAAATTTAAAGCCCGTAAAATTAAGAGGCGTTCTTTCACAGGGTATGCTTCTTGCGGCATCTTTCGGGGACGAGCTCAGACTCATTTCCGTAGACGGAGATATAGAAGACGGAGCGACTATTTCATAATGTTTTTTGAATCACATGCGCATTATGACGATGAACGATTTGATGAAGACAGAGAAGAACTTATTTCTTCTCTGTTTTCCTGTGGAAATGTAGGCTATATTATAAATGCAGGCTGTGACGTTAAATCTTCTGTCGCCGGACTGGAACTCAGTCGTAAATGGCAGAATTTTTATGCTGCTGTAGGTATACATCCACACGAAGCGGACACAATGAATGAAGGAAGCCTTAATGAGATATTAAGACTTTCGGAGGATAAGAAGGCTGTTGCCATAGGAGAAATAGGGCTTGACTATTATTATGACTTCTGTGACAGAGAGGTACAGAAGGAGTGTTTCAGGCGCCAGCTTGAAATAGCCGAGCAAACGGGGCTGCCTATAATTGTACATTCAAGAGAGGCAGCGAAGGATACATTTGACATAATAAAGGAAAGTAATGTAAGAAAAGGTGTTATACACAGCTATAGCGGACATACTCAGATGGCTCTTGACTATATAGATATGGGATTTTATTTAGGCTTTGGAGGTATAATAACATTTAAAAATGCTAAAAAACCTTGCGAAGTGGTTAAGAATGTGCCCTTAGAGCGTATTTTGATTGAAACAGATTCGCCATATTTATCTCCGGTGCCTTTGAGAGGTGAACGTAATAATTCACAAAAATTACGCTATATAGTTGATAAAATTGGGGAAATTAAACAAATTTCTCCCGAAAAAGTGGAAAAAATAACTCTAAAAAACGGATTGACATTATTCGACAAAATAATTTTTGTTGCATAATTGTTACAAATGTGTTAATATTAATCCTGCAAATCATTAAAGGACTTGTGAAATACTATTATAACACAAGGTCTTACTAAGGACAAAGGAGCTTTTATGATTTGGGCTCAAATTTAAAAACATTATTACTTTGTCCAAAAGGAGGAATTTTTAATGATTAACATCGCAGGACATCGTTTTAGAGGGGTATTAAGTGTAATTGCTTTTTCCCTCATTATTATGGCAACTCTGTTTATGTTTACTTCTATAGTAAACGCCGCTGACAACGGAGAAGTATTAACCGGAAAGTATGCAGTAGTCGTACAGGACAATAATGGATCTGTAGTACAAGTAACAGATAAAGAAACCGTTGGTGAGCTTTTTGAAGAAAAAGGCATAACCGTCGGTGAGAAGGACACATTAAGCTGTGAGCTTAGTGACAAGCTTTCAAGCGGCATGGTAATCAACATAAAGCGTGCCGAAGACGTAACCTTTATTATTGACGGTGAGGAAGAATACACTATTAATATGAATGTAAACACTGTAGGTGAGGCACTTTCGCTTCTCAGACAGGAGACAGGTATAAATTATACCTTAGATAAGGGTGTAAGCTCTTCACAGTTATATAATGTAGTAGATAAGATACCTGTTGTTTCAGTTTATAAAAAGGTTGAAACAAGAGTAGTTGATTATCACTTCAGTACGGAAACGGTTGAAAATCCGGACGTTGAAGAGGGCGTTAAGAAAGTAATAAGCGAAGGCGTTGACGGAAAGAAGCAGCTTACTCTCAGAGTAAATTATGAGGGCGGCGTTGAAAAGGATTATGAAGTTATTGATGAAACCGTTATCAAGGCGCCTATTAATGAAGTTGTTGAGGTTGGTACAAAGAAGAAAGTTCCTGAGCCTTCAGTTGCAGCCATGTCATTTTCAGGCGAAAATAACGTTGTAAGAGAGCTTACAATGAATTCATCAGCATATTCTATAGACTATGCTTGTACGGGAAAAACTCCCGGAATGGCAGGATATGGAATAACAGCCAGCGGTATTAGAGCACAATATGGTGTTGTTGCAGTTGACCCAAGAGTCATACCTCTCGGAACAAGACTTTACGTAGAGGGCTATGGATATGCTCTTGCAGCGGATACAGGCGGAGCTATCAAGGGCAACAAGATTGATCTTTGCTTTAATTCATACAGAGAAGCCGTAAATTACGGCAGAAAAAATGTTCGAGTTTATGTTTTATCATAATAATGGATCAACAGAACTCTCCGATGAAATATCGGAGGGTTCTTTTTTTGTTATTAACTGCGTTAATAACATCGCCCCACCCACCCCGCCCCGTGTCGGCGCCCTACCGCATCGGTTAAAGATATCCCCGGTCGGAAAGAAACCCTTGGTACGCAAGAGTACCGCGGTGTAGGCCCGATAAATTTTTAGCCACGGCGGTAGGGCATGAGGGGCGGGCGGGGTCTTTGAGGCTCGGCAATCTATAACAATGGCAAACCGACACGCTTAGAATTGTCGGAAAAAACTACACTTGCTGACCCGGAATATCTGCAACCACAGCGGTGGGGCGAGGAGGGGCGGGTGGGTGGGGTATCTAAGAATTGGCACTATTTAAGAATGGTAAGCTGATACATTAAGAATTGTCGGAAAAAACTACACTTGCCGACCCGGAATATCTGCAACCACAGCGGTGGGGTGAGGAGGGGCGGGTGGGCGGGGTAACTAAGAGTTGGCACTATATAAGAATGGCAAGCCGATATATTAAAATTTGCCAAATGGAGTGACAAAACAGACTGAACAGACTACTATTCTATATGTTAAAGCATCAACTAAGTAAATTGCGTTTAGATAGGTTTAAGTGCTGTGGGTGGGCGGGGTAACTAAGAGTTGGCACACTTGAAGAATGGCAAACCGATATATTAAAGTTTGCCAAATGGAGTGACAAAACAGACTGAACAGACTACTATTCTATATGTTAAAGCATCAACTAAGTAAATTGCGTTTAGATAGGTTTAAGTGCTGTGGGTGGGCGGGGTATCTATGAATTGGCACTATATAAGAATGGCAAGCCGACATATTAAGGCTTGCTGAAATTCCAAGGTATATTTGCTGTAACAAAAAAATTCTCCCTTCATAGTATGTACTATAAACCTTGAAGGGAGGACTTAACTTGTCTGATTGTGCTCTTATTGACAGTTTGAAAAGATATGTGGGTCAGACTGTCACTATTTTTACAACAAGCGGAGGTATTTCCGGAAGTGGTTTTACGGGAGTTCTTGCAGCTGTATGTGACTGCAGCATTAAGCTTATCACCGATTTAGGCGCAGCTCCTACTTGCCCTCTTGGCAGCTCTTGTGGCAACAGAGGCGGCTTTAACGGAAACTGTAATTGTAGAAATTCATCAGGCGGAAACTGGGTAGGAAGCGTGACAGAAATACCCATTTGTAAGATAGCAGGCTTTACACACAACGCTATCTGATAAATAATAACCCCGTTCTCATATATATTATTTAAGCCCACTCTTGCGACGTAGTGCAAGGGTGGGCTTTTTGATATTACATCTTAATGCCGCCTATTGTATTAAAGCTTATGTCAAGGGGTTTTACAGAGTGTGTCATATATCCCGTTGAAATATAATTTGCTCCGCAGCCTTTAAAGCCTGATATGCTTTCGGGAGTTACTCCGCCCGACACCTCAGTTATAATATTTGAGGGCACAAGCTTTACAAGCTCCTTTATTTCCTCCGGGGTGCGGTTGTCAAACATAATTACGTCAGCGCCTGCCGATACGGCTTCCTTTACCTGTTCTGCCGTTTCGGTCTCTACCTCAATTTTGACCATATGTCCCAGTTTGGCTCTTGCTGTTTCTACTGCTTTTGTAATGCTGCCTGAAAAAGCAATATGATTGTCTTTAAGCATTACGCCGTCATAAAGACCTATTCTGTGATTATATGCTCCGCCGCAAGTTACGGCATATTTATCCAACATTCTGAGTCCCGGCAGAGTTTTTCTTGTGTCTACTATCTTTATGGAAGGGTCGTCTAAGTTGTCAACAAGCTGTCTGCATATTGTGGCTATGCCGCTCATTCTCTGCATAAGGTTTAATATTATCCTCTCACATGAAAGAAGGGTTATTACTCTTCCGCTTACCTCTGCGAGCACATCTCCCTTTTTAACGGCATCGCCGTCAGCCACATTCAGCTTTACGGAAACATTGCAGTCGCCATAAGCCTCATAAACTGCCTTTATAAGAAACATACCGCAGATCACGCCGTCGGTTTTGGCAAGAAATCCGCCCTTGCCCATAGTGTCATCTTCAAATATAAGCTCTGAAGAAAGATCACCTGTGCCTATATCTTCGTTTAAAAAGCTTTTGAGTTGTTCGTTTAATAATATATTGTTCATATTTTCTCCTGATTAAAATTATAAATTTTTTAATGATGTATATTATCGTTTTCAATGTAATGTGCGCCAAAGCTTTCTTTTCTGCCGTAGGCTGATTTAGCTATAAGCCAGCCTGCTGTAAGCATATTGTATATTTCAAGGTCTTTGTCTGTATATGCACGGGGATCTAAAGATATAAAGCCCTTTTCATCAGGCATAAAGCCCTCAAAATATTTTATGCCCTTAAGAATATTCTCCTCTGTTCTTACAATTCCCACACATTCCATCATAATTTTTGTGATGTCCTTTTTTGTGGGGAGGGGAGTCTTCATTTTAGTGGTGGGCATTGTATATTCGGCGGGGTTTGCCTTCCTGTCTGATGATATTATATTATCCGCCGTGAGTTTGCCGAAAACAAGACCTTCAAGCAGAGAATTGCTTGCCAGTCTGTTGGCGCCATGCACATTTGTGCAGGCAGCTTCGCCTACCGCATAAAGCCCCGACACAGAGGTCTCGCCGGTGGGCTTTGCTTTTATGCCGCCCATGTGGAAGTGCGCTCCCGGAGCCACGGGTATAAGATTTTTGTTAAGGTCTACACCGTTTGACTCGCATATTTCCGATACATTTGGGAAACGGCTTTTAAAACCTTTTATCTTCGATATATCTAGATAAATATTCTCGCCTTTCTGAGTATGGCTATATACGGTTCTTGACACAACATCTCTTGGGGCAAGATCCTTCATGGGGTGTACGCCCTCCATTATTCTTTCGCCCTTTTCATTTACAAGTATGCCGCCGTCACCTCTTACGGCTTCGGAGATAAGCCCGAAATTTTTGCCGTTTATGGTGAGGAGGGTGGGGTGGAACTGTATAAACTCCAGATTTTTAAGCTCTGCGCCTGCTCTGTATGCAAGGGCTACGCTGTCGCCTGTGACTGTGGAGTCGTTTGACGTACCGGGAAAAAGATTTCCTATTCCGCCTGCTGCCATAACAATATATGGCGCGCAGTAGGTGTTGAAATTGCCGTCTTTATCCCTTGTGATAACGCCTACGGCTTCGCCGTTTTTCATAATTATGTCTATTACAGGCTCGTTTTCACGAATTTCGGCACGCCCGTCAAGGTTTTTATAAAGCTGCTCCATAACCATAAGCCCGGTTCTGTCGCCGCCTGCATGTATCACTCTTGCAAGCTTATGAGCCGCTTCCTTGCCAAAGCTAAGCGAGCCGTCAGGCTCTTTGTCAAAATTCATGCCCGATTTTATAAAATCTCTTATAATGCCCGGAGCTTCCTTCACAAGGGTCATGGTGGCTTCCTTATCGTTAAGCCCGCAGCCTGCGGTGAGAGTGTCTTCGTAGTGAGACATATAGCTGTCATCATCTCTTAAGGCTACGGAAATTCCCCCTTGGGCAAGTGTGGAATTACAATCCCTCTTATTTGATTTTGTAATTATTATTACCTTTTTACCTCTGTCACACAATCGGCATGCTACTGAATGAGCGGCTATGCCTGCGCCTATAATGATAACATCTGTTAATATCATTTATCTTCCTCCATGTGGCAGACTAAGAATTATAGTTAATTTTTTAACAATGATATTACTCATATAATTACTATTTACTAAATTTCTCAATCTTGTATATTGGTTTATATAATATAATTACATAAAATCAAAAATAAATCAAGTGTTTTAGTAAAAAAAGTGAAAAAAGCCCAATTATTGTTAAAAAAATATCAATGATAATCATTTTAGGGCGCTTTGCATATACATAAATAAAAAAGGAACTATATATGCACAAATATATATTATGTTTTTTGGCGGTGGTGGTCGTTGTGACAGGCTTTAGTCTTACATCAGGCAGAGCGGCTGTTTATACCGATAAAGAAGTGGAAAGCGTTACAAAAAAGGTCGTGGCTTCTCCCGTTTACGGAGAAATAAAAAAGGGGACCCGTCTGTTTGAAGACACAAACGAAAAATCGGCATATTCACTTTCGGATAAAAGAGAAAGCGTGCTTATACTAAGGGATTTTAGCCTGAAGTGGTATCTTGTAAAAAGGGGCGATGACGAATTATGGATAAGGGCAGAGGATATAAGCATACCCGAGGATGAGCCGACCGCTAAAGATCCTCTTACTGACAGGGAAATAGAATGTTTTGTAAACACAAGGGGCTTTGAAAGCGATACCGATAAATTTGTATGGGTAGACATACATAGACAGCAGGTATATATTTTAAAGGGAAGACAGGGCAGCTTTCGCCTTGAAATGAGAATAGAGTGCGCAACGGGAAAAAATCAGTCGCCTACCACGAGAGGGCTTTTTACCGTTTCTGACAGGGGAGAATGGTTTTACTCTACAAGACTTAAAAGCGGAGCAAAATTTTGGGTGAGGTTTAACGGCTCTTACCTCTTTCATTCTGTCGCTATGGATAAAGAGGGGAATGTCACCGACTCCGTATTGGGTGAAAGGCGAAGCAGCGGCTGTGTGCGAATGAGTGTAGATGATGCGGAATATATGTATAAAAGCGTTAAAGAAAAAACGGCTGTTTGGGTAAATTAAAATAAAGGCTATGCTTTGCCCCTTGTTTACTTGGGCTAAAGCATAGCCATATTTTAATTTGCTTCCGGCTTATTCATTTCTTCTTTAAGTTTATGTCAAATGTAAAGTTGAGCAGCACAATTGCTAAGAATATAAGCAATATGCCCACTATGTTTTTAATGCCGAAGGGCTCATGAAAAATTATTATGCCTGCGGCAGCGGCTACCATAGGCTCGGCGAATGCCAATATTGACGCCTTGCCTGCTTCTACCTTTTTAAGCCCCTTTGTATATAATATGTAGGGCAAAAATGTGGCTATTATACCCAAGCCCAAAATCGGGCTTATACATTGAGGCTGTGTGACAAGGCTTCGGGATATATTCCCTATTTTGGCAAAGGGCAAAAGCCCTATTGACGAGACCGTAAATGTATAAAACAAGAAGGTAAAGGTATGATATTTTTTAAGAGCCGCCTTGCCGAAAATGCTGTAGGCGGCATAGCCAAGCCCTGCACCTATGCCCGTAAGAAAGGCAAAAAGGCTTATTTCTCCCCCTGTAAAGCCGCTTGTTGCTATACAGCCTATAAAGGCTAACACCAAGGCGGCAAGCTTTTGCAGGGTTATTTTTTCCTTAAAAAATACGGCTGACATTATCACCACAAAGCAGGGTGCCGTGTACAACAGTATGGATGCTGTGGCAAGAGTGGAGTTGTTTATCGTTATAAAATAGCATACATTAAAAAATACAATGCTCAGAAGTCCGTTGCCTAAAAATATCCATACATCTTTTATTTTAATATGCAAAAGGCTTTTATTTTTAATAAGAAGAAACAGCCCCATTAATATTACGACTATAATACTTCTTAAAAATGTTATCTGAAAGGGGCTGAAGCCAAACCCTGAAAGGGGGCGTGTAAAAACTCCTATAATGCCCCAGCCCGAGGCTGCTGTTATTATCATAAGTACGGATAATATGTTTTTATCTTTCATTTTATTGCCTCACTTCATCTGATTTATTGTTGTATTATATCATAGGCGTACTCCTGTTTCAATTATTTTGATATTAAAAAACATAAGAACCCGCAATATGGGAAGAATAAACAGAGCGAAGGGAGAGTGATAATATGATAGCCGATGATACCTACAAGGTTTTTAAGGAAAGGGTCAGGGCAGTGCTTAACGAAAACGGAGAGCTTGAAAAGCCCGACACCTACGCAGGGGAAAATCTCCTTATTATATTTAAAAGCGGGCTCAGAAGCCCAAAGAGGAAAATAACCCTTGACACGGTCTCATCATTTGCAAGGGCATACAACGTAAGCGCCGATTATCTGTTGGGGCTTGATAACGAAATGTACTGAAAAGGGCGGCATTTAGCCGTTCTTTTTTGTTGTAGGTAAAAAGAGGGTTGACAATTCATAGTAAAAAGGATATACTTTGAATATCAAATTGTTTGAAAATCAAAGTTTTTGACTTTCAAAATAAATTATGTAGGAGGTGATTGTTTGAAAAAATCTCTTATAGATGTTAATAAATTGTTTTTTGGGCTGTACAACGACATTCAGCGCGCTGAAGACGAGGCTCAGAAAAACGGCGTATTTGAAGATCTGTCTCTTGCCGAGGTACATACCATCGAGGCTATAGGAATGTATAGCCCCGTTTCTATGTCTGAGGTAGCTAAAAAGCTGGATATCACCGTGGGTACGCTTACAGTATCTGTAAAGCACCTTGTGGCTAAGGGCTATGTAATAAGAGAAAGGTCTGAAAAGGACAGACGTCATGTGCTTGTTTCCCTTACAAATAAGGGCAGGCTTATGTACAGAGTACATCAGAAATTTCACCTTGAAATGATAAAGGCAGCTATCGTAGGGCTTAGTGAATATGAAGCAGAGGTCGCTAAGAATGTACTTATACGCATAAACGGGTTTATAAACGAAAGATACAGAAATAAGGTTCAAGGAGAAATATTATGATAAAAACTAAATTAGTGGGCTTTGAAAGAGTGCTGCCCTCCCTTTCCGTCACAAATGACGACTTGGCTAAGCTTGTAGACACCTCAGACGAGTGGATATCTTCAAGAACGGGCATAAGAGCCAGACACATAACCACTGACCAAAACACCTCCGACCTTTGTATAGGCACAGCAAAAAAGCTTTTGGAAAAAGCAGGCTGGGAGAGCGAGTCTGTTGATATGATAATCGTGGGAACGGTCACCCCCGATTATTCCACGCCCAGCACGGCGTGCATGGTTCAGGCGGCGCTTGGTTGTGTTAATGCTATGTGTTTTGATATTTCTGCGGCTTGTTCCGGCTTTATATATTCACTTTCTGTAGCGGATAAGTTTATAAAGAGCAAAACGGTGAAAAGAGCTATAGTTTTGGGAGCGGAAACTCTTTCAAAAATAACCGATTGGACGGATAGGACCACCTGTGTGCTTTTTGCGGACGGAGCAGGCGGTGTGCTTGTTGAAGCAGCGGATGAGGGTGGTATATTATATGAAGATATACACTCGGACGGAAGCAAGGGAAGCTCTCTTGTTGCAGGATATCGCCAAAACGAAAACCCTTATTATAAGGGAGAGGCAAAGAGCCGCGGGTATATAGAAATGAACGGCAGAGACATATTTGCCTTTGCCACAAGAATGGTGCCAAGAAGCATCAAAGCCGTTCTTGAAAACACGGACGTTGGGGCAGACGAAATTAAATATTTTGTGCTTCATCAGGCAAACAAAAGAATAAACGAGCTTATAGCAAGAAAGCTTAAGGTCTCGGAGGATAAGTTCTATTCTAACATAGACCATACGGGCAACACCTCAGGAGGGTCTATACCTATTGCACTTGCGGAAATGAATGAAAAAGGACTTTTGAAAAAAGGGGATAAAATAATTTTATCGGGCTTTGGCGGAGGTCTTACGTGGGGAACCATGTTAATTGAGCTGTAGGAGGCGAAGGATATGGTTTTTGAAAAAATACGCACCATAATTTCTAAATATTTAGAGATCGACCCAAGTGAAATAACCTTGGAAACGCGTATAAATGATGATCTTAAGGCAGATTCTTTAGACCTTTTTAAAATCGTAAACGAAATAGAAGACGAGTTTAAAATAAAAATAGAGTATGCCGAAATTATAGAAACAGTTGACGATGCTGTTAAATTTGTACAGGAGCAGTTAAAGGAGGCGCAGGACTAAATAAGAGCCTGCCTTATAAAGGGGATAATATGAAATCAAAAATTTGCGAAATTTTAGGAATTAAATACCCTGTATTTCAGGGAGCGATGGCATGGATAGCAGACGCATATCTTGCCAGCGCAGTATCAAACGCCGGAGGACTTGGCATAATTGCCGCAGGTAATGCCCCCGCCGACTATGTGAGAGAAGAAATAAGAAAGGCAAAGGAGCTTACCGACAAGCCTTTCGGAGTTAATATAATGCTTCTTTCACCGTTTGTAGACGAGGTAGTGGATATGGTTTGCGCAGAGGGCGTTAAGGTAGTAACTACCGGCGCAGGCAACCCGGGCAAATATATGGCTAAGTTTGCTGAGAACGGTGTAAATGTAATACCCGTTGTTGCAAGCGTGGCTCTTGCCAAGAGGATGGAAAAAATGGGCGTAAACGCTGTTATTGCCGAGGGTATGGAGTCAGGCGGACACATAGGCAAGCTCACTACTATGGCGCTTGTGCCTCAGGTAGTCGATGCACTTAACATACCTGTAATAGCAGCAGGCGGAATTGCCGACAGAAGAGGCGTAAACGCTGCATTTATGCTTGGCGCACAGGGCGTTCAGGTGGGAACAAGATTTCTTGTTGCCAATGAGTGTACTGTTCACCAGAACTATAAAAACAAAATACTTAAGGCTAAGGACATTGACACAGTCATCACAGGAAACATAACAGGTCACCCCGTAAGAGTGCTTAAAAACAAGCTCACAAAGGCATATCTTGCAGTAGAAAAGGAAGAAACAAGCAAGGCAGAGCCTGACATTGAAAAGCTCGAAAAACTTGGCGCAGGTGCGCTTCGCATGGCTGCTAAGGACGGAGATATGGAAAACGGCTCAGTTATGAGCGGACAGATAGCAGGCCTTGTAAAGAAAGAGGAAAGCTGTGCAGACATACTTAAAGACCTTACAGCAGACCTTGACAAGGTATTTACTATATTGTGATTTTAGGAGATAAAAATATGAAAACAGCATTTATATTCAGTGGACAGGGAGCACAGCATCCCGGTATGGGCAAGGAGCTTTATGAAAACTATGATGTGTGCAAAGCTGTCTTTGATGAAGCCGATGAGGCTTTAGGGCTTAAGATATCCGAAATTTGCTTCGGAGAAGACCCAAGACTTAACGAAACGGAATTTACTCAGCCTGCCATACTCACTATGAGCACAGCGGTTGAAAGACTTGTAAAACAACAGGGCATAAAGGTTGATTTTGCAGCAGGTCTTAGCCTTGGTGAATATTCGGCGCTTGTCTGTGCAGGGGTACTTGATTTTGCGGAGGCTGTAAAGCTCGTAAGAAAAAGAGGCAGGTTTATGACAGATGCCGTTCCTTCGGGAGTAGGCGCTATGAGCGCAGTTATAAACCTTGATGCGGAGAAAATTCAGGAAGTGCTTAACAGTGTAGACCCCGAAAGAGTATTTATTGCCAACTACAACTGCCCCGGTCAGATAGCCATTGCAGGTTATGCCGAGGAGGTAGCAAAGGCAGAGCCTCTTCTTTCAGAGGCAGGCGCAAGAAAGGTAGTAAGACTTAATGTTTCCGGGCCTTTCCACACACCTCTTTTAAAGCCCGCTTCAGACAAGCTTAAGGTTGAGCTTGAGGGTATAAACATAGGCGACTTTGATGTGCCTGTTGTATCAAACTTAACAGCAAAGACTTATCCTTCAAAGGATGATGTAATACCTACCCTTGTAAAGCAGGTAATGAGCCCCGTTAAGTGGGAGCAGAGCGTAAGAGAGCTTATGGATGAAGGAGTCGACACATTTTTGGAGATGGGACCCGGCAAGACACTTACAGGCTTTGTAAAGAAGGTATCAAGACAGGTAGGCGCATTTAATATAGAAGATATAGGAACACTTGAAAAGGCTTTGGGAGGACTTAAATAATGGATCTTAAAGGAAAAACAGTTGTTATCACAGGCTCATCAAGAGGAATTGGCTTTGCGATTGCTGAGGCTTTTGCAAAGAAGGGAGCTAACATAGTTATAAACGATATAGTTGTGCCCGATGAAACGGTAGAGAGCATAAAGGCATACGGCGTTGACTGTATAGGCGTTGTAGCCGACATAAGCGATTTTGATCAGGCGGCAGACCTTATAAAGGCGGCTAAAGACAAATTCGGCTCGGTTGACGTGCTTGTAAACAATGCAGGCATAACAAGAGACGGTCTTCTTCTTCGTATGAAGGAAAAGGACTTTGACGATGTTATAAGAATTAACCTTAAGGGCACATTCAACACAATAAGACACGCCAGCAAGATAATGCTTAAGCAGAGAAGCGGCGCTATCATCAACTTAAGCTCGGTTGTCGGTCTTTCGGGAAATGTTGGTCAGCTCAACTATTCCGCAAGCAAGGCAGGAGTTTTAGGTATAACAAAGACTACGGCAAGAGAGCTTGGCGCAAGAGGAATTACCTGCAACGCCATCGCTCCGGGCTTTATAAAGACAGCCATGACAGAGGTTTTATCCGAGGAAGTTAAGAAGGAAATGCTTGCAGGCATACCTCTTGGCAGACAGGGACTCCCCGAAGACGTGGCAAAGGTTGCACTGTTTTTCGCTGAAAACGACTACATCACAGGTCAGGTAGTAAACTGTGACGGCGGAATGGTAATGCAGTAAGGAGGAAGCTATGACAAAGAGAGTAGTAATTACAGGACTGGGAGCCGTAACGCCCCTTGGAAACAATGTTGACGAATTTTGGGACGGACTTAAGAACGGTAAAAACGGCATATCCCTTATAGAGAAGGTTGACACCTCAGACTTAAAGGCAAAGGTGGCAGGTCAGGTAAAGAATTTTGACCCCAATGAGGTAATTGACAAGAAAAGTCAGAAAAGACTTGATACTTACTGTCAGTATGCTATGGTAGCAGCTGATGAATGTATGAAGGACTCAGGCATTGATACATCTAAGGAAGATATGAACCGCTTTGGCGTTATCGTTGGTTCAGGTATAGGCGGTATTGCCACTATTGAAGAGCAGGTAGTAAAAATGCACGAGGGCGGCGCAAGAAAGGTAAGCCCCTTCTTTATCACTATGTCTATCACAAATATGGCAGCAGGAAACATTGCCATTCAGGTAGGCGCAAAGGGCATCTGTACTTGTATAGTTACTGCATGCGCATCTTCTACACATTGTATAGGAGAGGCATTCAGAAATATAAAGCACGGCTATTCGGATATGATATTAGCAGGCGGCACAGAAGCGCCTATTACAAAAATAGGCATTGCAGGCTTCGTTTCCGCAAGAGCCCTTACATCCTGCGAAGACCCCAATAAGGCATCTACACCCTTTGATAAAAACCGCTCAGGCTTCGTTATGGGCGAGGGCGCAGGCATACTTCTTCTTGAAGAGCTTGAGCATGCAAAGGCAAGAGGAGCTAAGATATATGCAGAGATAGTAGGCTATGGCGCAACAGACGATGCCTTCCACATTACAGCTCCAAGAGATGACGGCGACGGCGCAAGACGTGCTATGCAGAACGCTATTGAAGAAGCGGGCACAGATTTCGTTGACTACATCAACGCTCACGGCACATCAACTCACCTTAACGATATGACAGAAACTCAGGCTATAAAGGACCTTTTCGGCGATAAGGCTTATGACATCTCCATAAGCTCTACAAAGTCAATGACAGGTCACCTTTTAGGCGCAACAGGCGCAATAGAGGCTATAGCCACAACACTTGCCATTAAGAATGAGTTTGTTCCACCTACTATCAATTACGAAACACCCGACGAGGGACTTGACCTTGACTATACACCAAACAAGGGCAAGGCAAAGCGTATAGAGTATGCTCTTTCAAATACATTGGGCTTTGGCGGACACAACGGCGTAATTTGTCTTAAGAGATGGGAGGAATAATTATGGATATTAAGGAGATAATAGCTACACTTCCCCACAGATACCCCTTCCTTCTTGTAGACAGAGTGCTTGAAATAGAAGAGGGCAAAAGGATAGTTGCTATTAAAAACGTAACAATGAACGAGCTTTTCTTTCAGGGACACTTCCCCGGAGAGCCTGTTATGCCGGGAGTGCTTATAATGGAGGCTCTGGCACAGGCAGGAGCTATCGCCATACTTTCAATGGACGAATATAAGGGGAAAATACCCCTTTTTGGCGCAATAGATAAGTGCAAGTTCAGAGGAAAGGTAGTTCCCGGAGACCAGCTCAGACTTGAGATGGAGATAATAAAGCTCAAGAAGGTAGCAGGCATAGGCAAGGCTACGGCTTATGTAGACGGCAAGAAAGTCGCAGAGGGCGAGCTTACTTTCGTAATTGCCTAAGACCTATAATAAAGGGGGAGATTATTATGAAGCTTAAAGCGCTGTTTACCACGGTTCTGGCAGCCTCACTTATCTGCGCAAATATCAGCGCAGAGGCAGGGGGAAAGGTTGTGGCTTCTGCTCCTAAAGCAGAGAACGGGCAAACCGCAGTTGAAAAAACAGAGGAAAAAGAGCCTACCTATGAGGACAGATATAAGGCCGAGGGCAAGACGGTAAGTGTTGTTGACATCGACCTTAAAAAGGCATACAGAGAAAAGCTTAAGGAAGCTAAGGGCTATAGATATATTATTGCCGACGGAAACAACGATGGTATACCCGAGCTTTATATATTGAGGACCGATGAAAACGGTAAGGGATATATAAGAAATGAGGATTGGAGCAAGGACGGCACCTATGAGGGCAGCCTTGTGACAATGGTATATTACGGCTATAAGACAGCAGACAGCAAAAAGCCCGAGCTTTTGGAAAGATCGGTAGGACGTGAAATAACCGTGGCTAAGCCCGGAAACACAAAGGCAGAGGTGGTTGTTGGGCCTATAGATGATATAAACTTTAAGTCGAATAATAAGATAAAATTAGATAACAATTACGACACACTGGCGCCTGATAAGGTTAAGGTAAGGCTCTACAACTATATAGTAGACAATAAAAACCACTTCGCGCTGGAAAGCTCAGGGGGCATAAGCTCCGCAGAGCAGGCACGTAAGGTTCATTCACAGTTTGGAGACGAGAAGTATGGCTTTTATGGAATGTCGAGCACACGTGAAAAATATTTTGCAGTCTATAACAACTATGACGTAATTTTGTTTGACTATGACATAGAAGGCTTTTATACACCCGATAAGGATATGCCTGCAAACTTTTTCAGCGGCAAAAGACTTTCGGGACTTGGTAAAAACCCTGTAAAGTTCCATTACAGAATGCCTACAGACGTTTTGAACAAGCTCAAAAACAACAATCTTTTAAAGACCTACCCGGCGGAGGATTTGAAGGCGTTTGAAAACTACAATTTCAAAACATATTATACAAGCGTTGACGGAGAAGGCGGAGTTTATACCGCAAAAAAATAAAATGTAAAGGAGATTGTCAGATTGGCTTTTTTTAACAAATCTAAATATACGCCTCTTGGACTTAATATATTTAAGAAAAAGGACGATATAGTAATCAATAAAGCTGTTGAGTCTCACGAAGCCCAGAGCTTGGAAGACATTAAAACAGAAGAACCTGTTGTAAGCGTAAAGTGCAGAGGCTGCGGCAAGGAAATTACAAAAGCCGAAGCAGGCAAATATAAAATATGCCCCAAGTGCGGAAAATATTTCAGACTTGGCGCAAGAGAGAGAGTATATATAACCGCCGATAAAGGCAGCTTTGTAGAGTTTGATGCAAACATGACAGCTGCAAACCCCTTAAACTTCCCCGATTATGAGGAAAAGATAGCAGATACACAGAATAAAACAGGCATAAAAGACGCTGTTGTTACGGGAAAATGTAAAATAGGCGGACAGGACTGCGTTATAGGAGCTATGGACTCTTCATTCATAATGGCTTCTATGGGCTCTGTTGTAGGCGAAAAGCTGGCAAGAGCTTTTGAATATGCTATTGCAAACAAGCTTCCTGTGGTTATATTTGCTGCCTCAGGCGGCGCAAGAATGCAGGAGGGTATTATTTCTCTTATGCAGATGTCAAAGACTTCTGCTGCCGTTGCTAAACATTCTGATGCAGGCGGGCTTTATATATCTGTACTTACCGACCCCACAACAGGCGGTGTAACTGCCTCATTTGCTATGCTTGGCGACATAATAATAGCCGAGCCCAAGGCGCTTGTTGGCTTTGCAGGCAGACGTGTTATTGAAGGAACTATTAAGCAGAAGCTGCCGGATGACTTCCAGACGGCTGAGTTCCAGCTTGAGCACGGTTTTGTAGACCTTATTGTAAAGAGAGAAGAAATGAGAGATAAGCTTGCGGAGATAATCAAGCTGCACTATGGGAAAGGCGGTGGAGAGCAGTGAGAGCGTATGACAATGTAAAAATAGCAAGACAGCTTGCAAGACCTACTGCTCTTGATTATATAGATCATTGCTTTGAGGGCTTTATAGAGCTTCACGGTGACAGACTTTTTGCAGATGATAACGCCGTTGTAGGCGGCATAGCATGGTTTAACGGTATTCCCGTTACCGTAATAGGCATACAGAAGGGCAGAGATACAGCAGAAAACATAAAGAGAAATTTCGGCTGCGCTCATCCCGAGGGCTATCGTAAGGCTTTAAGACTTATGAAGCAGGCTGAGAAGTTTAAAAGACCTGTTGTTTGCTTTGTAAATACTTCCGGCGCATACTGCGGAGTAGGCGCAGAGGAAAGAGGACAGGGCGAGGCTATAGCTAAAAATCTTTTTGAGCTTTCAAGGCTTAAGACACCTGTTATTTCAATAATAATAGGCGAAGGCGGCAGCGGCGGAGCTTTGGCTCTTGCTACGGCAGACAGAGTATGGATGCTTGAAAATTCTGTATATGCGGTACTTTCACCCGAGGGCTTTGCTTCTATATTATGGAAGGACAACACTCGCGCTGAGGAAGCGGCTGATATTATGAAGATAACAGCAAAGGATCTTTATGACCTTGGCGTTATCGAAAAGGTGATAGACGAAGTTCCCGGCGGCGCTCATTTAGACTTTGAGTTTACAGCAAACCTTATAAAGCATAATCTGGAAACAGAAATACCTGCGCTTATGAGCCTTCCTACAGAGGAGCTTGTTGAAAACAGATATAAGAGATTTAGAGGATTTGGGGAATATAATGAATAAGGTCTTAAAGGGGATCATATTGGCAGGTGCCGCAGTTTTGGCGGCGGCGTGCTGTATTTGCGGGGTATACTCCAAGACGGCGGTAAGGAAAGCGGTAAAGACTATTGCACAGGTAAAAGAGTCTGAGGCTGTTTTGACAGAAACGGAGGAAATGAGAAATTACCTTCTCTCAGATGCAAAGCCTGCGCCTACCAAGATCTATTTTTTAGATAAGCCGTTGGAGGTAGACGCCTACTTTTACGACGGCAGGCTGTATGTTCCCTTTGAGGAGACATATAATAAAATAGTCGGGCTTACTGATGAAAGCTCCGAAAAGTTTGGCATTATATATGATAATTTCATATTTTCGGGCTATGGCGAGGACGAAATAAACCCCTATTTTAAGGAAATAAACGGTAAATGCTATATTTCATTTTACAAAATAGTAAAAGGAATGGGTCTTACCTGTAGGTTTGAGTCTGAAAATGACAAGGCTTTTATATATTACAGAAAGACCGACGAGTCGGATATGCCGGAAACGGTGGAAAATGACAACGCCGAGCCTGCGCTTTTAAGGCTTGAAGACATTACCCCCGACGCCTACTGCAAGAACCCCAGATATACCGACGAGGGACTTGAAAAGCTGAGGGTTATGGGAGATTATCTTATGAGCCGAGACCAGAGCTTTTATGTGGCTTGGATAATGAGATATGTAAACCCCGAGGAAGGCATAGACGTTGACTTCACAAAGGAAACGAACACATATACGGCAAGTTTTTTATACACCCTTGACTATCTGCTTGACAGGGGAGGAAAAATAATCATTCACGGATATACCCATCAGTTTAACGATTATTTTTCTGCCGACGGGTATGAGTTTGGATATTTTTCTGCCTTAGACAAGGAGGAGAGGGCAAGAAGGCTTGTTATTGCAAAGACCACAGCAGAGCTTTTAGGATATGACGGGTCTATGTTTGAGTTCCCTCACTACGGGGCAACAGGCGCTGACCTTGCAATGGCTGAAACGGTATATGATGTTTTGTTCCAGGCGAAGGGCAGGATATTAAAGGCTGATGATATAGTTGAAAAGAAGGCGGTAGGGGGCAAAAATGTGTCTTATGTGCCGCTGCCCGCATATTATCTCAACAATATTTATGAGCTTGATGATATGCTTGACAGAATACAGCGTTGTGAAGACAAGGATTGCCTTGTGGGGCTTTTCTTCCATCCCAGCATAGATTTTGACTATATATCGGTAGAGACCACACCCTGGGGTGTGAGAAACTGGCACTATACACCCTATGGGGCACTTCCTACTATAACGGATAAGATCCTTGAGGATGGATATGGCTTTACTTATTATGAAGATGTTATAAATTAGAAAGTAATATTTGCCCCCTCATTTATATCGTCTTATACAAGACGATAATAAATAAGGGACCGGGGGGGGCGAAAAGCAGCGGCTCCTACGTCGCCGCTGCTTTTCGCTTCGGTCCCGGTGTCTTTGGGGATAACCGGTATTGCTTTCTGAAATCAGTATAAAACGAGGTTGATATAAATGGCTTTACTTTATAAAAGTACAAGAGGCGACAAAAATTATATTACGGCTTCTCAGGCTATTTTAAAGGGTATAGCAGATGACGGCGGACTTTATGTGCCCTGCAGTATACCCAAGGCTGATTTTAAGCTTGAGGACATTGTTGATATGAGCTATAAGGAGCTTGCATATGAGGTTTTGAAGCTTATATTGGACGATTTTACAGAGGAAGAATTAAAGGCATGTATAAACGGAGCCTATGACGAGAAATTTGATACTCCTGCGATAGCTCCCTTAAGGCTTACACAGGACTGCGGTGTATTGGAGCTTTTTCATGGCAAGACAATAGCCTTTAAGGACATGGCTCTTTCTATTTTGCCCTATCTTCTTAAGACCTCTGCAAAGAAAAACGGCGAAGACAGGACTATTGTGATCCTTACAGCGACCAGCGGCGACACCGGCAAGGCTGCCCTTGAAGGCTTTGCGGACGTTGAGGGCACGGGAATAATAGTATTCTTCCCACAAGACGGCGTATCTGATGTGCAGAGAATGCAGATGATAACTCAAGAAGGCAAAAACACCTGTGTGGCAGGCATAAAGGGCAATTTTGATGATGCCCAGACTGCTGTTAAAAAGGCGTTTACAAACAAGGCTCTTAAGGCAGAGCTTGCGGAAGAGGGCTATGTATTTTCTTCTGCAAATTCTATAAATATAGGCAGGCTTGCACCTCAGATAGTGTATTATTTCTATGCCTATGCCCGGATGGTAAAGGCAGGAAAAATAAACTGCGGCGATAAGATAGATTTTGTTGTACCTACGGGAAACTTCGGAAACATTCTTGCAGGCTATTATGCAAGAGAAATGGGACTTCCCGTAAACAAGCTGGTATGCGCTTCAAATGAAAACAAGGTGCTTTTTGACTTTTTTGAAACGGGAAAATATGATGTAAACAGAGAATTTATACTTACGTCATCTCCTTCTATGGATATACTCATTTCATCAAACCTCGAAAGACTGCTTTATCATTTAAGCGGAAGCACGGAAGTTGTAAAGGGACTTATGGACAACTTGTCAAGCAAGGGAGTTTATGACTTTTCGGCAAAGGGAAGCGGCTTTGTAGGCGAATACTCCACAGAGGAAGAGACATTTGCGGCTATAAAAGATGTATATGAGAAGGAAGGCTATGTGCTTGACACACATACGGCTGTGGCGTATTCTGCATATAAAAAATATTTAAAGAAAACAAATGATAAAACCCCAGCAGTTGTTGTGTCAACGGCAAGCCCATATAAATTTGCAAGGGATGTTCTTACTGCAATAGACAGTAAATACAGCGGAATGGACCCATTTGAGGCCGTAAGGGCGTTGTCGGAGGTAAGCGAAACCAATATTCCCGCACCTATAAAGGACATAGATAAGCGTCCTGTGCTCCACAATTTCTGCATAGAACGAGAAAATATAGAAGAATTTATAAAAGAAAGATTAGCAAAATAAGCCTGCAGGGATTGGCACGCCGATCAGACCGCCGCAGGCGGTCTGATCGGCGTGCCCGCGGGGCGGAGCAAAAACAGGCGTGGGCAGGAGGACAAGTCCTCCTGCCCACGCCTGTTTTTGCTCCGCTCAGCCACCCGGAAGATGAGTGGAAAAATCCGGAGGGGCTGCTCGGCATTTTCATAGGATATCGCATACGCGAAATCCTATGAAAATGCCGACCGGGGGAGGGCAAAAAGCAAGGGGCAGCGCAGCTGCCCCTTGCTTTTTGCCCTTTTCGCCGTGCCGTATGTGGCACGGAAAATTTATTGTAAGAAGAATAGGTATTATTTTTTTGGTTAGCCAACCGGCCGAGGTTCGCTTAAGCTTACGTCTTGCCAAAACAAAAGAAGTGAAATGTCAGGCGGGAAGAATTTGAGGGGTGGGCGGCCGGGGTCTTTTAGAATTGCGTACCGCCTGCGGGTAGCCTGTTATTTAAGGTTTTTGTAATGGTTTGAGCAGAAAAGCTTTAAAATGTTCGGTTTAGGGTCTAAGTTTATGAATATCTGAGCGGTATAGTAAGCATCGTAAAGAGCGTTGTGATATTGGTTGTCAGTTTCTATGCCCATTGCATCAATGGCGTTTTTGAGGCTTATTTGCTGACCGCTTTCCTTATTTAAAAGCGTGCTTACATATGGCTGAATGTTCATATATTTGACTATCAGCGGTTCGTCCACCAGCTTATAATAGCTTAGATTTTCGTAAAGAATAGGTATGTCAGACTCACCCCATACTACAAAAACATTATTGCCGTCCGAGAGAAAATTTTTAAACTTAAGATAGTTTATTTTAAAGCTGCCTGCGTTTTTAAAGTCTTCGGTTTTCATTTTTATGACGTCGGCTATAAAGGGGTTGAGCCTGGGGTAGATGGTAGGCTTAACATATGTATTGAAGCTGTCTTTAATATTATATTTCTTATCGAGCTTTACTGCTCCTATCTGTATTATTTCATGATGACAGGCTTCATTGCTTTCGGCGGCTTTTCCTGCTGAAAAATCAAAGGCGCCGTTAAATTCAAGATCCAGACAAATGTAATTCATTTTAGTTCCCTTTCTTTCTTTTGGGCATATTATATAAACGATCATGCGGTTTTTTATAAAACTCTGCTTACTGCGGCAAATATTATGTAATGTTTTGGCATAAGCGGAAAATATAATATATCTTAATAAATCTTAATAAATTAAGACTTGTATTATTTTATATTTATAGTACAATAAAATAGATTGGATTTCAACATATTTTGAGTAAATTTTTATTTTTGGAGGTAATTCAATGGATACTCTCAGTAAGATCAGCAATCTTAAAGAGCTTAAGAAGGCTGAAGAAAGCACAGCGCGTGTCCGTTTGGAAAAGTTTTTCGACGAAAACAGCTTTGTAGAGCTTGAAGGCTTTATGAAAGAAGCTAATGTAGTTACGGGCTATGGTGCTGTAAACGGCAAGCTTTGTTTTGCTTATGCACAGGAAGGTCCTGTTAATAAAAAGCACGCAAAGAAAATAGCAGATGTATATAGTAAGGCTATAAATATGGGAGCTCCTATTGTAGGCATACTTGATTCTACAGGTGTTGAGCTTAAGGACGGTCAGGAGGCGCTTGAAGCGTACGGTATTCTTTTTCAGAATATTTCACTTGCCAGCGGTTTGATCCCTCAGATATCCGTTGTACTTGGCGACTGCCTTGGTATGGCAACTTATATTCCTCTTCTTGCAGATTTCAGAATTATGAAGGAGCAGGATGCCAATATGTTCCTTTCAAGCCCTGCCGTTATAAAGGGCGCTGATGAGGTAAAATTAAACTATAAAGACTACGGCTCAGGCGAAACTCACGCAACAAAGACAGGTCTTGTTCACAAAACATACAAGACAGAGGAGGATTGCCTTAAGGGCGCAGCTAAGCTTATAGATCTTCTTCCTCTTAACAATATGGATGTAGCGGTTGATATTGGTGAAGCCGACCTGAACAGAGAAGACGAGGCTCTTAACTCTATAGTTGCCGATGAAGCTTCACCTATAGATATGCGTTACATCATAAGCAGCCTTGCGGATGATTATAATTATTTCGAGATACAGCCTAAGTTTGGGGAAGAAATTATCTGCTGCTTTATTAAAATAAACGGTATAACCATCGGTATTATTGCAAACAATGGTCCTCTGGGTCTTAAGGGAACACAGAAGGCAGGCAAGTTTGTTAAGATCTGCGATGCTTTCAATATTCCTATAGTTACACTTACAGATGTTGCTGATTATGACAAGATAACAGCAGACCAGCAGAACATTCTTATGAGCTTCTCATCACATCTTCTTATGGGACTTACAGAAGCGTCTGTTCCTAAGGTAAATGTAATTGTAAGGAGAGGTATCGGCAGCAGCTTCCTGCTTATGAATTCTAAGTATATTGGCGCTGACATCGTTCTTGCTTGGCCTACAGCACAAATTTCTCTTTTAAGCAGAAAGGGTCATGTAGACATAATGCACCAGTACACGGATGAAACCTATGACGAAGCAGCTTCACCATACGCTTCAGCCGAAAAGGGATATATTGATGATATCATCATACCCGCAGCTACAAGAAAGCATCTTATCGCAGCTTTGGAAATGCTTTACACTAAGAGAGTTCAGACTGTTCCAAAGAAGCATAACAGTGTATAAAGGCAGGCGGTGATAATATGAAATTATGTTTATTAGCCTTAAATGCGGATAATTTCGGCATATTTGAAGGTTGTGTTGTTGCCGTTACAGGTATATTCACCGTTATAATTATACTTGCTCTTATCGCTATAGTTATTTCTATAGCTGCAAGTATAATTTACAAGGTAGAGCACAGAGGCGAAAAGAAGGTTCTTCGCAAAACAGTTAAGACAGCGCCTGAACCTGTCCCGGCGCCTGCTCCTCAGCCTGCAGCCCAGGCAGAACCCGAGAAGGCAGAGACCTTTGACGATAAGGAGCTTATAGCTGTTATTACAGCGGCAATTGCTGCAAGTCTTGGCACATCTTCAGACAAACTTATTGTAAGAAGCTTCAGAAAATCCACTAATTGGCATAAGGAAGCTATACACGAACAAAGACAACACACTATTGTGATCTGATATTAGGAGGGTAATTATAATGTTAAAGAATTTTAGAGTTACAGTAAACGGTTCATCTTATGATGTTGTGGTAGAAGAGCTTGACGGTTCTTCAGTAGCTGCAGCACCTACAGCACCTGTTGCTCCTGCTGCTCCTACACCGGCACCTGCACCTGCACCGGCACCGGTAGCAGCACCTGCTCCCGCAGCTAAGGCAGGCAGCGGAACACCTGTTAAAGCGCCAATGCCAGGTACAATACTTGACGTTAAGGTAAACGTAGGCGATACAGTTGCTGAAAACGCAGTAGTAGTAATTCTTGAAGCTATGAAGATGGAAAATGAAATAGTAACCCCGGTAGGCGGAAAAGTAACTTCTGTTGTAGTATCAAAGGGTCAGTCAGTAAACTCAGACGATGTACTTATAACCGTCGAGTAATAATATCGGAGGTAATAATATGTCATCATTTATGCAAAGTCTATACGAAATTTTTTCGGGACTTATTGCAGATTCAGGCTTTATGCTGTTTTTTCAGGGTGACGGATATAAATATTTCATAATGATAGCAGTTGCTATTTTCTTTATGTATCTTGCCATCGTCAAAAAATACGAGCCGCTTCTGCTTCTTCCCATAGCCTTTGGTATGCTTCTTGCAAACCTGCCGGGCGCAGGTCTTATGGCAGAACCTTCAAAGGACGGAACTGTGGGTGGACTTATTTGGTATATCTATCAAGGTGATGCTCTGGGTATATTCCCACCGCTCATCTTCCTTGGTGTAGGCGTTATGACAGACTTTGGTCCGCTTATTGCCAACCCCAAGAGTCTGCTTTTAGGCGCTTCGGCACAGCTTGGTATATTCGTAGCCTTCTTAGGCGCACTTCTTTTGGGTATGTCACCCTACGAAGCCGCTTCTATAGGTATCATCGGCGGTGCGGACGGCCCTACAGCCATTTATACAACAACAAAGCTTGCGCCTCACATTCTCAGTACGGTCGCTGTTGCGGCGTACTCATATATGGCGCTTATTCCTATAATCCAGCCGCCTATTATGAAGCTTCTTACAACTAAGAAGGAAAGAGCTATCAAGATGGAGCAGTTAAGACCTGTTTCTAAGACAGAGAAAATAATATTCCCTGTTCTTGTTTCCATTCTTGTTATACTTATTCTTCCTTCAACAGCTTCTCTTATTGGTATGCTCATGCTTGGAAACCTGCTTAAGGTAAGCGGAGTTACCGAAAAGATAGCTCATCACGCTTCTGAGGCTCTTATGTACATCTTAAGCCTTTGTATAGGTCTGTCGGTAGGTGCTACTACAAATGCGGCTACCTTCCTTACATTGGACACGCTTAAGGTGCTTGCGCTTGGTCTTTTTGCATTTATGGTTTCCACAGCAGGTGGTGTGCTTTTAGGCAAGCTTATGTGTAAGCTTTCGGGAGGAAAGATAAATCCTCTTATCGGTGCGGCAGGTGTTTCAGCCGTTCCTATGGCAGCGAGAGTTGCGCAGAATGTAGGTAAGGAAGAAAATCCTAACAACTATCTTTTAATGCATGCTATGGGTCCGAATGTTGCCGGTGTTATCGGCTCGGCTGTAGCAGCCGGTATTTTCATAGCCCTTTTTGGTTAATGGAGGTTGAATAATATATGAGTAAAAAGGTTAAAATTTGTGATTGTACGCTTCGTGACGGTCAACAGTCACTTATAGCTACAAGACTTTCTATAAAAGACATTCTTCCCATAGTAGGAAAGATGGATAAGGTAGGCTTCGGAGCTATGGAGGTTTGGGGAGGAGCTACATTTGACTCCTGTCTCAGATTTCTCAATGAGGACCCCTGGGAAAGACTTCGCAAGATCCGTAAAGCCGCCCCAAACACAAAGCTTCAGATGCTTTTAAGAGGTCAGAACATATTGGGATATCGTCACTATGCCGATGATGTTGTTGAAATGTTTGTAAGAAAGAGTATTGAAAACGGTATCGACATTATAAGAATTTTCGATGCTCTTAACGACCCAAGAAATCTTGAGACTGCTGTTAAATACTGTAAGCAGGAAGGCGGTCACGCTCAGCTTGCCATCTCATTCACACTCAGCGATGTGCATACTGAAGAATATTTTGTAAATCTTGCAAAGCAGTATAGAGATATAGGCGCTGATTCTATATGTATAAAGGATATGGCAGGTCTTCTTCTGCCACAGTCGGCTTATGACCTTGTAAAGGCTATCAAGTCTGAGGTAGACCTTCCTCTTGAGGTTCACAGCCACTATACAAGCGGTGTTGCTTCAATGACATATATGAAGGCTGTTGAAGCAGGCGCAGATATAATAGATACAGACATGAGCCCCTTTGCTATGGGTACTTCACAGCCTGCAACAGAGGTTATGAATGCAGCATTCAAGGGCACAGATTATGAAATAGGTCTTGATGAAAATCTACTTAAGGAAATTTCAGATTACTTCCGTCCTATACGTGAGGAAGCACTTAAGAGCGGTCTTCTCAATACAAAGGTATTGTCTGTAGATATAGCTACTCTTCTCTATCAAGTTCCCGGCGGTATGCTTTCAAACCTTGTTTCTCAGCTTAAGAATGCCAATGCTGAAGATAAGTACAGAGAGGTTCTTGAAGAGGTGCCAAGAGTAAGAGCGGATCTGGGATATCCTCCGCTTGTAACTCCTTCAAGCCAGATAGTAGGTACACAGTCTGTACTTAACGTGCTTATGGGCGAAAGATATAAGATGGTTCCTAAGGAAACTAAGGAGCTTGTAAGAGGAATGTACGGAAGAACTCCTGTACCTATCTCAGATGAAATAAGAAAGAAGATAATCGGCGACGAAAAGGTAGTAGAGTGCCGTCCCGCAGACCTTCTTAAGCCTGAGCTTCCGGCAGCAGAAGAAGCTATAAAGGCATATAAGGAACAGCCTGAGGATGTACTCAGCTATGTTCTTTTCCCACAGGTCGCAGAGGAATTCTTCAAGTTCCGTCAGGCTCAGAAGTACGGAATAGATGCAAACCTTGCAGATGTAAAAAAGGGAGTTTATCCTATTTAAGCAAATAAAAATAAGGATCTATCCAAAAATAAGGATAGGTCCTTTTTTGTATGTATTAGCCCCAAACATTGGTGGGCTTTCACTTACAGCCGCAGTGGTCAGAGAACGCCCCGGCCGCCCACCCCTGCTGTTGTTCCGGCGTGCCAAAGCCTTTTGTTGTCGGCAAGAGTGGCTGGGTGAGCCTCTGCCTTCTGCCGGAGGTAACCCGTGAATGGGTCAGCCACAGCGGCACCGGAGTAGGGGTGGGCGGTCGGGGTTTCTTTCGGGGCGTATCGGGAAGGACAATAAACCACAGCGGCACCGGAGTAGGGGTGGGCGGTCGGGGTATTTTTCGGTCGCGTATCCGGAAAGACAATAAGCCACAGCGGCACCGGGGTGAATTTATGGCTTTGCCACCAGCTCCTTGGCAGCCTTACCCGTTATATGCTCTATGTCAAGCTCTATTATGCAAAGGGCGGAGAAAAGTCGGTGGATTTCTTCCATTGCATCCTTTGGGTGTCCCGGATTATATTTTTCACCCAGCAGCATGGCTATTCTTATTTTTTCATCCCTATCCTCTATGATCTTTGCTCTGCCGAATACTATTACACTTCTGAAATAGGTTGTATATTTTTCGGGAACAACATCATCTTTATCTATAACGCAGAAGGAAACTTTATCATTTCTTTTTATACTGTCTATTTTGTGTCCCGTAAGAGCGCAGTGAAAATATAGCTTTCCGTCTTTATAGACATAGCTTAAGGGTACGGCATAAGGATAGTCGTCATCTCCCGATACTGCAAGTACGCCCGAGGTACATCTATTCAATACTTCAATGCTTTCCTGCTCCGACAAAAGCTGTTTAAAACGCCTCATTTTTCTGAACATATTTTTACCTCCATTAAAAAAGGTCAATCACGACCCTTAAGCAGTGATTGACCTTAGATTTTATTTTAAGTATTAAACAATACCCTGAGCCATCATAGCCTCAGCTACCTTAAGGAAGCCTGCAATGTTTGCGCCGGCTACGAAGTTGCCTTCTACGCCATATTCCTTAGCTGCAGAAGCCATGTTGTTGTAGATAGAAACCATGATGCCGTGAAGCTTAGCATCTACCTCGTCGAATGTCCAGCTAAGTCTTGCGCTGTTCTGTGACATTTCAAGAGCTGATGTAGCAACGCCGCCTGCGTTTGCAGCCTTTGCAGGTGCAAAGAGAACTTTATTCTTAAGGAATACATCAATAGCTTCAAGAGTTGAAGGCATATTAGCGCCTTCGCCTACTGCCTTACAGCCGTTAGCAACGAGTGTCTTAGCATCAGCCTCTGTAAGCTCGTTCTGAGTTGCGCAAGGAAGTGCGATATCACAAGGAATGTTCCATACGCCCTTGCCGTCATGATATTCTGCTGATGGCTTATGGTTCTTATATTCTGAAAGTCTGCCTCTCTTATTAAACTTAAGGTCTTCTACATAAGCAAGGTCTACACCGTCTTTGTCGTAGATATAACCTGTTGAGTCTGAGAGAGAAACAACCTTTGCGCCAAGCTGAGTTGCCTTATAAGCTGCATATACAGCTACGTTGCCGGCACCTGAGATAACAACAGTCTTGCCTTCAAAGCTGTCGCCTGCTGCCTGGAGCATTTCCTGTACAAGGTATACAAGACCATAGCCTGTAGCCTCTGTTCTTACAAGTGAGCCACCGAATGTAAGACCCTTACCTGTTAAAACGCCTTCATAAAGACCTGTTATTCTCTTATACTGACCATACATATAAGCAACCTCACGTCCGCCTACGCCGATGTCGCCTGCGGGAACGTCTGTGTCAGCGCCGATATGTCTGTAAAGCTCTGTCATAAAGCTCTGGCAGAAACGCATAACTTCGTTGTCTGATTTGCCCTTAGGGTCGAAATCGGAACCACCCTTACCACCGCCGATAGGAAGTGTTGTAAGAGAGTTTTTGAATATCTGCTCAAAGCCTAAGAATTTGATTATAGAAAGGTTTACTGAAGGATGGAAACGAAGTCCTCCCTTATAAGGACCTATAGCTGAGTTGAACTGTACTCTGAAGCCTCTGTTTACCTGTACGTTTCCCTTGTCGTCGATCCATGGAACACGGAACATTATCTGTCTTTCGGGCTCTACAAGTCTTTCGAGAAGAGCAGCCTTTTCATAAGCCGGATTAGCGGCAACACATGGTTCGATAGTTGTGAGAACTTCTGTAGCAGCCTGTATAAATTCAGCCTGACCCTGGTTTTTAGCGATTAAACCGTTTAATACATTTTGTACATATGACATAGTTGATTCCTCCAAAATATTTTGTTTTTTCTCCTGAATATTTTAACACATATGTGAATTTTTAAAAACCTCACGGCGCGAGCTTGACAACATTATAAAGCGGATTCCCACTACCGTTTTATATCTGTTCATGCGCTTGTCTGCCCCCTTGCAAACTGATGTTTTTATCCCTTTCACACATACGATATATTATACACATTTTTTTTACTTATGTCAATAAATGGTTTTTAGTTGTTTTTAACATATTTGACATATAAATATTGTGCACATATAACAATTAAATATTTTTTATAAATTCCATTACAAGTTTTGCCATTTATTGCCATTTATGAGTTGTATAATTTATATAGGTTTTGAAAGAGGTGAAAAAATGATAACGGTTTATGCTGATGTATTATTTTTTATAAATTTTATAATGGTGTTTTTTGTATTTTTATGCGTAAGATTATTTTTAAAAGTCAAAAGAAATATTCTTCTCTGCTTTTTGGGCAGCCTTTTTGCCGGGCTTGGCTATACACTTATTGCCCTTTGGGGTAGGGCTATAATTTTCAGAAACCCGGTGGGGTATATGGCTCTTATGATGGCAAGCGTATATATAGCTTATCTTCCCGGAGGTTTTAAGGCGTATTTAAGGCTTTTGGGGGCGGTGATATTAGGGACATTTTTAGTAGGCGGAATATGCAGCGGACTTTTTTACTTTACAAATGCGGGGCGTTACATAGGCGAAAATATAAGCTATGGCTTAAAGCACATATCTATAGGAGTTTTTGTTGTATCCGTGGGTGTTTCTTACATTGTCATAAGCTTTATAAGGAAGATATACAGAAATTCGGTAATAAGAAAAAGAGAATTTTGCCAGGTGCGTGTTGAGCTTAAGTGGGGAAGCGCTGAGTTTAAAGCCCTTGCCGACACGGGCAGCACTCTTAAAGAGCCTGTTACGGGAAAGGCTGTTATTGTGGCAGAATTTGATGCTGTAAAGGCTGCTCTGCCCGAGGGTGACAGGCTTAAGGACGATCTGTACGGCTACATCGCCGACAAGGGAGCAGAAGTGAATTTTTATTTTGCGCTTTACAGAAGTCTTGGAAACAGCGGCGGAGTTTTGCCCTGCTTTGAGCCTGACAGGCTTTATATAAATGAAAGACTTTATGAAAATGTACTGATAGGCATATCCTTTATGAAGCTGTCATCGGAGGGCAGCTTTAAGGGACTTATAAACACTGAAATTCTTAATATCGGGGAGGTCAATGAGAATGTTAAGGAGAATGCTCACAATGCTGCTTGAGTTTTTGAAAAGTGTATTCGGAAAAAATAAAGAAGATGAGATCTATTACATAGGAGGCACGGAGGTTTTGCCTGCACCCCTTGAAGCCGAGGAGGAGGCAAGGTATACGGCGCAGCTTTCCGGCGAGGGGGCAGAGCAGGCGAAGAAGGTGCTTATAGAGCACAACCTCAGGCTTGTGGTTTATATAGCGAGAAAATTTGAAAATACGGGCATAAACATAGAGGATCTTATTTCAATAGGCACTATAGGGCTTATCAAGGCAATAAATACCTTTAAGGCAGACAAAAAAATAAAAATAGCCACTTATGCTTCAAGGTGCATTGAAAATGAAATACTTATGTATTTAAGGCGCAACACCAGAACAAGAGCCGAGGTTTCTATAGACGAGCCGCTGAATGTGGATTGGGAAGGAAATGAGCTTTTGCTTTCTGACATTTTAGGCACAGACGTTGACATTATTTACAGGGACATTGAAGACGAGGTTGACAGAACTCTGCTTAAAAACGCCATAAACAAGCTTTCCACAAGAGAGCGCATTATAATAGAGCTGAGGTTTGGGCTTAAAAACGGCGAGGAAATGACACAAAAAGAGGTGGCTGACAAGTTAGGTATAAGCCAGAGCTATATTTCGAGGCTTGAAAAGAAAATAATAGTAAGACTTAAAAAAGAAATGGTCAAGTTTATGTGATTTTTCATAAAAGTCCTTGCGCCTTCATATAGATTTATAAAAAGGTTGGAGGGCTTTTTTATTGAAAAAAATAATTATGGGGCTGACGGCTCTCATTATGGGAATAGGACTTGTTTCGGGGCTTGCTTATTATATAAATGAAGACAGAGCTTCTGAAGGAGTATATGCGGAGGGAGAGGAAAGCGGCATTTTTGTGCCTATACTTATGTATCACAACATAACCGACAAGGCTTATGGAAACAAGTACACCGTAACTAAGGCAGAGCTTGAAAGTGACCTTAAATACATAGATGAAAAGGGCTATACTACTGTGGGAATAAACGATCTTATAGCCTATGTGGAGGGAAATGGCGAATTGCCCGAAAAGCCCATTGTACTCACCTTTGATGATGGATATGAAAGCCTTTATGTTATAGGCGCTCCACTTTTTGAAAATTACAATGCAAAGGTGGTAGTGGGGGTAATAGGTGAGCTTACGGAAATGTTTACGAAAGAAGAAGATCACAACATAGAATATTCCCATCTGAACATGGAAGAAATAAATGAAATGTCAAAGACGGGCATATTTGAATTTCAAAACCACACCTACTATCTTCACAAAATAGAAAACGGCAGAAAAGGTGCGGCAAAAAAGAAGGGGGAAAGTGAGGAGCAGTACAGCGAACTTCTTAAAAAGGATCTTGAAAAGGTGAATGAGCAGATACTCGAATGTACGGGCAGAAAGCCTACTGCCTTTATATATCCTTACGGAAGCTTCAGCGACTGCAGTGACGGCATAGTTAAGGAGCTGGGCTTTAATGCCATAGTCAACTGCACAGAAAAACCCAACTATATCGACGGACCGGAGGACTTATATACTCTATATCGCTATTTAAGACCTTCCGGAGTCGGCACGGCAGAAGTGTTTGGTAAGTTTGAAAAATTGGACAGCCACGCCTCACAAACCGCCGCAGGCGGTTTGTGAGGCGTGCCACGGGTCGGGGCGAGGTGAGGTCTGCCGACGGAGGGGACAAGGGACACCCATACGGGTGTCCCTTGTCCCCTCCGTCGGCAGACCTCACCTCGCCCCGAGCGGCTCCGCAGTATGGTTGGCAAAGGTTTAAATTTAGGTTGTTCCTTAAAAATTATTAAAAAAGTTTAAAATTATAAAACTTTGGCTTGTATAGTCGTATATATATGTGGTAAACTATTTATTATGGTATAATCTAATTAACATGGATAATTATGTGTATTTACAATTAAGGAGCTGTATTTATGAATATAATAGAAAAAATATTTGGAACCTACAGTGACAAAGAGCTTAAGAAGATAAGACCTATAGTTGATAAGATAAACAGTCTTGAACCTGAGATACAGAAGTTATCCGATGAGGAGCTTAAGGCAAAGACACCTTATTTTAAAGAGCTTCTCGCAAACGGAAAAACTCTTGACGATATACTGCCCGAGGCGTTTGCCGTTGTAAGAGAAGCGGGCAAGAGAGTTTTGGGTATGAGACACTTTGACGTTCAGCTTATTGGCGGTGTTGTTTTACATCAGGGCAGAATTGCCGAGATGAAAACAGGTGAAGGTAAAACACTTGTTTCTACACTGCCTGCTTATCTCAATGCGCTTGAGGGCAAGGGCGTTCATATAGTTACGGTAAACGAATATCTTGCTCAGCGTGACGCCGAGTGGATGGGTCAGATACATGAGTTTTTGGGGCTTACTGTCGGTGTTAATCTTCACGATATGTCTAAGCCCGAAAAGCAGGAGGCTTATAACTGCGATATTACTTATTCTACAAACAACGAGCTTGGATTTGACTATCTCCGTGACAATATGGTTGTCTATGAGCAGGATATGGTTCAGAGAGGGCTTCACTATGCTATAGTGGACGAGGTGGACTCTGTTCTTATAGACGAAGCAAGAACACCTCTTATCATTTCAGGCGCTGCAGGCAAGTCTACAAAGCTTTATGACCTTGCCGACGCATTTGCAAAGACACTTACCGCAGGCAGAATAATAAACGAGCAGGAGGCTCTTAATCCTCTTATAAGAGAGGAGCTTCAGGAAGAGGGCGACTATGTTGTTGACGAAAAGGGCAAGACGGTCTCTCTTACTCAGGACGGTATCCATAAGGCTGAAAGATATTTCGCTATCAAGAACCTTTCAGACCCTGAAAATATGGAGCTTCAGCACTATATAAACAATGCTCTTAAGGCAAATTATAATATGCACCGTGACAAGGACTACGTTGTCAAGGACGAGCAGATCATCATAGTAGACGAATTTACAGGTCGTATGATGCCGGGCAGAAGATACTCCGACGGACTTCATCAGGCTATAGAAGCAAAGGAAGGCGTAGAGGTAAAGCGTGAAAGCAAGACCCTCGCAACCATAACCTTCCAGAACTTCTTTAACAAATATGATAAAAAAGCAGGTATGACAGGTACTGCGCAGACAGAAGAGGGCGAATTCCGTCAGATATACGGTATGGACGTTGTTTGTATACCTACAAACGAGCCTGTTATAAGAAAGGACTTGGGAGACCAGGTTTATCAGACAGAGGCAGGCAAGCTGAGAGCCGTTGTTAAGGCAGTTAAGGAAGCCTACGAAAAGGGTCAGCCTGTGCTTGTTGGTACTGTTACTATAGACAAATCGGAGCTTTTGAGCAAAATGCTTAAGCGTGAGGGCATACCTCATCAGGTGCTCAATGCTAAATATCACGAGAAGGAAGCTGAGATAGTTGCTCATGCAGGCGAGCCTAAGACAGTAACCATTGCCACCAATATGGCAGGTAGAGGTACTGATATTAAGCTTGGCGAGGGCGTGGCTGAGCTTGGCGGACTTAAGATAATAGGTACAGAGCGCCACGAGTCAAGACGAATTGACAACCAGCTGAGAGGTCGTTCGGGCAGACAGGGCGACCCGGGAGAGTCAAGATTTTACATTTCTTTAGAGGACGATCTTATGCGCCTTTTTGGCTCTGAAAGAGTTGGCAAGGCTATAGCTGCCATGGGACTTGACGAGGACGAGCCTATAGAGGCTAAAATGCTCACCAATGCCATTGAAAACGCTCAGAAGAAGGTTGAGAGCAACAACTTCGCAACCAGAAAGCATCTTCTTGAATACGATCAGGTAATGAACGAGCAGAGAGAGATAATCTACGGCGAGCGAAAAGAGGTACTTTCGGGGGCAAGCCTTAAAGACAAGATACTCAATATGATAGAGTCTGTTATCAGAAGAGAGGTTGCTCTTTACGCGCCTGCCGACTCCAATGCCGATGAGTGGGATATGACTTCTCTTAACGAGCATATGATGAGCATATTTATGCTTCCTCCCATTGTGCTTACAAAAGAGGAGCTTATGGGAGAAAAGCTTATGCCTACAGATATAGAGGAAAGACTTATAAGCGCGGCAAAGGCGGCTTATGAGGCTAAAGAGGCAGAGTTTGGCGAAGAAATGATGAGAGAAGCCGAGAGAGTTATTACTCTTAAGGTGGTAGACCAGAAGTGGATGAACCATATTGACGATATGGATCAGATGCGCCAGGGCGTAAGCCTTCACTCTCTTGCACAGAGAGATCCTCTTATTGAATACAAGTTTTTAAGCTATGATATGTTTGACGAGCTTAGCAATAATATTCAGACCGATGTGTGCAGAGGACTTTTCCACATACGTCCCGCAGCGCCTGTTGAAAGAGAGCAGGTGGCTGAGCCTGTTGCTACAAACAAGGACGAAGGCTCTGTAAGAGGACCCAAGGTAAGAAAGGAAAAGAAAATAGGACGTAACGACCCTTGCCCATGCGGAAGCGGCAAGAAATATAAGCACTGCTGCGGCAAAAACGTCTGATAGGAAAGAGTTTAGTATAAATTGAGGAGTTGTATATTATGTTAGCGCTTGATCAGATAAAGCAGGAGCTTTCCGGATATGAAAAAAGGCTTGAGGAGCTTGCCGACAGCCTTAATATTGAAGAAGCCAAGGTAAAAATAGAGGAGCTTGAAGAAACAGCGGGCGACCCTGATTTTTGGAATGATATGGACGAGGCTCAGAAGATATTAAGACAGACTAAGCAACTTAAGACCAAGGTGGAAAGCTATAATACACTTAAGGACATTTACGACGAGATAATGCTTATCATAGAGATGGGAAATGAGGAAAACGACGAGAGCTATGTGACTGAGGCAAAGAACCTTAAGACAAAGTTTTTGGAGGATTTTGAAAACCTCAGGATATCTACCCTGCTCACGGGAGAGTATGACAGCAGCAACTGTATCGTTACACTTCACTCGGGAGCCGGCGGAACAGAGGCTTGCGACTGGACGAGCATGCTTTACAGAATGTATGGCAAGTGGTGTGATGACCACGGCTTTTCCGCAGAAGAGCTTGACTATCTTGCAGGGGACGAGGCGGGCATAAAGTCCGTGACATTCAGAGTTGAAGGCGAGAACGCCTACGGACTTCTTAAAAGCGAAAAGGGCATACACCGTCTTGTAAGGATATCCCCCTTTGATGCCGCTAAGAAAAGACACACGTCCTTTGCTTCCTGCGATGTTATGCCGGAAATTGACGACGACATAGATTTTGAGATAAATCCCGATGATATTGAAATGCAGGTATTCCGCTCCAGCGGCGCAGGCGGACAGCACATAAACAAGACTTCATCTGCCGTAAGGCTTATACATAAGCCCACAGGCGTTGTAGTCAGCTGTCAGACCCAGAGAAGCCAGCTGCAGAACAGAGAGACCTGTATGAAAATGCTTAAATCTAAGCTTTACGAAATGGAAAGAGAAAAGCAGATGGAAAAGCTTGCCGATATCAGAGGCGAGGTAAAGAAAATAGAGTGGGGCTCACAGATACGTTCCTATGTTTTCCAGCCATATACAATGGTCAAGGATGTAAGAACAGAGGAAGAAACAGGCAACATAAGCGCCGTTATGGACGGTAAAATAGATAATTTTATAAACGCTTATTTAAAGTGGATAAATTCATGAGGCAGACAAAATGAAGGAGATAATTATAAGTAAGGACAACGAAAATCAAAGACTTGATAAATTTCTTATGAAGTTTATGAACAAAGCGCCTAAATCCTTCATTTACAAAATGCTCAGAAAAAAGAACATCAAGCTTGACGACAAAAAAGCCGCAGGAAATGAAATATTGAAGGAGGGCGATAATGTCGCCCTCTTTTTAAGCGATGAAACAATAGAGAGCTTCAGAGAAGAAAAAACCTTTAAAAAATATACCGTTGACTTTGATATTATTTATGAAGATGAGCATATTATTATTGCGGACAAACCTGTGGGTATGCTGACCCAGGCGGATGTAAAAGACGGAGACTGCCTCAACAGCAGGATATTATATTATCTTAGTGAAAAGGGCGGGCTCAGAGATGATTTTGTGCCCTCTGTATGCAACAGGCTTGACAGGAACACAGGCGGGCTTGTGACCTTCGGCAAGACACTGAGAGGAACTCAGGAGCTTAATCTGGGGTTTAAGGAGCATTTTATTGAAAAGTATTATATAACAATAGTGCAGGGCATTTTAAATGACAGAGCCGACATAAGGGCGTGGCACCGAAAAAACGCAAATCAGGCGGAGATATCTCTTAGCCCTATAAGCGGCAGCAAGGAAACATTTACACATATAGAGCCGATATGCCATAATGGCAGATATACACTCGTCAGGGTGGGCTTAGAAACGGGAAAGACCCATCAGATAAGAGCTGTTTTGAAGGAGCTGGGTTTTCCTGTTGTGGGAGATAAAAAATATGGAGAAGACCTTGCAAATGAATATTTCTATAACAAATACGGGCTTAAATGTCAGTTTTTATATTGTTATGAAATGAGTATAAAAACAGAGGGAAAAGACCTTAAAGCACTTAAGGATATGAAAGTGAGAATAAAAGAAAATCCCCTTGTCAAAAATATAATATTATCTGAATTTTCAGTTGAATTTAACGACATTTTGTGATAAAATAACTTATCATTACAGTATTCGGAGGCTATCATGAAAGCAATAATTCTGGCGGCAGGATATGCCACAAGACTTTATCCTGTGACAAAGCATTATCCTAAGCCGCTTTTGAAGATCGGCGGGAAAACCATAATGGATCATATCGTTGACGATTTGAATACTATTCCCGAGATAGATAAAATATTTGTTATTACCAATGATAAAATGTATAACTACTTTGAGGCTTGGTGTCAGGGTAGAAATGATAAGGAAAAAATCACTGTTTATAATGACGGTACTGATGAAAACGGCGTAAGGCTCGGGGCAATAGGGGATATACTTTTTACTGTTAAAAAGGGCAGAATAGACGAAGATGTGCTTATAGTTGCGGGAGATACGTTTTATACCTGCCATCTTAAGGAATTTTATGAGTATTTCAAAGACATCGGCAAAGACTGCGCCTGTGTAAAGGCTTTAGACGACTATGAAGAGCTTAAGCGCTTTGGCATTGCGGAAACCGATGAAAACGACTGTATTATAGGCATGGAGGAAAAGCCTCAGAAGCCAAAGAGCAACCTTGTTGTATTTGCCACCTATCTTTATACAAAGGAAACTATGAGAATGATAGATAAGTATTTGGAAGAAGGCAATGCGCCGGATGCACCGGGCAACTTCCTTAAATGGCTTTACAAGATCAAGCCTGTATATGCTTGGAAAATGACAGGCGAGTGTTATGATATAGGCACTAATAAAGAGTATGTAAGAGTCAGAAAGCTTTTTTCATGACTTATGAAGGATCGAAGTAGGCTTAGCCACGGCGTGGGGCGGAGCAGACAGCAAAAATGGGCAGCGCAGCTGCCCATTTTTGCTGTCTGCTCCGCCCCACGCCGTGGCGTTTTCCTTCGATATCGCTAAAGCGATGTCGAAGGAAAACGGTGCGGATCGGTTTCCCGCAAAATTAGTGGAAAACCCACGTATAAAGCACCGCAACGACCTCCCGCATATAATTGGGAATAAGCATATATGCCCCTGTTTGTGACGGATAGGCACTGATTTGGGTAAAACCGTTTTCCCTTGCTATAAGACCGGCTCTATAACTGTGGAAGTCGTTTGTAATGTATACTATTCTATATTCGGTTTTTCCGAAAAAATCATCCAGAATGGACTTTGAAAAGAGAAAATTTTGGTATGTGCTGGCTGATTTTAATTCTTTTATGATTTTGTATTCCGGTATGCCCTTTTGAATAAGATATGCTGACATGGCTTCAGCCTCTGCTATGTCCTCCTGTGGACCCTGTCCGCCGGAAACACATATTACACAATCAGGGTTTTTGTCATAATAGTCTGCTGCTTTGTCGAGCCTAAGACGTAAATCGATACTTGGAGTGGTTTTGTGTACGCCGCAGCCCAAGACTATTACCGCATCCTCCTTGTAGTCCGGCATATGAGCCTTTGAATTGAAAAATATAAACAGAGCGACTGAAATATATATTATACTTCCAAAGGCTATAATTGTTTTAAGTATTCTGAAAAATCTGTTGTCGGGAACGATGTGCCAGCCGGTTATTATAAAACCGAATATAAGGACTATTGCGCAGCCCAAATTAAAGTTGCTTTTAAGGCAGCATATAATATAAAAAAGTGTAAAAAGACATCCAAAAGCCGTGACCGCCGCTTTGAAAATTTTTTTCATAATATTTTCCCATAAATAATAAGACAATAAAAAATGCAGACGGCGGGACTTGAACCCGCACCCAAGCAATATGGACAAGATCCTTAGTCTTGCGTGTCTGCCAATTCCACCACGTCTGCATATTTATATAAATGTTCTTTAGAACAATACATATGTTCTTCCGAACAACTGAGGTTTATTATAGACTACTTTAAATAATTTGTCAAGTTTTTTTTAAAAAATTTTTGATTTTCTTTTGGCCTTAGTTTCAAAATCACACTTTACAAAATACAAGCAGTGATATATAATAATTTTAATCAAAAAAGAGGGTGAATATAGGTGAAAAACAATTTTAAAAGCCCAATGCTTTATGCCATTACTGATAGCAGGCTGCTCAAAAATAAAAGCTTAGGGGAAGCCGTGAGAGAGGCTGTTTTAGGCGGGGCTGACATAGTTCAGCTAAGGGAAAAGCACGTTTTTGGAGAGGAGCTTAAAAACCTTGCCAAAGAGGTTTTAGAGGTCACAAATGAATATAATGTTCCGCTTATTATAAATGACGACCCAGAGCTTTGCCTTGAAGTGGGGGCTGCCGGCGTACATATAGGTCAGAAGGATATGGATATAATTTCCGCAAGGCAAATGCTGGGGGAAGATAAAATAATAGGTGTTTCTGCAAAAACAGTAGAGCAGGCTATATTTGCCGAAAATAACGGAGCCGACTATCTGGGCGTAGGCGCGGCGTTTGGCACAAACTCAAAAACAGATGCTTCATGTATACCTCATGAAAGATATAGAGAAATAAGAAATGCAGTAAGCCTTCCTATTATAGCTATAGGCGGCATAAATAAAAACAATATAAGCTCTCTTAAAGAACTGGGAATAAACGGCGTGGCTGTTATTTCGGCTATATTTGGAGATGAAAACATAGAGGAAGACTCCAAAGAGCTTAAAAAGTTATGCGAGATGTATTTTATATGATGAGAAGAGTTAAGATTTTTATATTTTGTTTAATATATTCCTTTATAATGCTTGTTCTTATGAACGGGCTTGTTTCTCATTTTCTTTTTACAGGAGAGATGAACATAGACAGCCGTGTTTTTATATATAATTTTGCTCTTTTGCTTTGCTTTTGCCTGTTCGTTGTTTATCTTTTGGGAGAGGGGCTTGGCACAATAGTTATGGGGTCTTTTACATTGTTGCTTATCTGCGGAAACCTCATAAAGCTTGTTTATCACAATTCTGTTTTAAAGCCCGGCGATTTCATATTGATATCAGAGCTCATAGGCATCAGCGGAAGGTTTATAATGCCCTGGCATATTGCCCTTTGTACTCTTATAGCAGGCATAATAATTTATTTGTTGTTTAAATACAGACATACTGTTATGAAGGCATTTATACCAAAGCCTATGTTTTTTACAGCGTTTGTATTTTTCTGCATACTTGTTGTAAATTCCTTTGTGGTTAAAAGCGACGATTTGTACAGTCCGGACCGCGAAAGGATACCTGCTGAGGGCATTGTGGTGTTTAATTACCTAAATATTAAAGACTACATAAATGTTTTTCCAAAAGCGCCCGCAGACTACAGCCGGGAGCACATGGCAGAGCTTAAAAGTGAATTTGACTCCATCAGCACTGATGAAACGGATGTTAAGCCAGACGTTGTTGTTATACTTATGGAGTCATATTTTGACGTGGGAGGCGCAAAGGAGCTTGGGCTTTCCGATGATGTTACAAAATATGCCAGAAAATATACTGTAGGCAATATGATAGCCCCCAAATATGGCGGCGGAACGGCTGCAACGGAATTTGAAGTCCTTACGGGTATTCCTGTGGCTTTATTCCCCGACGGCGTTATACCCTATGATGTATATATGCAGGATGAAAATAAAAAAGTAAATTCTATAGTGAAGGAATTTAAAAATAATGGTTATCAGACAACGGCAATTCACCCATCAACACCTACCTTCTACGGCAGAGATAAGGCTTATAAAGAGCTTGAATTTGACAAATTTCTGACCATAGGGGATTTTGATGTTTCGGAAGATGAAATGACAAATGACGAAATGACGAAGGATTTTAAGGTGAGGGACAAAATAGAGGAGGTTTTGGACAAAGGAAACGGCTCTAAATTTGTATTTGCAATTACCTTTGAATCGCATTGTCCTTATATAAACAAATTCAATAAAAATGATATTGATTTTACAGCAGATGGCGAAAATATCTCTGAAGGAAATAAAAAGGAGCTGCTTCAATACAGCCGCTGCGCATATGATGCAAGCAGAATGGTTTATGAGCTTGTGAAATATATAGAAACAAGAGATAAGCCCACATTATTGGTTTGCTATGGAGATCATCTTCCGCCTTTGGGGGCTCTCAGAAGTACGGGTTATATAAATGACCCTTATAAAAAATATTGCACACCGATTATAGAGTTTGCAAATTATCCTGTAAAGGGAACAACGGGGACTGAGTACATATCACCTTACCAGCTTTCTGCCCATATTATAAACGAAGCCGGGATAAGTCATTCGTCATATTATGACTATATAACCTCTATAAAGGATGAAGTACCTATAATAAACAGAGATTTTGATGTGGACTTTAGCTCTGAGGATATTGAAAAGCTAAAGCTGTTGCAGTATGATCTTATGTTTGGTGAAAATTATATTTTGGATAATAAATAAAATTTAGTCTCAAGCTACCGGGACCGATCGGGTCAGGGCAACGGATGCAGAACGAGGGGGTGTGCGGATAGATCCGCACACCCCCTCGTTCTGCATCCGTTGCCCTGACCCGCCCCGCGGGCTCGCCTTTTCAAACCATCTTTGATGGTTTGAAAAAGCGAGGCAACCTTTTTTAGTTAAGATAAACAAGAAGCATATTGACATCAGCAGGAGAAACGCCTGAAATTCGGCTTGCATGCCCAATGCTTACGGGGCGTATTTCCTCCAACTTCTGTCTTGCTTCTATTCGAAGAGATGGCACCTTGGAATAGTCGATATCTTCGGGTATCAGCCTACCCTCAAGCTTTTTGAATTTTTCCACCTGTTCTGTCTGGCGCTTTATATAATCGCCGTATTTAACCTGTATATTTACCTGCTCACACACCTCAGGAGAAAGCTGTGGTCTTTCGGGGTCTATTGGCGCCAGTGCCATATATGTTACCTCAGGGCGCTTTATAAGGTCGGTATACCTTACACCGTTTGTAAGTGTGCTGGTTCCAAGACTTTCAAGCAGCTCGTTTACTTCCTCTTTTGGTCCGAATACTATTTTGCTTATTCTCTTTATTTCATTTTCTATATCGCTTTTCTTTTTAAGAAAACGGGCATATCTTTCTTCACTTATAAGCCCTGCCTCATAGCCGTAGTCGGTAAGGCGGAGGTCGGCATTGTCTTGTCTTAAAAGAAGCCTGTATTCAGCACGGCTTGTCATCATTCTGTAGGGCTCTTTGCTTGTTTTGGTAACAACATCATCTATAAGAACGCCTATATAGCCTTCCGAACGGTCTATAATAAGGGGCTTTTCGCCCTTTACATATTTTGCTGCATTTATGCCTGCCACAATGCCCTGAGCAGCTGCTTCTTCATAGCCTGAGGTGCCGTTAAACTGACCTGCGGAAAAAAGTCCCTTTACTTTTTTAAGCTCCAGGCTCAGCTTAAGCTGGTTGGCTTTAAGGCAGTCATATTCTATGGCATAGGCATTTCTCATTATTTTGACATTTTCCATGCCTGCGATCGTGCGATACATTTTAAGCTGAACATCTGCCGGAAGCGAGGATGACATTCCCTGAACATACATTTCATTGGTATCCTCGCCCTCAGGCTCTATAAAAAGCTGATGCCTTTCCTTGTCTGCAAACCTGACTACCTTATCCTCAATAGAAGGACAATATCTTGGGCCTGTGCCCTTTATAACTCCTCCATAAAGAGGGGAGCGGTCTAAGTTATCCATTATCACCTTGTGAGTTTGGGCATTGGTGTAAGTCAGATGACAGGGTATCTGTTCTCTGTATATGTCCTCGGGAGTGTTTTCAAATGAGAACGGAGTTATGTTTTCATCTCCGTATTGTATGCTCATTTTTGAAAAATCAAGAGTCCGCTTGTCAACTCTTGCGGGTGTGCCTGTTTTGAAGCGCTGAAGCTCTATGCCTAAGCCTTCAAGACATTTGCTGAGCCTTGTTGAATTTCTCATACCGTTGGGACCGCTCTCTATTATTGTGTCACCATAAAGACAGCGAGCCATAAGATATGTGCCCGTGCAAAGTATAGCTGCTCTGCACTCATACACATTGCCGCTTTCAAGCTTTACGCCGCAAACTCCATTTTCGCCTGTGAGAATTTCTGTCACTTCTCCCTGTTTTACATCGAGGTTGCCGGTGTTTTCAAGGGTTTTCTTCATTTCCGTGTGATATTTTGCCTTGTCTGCCTGGGCTCTTAAGGAGTACACTGCAGGACCCTTGCTGGTGTTGAGCATTCTGTTCTGAATATAGGTTTTATCTATGTTTTTGCCCATTTCTCCGCCTAGGGCATCTATTTCTCTTACAAGATGTCCTTTTGATGTGCCGCCTATTGAAGGATTGCAGGGCATCATTGCTATGCTGTCAAGGTTCAGGGCAAAAAGTATGGTTTTAAGCCCCATTCTCGCACTTGCAAGAGCCGCCTCGCAGCCTGCGTGACCTGCGCCTATTACGGCAACGTCGCAAACGTCCGCCACAAAATAATTGTCCATACAAACACCTACTTTCCAAGACAAAATTCTGAGAAAATTTTATCTATAACGTCTTCCTCCAAGGTCTCGCCCGTTATCTCTCCCAAAGCCGTATACGCCTCGGTAAGATCCATTGAAATAAAGTCCTCGGGGAAGCCATTGTCTACAGTATCTATAACATTTAAAAGAGACTTCTCAGCCCTTCTCAGAGATTCTAAATTTCTCTCGCCTATAACACAGGCATTGTCTGAAATTTCCACCTCGCCGCCCATAAACATGGCCTTGAGCCTATCAAATATATCTTCGACACCTGTGTCATTCTTTACGGAAACGGTTATTATATTCTGCTCCTCCGCATATTGCCTAAGCTCTTCGGGAGTCACCTTAACTGCCTTGTCACTCTTATTAACAATGATAATTGCTCTTTTGTCCTTTATAAAATCAAGTATTCTCAGGTCGTCCTCGGTAAGCTCTTCCGAACCGTCTATCATCATAAATATAATGTCGGCATTTTCTCCATATTCAAAGGATCTGTCAACACCAATTTTTTCAATAACATCTCCCGTCTGCCTTATGCCTGCAGTATCGGTTATGTTAAGAGGAATGTCGCCTATACTAACGCTTTCCGAAAGCACATCCCTTGTTGTTCCCGGAATATCGGTGACAATGGCTCTTTCCTCATCCAAAATATAGTTAAGAAAGGAGCTTTTGCCTACATTGGGGCGACCCATTATAACGCAGTTTATGCCGTTTTGTATTATCCTGCCAAAGTCTGCACGGTCTATAAGCTCTCTTACACCTTTAAGCACGACCTCTGCCGTCTGCTTTGCCGACATCTTCGTGACTATCTCATCGTCATGCTCGGGATATTCTATAGCCGCCTCAATAGCCGCTTCTGCCGATAATATCTTATCTCTAAGCTCTTTTATCTTCCCCGAAAGCCTGCCGCCTAATTTGGCAAGAGCCGCACGCTTTGCGCTTTCTGTCTTTGAAGAAATTATCTCGGAAACTGCCTCGGCCTGTAAAAGGTCTATTCTGCCGTTAAGAAAGGCACGTTTTGTAAATTCCCCGGGCTCCGCAAGCCTTGCTCCTGCTTCAAGACAGGCTCTCAGAACGCCGTTTACAGCCTGTATGCCGCCATGGCAGTTTATCTCCACAACGTCCTGACGGGTATATGTTTTAGGCGCTTTCATAAGAGATACAAGGACTTCATCTACCGTTTTTTCATTGTTTATTATTTTGCCGTAGTTTATGGTATGAGATGAAAGCTCCCCGGCTTTTTTGCCTGATGCGGCTTTAAAAATATTTTCCAGAACATCTATTGCCTTGTCTCCGCTGAGCCTTACTATTCCTATGCCGCCGTTGCCCATAGGCGTTGATATTGCGGCTATTGTATCTTCAAGATCTATTCTCATGGCTATTCTTCCTTTTTTATTTGTTTGGCCTCGCCCTTTTAACCGTCATATATGACGGTTAAAAAGACGGACCATCGGGGTCGAGGGCACGGGAGCGCGGGGATCAGCGGAAGGCGTGGACGCAAGGGGCGGACCCGTCCGCCCCTTGCGTCCACGCCTTCCGCTGATCCCCGCGCTCCCGTGCCCTCGACGACTCCGGTGCCGCTGTGGCTAAGTCTTAATTTGTTTCTCCGGTTTCTTTGATATTATTTAGTATAAACCTCTGTCCCTTTGGTGTCAAATATATATTTTTATAGCGAGTTCCTTTAGCAGATACCTTTTCAACCAATATAACGCCGTATTCCTCAGAGTTTACGGTGATATCTCTTATCAGCTTATTTTCCTCATCTCGATAGGAAACAATTGCTCCGTTTTGCTCAAGTATTTCAAAAATACGGCTTCTAAGCTTGTTTACACCCGAAGTGGTTTTAAGCTGAAGACAAATGCTTTCTGCCAGTCCGCTTGCTGTTATGGGTTCTTCCGATATATTTAAGCCGTCCTTATTTTGCTCCACAAGCTCCATAGCGCCAACGTCAACTATGCGTGTTCTTTTTACCACATCGGGATTTCTTGAAAGAAAATCCTTTATTGCTTCTATAAACACATCAGCATACTTTTTCTGCTTTTCCTTGCCTACGCCTGACACGGCTAAAAACTCCTCGGGACTCTCCGGAAGCCTTCTGCACATATCGTAGAGGCTTCTGTCGGAGAAAACTATATACGGAGGGATCGCGGCTTTATCCGCTACACTCTTGCGTAAAGCCTTAAGCTCGTCGAAAAGTACACTCTCGTATGATGTGTCTACCTCGATAATCTCTTCGGGTGGCTCACACGGAGCTTTGCCGTCACTATGCTGCGACGGACCTGCCGATGTACCCTTTTGCACGGCGGGTTCCCGCAGACCGAGTCCTGCCTTTTTTGTTTCAGCAGCCTTTTCTGTCTTAACAAAAACTCTTTCAACACCCCTTGTTATATTTCTTGCGTTTTCTCCCAGCCTTAATATAGGATAGTTGCCCTCTGTCTGATAAATAATGCCGTTATCAAGCAAGTTATCTAAAATTTCGTTTATCTCATCTACCTTTTTATCCTTAAAGACCCCATAGCTCTCCCGCTCGTTCATGCCAAATCTTCTTATTTTTGCGCTTTTGCTGCCTTTCAAAGTATCTCTTATTACGGCGATGCCATATCTTTCGCCCGATTCGTCTATGCAGCTAATAACAGCAGCTGCTTCGGAGGTTATGTCTTTTTCTATATACTCTGTCTTGCAGGATGAGCAGTTGTCGCAGTCGTCTTTTAAGGCTTCTCCAAAATAGTTGAGTATAAATCTTCTGAGGCAGTTCTTTTCCCTGCAATATTTTTCGATAATGGCAAGTCTTTCAAAATCCCTTTTGCCAAGCTCTGCCTTGGTTTCTCTGTCAACATCGCCTCTTACAGACTCTGACTTTTCTATAAGGAGTTTGTTTATTATAATATCCTGAGGGCTGAAAAGCAAAATGCAGTCGGCAGGCTCTCCGTCACGTCCTGCTCTGCCCGCCTCCTGATAATAGCTTTCAACATCCGAGGGCATATTGAAATGCACTATATACCTTACGTCTGACTTGTCTATTCCCATACCAAAGGCGTTGGTGGCGACAATAATACTCTTTCTGTCGTATATAAAATCGTCCTGATTGTCCCTGCGCTCCTTATCCGTAAGCCCTGCGTGATATTTAGTCACACTGTAGCCCATGCTTCCTAAGTCGTCATAGAGCTTATCAACGGTTTTTCTTGTAAGGCAATAAACTATTCCACTTTGGTCTTTGTGTTCGTTTACGATATCCAACAGCTCGCTGAATTTATTTTTGGGTCTTCTTACTCCAAAGAAAAGATTTTCCCTGTTATATCCCGTGTTTACCTTAAGAGGGGTTTTAAGTCCCAAAAGCTTTATTATGTCCTGCTTTACATGCCTTGTGGCAGTTGCTGTAAAGGCTGCCACAACGGGACGGCGTTCTAATCTTGAAATAAAGCTTGCTATCCTCAGATAGCTGGGTCTGAAATCCTGTCCCCACATAGAAACGCAGTGAGCCTCGTCTACCGTGACAAGGCTTATGTTTGCGCACATGGCAAAATATAAAAAGTCGTCCGACTCAAGCCTCTCGGGCGCAACATATATTATTTTATATTGTCCTGCCAGCGCCCTGCTTATTGCCTTTGAATATTGGGCAGGTGTGAGGGAGCTGTTTATAAATGCCGCAGGTATGCCCGCCTGTATAAGCCCCATTACCTGATCTCTCATAAGTGAAATAAGGGGAGATATGACAAGAGTTATGCCATCAAGCATTATCGCCGGAAGCTGATAGCATATAGACTTGCCCGAGCCTGTAGGCATAATGCCTATTACGTCATTGCCTGCAAGTATGCCGTCAATTATTTCTTCCTGCCCCTTCCTGAAGGCAGAATGTCCGAAGGTATTTTTTAAAATTTCAAATTTATCCATAAGTCATTCTCCCGCCTATATTTATTAACTTCTATTTTAAATAAAAATTCGCCGTCTGTCTACAGTTTTTTAAGTAACGGCTCAAACTTATTTTAATAGAATATATGGAGGACAAATTATTCAGGCAGAAGGGAGGCTTAAAAATGCTTGGTAAAATTGCCCTTAAATATTATAATAATGGGCTTAACTGCTCACAGTGCATAATAAAAGCGGTAGGCGAGTTTTATAATATAAATATAGACAAACAAAGCTTTCGTATGCTTAGCGCAGTATCAAACGGCTTTGGCATAGGCTCTCTCTGCAGTGTGCTTGCCGCAGGTGTGATGGTGTTTGGGCTTATGTTTGACGAAAATACAGCCAAACGCCTGAGGATACGTCTGCTTGCCAAATGGGAGGAAGCCTTCGGCTCTGCAAACTGCTCTAATATAAAGGCAAGCCCTGCCTGCAAAAACGGCTGTGAAAGGGCTGTATATTACGGAGCAGAGCTCATAGAAAGTCTAATAAACAGCACTTTACAAAAAAATACTTGAAAAAGATTTAAAAATAGGTTAATCTATTAAGGAACGTTGATTAGATGAAATTCTCGGTCAGCGCTTCCTTAGTTGAAGAAGCATAGGAGGAAGCTATTTATGATAAACAACGGAAAACAGGAATACGGAAATGAAAGCATAACCTCCCTTAAAGGCGCCGACAGAGTAAGGCTGCGCCCGGGAGTTATATTCGGCTCTGACGGAATAGAGGGCTGTCAGCACTCCGTCTTTGAAATTCTCTCAAATTCAATAGACGAGGCAAGAGAGGGCTATGGAGATGTTATAGAAACCACTCTTTATAAAGACGGCTCCGTTTCCGTTAGGGACAAGGGCAGAGGCATACCCGTAGATTATAACCCTAATGAAGATAAATATAATTGGGAGCTTCTTTTCTGCGAGCTTTATGCAGGAGGCAAATATCTCAACAATGAGGGCGAAAGCTATGAATTCAGCCTTGGTCTTAACGGCTTGGGTCTTTGCGCCACTCAGTACAGCTCGGAATATATGGATGTTGAAATACTCAGGGACGGCTATAAATATTCCCTTCATTTTGAAAAGGGCGAAAATGTAGGCGGACTTACCAAAACCCCGTACAAGGGCAAAAATACAGGCTCTTTTATAAAATGGCGTCCCGACCTTGAGGTTTTTACTGACATTGGGCTTACTCCCGATTATTTTAAAGAGGTGCTTAAAAGGCAGTGCATAGTAAATGCCGGGCTTAAATTTATATTTACCTATGAAGAAACAGGCGAAGTGACCGAGTTTTGCTATGAAGAGGGCATAAAGGACTATATAAAGGAGCTTGCAGGGGACAAGGCGTTTACAGACGTTGTTTTTCTTGAAACGGAAGCAAAGGGACGTGACAGAGAAGACAAGCCCGAATACAGGCTTAAATATCAGGCGGCATTTTGCTTTTCAAACGAAACTAACCTTATAGAATATTATCACAACTCAAGCTATTTAGAGCACGGCGGCTCTCCCGATAAGGCAGTGCGCTCCGCCTTTGTATACGGCATTGATAAATACTTAAAAAACAACAACCTTTATAAAAAGGACGAAAAGAAAATACAGTTTTCCGACATAGAGGACAGTCTGATAATTATAATCAACTCATTTTCGACCATTACAAGCTATGAAAATCAGACCAAAAAGTCTATTACAAATAAGTTCATACAAGACTCAATGACGGCATATTTAAGAGAACAGCTTGAAATTTATTTTACGGAAAACAAGGCTGAAGCCGACAAAATAGCCGCTCAGATATTAGTAAACAAAAGAAGCCGCGAAACAGCGGAAAAAACAAGGCTCTCCATAAAGAAAAAGCTCACAGGCAGCATTGACATGAACAACCGAGTTGAGAAATTTGTAAACTGCCGCACAAAGGACGTAACAAGGCGTGAGCTTTATATAGTAGAGGGCGACTCTGCTCTCGGCTCGGTTACACTTGGCAGAGACAGCGAATTTCAAGGCATTATGCCTATAAGGGGCAAGATACTTAACTGCCTTAAGGCAAGCTATGACAAGATATTTGCAAGCCCTATTATTACCGACCTGTTAAAGGTTTTGGGCTGCGGCGTTGAGATAACCTCAAAGCACAACAAAGACCTTAACTCATTTGACATAAACAACCTGAGATGGAACAAAATAATAATCTGCACCGATGCCGACGTGGACGGCTTTCAGATAAGAACGCTGGTTCTTACAATGCTATACCGTCTTACGCCTACTCTTATAAATGAAAAGCGTGTGTATATCGCCGAATCTCCTCTTTATGAGATAACAAGCGGCAAAAACACATATTTTGCCTATACGGAAAAGGAAAAGGCAGATATACTTGCCAAAATAAAGGGCAAATACCACATACAGCGATCTAAGGGACTTGGCGAAAACGAACCTGAGATGATGTGGCAGACCACTATGAACCCTGCCACACGCCGTCTTATACAAGTATGCCCTGAGGATATTGAGCAGACATCATACGTTTTCGATATGCTTTTAGGCGACGACCTTAAGGGCAGAAAGGAACATATAGAGCTGTTTGGTCATAAATATATAGACCTTACAGAGCTTTCATAAGGAGGCAGCTATGGCTAAGAAAAAAACTCCGAAAACAGAAATACCCGACAGATTTACGCCCCAGGCTATAACAGACACGCTGGAGCTTAACTATATGCCCTATGCCATGAGCGTTATCGTGTCAAGAGCTATTCCTCAGATAGACGGCTTTAAGCCCGCACATAGGAAGCTGCTCTACACAATGTATAAAATGGGGCTTATGAGCGGTGCAAGAACAAAGTCTACAAACGTAGTTGGTCAGACAATGAAGCTTAACCCTCACGGCGATCAGACCATTTATGAAACAATGGTTCGTCTTACAAGGGGAAACGATGCTCTTTTACATCCCTTTGTAGACTCAAAGGGCAATTTTGGCAAGCAGTATTCAAGAGATATGGCATTTGCCGCATCAAGATATACAGAGGTAAAGCTTGACGCCTTCTGTCAGACTATATTTAAAGATATTGATAAAAATACTGTAGAATTTACAGACAACTTTGACGGCACAATGCAGGAGCCTGTGCTTTTTCCCACGACATTCCCTAATGTGCTGGTGACGCCTAATCAGGGCATAGCCGTAAGTATGGCATCTAACATATGCAGCTTTAACCTCGGGGAAATTTGCCGGGGCACTATTGCCTACATCAAAAATAATGATGTTGATCTTACGGAGTATATAAAAGCTCCCGACTTTTCCACAGGCGGCGAGCTTATATACAACAAAAAGGAAATAGAGCAGATATACGAAACGGGTAGGGGAAGCTTTAAGGTAAGGGCAAAATACAGATATGACAAAAAGCAGTCACTTATAGAAATTTATGAGATACCCTACTCAACAAACATAGAATCTATAATAGACAAGGTAATACAGCTTGTAAAAACAAACAAAATAAAGGAAATAAACGACATAAGAAACGAAACCGACCTTAAGGGACTCAAAATAGCTATAGATATCAAGCGCACGGCAGACCCTGAGCATCTTATGGACAAGCTGTTTAAGCTGACCCCTTTGTGTGACAGCTTCAGCTGCAATTTCAACATATTGGTCGACGGCACGCCTAAGGTAATGGGTATAAGAGAAATTCTTAAGGAATGGACAGCCTTCCGATCCGACTGCATCAAGAAGAGAACAGCCTACGACTTAGACAAAAAGAAAGAACAATATCACCTTCTGTCGGGGCTTGAAAGAATTTTGCTTGATATAGACCTTGCTATAGCCATTATAAGAGAAACGGAAACCGAGGATATGGTTATACCCAATCTTATGGAGGGCTTTAACATAGACGAGGCTCAGGCTGAATATATAGCCGAAATAAAGCTGAGAAACCTCAATAAGGAATATCTGCTCAACAAGATAAAGAACAGAGAACAGCTCGAAAAGGACATAGCCGAGCTTCAGGGCATACTTTCAAGCGAAGCCAAGGTGAGAAATCTTATATGTAAGGATCTCAGAGAAATAGACAAAAAATTCGGCAAGGACAGAAGGACAGACATTATATATGCCGAGGACGTAAAGGTCATATCGGATGACGAGCTTATAAAGGACTACCCCATAAGCCTTTTCCTTACAGCGGGAAATTATTTCAAAAAAATAACCCATGCTTCCCTTCGTATGTCAGGAGAGCACAGGCTTAAGGAGGATGACATAATAGTCCAATCTATTGAAACCACCAATAAAGCCGAGCTTCTTATGTTCTCCAACAAGCAGAATGTGTATAAGGTAAAGGCATATGAATTGGAAGAATGTAAGACTAACTCAATGGGACAATATCTCAACAACATTCTGCCCTTAGATAGCGACGAGGCAATTCTTTTTATGCTTGCTACAACTGACTATTCCGGAGAAATAATATTCGCCTTTGAAAACGGTAAGGCTACAAGGGTAAGCGTAGAAAACTACAAAACAAAGCTTAACCGTAAAAAGATGATAAATGCCTTTTCAGGCACTTCTCCGCTTATAGGCGCCGTGCATATAAACGGCACCGAAGACGTAGTATTCATAAGAGATGACAAAAAGACAATGCTCATAAGCTCCGAGCTTATATCGCTTAAAACAACAAGAACATCTCAGGGCATACAGGTATTTACATTAAAGAGAAATTCCAAGCTTTCAAAAATACTTAAAGCAGAGGATTTTACAGTAAATAAAAAAACAGCATACAAAAGGACTAAACTTCCCTCAACCGGGGCTTCTCCAAGGGATGAGGATAATACATTTTTTGAAGGACTTAATTTATAAAGGCTTCGCCTCCCAGCTTGCGGTTCTGCGGGGCGGGCGGGGCAAGGGACAAGAGGAGCAGGCGGATAGATCCGCCTGCTCCTCTTGTCCCGTGCCCCGCCCGCCCCGCGCCCCACCGCCCACCCCAGTCCGCAAAAAGCGCGCCTGCGGCGCGCTTTTTGCGGACTGGGGTGGGCGCTGATGCAACCTGTAAAATTCCATGCGCCGTCTGCTTCAAGGTTAGTTACATTGTCCATTGCCGTGTCTATCTGATTTCCGTTTGCGATATACAGATTGAACGAGATCTCAGCATATGATTTTTACAACACAAACATGGACTATATTATGAAACGTACCACAATAAGAGAATTTAAACGTTCCTGAACAATAAAAAGCCCACGCCTTTATGAGGTGACCCCCAAAAGTCAGACTAAAATCTAACTTAAGGGGGTCAGTACACTCTTTAGCTTGGGCTTTTATATTAAATATGATAGTTAATTATGAAATATCGCTGTCTGTGTTGATACCCAGATCGCTGTATTTAACTCCCTCATAAGCTTCTCCTTTTGCGCCTGAGAAAGCAACAGATGCTCTGAGTGTCTTGGCAAGGATTTCTTCACCGTCTTTGCCGTCAACTTTGCCGTCGCCGTTTACGTCGCCCTTAGCAACTATTTCAGCATCAGTTGAACCGTTTGCCTTATAAGCTGCGGCTGCGTCATTACTTGTAATTATATTGTCGCCGTCAAGATCGCCTGAAGCTCCGCTGCCTACACTTGAATAAACCTCTGCTGAAACAACGTACATTGCTACGTCGCCTCTCTTTGCAAGTGTGAAGGGTACTTCAAATGAAGTGCTTACAACAGGTTCTGCAGCAATTGCAGCAGCCTCTGTGCCTGTGGGGATTTCAAGTGTAATTACCTTGCAGGCTTTACCCTTAATTGTCTGATCCTTCTGAGCTTTTACAGCTGCGTCATAATCAGCAGCCGAAACAAGCTCCTTGCCGTCCTTTGAAATTCCTTTTGTTGTGTCGGGAGTTGCCTCTGTAGGATCATAGCCAAGCTCAAGCTTAACCATAGCTACGGGACCATTTTGAGGTACGTTTACAACCTCAGCCAATGCACTGAAGGAGTCTCCTGCCTGTAATGCACTTGGGTCTTTTGCACCTTTATAATCAAGTTTAACTGCAAAATCTGTAGGATCAAGACCGCCCTCTTCTGTAAACTCTTTTCCTCTTGGGTCTTCAAGATTACTTACAAGGAATGTGGAAAGGTTTGAAAGAGCCTTGTCGGGGTCAGCGCTGCCGCTTGCTGTAAGTACGGGAGTAACCTTAGGCTCGCCATATTTAATAGCCTCACCCTTCATGGTTTCAGCCATAAAGTAAGCGATCATTCTTGCGCCGTCAGCGTTTACGTGTGTATTGTCAACTGAACCGTCAGTCTTTACAGCGTGATATTTTGCATATCCGTCAAGATCTGTGTCACTGCCGCCGCCGAGAGCGATGTGTTCCATATATGTGTTGTATGTATTGTCTATGCATGAAAGATTGAACTTCTTTGCAAGGTCAATAATTGTCTGTCTGTAGTCGCCTGTTCCACATTTATGAATCTTATCACCTGTAGGACCGCTTGAGCTTGTGCTTCTTCTTATAATGGGAGTAACAAGAATAGGAGTAACTCCTGCCTCTACTGCGGGAAGAATATAGTCCTTATAAAGTGAATAAGCAAACTGCTCCTTAAGGTTCCAGCCATCTGCGCCCTGAGAAGAATCTGTAAATCTTGCAGTATCCTCTGACTTCTGATTGTTGTGACCGAAAGCTATAAGAACATAGTCGCCCTTATGCCAGCCTTTTTTAAGCTGCTCATAAGCAGGATTTGAAACAAAGTTTTTAGAGCTTATGCCTGAAATTGCAAGATTCTTTATGGTAACCTTGCTTGTATCGAAAATACCGTATTCGGGAACATAGCCTCTGTCCTTATCTTCGCCGAAAGCCATACCAAAGCCGTTTCTGGGAATTGTATAGCCGCTGTCTGTTCCGTAATAGCAGCCTGTTGAGTCACCTAAAACCCAGATCGTAGGTTTTGCATCGGGATCGGTAGCCTTTAAAGGCTCGTCCCTCTGTACATTTGTGATGTCCTTGAGAGTATCATCCTTTTCCCATACCTTTTCGGGAGTAGCTACTTCGCCGTCAGTAAATGTAGCAGTTTTAAATGTAGCGTTTGTACCAACACCTGCTACATAATATGTTGTTCCTACGGTAAGATTTTCTGCAATAATTTCCTCTTTACCTTCACCGGCTGTTGCCACAACAGTAGCCTGAACTTCACCGGCTTTTTCAGGAAGAGGACTTCCGTCATTTACGTAGAAGATTATAGCGCTTTTTCCTGAGCCTATAGCTGAAGTGGTAACCTTTAAATTTCCCGCAACCTTGGGAGTAAATGAAAAGGCTGTTCTTGAAGCATAACTTGCTTCTCCGTCTTTAACAGAATAGTTACCTGATGTAGACCCTGTATCATTTTTAAAGCCCGCATCATCTGTTTTTCCTTTGTTGACATTATATGCCGTCTTTACTGTCATATAATTATCATCAGCAACCTGAGTACCCACCTTGCCTGTAACACTTAAATTATATTCCTGACTAAAGGTAGCTTCTGCAATAGGCGTTGAAATGTCGCCTTCAATTTCTGAAGACTCACCTGCCGGTGTTTCTTCCTTTGCTTCATCTCTTGCTGCCATAAGAGCCTCTGCATCTTCAACACTGATTATAAAGGGAAGTCCGTTAAAGGACTGGGGATATGCCCAAACACTTGTAAGTGTTGAAAAGACCATAACAGCCGCAAGAATAAAGCTGATGATTTTTTTTGAAATTTTCACTTGATATTCCTCCTTAAAAAAATTAGTTTTGCTGTTGCAAATATATAATAATAGTAACATTTTATAGACAATTAGTCAATAATTTTTCAAAATATCATTATTTTAAATTTTTCATTTGTACGTTTTGCACAAATAATTTTAATATCTGTCAAGAACGCACTCCTTCAAAACTTTTCCTATGGAGTCGTTTATAACAAGACTTGCCATAGAGTCGTAAGAGGTTTTGCTTTTGTTTATTAGCACAAGCTTTTTGCCTCTGTAATAATTTATAAGCCCTGCCGCAGGATATACCACAAGAGAGGTGCCTCCTACAATAAGCACATCAGCCTTTGAAATAGCATTTATTGCCCCTGCCCATACATAGTCATCAAGACCTTCTTCATATAGCACAACTTCAGGCTTTATTATTCCGCCGCAGTCGCATTTAGGCACTATATCGTCGATCTTAAGCATGTCCTTAAGAGAGTAAAATTTGTTGCACTTCATGCAGCGGTTTCTGTAGACAGAGCCGTGAAGCTCATACACCTTTTTGCTGCCTGCCATCTGATGTAGGTTGTCTATGTTCTGAGTGACAACAGCCTTTAGTTTGCCAATCTCTTCAAGCTTGGCGAGAGCCTTGTGAGCATCGTTTGGCTTGGCATCTGTGCAAATAAGATTTTCCTTATAATACTTAAAAAACAGCTCAGGCTTTCTCATAAAAAGAGTGTGAGAAAGAAGTGTCTCCGGAGGATAGCCGTATTTCTGCTTTGCGGAATAAAGCCCCGATTCGCTTCTGAAATCGGGTATGCCGCTTTCCGTAGAAACACCCGCTCCGCCCAAGAAAACTATGTTATTGCTTTCTTCGATTATTTTTTTAAGCTCTTCGTATGCCATAGGCTCACTCTCCCTTCATGTGTTTTACAAATCTTGCTATTCTTTCAAGGGCTGTGTTTATCTCGTCTATAGAGTATGCGTAGGAGCAGCGTATAAAGCCTTCGCCGCAGCTTCCGAAAGCGGTGCCGGGTACAACGGCAACCTTTTCTTCCATAAGCAGTCTTTCGGCAAATTCCTCACTTCCAAGCCCTGTAGAGCTTATGTCGGGGAAGAGGTAGAAAGCGCCCAGAGCCTCGAAGCAGTCAAGTCCCATATCTAAAAAGCCCTTGCGCATTACACGCCTTCGCATATTATATTCCTTACGCATTTTAACAACGGCATCATCACAGCTTTTAAGTGCTTCAATTCCCGCATACTGGCTCACCGTAGGGGCGCACATAATTACATATTGATGTATTTTTGTCATAGCATCAATAATGTCGGCGGGCCCTGCCGCATAGCCAAGCCTCCAGCCTGTCATGGCATAAGCCTTTGAAAAGCCATTGAGCACAATAGTCTTGTCCCTCATACTTTCAAAAGAAGCTATTGATGCATGGGGTGTATCGGTATATGTAAGTTCAGAATATATCTCGTCGCTTATAACCAGAATATCTCTGTATTTAAGGACCTTTTCAATAGCCGCAAGGTCGCTTTTCTCCATAATTGCCCCTGTAGGATTGTTGGGGTAGGGGAGTATGAGCGCCTTTGTTTTGGGTGTTATTTTTTCCACAAGCTCCTCGGGAGTAAGTCGAAAGGCGTTTTCCTGCTTCGTTTCAATAACAACGGGAACACCCCCTGCCATGGTGATGCAGGGCTTGTAGGAAACATAGGATGGCTCTACTACCAAAACCTCATCTCCCGGCTCAATAACAGCTCGGAGTGCCAGGTCTATACCCTCGCTTGCACCTACGGTAATAAGTATCTCGCCCTTAGGGTTATATTTTATACCCAGCTTATTGTCGAGATAGTGGCTTATTTCCTGCCTGAGTTCTAAAAGACCGGCGTTTGAGGTATATACGGTTCTCTTTTTCTCAAGAGTGTAGATACCTCTTTCTCTCACAGGCCAGGGAGTTTCAAAATCAGGCTCGCCTACGCCTAAAGAGATAGCGCCCTCTATTTCATTTACAATATCAAAAAATTTACGTATGCCCGAACGGGGCATATCTTTTATATGGTTAGCTATAAATGTCATGGTGAAACCTTCATCCTCTCATCTTCTTCCTCCTCTTTCTCCATAACTATGCCGTAGTCTTTATATTTTTTAAGCACGAAATGTGTAGCTGTGCCCGTAACATAGTCAAGAGTAGAAAGCTTTGACGAAATAAAGTGAGATATTTCTTTTATGTCTTTGCCGTCCATAAGAACCATAAAATCGTAAGCTCCTGACATAAGATAGACCGATTTTACCTCGTCAAATTTATATATTCTTCTTGCGATCTCTTCATAGCCGGAGTCTCTCTGAGGAGTGACCTTTACTTCTATCATGGCGGCAACATAATCCTTTTCTGCCTTGTCCCAGTCCGCAAGAATTGTGTATCCGCAGATTATACCCTCATCTTCCATTTTTTTAATACAACCGGCGACCTCTTCTTCGTCTACGCCAAGCATAACGCTGATTTTTTCTACACTTATGCGGCTGTCTTTTTCTAAAATTTCAAGAATATCCTTTTCCAATTTAATAGCCTCCGTTTCTGAAATGTGATCGTTTCGGCATAAAATAGGGCTGCTCGGCGGCATTTATCGACTCAAGGCAACGCTTGCGTTGCCTTGAGTCGATAAATGCCGCCGACCCGCGGGCTCGCCCGAGCAAACCGCCTGCGGCGGTTTGCTCGGGCGGGCCGCAAGCCTCAGATAATGCATTACCGAAACATGTAAACCTAATTTAGATTTTATCACATTAGAGAAAGTTTTACAACGAAAAAATAAGAAAATTTCATTATACAAATTACATTTTATGTGCTATAATGAAAAAAACGAAGGGAGGGTCGATATGCCGGAAATCAAAAAAAACTCAGCAGTTTATTATATAATTCAGCTTTTAATGCTTATAGTGGGAGCTATAATAGCCGCATTCGCCCTTGAATTTTTCCTTGTTCCCGTAAACATACTTGACGGTGGCGTAACAGGCGTGGGAATTATAGTTCATCAGCTTGCTAAGATTCCTTTGGGTCTGCTTGTGTTTCTGTTTAATCTTCCATTCCTGCTTGTAGGCTATTTACAAATAGGTAAAAGATTTGTAGCAAAAGCCGCAACAGCTATGATAATATTTTCGGTATTTCTTGAAGTATTCGGAAATATGGACAAGAGCGCAACGGACGATCCATTACTTGCCACAGTATTTGGCGGCATATTTTTAGGAATAGGCGTAGGCGGAGTGCTTCGTTCGGGAGGCTGTCTTGACGGTACGGAAACCATGGCACTTCTTATAAGCAAAAAAACCTCTGTTTCCGTAGGACAGTTTGTGCTTATATGCAATGTGATAATATACACCGCTGCCGGAGTTGTATTCTCACCGGACAGGGCTATGTACAGTCTTATTACATACTTTATAACCTCAAAGGTCATAGACCTTATAGAATCGGGACTTGAACAGGCAAAGGCCGTTATGATAATAACCAACGAAGGCAAACGTATAGCAAATACTATATACGATAAGCTTGGCAGAACGGTGACAATGCTTGAGGGAGAAGGACTTATAAGCGGAAAAAAGGTTGTTCTCTACTGCGTGGTAACAAGAGTTGAGCTGCACGAGCTTAAAAGACTTATCAGAAACGATGACGCAAGCGCATTTATGACAGTTTCAGATGTTTCGGAAATTGTCGGCAAACATATAAAGAAAAAAGCTCCTTTGCCCGAAGAATAAAAATTTGGCCGACATCTGCATGCAGTATCGCTGTATAGCGATACTGCGTGCAGATGCCGACCGGCGGGGGAGCAGCCAACAAGGGGACAGCAAAGCTGTCCCCCTTGTTGGCTGCTCCCCGCCGGTCGGCTCGAACCTGTATTCCTGTTAAAAAGGAGACAAAAAAGTAATTTTTTGTATATTATATATTTATTACATGTTGACTTTTTCACATATTATTGTTAAAATAATAACAAGGAACAAAATGTAATTTATTATAAAGAGGAGGAGATGTTTATGATACGTTTTACATTACCAAGAGATCTTTATCATGGCAAGGGCGCTCTTGAGGCTCTTAAGTCTTTCAAGGGCAAAAAAGCTATAATATGCGTAGGCGGCGGCTCAATGAAGCGTTTTGGCTTTCTTGACAGAGCTGTAAGCTATCTTAAAGAAGCAGGAATGGAAGTCAGCATTTTTGAAGGCATAGAGCCGGACCCATCAGTAGAAACAGTTATGCGCGGCGCTGAAGCTATGCTTAAGTTTGAACCCGACTGGATCGTTGCTATAGGCGGCGGCTCACCGATAGATGCTGCAAAGGCAATGTGGATCAAATACGAATATCCCGACTGTACATTTGAAGATATGTGCAAGGTGTTTGGTATTCCCGAGCTTCGTAAAAAGGCTCGCTTCTGTGCAATTTCATCAACATCCGGTACAGCTACAGAAGTAACAGCATTCTCTATCATCACAGACTATTCAAAGGGTATCAAATATCCTATAGCAGACTTCGAGATCACTCCCGATGTAGCTATTGTAGATCCTGAGCTTGCAGAAACAATGCCCCAGAAGTTAGTTGCTCATACAGGTATGGATGCAATGACTCACGCTATAGAGGCTTATGTATCTACAGCAAACTGCGATTATACAGATCCTCTTGCTATCCACGCTATTGAAATGATAATGAACGACCTTGTTACTTCATACAACGGCGACATGGGCGCAAGAGACAGAATGCATAACGCACAGTGCCTTGCAGGTATGGCATTCTCAAATGCACTTCTCGGCATAGTTCATTCAATGGCTCACAAGACAGGTGCAGCTTTTACAGACTGCGGTGCACACATTATCCACGGCGCTGCTAATGCAATGTATCTTCCTAAGGTTATTGCTTTCAACGCTAAGGATGAAACAGCTAAAAAGCGTTACGGCGTTATAGTTGATTACATGGGTATTGCAGATAAGAATGTTTCCGATGATGACAAGGTTGCTGCACTCATTGCTTACCTTCGTAAGATGAATGACGACCTCAACATACCTCACTGCATAAAGAATTATGGTGCAGACAGCTATCCCACAGAAAACGGCTTCGTACCCGAAAACATATTCCTTGAAAGAGTACACGACATAGCAGTAAACGCTATAGGCGATGCTTGTACAGGCTCCAACCCACGTCAGCCAAGTGTAGAGGAAATGGAAAAGCTTCTTAAGTGCTGCTACTACGATACAGAAGTTGACTTCTGATTTTATATTGTTAAATTTGTAAGGAAAAGCCCTTGCTTTCAATACGAAAACAAGGGCTTTTTATATGGAAATTTGCCCGCATACCTGCGGGGCTGCCCGGGGCGCGGAAACATCTCAGCAAGACAGCAAGGGAGGACTTGTCCTCCCTTGCTGTCTTGCTGAGATGTTTCCGCGCCCCGACCCGTGGGGGAACAAAGCCGCCTACGGCGGCTTTGTTCCCCCACGGAGTGTTAGCTCAGGGCGAAGGACCATCTGTGGGAAGCGGCAAAGGCGGACTTGTCCGCCTTTGCCGCTTCCCACAGATGGTCCTTCGCCCTGACCCGTAAGCAGCAGCCCAAACCGCCTGCGGCGGTTTGGGCTGCTGCTTACGGCAGTTCTTCCGTTTTTATTAAAATAAAGTTTTGAAGCGCTCCATAGCTTCTTTAGTATTTTCGTAGTTATTAAATGAAGTAAGGCGGAAGTAGTTGTCGCCGTTTTTGCCAAAGCCTGCTCCGGGAGTACCAACCACCTGTATTTCGTTAAGCATTTTATCAAAGAAGTCCCAGCTGTACATGCCGAAAGGACATTCAAACCAGATATAGGGTGAATTAACTCCGCCTGTATATTTAACTCCCATTTCATCCATAGTGTCAGCAATAAGTTTAGCATTTTTGCGATAATTATTTATCATAGCCTTAGCCTCTGCCATGCCTTCAACGGTAAACACTGCTGCAGCACCTCTTTGAACTATATAAGGAACTCCGTTAAACTTTGTTGTCTGACGTCTGTTCCACATCTGATTAAGGCTCATTTCAGTACCGTTGGAAGCCTTTTTCACAATTGCCTTAGGCACGATGGTATATCCGCAGCGTGTTCCTGTAAAGCCTGCGGTCTTACTGAGGGAACAAAACTCAACGCAGCAGCTTTTAGCGCCTTCAACAGAATATATACTTCTTGGAAGGTCAGGCTCAGAAACAAAGCACTCATAAGCTGAGTCAAAAAGTATTATAGAACCATTCTTATTTGCATAGTCTACCCATTCCTTAAGCTGAGCCTTTGTATACACTGCACCTGTAGGATTGTTTGGTGAGCAAAGATAAATTATATCAGCCTTAACACTGTCGTCGGGCATAGGAAGGAAGCCGTTTTCAGCTGTTCCGTCCATATATATTATATTACGTCCGTTCATTATGTTGGTATCAACATATACAGGATAAACAGGGTCGGGCACAAGCACAGTATTGTCAACGGAAAACATATCTGTAATATTTCCCGTGTCGCTCTTTGCGCCGTCAGAAACAAATATTTCATCGGCATCTATATCTACGCCGTTTCTCTTATAATAATCTCTTATACTTTCTCTTAAGAAGTCATAACCCTGCTCGGGACCATATCCTCTGAAGGTTTCTGCCTTGCCCATTTCATCAACGGCGCCGTGCAAAGCCTCAACAACAAGCTTGCCTAAAGGCTGAGTAACGTCACCAATTCCAAGACGAATAACCTTCTTGTCAGGGTTAGCCTCGCAAAAATCATTTACTCTCTTAGCTATCTCCGAAAAAAGATAGCTCTGCTTTATGTTCAGATAGTTTTCATTAAATTTTACCATTCTTTTTCATCTCCTCTATATATTCACGTCCGCCTAAAGCGAAAATCAGCGGCGGCGCAGCCGCCGCTGATTTTCGCCCCGCGGGTCCGCCCTTTCTTTCGTTTCGTAGAAACGAAGGAAAGGGTGGGGCAACTTAATTTTCCAAAAGCTTTCTCACAGCCGCAAGACGGCAGCATATGCAAAATACATCAAGTGCATCTGCAAGCTCCTTCATATCGGGATAGCTTGGTGCTATTCTTATATTGCTGTCATCGGGGTCCTTCTTATAAGGAAAAGCTGCACCTGCGCCTGTAAGTGTAAGTCCTACGCCCTTGCAAAGAGCCACTGTTTCCTTTGCACAACCCTTGAGTGTGTTTACAGATATAAAATATCCTCCCTTGGGCTTGCTCCAGCTTAATATGCCACTGCCTGCAAATTCACTTTCAAAACGGTTAAGCACAAGCTCAAATTTTGGTCTTAAAATAGCAGCGTGTCTTTTCATATGCTCTTCTATTCCGCCGTGGGTCTTAAAGAAATTCAGCGTTCTCAGCTGATTTGTCTTGTCATAGCCTATGGTCTGGCAGAACATATGTCCTCTTATTTCCTTTATCATATCTGCAGATGCCGCTACGAGAGAAACTCCTGCGCCCGCAAAGGTTATTTTTGAGGTTGAGAAGAAGTAGAAAACTCTGTCGGCATTTCCGTGCTTTTCGCAAAGGTCTAAAATGTTGGCAAGCTTTTCTCCCTCATCATATAAATGATGGATGCCGTATGCATTATCCCAGAATATCTTAAAGTCCTCAGCCGCTGTCTTCATAGCCGCAAGGCGCTCTGTCTTTTCATCCGAATAGCATGCCCCTGTGGGGTTTGAATAAAGGGGAACACAGAATATACCCTTTACAGAAGGGTCATACTTTACAAGCTCCTCTACCTTATCCATATCAGGGCCGTCATCGTAAAGGTCCACATTTATCATTTCTATTCCCAGCTCTTCAAGCATTGTAAAATGCCTGTCATAGCCTGGCACGGGGCATATAAACTTTACTTTAGGAAGCTTGCTCCAGGGTGTAGCCCCTTTAGAGCCAAACACCCACATACGCATGAGGGCATCATATTCTAAGCTAAGGCTTGCATTTCCGCCTATTATAATATTATTAGGGTCTATTCCCAAAATATCACCGAAAAACTCTCTTATCTCAGGCAGTCCTTCAAGCACGCCGTAATTTCTTGAGTCTGTACCGTTTGCAGAAATATATGGGAAGGGGTCTGTTAGCAGGTCGTTTGAAAGGTCAAGCTGCTCTGCCGAGGGTTTGCCTCTTGACATATCCAGCTTATGGTCGTGGGCTTTAAGCCCCTCATACTGCTTTTCAAGGTCTGCGCAAAGCCCTGCAAGCTCAGCCTTAGAAAGTTCTGTTATATTCATTATATTACCTCCGACTTATATATTCTTATCTTTAATATTTAATATTATAAAATAAAATGGATAGATTTACAAGCAATTTATACTCTATTTTGCCATATTGTATATTTTCTATAAAAATTTAGCCAAAATAAATGAATTTATAATAAAATCTTATAAAAATTAAAATTTTCAAAAAAAGGGGTTGAAATTTAATTAGAAAGGGTCTATAATTCATTTATCCGATGAGGGGTTGAAGTAATTTTCTACTTTGGCTTCTCTCTTTTTTTATGACAATGACGTTATGGATGTTCCCGGGTTACATCCATAGCGTTTTTTAATATTATAAGGCGATGCAAGGATGCTTCTTAATTTAGCTCTCTGCATCGCCTTTTTTAACAAGGAGGAATTATTATGACACAAGAAATTTTAAATGCACTAAACGGTGAAGTCTTTGGCGTGTGGTTTCTCATAGGCGCGGCCCTTGTATTCTGGATGCAGGCAGGCTTTGCAATGGTAGAAACAGGCTTTACAAGAGCTAAAAATGCCGGCAATATACTTATGAAAAACCTTATGGACTTTTGTATAGGTACTGTAATGTTCATAATCATAGGCTTTAGCCTGCTGTTAGGCGAAGATATGATGGGCATTATAGGCAAGCCGGGTTTTGATATCTTCACATCATATCAGACCTTCGACTGGTCTAACTTCGTATTTAACTTAGTATTCTGCGCAACAACGGCAACCATAGTTTCGGGTGCAATGGCAGAAAGAACAAAGTTCTTATCCTACTGCATCTACTCAGCCGTTATATCAGCAATCATCTACCCCATCGAGGCTCACTGGACATGGGGCGGCGGCTGGCTTGCACAGATTGGCTTCCACGATTTCGCAGGCTCCAACTGTATACACATGGTCGGCGGTATAAGCGCTCTTATAGGTGCCGCTATACTCGGTCCCCGTATCGGTAAGTTTGTAAAGGACAAAGCAGGCAAAATAACTAAGGTAAATGCCTTCCCGGGTCACAACCTTCCTTTAGGCTGTCTTGGTGTATTCATACTTTGGCTTGGCTGGTACGGCTTCAACGGTGCAGCAGCAACTTCTATAGAAGAGCTTGGCTCTGTTTTCGTAACAACCACCATAGCTCCTGCTATTGCAACTGTTGTATGTATGATATTCACATGGGTAAAGTACGGCAAGCCCGATGTTTCAATGTGTCTTAACGCATCACTTGCAGGTCTTGTTGCCATAACAGCTCCCTGCGATGTATGCGATGCTTTCGGTTCTATAATAATAGGCGGTATTGCAGGTCTTATAGTAGTATTCGGCGTATGGTTCTTAGATGAGAAGCTCCGTGTTGACGATCCTGTTGGTGCAGTTGCAGTACACTGTATGTGCGGTATCTGGGGCACCATTTCGGTAGGCTTCTTTGCTACAGAAACAGCTCCCGCATTTGCAAGAGCTATAAGCGGCGGCGCAAACCAGATAGCAGGCGAAGGTCTTTTCTACGGCGGCGGCTTCCATCAGCTTGGTATTCAGTTCTTAGGTATGTTCTCAACAGCCCTTTGGACAGCCGTAACCATTACAATAGCATTTTTTGTAATTAAGGCACTTATAGGTCTTCGTGTAAGTGAGGAAGAAGAAATTGAAGGTCTTGACTCAACAGAGCATGGTCTTTCATCTGCTTATGCAGGCTTTGCCCTTATGGATATTTCAAACACAATGACTATGGATGTAAACGAAAACACAAACTTAGGCGAGTCAGATTACCATGCAGCTACACAGGCTCAGAGAGATGCCGCTGTAAAGGTAGAGTCTATGCCTATCTCATCTACAGGCATCCACAAGGTAGTAATTATAGCTAAGCTTGAAAGATATGAAAAGCTCAGAAAGGCCATGAACTCTCTCGGTGTAACAGGTATGACAGTAACTCAGGTTATGGGCTGCGGCATACAGAAGGGCACAGGCAGACGTTATCGTGGTGTTGAAATGGATGCAACTCTCCTGCCAAAGGTAAAGGTAGAGGTAGTAGTAAGCGAGATACCCGTAGACAAGATAATCGAAGCAGCAAAGGAAACTCTCTACACAGGCCACATCGGCGACGGCAAGATCTTCGTATACAGCGTAGAACGTGTTGTAAAGGTTCGTACAGGAGAAGAAGACTTTGCAGCTCTTCAGGACGTAGAATAATCTATAATTTAACAAGAAATCCAATCAATCAAAAAGCACGGCAAGGATATTCCCTGCCGTGTTTTTAAATCTATAGTTTTTTTTGGTGCTGACTGCCTTATATCAGCGTATTATATGTATTCTTCTTCTGCTTTTCGTGCATATCTATTATTTCTTCTATTTTATATTTGTTGTAGAGCATGTGCATCATCATGGCGTGCTTTGCTCCTGCCGCATCGTGCCTTTCTATAGCTTCGGCAACGGCACGGTGGGTGGTAATGGTTTCTTCCCTCAGCTGTCTGTAGGTCACATTTACAAAAACAGCTACGGAGGTGTCTATAATAGGTATTATTTTTTCTATAATGTCATTTCTTGTGCTTTTTGCAATAGCCTTGTGAAACTTAACATCGGGAGGCATGTGGTCCTCGCCTTTTTTATACTTTTCCTCTACCTGATGACAATACTTCCAAATAGAGGCTATGTCTTTGTCGGTGGCTCTGTTTGCTGCCATGGCAGCAATTTCAGGCTCTAAAATTATTCTTACCTCCAAAAGATCCTTCGTGAGCTTATATCTGTCTTTTGAAAAAATAAGCCCAAGAGGGTCTTCGGGTATACCTGTGTTTTTGGCTATGTATGTGCCCGCTCCTCTCCTTATGACAAGCACATTACGGCTTACCAAAAGGCGCACTGCCTCGCGTACGGTGCTTCTGCCCACACCGAGAATTTTACCAAGCTCAAATTCGTTGGGCATTCTGTCGTCAGGCTCTAAGTCATTTTCCACAATGTATTCTATTATTCTGTCTGCCGTAATTTCAGGCAGGGTTTTTATATTTTCAGAAAACATATTCTCACTCTCCCCTAAATCAGTATATAGTTTTTTTACCATAAAATCAAGCCTTTGTTACACATTTTGAAGGTATGAGGAATATTATTTAAAAAAGGAGTGATAGAAATATGAAAATATTTATAGATCCCGGGCACGGCGGAACTAACCCCGGAGCAATAGGCATAAACGGACTTTATGAGGCTGAGGTAAACCTTGATGTTGCTCTTAGGGTGGGTGAAATTCTTGCAGGCAGAGGCTATGACATAGAATATTCCCGCACGGGAAACGACACCGTAAGCCTCGGGGGCAGGGCAGATATGGCAAATGCCTGGGGAGCTGATTATTTTGTGAGCATACACTGCAATTCAAACACCGACCCTTCTATAGGCGGCACTGAGACCTTCTATTACAGAGCCGGCACAACAGCCCAGCGTTTTGCGGAAACGGTGAACACTGCCCTTGTAAATCAGATAAACTTAAGAAATATAGGCACCTTCGCAAGAAATCTTGCCGTGCTTCGTCTTACGAGAATGCCCGCCATACTTGTGGAGCTTGCCTTTTTGTCAAACCCTTCAGAGGCATATCTTCTCTCCACTTCAGAGTTCAGGCAAAACTGCGCCATAGGCATAACCAACGGCATTATAGAATTTACCTCATGAGCTTTTAAGGCTGCTGCAATATCCGCAGCGGCTTTTTTAATATATTTATAAGGGAGATGATTTTTTGGATGACTATGTTGATGCGATAATCAAGTATAACGGTGATTTTGAAAATATACTAAAAGCGTTTGATGCCAAGGGAGAGGATCTCTCATTAGGCTATGGCATAATAGTAATACCCTATGGGCGGCTTGCAGAGCTTGCTTTTTACGAGCAGGTCGATTATGTAGAGCTGCCAAGAAATCTGGAGCTTATGCTTGTAAGCGCCTCTGAGGGCAGCTGCATTCCCCCGGTAAGAGGGGGAGCCGAGGGGCTTACGGGCAAGGGCGTGCTTTTGGGCGTTATAGATTCGGGAATAGATTTTACACATCCCGACTTTATAGATGACGACGGAAAAAGCAGAATATTGGATATATGGGACTTATCCATTGACGGCAGCGCTCCCGACTCCCTTTGCAGCGGCAGAAATTTTGACAACAGTGCAATAAATACCTGCATAGAAACGGGAGAGGGCGGACTAAGCCCCTATGACGAGCTTGGCCACGGAACGGCAATAGCGGGGGCTATGGGAGGAAACGGCAGGGCGAGCGGCGGCAGGTTTAAGGGAGTTGCGCCCGAAGGGGATTTTTTGGTAGTCAAGCTAAGCCCCGATAGACCCATTCTGACAGTTGACATTATGAGAGGGGTAAAGTTTCTCATTGATAAGTCGGTGGAGCTTGGAAGACCTATTGTGATAAATATTTCATACGGAACCAGCAACGGCTCTCACGGGGGCAGCTCCCTTTTTGAAGAATATCTTGACAGTATGTCTGATGTGGGAAGGACGGTAATTACTGCTGCGGTAGGGAATGAGGGCGATGCAGGGCATCACTTCAGGGGCCGTATAGCAGACGGCGAAACAAAGGATATAGAAATAAATATAGCTGCTGAGCTTGGTTATGTTTATTTATCCCTTTGGAAGGATTTTGTTGACAAAATGAATTTTGAGCTTATTCTTCCCGGGGGAATATCTACGGGCATAATAGAATATAACGGTAGCTTCTACAGAATGGAAATGGACAAAATAAGCTTTGGCATAGACGTGGGTCGGCCTTCTCCCTATTCGTCGGATCAGGAGATATTCTTCTATGCAAGAAGCATTACGGGCACTCTGCCCGCCGGCAAATGGATATTGCGCATTTACGGCGAAGATATAGTTGACGGCAGAATAAATATATGGCTGCCCGTAAACGAGCTTGTAAGCCCGTCATCATACTTTCCCGACTCCGACAGAGAAATAACCGTCACCCTGCCGTCCACCGCCCCAAACATTCTTTCCGTAGGCGCGTACGACCCCGAGACCAATGCAAGGGCTGACTTTTCAAGCATAGGCTATAACTCAAAGGGGGATATAAAGCCCGATCTTCTTGCCCCGGGAGTGAATATAATCTCAACAAGGGCAGGGGGAGGCTATGACTCCTATACGGGAACAAGCATAGCCGCGCCCATAGCCTCGGGCGTTGCTGCCCTGCTTATGGAGTGGGGGATAATCAACAAAAATGAGCCTTTTATGTACGGGCAAAAGCTCAAGGCATTTCTGCGAATAGGCGCAGAAAGAGACCCCGATATGAGCTACCCCAACAGGCTGTACGGCTATGGCAGACTTTGCGCCGAAAACTCTGTAAAAAATGCAGAGCAATATATAAACATCCCCCTTGCCGAGCTGTTTTAAACAATAAAAGCCTCCTTTGCTTTAAGCGTCATTGCTTGGCAAAAGAGGCTATTAAATTATATTTGATTTTATTCCCTTAAAATTTGTCCGCAGGCAATTTTTGTTCCCGAATTTCCTGAAGGCTGGGTTTTAAAATCATCGGTCTGTTCGTGAATAATAACTACCTTTCCTATAATATCCCACACCCTAAAGCGATCTGTCAGTACGCCCCTTGCCGAGCTGTTTTAAACAATAAAAGCCCCCTTTGCATTAAGCGCTATTGCTTGGCAAAAGAGGCTTTTGAATTATATTTGATTTTATTCCCTTAAAATTTGTCCGCAGGCAATTTTTGTTCCCGAATTTCCTGAAGGCTGTGTTATAAAATCATCGGGCTGTTCGTGAATAATAATTACTTTTCCTATAATATCCCATACCCTAAAGCGATTTGTCAGTACGGACATATAAGCATATCCGTGGTTGCCAAATAAGGGCGGAAGATCCCCTGCATGGTATGGATGAGGGCAGCTGTTTGGGTTGTAATGCCCTTCGGCATTTGCAAACGGATCCTCATTGTTTCCCGTACAGCTCGTTCCCTCATGAATGTGGAATGCAAATATACCAGCGTCACACTCACCCTTATAAGGCAAGCCATGTATTTCCGCCGTAACCAAAACACCCAATTTCATCTGAGTAAAGACCACACTCCCATAAAGCTCAGGATAGTCGTCTCCACCTCTTATCATAGCTATTGCTACGGGTCTGTCATTTATACCTTTCATATCATTACCTCCCCGATAATAATATGCCGCCCCTGCAATGTATGTTAAGAAATTTTAAACCGTGCCCCTGCGTTTTAAAAGGCAAACCGTCTCTCCATTTCCTGAGACACCATTATGAATGGCAGAGCTACTACTAAACCGGTCTAAATCCGAAGGCTTCGACAAAACAAATATATTCTCCGGTCATAGCTATAATCGGTCTGGGTTATCTTACCTTTGCCACATGGACAGGTACAAATATACATTCAACTCATTACTGTTCCTTATGTACCTTTTTCTTTCCGTAACTCTTAGGGAAGTACTCCTTTCCGAGCTGCCACATATATTTGTCTATCTTTTTTAGATCGTACTGATCAAGACCGTAAAATGATCTGAAATCGATAAGTGTTCCTTTAAACTTTGCGTAGTCCTTCAACTCCGAAGTCTTGAATGAAGCAAACTTATCTCTATCCCGGAAATAGCACAGCATCTTTTCAACGTAGCTATCATAAATAGGAAAATCCAGTGGGCAGTGATGGCTACAATACTTCGTTGCGAAAGAATAGAAGTTCTTTTCAACTCCGTTGATAGTAACCTTTTGAATATCCGAAACCAGCGCTACATCACCGGTCTCAAGCCTGTCATCAATGTTTAACGATAAAATATGTTTTGCCACCGGATATACAGAGAAGATGTTTGTGCTGTAAAAGTCATTCAGTGCCGCAACCTTCAAAAGGATATCAGACATATCCACGTTCTTGGGACAAAGCGTAAAGAAGAGCTTATCCAGCGCATCTTCCTGAAGATGATAGTTTTCCAACTCATTCCAGGCACGAAGATAATTCTCAACTTGTTCAGAAGAAGGATTTGGTACGTTGATTTTTGCTTTCCTCATGCCATCACTCATCCTTTGGAACCGGAATATAAACTCTCTTGAGAGGTATCATCTTCCGATATTTTTCACTTAAATCTTCATAATATTTCAATATCAGTTCAACTAATTCTGTGCCATTGATACCACGGATAATAGGCGTGTTTTTCAAATACTTCTGAGCGTTCTTTGTATAATTTGAAAGAGTAACAAACAATCCGTAATCGCCCTCTCGCATGGCGCCCTTCAAAGACTGGATTGTTGCCTCCTTAATATCTCCATCCTGGCTCTTTACCTGCACAAGAATACGAGGTGGAAGCTCATCTTTGTATGCAGTAATATCGATGCCGCTATCGCCACCTTGGGGAGAAACCGTGGTTCGATAGCCCATTGCTCTAAGCAGATCAGCTACAAAGTTTTCCAAATCATACCCCTTAAGCTGACGACTAAGCTCTTTTAATATAAAGTCTTTCGTACTTTCAATAATATCCTCAGCAGTAGCACCAACGCTCTCATCTTCGGAATCGGAAGAGTAGTTTTTCTTGAAATCCTTATCAAGAGCAGCCATAAACTCATCCGCATAGTTTTTAACAGTAAAGAAGGACATAGCCGATCCTATTTCATAAAGCGCTCCTTGTGAAAAGGCAGTACGCGGCAAGTGTTTCAGCCATTTCACTTTTCTTGTCTGGACATAGTTAGGCTGAGAGGGGTCATAAACATATTCTCCTTCCACAACACCGATATTTATTTCGCGGTTGATCTTTGAAGGGAAGACGACGTAATCACCAACCTGCGCTTCATAGCAAAAGCGATATAGCATACCTGCACCGGTTGCTATATTTCCTTTTTTGGCGTCCTGATATGTTGCCGTATACTTTCCCTTAAAGGCATCACGGTTGGCTTCGATCTTACTCAGGTCACCCATCTCGCGCCAGCCGATCGCTATCAGATTATCTTTGAGGAACAGGTTGTCGTCTTTAGTGTGAATGCCCCATATTTTTTTCTCTTCATTTGCCATGATCATATCCCTCTTTTCTATTGTTATTTTCTGACGTAAGTAAGTTGGGTGTCGTACCCAAGCTACTCCATCATTTTTATATAGTTGGTGTTCACGATCTTCTCCGGACTTCTTATTATAGCTATTGTTGCGGGTCTGTAGGTTATATCTTTCATATCATTACCTCCCCGATAATAATATGCCACCCCCGCAATGTATGTTAAGAAAATTTAAACTGTGCCCGTGTGTTTTAAAAGACAAACCGTCTCCACGTTTGCGGTGCGTGGGAAAAGGTCTACGCAGGCTATTTTTATGGGTTCATAGCCATATTCCTTAAGCAAGGGGAGGTCACGGGCAAGGGATGTGGGCTTGCATGACACATAAATCATGCGAGGAGCGGAAAACAGCGTGCATATTTTAGGCAATGCCTTAGGATGCAGCCCCTCTCTTGGCGGGTCCAATATTATGAGGTCGGGTTTATCCATTAGGTCGTCTACTCCATTAAGCACATCCGCAGCAATAAATTGGCAGTTTTCTATATTGTTTAATTTTGTGTTTACCCTTGCCGCTTCTACGGCTTCTTCTACTATTTCTATGCCCACCACCTTATCCGCCTGAGAGCTCATAAGCTGGGCGATAGTGCCCGTTCCGCAGTACAGGTCAAAAAGCACGGTGTTTTTTTCATCTCCCGCAAATTCTCTCACAGTCTCATAAAGCACCTCTGCCCCTGCGGAATTTGTCTGGAAGAATGAAAACACAGATATTTTAAATGTCAGCCCCAACAGCTTTTCATATATATAGTCACGTCCATATAATAAATTTATGCTGTCAGCTTTAATAATGTCCGCAACGCCGTCATTTATAATATGAAGAATGCCTGTTATGCTGCCTTCTGTTTCAAGCTCCAAAAGCCTATTTTTAAGAGGCTCAAGCTCGGTTTTTATATCGGAAGCAGTCACAAGAGCAACAAGAATTTCTCCCGTAAAATGCGCCCTTCTCACAAGCAAATGCCTGAGAGAACCCGTGTGCGCCGTTTTGTGATAGAAGGTCTCTTTGCTATCTACAAAAAATTCTCTGACTGCGTTAACTATCTTTCTTATATCCTCATGCACGATCTTGCAGTCCTCTGCAGATGCCACCTCATAAAAGCTGCCCCTCTTGCGCATGCCCAAACAAAGGCTGCCGCCCTTGCCTGTGTCGCCGAAGGAAAATTCCATTTTGTTTCTATACTCATTTTCTGCAGGGCTTGGTTTTATGCCCTCAAATATGAAGCCTTCAACACCTGCGTTTGAAAGAAGCTCCAAAACCATATTCTTTTTAAGCTCAAGCTCCTGCTCGTAAGGCAGCGTGCGGTAAAGACAGCCGCCACAGCTGCCAAATGCAGGGCAGTCGGAGTCTATCTCATAGTCCGCTCTTTCAATAATTTCAAAGCGGTCTGCTCGAAAGCTGCCTTTTCTTTTATAAACATTGCACCTAACAGTCTGTCCCGGCAGGGCGTTTGCTATAAAGACTTTCTTGTCCTCATACATTCCTACGCCCTTGTTTGGGAAGCACATCTTGTCTATTTTTATTTCAACATTTTCTATTCTTTTACCCATATTTCATCTCCAAAAAATTGTATAAACCCCAATTAACGCCACAGCGACAGGGATTTTCCTATTAGCGCCAACAAGCCATCGGCACCACTTTAATATATTAGCACCACAGCGGCACCGGACCCCCTATGTGCGCCAACAAGCAATTGGTACTACCTAAATATATTAGCGCCACAGCGGCACCGGATCCCCTACGTGCGTCAACAAGCTATCGATACCCCATTAATATATTAGCGCCACAGCGGCACTGGACCCCCTATTAGCGCCAACAAGCTATCTGTACCTCATTAATATATTAGCGCCAATGCGGCACTGGGGTAGGGTGGGCGGGTGGGGCGTACAATATGCAAGCGTGAAGAATTGAAAGCCACAGCGGTTTTGGGGCGCAGGTCAGACCATTTTTTCTATGGCGTTGTCAAGCACATTGAAAAAGTCTACAAATGTTTTGCGTGTACAGCCGGGGTCGGATATTTCTATGCCGTCCGACCTTAAACCTGTTATTGCAAATGCCATGGCAACTCTGTGGTCGTCATAAGTTTTTATTCTTGTGGGCTTAGGCGTGCCGGGGTATATTACAAGCCCGTTCTCGGTTTCATCTGTTTTTATGCCCATGGCGGAAAGGTTTACCCTTATGGCATTTATCCTGTCACATTCCTGTCCTCTTATATGGTCTATTCCCGATATCTTCACAGCTCCGTCGGCATAAGGCGCAATTGCCGCCAGCGTAAGAGCCTGATCCGAAAATGCCGACATATCAACGTCCACAGCCTTGAGCTTGCCTCCCTCAGGACCTTTTACATTTATTCCCTCGGTAGTTTCCATAACTTTACAGCCCATTTTTTCAAGAAGCTCTATAAATTTAATATCTCCCTGAACAGATGAAAAGAAAACATTTTCAACAGTCACCGATATTCCCAAAATTGCTGCCATAGCATAGAAATAGCAGGCAGCCGAAACATCGGCTTCTATTTTATAGTTCCTTCCTATATACTTGCTGCCCTTTTCAACCACAAACACATTATCCGTCGGCTTTTTGACCTCTATGCCAAATTCACCCATCATTTTGGTGGTTATATAAATATAATTCATTCCATGGCTGCCTTTTACCTTTATATTTATGCCGTTTTTGCATTTACAGGCGGATATTAAAAAGGCGCTTAAAAACTGGCTGCTTTTGTCAATATCAATTAAAGCCTCGTCCTTTTCAGGCTCCGTCCCTGTTATGGTAAAGGGAAAATACCCTTCCTTTTCGTGATACTTAACCTTTGCTCCCATTTCTTCAAGAGAGTCAAGCAAGGGCTTCATAGGTCTTTTTTTCATCTGCTCCGAAGAGTCTACATAAAAGCACCCATCGGTCATAGCAAGAAAGGCGGTTATAAATCTTGCCGCCGTTCCTGCGCTGCCAACATTTATTTTTGCTTCGGAAACAGGCAGTTTTCCCCCGTTTCCCCAAACAATTATGCTTCGTTTTTCTCTGTTCACTTGGGTTTTTATGCCAAGCCTTTGTATGCAGTTAAGAAAATTCTCCGAATCGTCGCTGAAAAGCGCCCCCTCCAAAAGGCTCTCCCCCTCTGCCAGGGCAGCAATGAGCAGCGCCCTGTTGGTTATGCTTTTCGACCCGGGAACTTGTATCTTAAGCTCGCCGCTTTTACCGTATACATTTTTTACACTGTAGACTTCCATATTTATCTGACCTTCAATCTGTGATAAACCTTCTTGCCCTTTTGTATCAATATATATCCGTCCTTAACATCATCGGCAGTTATCATGCTGTCAAAGGACTCTGCCTTATTGCCGTTTATTTTAATTCCGCCCTGCTGAATTAGTCTTCTGCCTTCGCTTCTTGTGGCAATAAGCTTAGCTGCTTCAAGAGCCTCAATAACTGTCATGCCCTTTTCAACAGCCGCCGCATCAATTTCTGTGGTAGGTGTGTTATCGCTTGACTTTTCTCCGCCGAAAAGTGACCTTGCAGCCTCCTGAGCCTTCTTAGCCTCGTCCTCACCGTGAACTATCTTAGTAAGCTCATACGCCAGAACCTCTTTTGCCTTGTTTATCTCTGCGCCCTCTAAAGCACCAAGTCGTCTGACCTCGTCCATAGGCAGATAAGTGAGAAGACCAAGACATTTTTCAACGTCTGCATCATCCACATTTCTCCAATACTGGTAGAAATCGTAAGGTGATGTCTTTTCGGGGTCAAGCCATACAGCGCCTGCAACGGTCTTGCCCATCTTTATGCCCTGAGAATTTGTAAGAAGCTTAAATGTAAGTCCGTAAGCATCTTTTCCGTCAGCTCTTCTTATAAGCTCAACGCCGCCGATAATGTTGCTCCACTGGTCGCTGCCGCCAAGCTGCATTTTACAGCCAAATCTTCTGCTCAGCTCTAAGAAGTCATAGCTCTGCATAAGCATATAGTTAAATTCGAGGAAGGTGAGCCCCTTTTCCATTCTTGATTTATAACATTCTGCGGTGAGCATTCTGTTTACCGAGAAATGAACGCCTATATCTCTTAAAAAGTCAATATAATTGAGCTTTGTCAGCCAGTCGGCGTTGTTTATCATAAGGGCTTTTCCGTCGGAAAAGTCTATAAATTTTGAAAGCTGCTGTTTAAACTTTTCACCGTTTTGGTTTATCTGCTCGGCTGTCATCATTTTACGCATATCGGTTTTGCCCGTGGGGTCGCCTATAAGTGTTGTTCCGCCGCCAATAAGGGCTATAGGGCGGTGTCCTGCTCTTTGCATATGGCTCATTGCCATTATTGTAAGAAAGTGACCTGCCGTAAGGCTGTCCGCGGTTGGGTCAAAGCCTATATAAAATGTAACGCTTTCCTTTCCCAAAAGCTCTCTTACCTCATTTTCGTGGGTGCATGCCTCAATAAAGCCTCTTTCTTTTAAAATGTCATATACATTTGTCATTTTTTTATCCTCCTTAAATTAAAAAAGGGACAACCCGACCAAAGGACGAGCTGACCCGTGTTACCACCTTAATTTACAGTCTGAAAAGACTGCCTCTTTATCCCTTTAACGCAGGGCATACGACAAAGCTCCGGGACTGTAGCTTCTTATATAACAGTAAGACCTTTCACCTGCCGGTCTCTCTCTGAAATCACGTTTATATAAGCTTGGTTTCCCTTCACAGCCTTTTTAAAAATAATCATAATAATAATAACACACAACAATAAATTTGTCAACCGTCAAAAAAATTTGCAAAATGCAATAACTTATGGCTTTTTGCCTGTTTTATAGCTCTGACATTAGTTTATTATTAAATATAGACAAAAATTGAATTATAATTTTGTGAAAACACACGAATAAAATTTGTTGAATTATCTAACCCCTTGTGATATATTTATTGTAGGTATATGTTCGATTGTTCGTAATGTTCGGGCATATATTCAAAACGAATTCAGAGAGGACAGGGGCAGCCGTTCTCCCAAATAAATATGACTTCACAGGGAAGTCAAAAGGAGGAAAACCTATGAAATTTTATAAGAGAGTACTGGGCGCTGCTATTATGAGTGCAGTAATGCTCACTTCCGTATTCTCAAACGTAACAGCTTTTTCGGCGGCTGAAAATACAGCTCCTGCCGAAGAAACGGTTTCCGATGCAGAAGAAGCATCCGAAGCAGGCTATGGCACAATGCCGGTTTCATCCGTAGCTACTCCCTCATCAGGCTTTAGCCTTGTGGGCGGATGGAACGAAAGTATCTACGCTGAATGGAGCGACACAAACGCAAAGGCAGCAACAGTTTCTTATTCGGGCACAATGAGCGGCACTCTTTCGGGAAATGACCTTGCCCTTATAAGACAGAAAGACTCATCTACGGGTCGTGTTGATATCGTTGGTTTAAAGGCAGGTAAATACACGCTCACAATTACTACAGGTGACAAAAAACAAACGATCACTCAGCAAGACATTACAGTAGAGCCTTACGACCGTTCAGGTTATGCTCATTACAACTACAGCGAGGGCGTAGGCGCATACAATAATGACGGTACGTTAAAGGATAATGCCATTGTTCTTTACGTTACAAAAGAAAACGAAAACGATGTTGAATTATCCTATGGCGGAATTACCGTTAAGGGTATCGGTAACATTCTCAACTCCAGAGGAGCAACCGGAACAGGAGCCCATAACCATAACCAGGGCATACTTAGAACAATCGCTGAAGCCGGTATACCTCTTGATATCAGAATGATAGGTACTATAGAAGTTCCTAACGACCCCACACTTACATACCCCACAGGCAGCAAAAACCTTGGCGGTCTTACAGCTTATGACAGTGAAGACTACGGCGGAACAAAAGGCGACAACGGCTATATGGCAAGAATGCTCGCCGGTAAGGATATCACTATCGAAGGTATTGGCCCTGACACTCAGATCAATGACTGGGGCATCCATTTCGTTACCGAAACATCCGCACCCACACTGGGTAAGAGTTTTGAGGTAAGAAACATTAAGTTTAACGGAGCCCACGAGGATGCTTTAGGTATGGAAGGTCAGTGGACAAGTAATCTGCCCAATGGCGGAAAGGTTGAACACTGTTGGATTCACCATTGTTCATTTATCCCTCCTCGCTTAAGCTCAGGAGAATATACTGACTCCGATAAGTCAGAGGGCGACGGTGCATGCGACTTCAAGCGTGGTGAGTACTTCACAAACTCATATTGCTATTATCAGGACTATCACAAGACAAACCTTGTAGGTTCCAGTGATAAGCCTACAGAGTCAATTCAGTACAATATTACATATCATCACAACTATTGGAAGAACTGCGAGTCAAGAGGACCTCTCGGACGTCAAGCAAACATCCACATGTACAACAACGTATTCGAGGGACAGGTAAGCTACGCTGAGAACACAAGAGCAAACGCTTATATCTTCTCAGAATATAACATTTTTGAAAAATGTAAGAGTCCTCAGAGAGTAACCGGCGGCGCTATCAAGAGCTATAACGACTCTCTTGTAAGCTGCAACGGTGATATGCAGGCAACGGTTGTTAAAGACAGAAATACGAAGGTTTCCAGCGGAAACAAATATGAAAACTTTGATACCGATCCTACAATGAGCTATATTCCGGACGGCAACTACATTCTCGAGACAAATATGTCACAAGTTAAGAAGCTCGTATATACAGAGGCAGGCACTATGCCCGCAAAGCCTATTGATGCAGAGGATGTAAATACATCTATAGTAACTCCGGGCAACCAGCCTTCAGCATCTGTTGATCTTCCTTATGATCAGGCTCTTAACAGCACCTACCTTCCAAATAAAGGAAAGACAACAAAAGACAACATCATTTTCAATACTGCAAAGACAGACAGCAGCAAGATAACTATTGGCGGAAAGAGTGCAAACACAAATCTTTCTGTAGTATTTAACGTAAATACAGAGGTTGATATCACTATTTCAACCGACGGTTCAAGCAATCCTGTAAATCTTCTCGATGCTGACGGTATTGCTAAGGCTACAGTAGATAAGGCAACAACTAAGATGGTTACCGTTCCTGCGGGCACATATGTAATTTCCTCAGGCGTTTATGACGGAGGAACCGGCACATATAAGGAAGCTACACTTTCTCACCTTAAGATAGTTGCACATGACCCCAATGCTCCGACAGTTGCTGAGCCTACAACTCAGCCTACATCAGAAGCTGAGACTGATGATGCAACAAAGGCATCGGAAGACAAGACCGATGAAAATTCCACCGACGGCGATGACGGCGGCGACGAAGATACAGAAGGCACTACAGCTTATGTAGACCCAAGCGGTGCAGCTTCTATGGGTAAGTATAATTTCGGTAAGTCTGCAAGCGGTGGAGATTTCAACTTACAGGCAAACGGTGACAAGCAAGGTAATGTTACCGTAGAAGGACGTTCTATGGAAAATGACGGTGTCAAGCTTCGTAAGGAAGACGGAGAGATCACATTCAAGCTTGCTCAGAAAGCAAGGCTGACCGTAGAATGTGACAGCAACGGTATAACCGTTCAGGATTCTACAGGTAACGATATAAAATTGCTCAAATCCGGCGAATCTATCGAACTTCAGCCCGGTTCATACTATATTGTAGGCGGAAAAGCGGGAAGCAACACACTTCTTAAGAGTATGACACTTGAGGCTCTTGAAAGCGAGCCTTCAACAGGCAGCGAGCCTTCGACAGGCAGCGAACCTTCGACAGGCAGCGAACCTTCGACAGGCAGCGAGCCTTCAACAGGCAGCGAGCCTTCAACAGGCAGCGAGCCTTCAACAGGTGGCGAGCCTTCAACAGGTGGCAGTGAGCCTACATCAGCGGCAGCTCCCGATTTCAGCGACAGTGACGACTTCTCGGATTGGAATGATGAATTTAACGCAAGTTCAAGTATAGATA
>CANRPW010000007.1 GCA_947632615.1 uncultured Clostridia bacterium | reverse complement strand
CTCGAAAGAGAAACCTCAAAGATCAGAGCAATTTTCAAGAATGAACACAAATGTGATAAGAAGTTATCAGGTGTTTTGTTATTCAGTTTTATTTAGGGTTTATAAAAAATAATACTTGACATTCATATTAATGTGTGATAACCTATATAAGTATTAAAGATAATCCTCGATAGCTCAATGGTAGAGCACTCGGCTGTTAACCGATAGGTTGTAGGTTCGAATCCTACTCGGGGAGCTTTTTAAGGCCCGTTGGTCAAGAGGTTAAGACGCGGCCCTTTCACGGCCGAATCATGGGTTCGATTCCCGTACGGGTCATATAAATCTATAAACCATAATAAAGGCGAAGGCCATGCGGTTTCGTCTTTTTTTAAGAGTAATCGTGTTATTTTGACGGGGTGTAGCGCAGCTTGGCTAGCGCGCCTGATTTGGGATCAGGAGGTCGCAGGTTCAAGTCCTGTCACCCCGACTTAATATAATATGTGTCAGTAGCTCAGCTGGATAGAGCAACGGCCTTCTAAGCCGTGGGTCGGGGGTTCGAGTCCCTTCTGGCACGTTTTTTTATTGTAAAAACACATGGTGGATATGGCACAGTTGGTTAGCGCGCCAGATTGTGGCTCTGGAGGTCGTGGGTTCGAATCCCACTATCCACCCGCAAATCACCTTAAAAAAGGCTTGATTTCAACAAAATAAAATAAGGGCTAGTAGCTCAGGCGGTAGAGCACATGACTTTTAATCATGGTGTCCCGGGTTCAAGTCCCGGCTGGCTCACTTCTTTAAAAATCGCAGAAAACTGCGGTTTTTTTATTGCCTGAAATAGGATGTCGGCGGTGACTGTGGGTGGGAGTTTGAGAGTGACAATGACATATAAAATAGTGCAGGCGGGAGAGGATATAATTAGCCCCTCCTGCTTTTTTATATATAAAAAGAAGTTAATGCGGAATACATATATATCGATATATAAAAATACTTATAAAAAATGCAATAAAGTTTTATTTCAAATATTGACAAATAAGTTGATTTATGATATTATATCATTATAATGAGGAAAAATTTGTCGATGGGGAGGCCTGCGTATGGTAGATCTTGCAAAGGCAGTAAGAATTTTAAAATCACTCACTTTATTGTTGCCGATAGGATTTTTAGTCTCCTGCAATAATACTAATAAAACTTCATCTAATCGTGTGAAAGGTACGGGCGGCGATGTCTATATTACTAACGTGGAAATTAATGACAATGAGAAGTCGGGGGAAGAGCTTTTAAAGCTTGTTTTGCCTAAGTCAGATAATTCTCAATATTATAATAACGAAGATGATTTTGGTAAAGAACCGATCGAAGGAATCATTAAGCACTCAAAACCCGTCTTTGAAGATATAAAAATCGATGACATAGAAACTAAAAAAGAATATATCAAAAATCTTCTTAAAGATAGTAAACAAACAGACACTTCAAAGATCGACAGAGAACAATACGATTATTATGCTAAAAAAGCAAGTGAGTTAGAGGATCAATATGACGAAACCGACGTTAAAGTTTTACAGGAGGCAATTGACTTCAGGAAAAAGACCATAGATAGTAATCCTTATTACTATGCAGCGCATTACTATTTAGCTAACGACTACATGTTGATGGGAAATTTTTGTAAAAGCAGAGATAAAGAGATGGCTTGCCAATATTATAAAAAAGCTGTTGATGGATATGACAATAGTATAACCTGCATTAATAATAGTCCTGAAAATAAAGATGATCCTGAAAACGAAAATTTTGCTTCGACCGAGAAGTTGTATAACATATTTTTCGGAATGGGCGATGTCTGTTATATGCTTGCTAATTTATCACGTAATAAAATGTCATATCTGACCGATGCCCTTGTTTATATTTCATTGAGCAGAGACTATGAAAAGACCGAAAGCAATAGTAAGGAGCTTTTTGATCTGTATATCCAAATGGGCAAACTGATGGACGATGAGGCTTATAAGTATTTCTTGAACGCCGAATTGGTGTTAAATGACAGCGAAGGTCTTATGGATCAAAATAAGCTTTATGAAGGCTATATATATACATACACACTTCTCAGCGAGTATATAGATGAATTTTCCGTGAGACCGTCTATGTGCGACAAGAACACCTATGATAAATTGAAAGATGAGTATAAGGAGCAAGTAGATTATGAAAAAGACTAAGAAAAAGAGCAAGGTGGCTTTGATAATAGGCTTTATACTTTCTTTGCTTGGGGTCGGTGCCGCAGCAACAATATATATCAGTTTTTCTGATATTTCTGGTATTTCTGGAAACACGGTCACTATTCAGTCCAATAAAATTCAGGATGTCTCAGGGGATGTAAGTGTTTATCATTCAGTTAATTGATAATTGGTTTTAGCTTAAAAAATAAAAGTTTTTGTTGACAGAGTTGAGAGGGTGTGGTATAATCTTGATTTGTAAAGAAGAATTCCGATTCTCACCTTACGGTTTTTGTACTTTAAGGTTACCTGAATTTTCACTATTTTTTTAGGGCGTATGCTTGATTTTATAAGGGCGTATGCTTGATAAAAAATGTGTATTTGAGTGTCGGCAGATCTTTACGGTCTGTCTTTTTTACTTTTAATAAAGACTAAATTTTTAAATTGGAGGTGTCTGCTATTACAGATTTAATGATCAACCAGCAAATCAGAGACAAGGAAGTAAGACTTATAGCGGCTGACGGAACGCAGCTTGGTATTATGTCTGCTAAGGATGCTCAGCATCTTGCAGATGAAAAAAGGCTCGACCTTGTAAAGATTTCGCCGGGAGCCAAGCCACCTGTATGCAAGCTTATGGACTACAGCAAATATAAGTTTGATATGCAAAAGAAGGAAAAAGAGGCTCGTAAAAAACAAAAAACCATTACAATTAAAGAAATACGTCTTTCGCCTAACATCGATACTCACGATGTGCAGGTAAAGGTAAAAAACGCTCTTAAATTCTTAAAGGACGGGAACAAGTTAAAGGTTTCTATACGTTTCAGAGGCAGAGAGCTGGGACGTGCCGATATGGCACTGGGCATTATGCACGACTTTGCAGAGCAGGTCTCTGAATACGGCACAATAGATAAACAGCCTAAGGTAGAGGCGCGTACTATGTCTATGTTTATCGTACCTAAGGCTTAACAAATTTTAAGGAGGATTTTTAAAATGCCTAAGTTAAAAACAAGAAAAGCTCTTGCTAAGAGAGTATCTGTTACAGGAACAGGAAAAATCAAGAGATTTAAAGCTAACAAGCAGCACATACTCACAAAGAAGGCTCAGAAGAGAAAGAGATCTTTAAGAAAAGCTACTCTTTGCGACGCTACAAACATGAAGCAGATCAGAAGAGAATTACCATACATTTAATCGTAAGCTTTCAAATTAAGGAGGAAAATATAAAATGGCAAGAGTTAAAGGTGCTTTAAACGCACGTAAAAAGCATAAAAAAGTTTTAAAAATGGCTAAAGGCTTTGTCGGCGCAAGAAGTAAGCAATACAGAGTTGCTAAGCAGTCTGTAATGAGAGCTATGGCTCACGCATTTGCAGGCAGAAAGCAGACAAAGAGAGAATACAGAAGACTTTGGATAGTTCGTATAAATGCAGCAGCAAGAATGAACGGACTTAGCTATTCCAAGATGATAAACGGTCTTAAGAATGCTGATGTAAACATCAACAGAAAGATGCTTGCAGACCTTGCAGTAACAGATATGGCAGCTTTTGCTAAGCTCGCAGAAACTGCAAAGGCCAATCTTAAATAAATAAAAAAATTAAAAAGAACGGGTCTTGTTTTTTTAGGCAAGCTCCGTTCTTTTTAATTTGCCTTTTAAAAGCCCGTCGGCAGAGCTGTTCATTTTTTTCCTTATTTATACATTATATAACAGGCTAAATTCAATAAATCATTTTTTTCTGTTGACCTTGACATTATGTCATACTTTATAATAAGATTATAAATATATATATTATTATAGAAAGGAAGGATCATATATGAAGTTCAAAAGAGGGCTTGGCAGGCTTATGACAGCCGTTATGGCAGCCTCCTGCTTGTCGGGCTTTAGCCTTACGGCAGCTTACGGGGCGGAAAGCTATAAGAGCTTTGATTTTACAACAGGTGACGGAACAGTCCCCATTTATTCGGAAGCTGAGGGAAGCGGTTTTGTGTCAAAAACAAGCGCAATGCCTGAAAGAGAGGTAAGCACGGCAAATATTAAGTGGAACAGTGAGGGCTTCTACATTACAGAGGACGGCAGCGGAAGCTATCTTCACAACACCAACACAAACCATTTTAACTACGGCGGACTTGTGTTCAGAACAGACGTTGACGAGCCCGGCGCATACAAACTTACCGTAAAGGTGGGAAACGGCTCCAATAGCTCCAACACAAATGTTGCGCCCTCGGGCATGCAAGCAACAAGAATTACAAGCGGTGCCTACTGGGACAGCTCTAAGCTGGTGCCCATACAGCACTATGCAAAGTGGACAGACTCAACCACTTGGACATACGAATATGTAACAGGCGAAAAGTATATAGAATTTGAAATAGAGCCATCGGCACTTGCAAAGGCAGGCTCACCAAAAACCGTGGGCGTAAGCTCTATAACAATAGAGAAAATTCCTCAAAATACCGCCGGAGATAAGCCAACGGTATTTGTTTTGGGTGACTCTACAGAAAAGACCTACACCTTTGAAGAAGCCGGTATGAGCGGCTGGGGACAGATAATCGGCAGTATGTTCGACCCCGCAAAGGTGACTGTTATCAACTACTCTATGGGCGGACGCTCTATGAGGAATATGTATACCGAAAACAGATTTAACGACATACTTATGACGGCAAAACCCGGAGATTATGTAATGCTTCACTCTGCGCACAATGACGAGTCTACAGGGGCTTCGGAAGGTGCTGAGGCAAGATTTGGCAGAGGCTCGACCACAGCGACCTACACAAGATGGCTTAACAGCATTTATATTCCCGCTATGTTATCAAGAGGAATAACACCTGTTCTTGTTACTTCTATGCCAAGAACATCAGCCGGAAAGCCTACAGCGGGCTTTAACCCCGATTCTCCCGCACTTATGAAGGCTGCCGCAGATGCTAACCCACAGGTTCAGCTTGTAGACCTTTACACAAGCTCAAAGGCATATATAAATGACATTGGTGCTGCTGCAACAAATGCCATATTTATGGGTATAGAAGCAGGGGAAACCCCGGGTAAGACCAACTCAGGCTCTTACGCTAACGGACACCCCGATAACAAAATTGACGGAACCCACTATAAGGAAGCCGCAGCAAAGGTATGGAGCAAGCTTATTGCCGAAGGTATAAGCAAAAATACAGGTCTTACAGAGCTTGCAGGCACTCTTAAGGCAGACGTAGCCGCAGCTTGTGTAAGCGGCGACTGGAGCGCAGTCTTCCCCGAATGGACAGATGACGTAACTTATGCTAAGAGCGGCGACGGCACAGCAGAGGGCGACCCAACATATTACAGAAATCAGATAGAAAAAATGCTCCAGATAGGCGCAATGAAAAAGACTGATGGCAACAAATTCAGCCCGTTAGAGCCTATAAAGACAAACGACTTTATAGCTTCTCTCTGCGCAGTATGGGGACTTGACCTTGCAGATGCCACTGTTAAGGCAGCTTTAGAGCCTTATTTTGAAAGCGGCACTCTTACAAGAGAAGAAATGGCGGCTATTATACTTGATGCTTACGAATTAAGATTTGGCAAGGATGCAAGCGGAGCTTATAACAAGCCCAAGTATATGACAGACTATAACGGAACCACCGTTTCACCTGACGACCCGACCTACGACCCTAACCTTACAGGAGCAGAGGCTCAGTATTATCCACTTGTAGGCTGGGGCAACTTAACAGACAAAAACGACATTTCTCTTGAATATGCAATGGATGTTTATAATGTTTATAATTTAGGCCTTATGAGAAGCGAGGCAGGTATTCAGAGAGGCAGAATGATAAACGGCAATCTTTTTGAACCCAAGAAGAAAGTAACAAGAGCAAAGGCAGCCAAAGAGCTTTGGTTTCTTTGGGTATTGGGTCAGGACAATGTTCTTGCAGAAAATCAGATAACAGAAATAACAAAGGACGGCAAGACATACAGCCCGGTTGTGTATAAAGAGGCAGATTTTACACCTAAGGCTTATGAATTTGACTCAGTAAATATCGACTCTGAAGGTAAGCTCAGTGTATCTCTTAAAAAGGCAGAGGGCGCAGCAGAGGGCACTCTTGAAATAAAGGTGATAGCGGCTGACGGCTCTGTAAAGGAAACAAAGACATACCCCGCAGCAGAGGGCGAAATTAAGGGCATTGATATTGTGCTTACAACAGGCGAAAAGGTTGAAATGCAGATAGCAGGCACAGACGGCGCTGTACTCAGCAATAAAAGAACAGCCGAATGTACAGAGCTTATTGTTCCCGTACGTTCCTACACCGTTTCTAATGAGGCAGGCATTAAGAATGGCGTTATAGGACTTAAAAATCTTACAACAGAGAGCGAGAGCGCTGCGACTATTTCCGCTGCTGCAACCATAGCAGAGGAAGACGACGATGCTATTGAGTGGGAAGCTACTAAGGATGTTGCTAAGGACGAGGTTCTTCTTGACAGCAGCGTAAACGGCGTATGTGACCTTAAGGCTACTTACGATATGACATATACTCCTCTTGATTTTACTGTAGGAGATGAGGCTCTTCACGGTTATGTAGCTCACGCTTCTGTAAACGGCTATCTTAAGAGCTTAGGCAGAGACCGTTCGGGTCTTGTATTTACACCGAAGACAGACGGTGTACTTACAGTTTATGCTCAGAATGTAGGCGCAGATAAGGACTTCATAATTATTGATGATGAAGAGACAGATCAGAGCAAGGCGCTGGCTTCAAGCATAAGAGAAGGCATCTCTAAAAATTGCAGCATATCTGCACCTGTAAGTGCAGGCGTCACATATTATATAGGCGTTATTAGCTCTAAGGGCAGATTTTCTAAGGTATCGTTTATCTCAGGCGCACCTGTTGTATCTACACTTGCAAAGGCAGGCGAGACTGTTGAAATTACGGCTACACCTAACGAAGGATATAAGGTAGAGAGCGTTTCCGCAGTTCAGTCTGACGGAACGGAGATAACTCTTACAAGCAACCAAGACAAGACTGTTTCTACATTTACAATGCCCGAATCGGACGTTACCGTAAAGGCTAAATTTGTAGAAGGCGGAGTTACACCTCCACCTGTTGTGGTTGAAAACCTTGGTGATGTTGATAATGACGGCAGCATAACAAGTAATGACTCCGCAGCGGCTTATGTGATCGCCGGAAACGGCGGAGTCGCTCCCGCAGGAAAAAGCTGGATAGCCGAAAGAGCCGACGTTGACGGAGAGGACGGCGTTACGGCAAATGACGGTGTGGAAATTATGAAGAAGGTACTAAGAGCCTCATATAAATTCCCCGCTGAAAAATAAAAAATACAGGACCCGCAAAAAAAGGACTTGCGGGTCCTTTTTTTTATTAGTATAATGGGATAAAAGGAGAGGGTCTTATGAAGTATAAAATTAGCGACTTGGCGAGAATTTTGGGAGTAACGCCAAACACTATAAGAAGATATGAAAAAAGCGGATATACTCGCCCTGTAAGAGATGAGTCAAATTACAGATGGTATAGAGAAAATGACATATTTACAATAGCCATTATAAGGATATTCAGAAGGTATGGCTTTTCTCACGGGGAAATAGAGGAAATGCTTAAGGGCGACAACAGGGAAACCATAAAAATTTTTGAAAAAAGGCTGAAAGAAACAGAAAGAGAGCTTGAAAGGCTTAACGTCATAAAGGCAGGGCTTGAAAGCAGCCTTGACTCTATGGAGCTTTATGAGGAAAATGAAAACAAGTTTTTTATAAGCGAGGGTTTGGAGCTTAAATATGTGCCTTTCAGCGACGGCAATGTTTTTATGAGAGAGCCTGACAGACTGAAGGTAATGAGCGGCTTTATGTTTGAAACCTCTCACGTATTTATGATACAGCTGTGGAGTCTTGAGGGCATAAGGCAGGGCAGCGTTTTGCCGCCTCCAAACGGTATGGCGGTAAACCGCAAGAGCTTTGAAATGTTAGACCCCGAAATAAGAAAAAGCAGCTATATAAAGTCTATATCCCTTGGCAAGTGCTTAACGGGGGTTATGAAAAAGCACCCCAAAAATTTTGACCCCTATGATTTTCACGGCAAAATTGCTTTGGAGTTTTTTACCTCTGCTCTTGAATATATGGATAAAAACGGGCTTGTCCCATCGGGCGACCCTATTGGGGTAGTGCAAAATTCACTCTCACCCTCGGCAGGGATAATGGTATATATACCATTCAAATAAGATAGAAGGTTTGTAATGGAAAAGGAATTTAACAGCATATCTATACCAAAATTAGTATTAAAGTTAGGCGTGCCGTCTATGCTTGCTCAGTTTTTTAATATTATTTACAGCATAGTCGACAGAATATTTATAGGCAATATGCCCGGTGACGGCAGTATAGCCCTTGCCGCCATAGGGGTCTGCGCCCCTGCCATTACGGCAATTTCTGCCTTTGCCACAATGATAGGTATTGGCGGCGCTTCTTATATGAGCTTAAGCTTAGGTCGGCAGGACAAGACCTCGGCTAAAAGGGCTATAAACAATGCCTTTCTTATGACTATAGTAATATCAATAGCTGTAATTTCGGTTGTGCTTGCCTTTATGAAGCCCATGCTTTACGGGCTTGGGTGCAGCGACAATATGTATCCTTATGCAAAAGTATATATGACGATATATATTTTAGGCACTTTTGCTTCATTTTGCAGCATAGGCATGAACCAATTTATATTGGCGCAGGGCTATGCGGGCAGAGGTATGGTGGCAGTTGTTATCGGCGCTCTTTGCAATGTGTTTTTAGACCCCCTTTTTATATATGTGTTTAAAATGGGTATTGCGGGAGCAGCCGCAGCAACGGTGGCATCTCAGGGGCTTGCCATGATATTTGTGCTTTACACCCTCCGCCGCAGAGAAATGCCTGTAAGGCTGGGGTTTGGAGATTTCCGTATACATACAATAGGGCGCATACTTTTAATAGGCATAATGCCCTTTTTCATAACCTTATTTGACAATATGATACTCATACTTCTCAATGTGCAGCTGAGAAGATGGGGCGGCGATATGGGGGACGTATATATCGCCTGCTGTGCCGTTGTGCAGAGCTTTATGGTAATAGTTAATTGCCCGGGCACGGGCATAACCAACGGCTGCGGAACGCTTTTCGGCTATCACTACGGAGCAGGAAATTTTGACAAGGTAATGAGCATATTCAAATATGTATTTCTTTTGTGCCTTTTCTATATGTTAATACTTATGGCAGTGGCACAAACGGCGGTGACCCCTTTTGTAAGGCTGTTTTTAAACGACCCCGGGCAGATAGCCCTTGCAGGCAGGCTTATTTCAAAATACACCTTGGGTCTGTGGGGCATTGCCATACAGTTTGCCTTTGTAGACGGGCTTACGGCTATGGGCGAGGTAAGATATGCCCTTCCCTTGTCACTGTTCAGAAAGGTGGTCTACATAGCCTTTGTATTCATACTGCCCCTTGTGACTACCCTTGACAATTTATTTTATGTAGGCACAATAGCAGATGTTGTAGGCTCGCTGTTTACCGTATTTGTGTTTTTTACATTTATAAAAGACAGATTAAAACCGTCAGCATAATAAATAAGCCCTTCCCATTAGGGGGTTGAACTTAGGGATTTACGAAAATAAGTAAATTTAAGCTGACAATCTTCAAGCGAGGCAAGAGAAAGGCGACCATGTAAGAGTAGAATGCTCCTACACGGTCGTTTTCCTTTATGCTCAAATTTAACAATAACCGATGGTTATGTTTGTCTACATTATTCTGGAAATCCGCTTGATATACTTGCGATTTAGAGCGAATATGTCACTACCAAATTAAAGGAGGACTTCACTATGACAGTCAATTACAATGTGACAGGCAGCGAGAGAAAGCGTCTGGCGGATCGCATCTCCTGTTTTTCGGCTGCGAAAAGAAATACCTTGGCGCTCCCAGCTTCGCCTATCAGGTGGGCTACATTGAAGTGAGAAAGGACGGCACAATAACATTCGATGACAGAGCTGACAGCGAGGAGATTGAAACTCTGCTGGAGAAACTTGAAAAAGAGGGTTTTCACGCCGAGACACCCGCCGCGCAGGAGGTTCTTTGGGGCTGACGATCAGCCTGCCGCTTGACAAAGCAAATGTGGGAAACCTTACGAATCTGCTGGATGCAAAGGGTGAGCTCATCAAAAAGCGCTGTACATTGATAGCCTGCCGCTTGAAATTACTGAAGAGACCATTGCTTTTCCATGGTTTGAGAATGTCCCGGAGTCGGATGAGGCAGATGCCTATACCCGGCTGATTGCCGCTATGTGCAAAATGAGTCGGGAACAAAAGTGAATCAGTCCAAAGACCACAGAGTCGGATAACGAGAAATATGCTTTTCGCTGTTTTCTGCTCCGGTTGGGTTTTATCGGGAAAGAGTACAAGACCGCGTGGAAAATCCTGCTCAGCAATCTTTCCGGCAGCAGCTCATGGAAGGGAGGGTGCCTTGTGCTGAACAAAGATTTACTGGAGTGGTTACGCCGGGAATACCCAATCGGCTGCCGTGTAGAACTGCTACAGATGGACGATGCGACCGCGCCGCCTGTCGGCATCACGGGGATAGTCACTGGTATTGATTCGACAGGCTAAATTATGGTTAACTGGAGCAATGGTTTCTGCCTGAATGTCCTTTATGGCATCGACCGTGTGAGAAAGTTGGCGGATACCAATGACTGACATTGTTCGAGGGCAGATACTCGCCATCCGGGACAGTGGATACACAAATATGTTTGACACGAGCATGGTACAGCGGCTGGCCTACGAAAAAGAATATTATGAACTGGTCTGCTATGTGAGGAACACCGCCGGGAATATTGGCATTTCATAATGACCGATGAAACGGATTAAAATAGCAAAGGGATAGCCGCACCGGGGATAACACCCTAATGCCAGGTAGTGATTTTTTTAAAACACAAGAATTTTTGATCGGCACTCTTCACGCGGAGGCACAAACTAAAGACCATACCGAAGGATAATACCTTTAGTGTGGTCTTTTCTTTTTGTGAATTTTTCACAGACTATTGCGAAAAAGCTATTTGTGTGCTATAATCAGTCGTAGTCTTGTAGGAGGTGCGTTATGACCTTATCATATAATAAACTATGGAAATTACTGATTGACAAAAAAATAAGCAAAGCAGAGTTAAGAAGGATGACAGGTATTTCACCTAACACCATGACAAAATTAAACCGTGATGAGGAAGTTACGTTATCTGTTTTGAGTAAAATATGTGAATCTCTAAAAACAGACATTGGTGATATCGTTGAGTATATCAGCGGAGAAACAGCGGAGGAACCGAAATGAAACAGTATAAGGAGGAAATAACTCCGGTGATAATTCCCTACGACTATATTAGTAATTCCGATTGTATTGAAGGAATGAAAGCAATGCCTTCTAATTGTGTTGATATTATTATTGCTGATCCGCCATACAATCTATCCAAGAGTGGTGATTGGAAATGGGATAATAGCGTTTCCTTGTCTGGCATGGGTGGAAACTGGAATATCACCAACGAAAATTGGGACAATATGTCACTTGAGGACTATTTCAATTTTTCCACAGCATGGCTGACTGAAGCAAAGAGAATTCTGAAACCAACCGGTTCAATATGGATATTTGGCACTTATCATAACATCGGTATCATCAACATTGTATGCCAGATGCTCGGTATTGAAATTATTAACGAGGTAATTTGGTATAAAAAGAACGCTTTTCCGAATCTTTCTTGCAGAAGGCTTACTGCAAGCCACGAAACAATACTGTGGGCTCATTCCGGCGGAAAGAAGCGCAACTACTATTTTGACTATGAGTATTCTAAAAACGGAGATTTCTCGGGAGACGAATTGAAATCTCGCGGCAAGCAAATGAGAACGGTATGGGATTTGTCAAACAATAAAAAACCAGACGAATTAAAATACGGCAAGCATCCCACTCAAAAACCCATTAAGGTTTTAACACGAATGATTAAATTATCCTCTCGGCCGGGAGATATTATGCTGACTCCCTTCTCTGGTGCAGGCAGTGAATGTGTTGCGGCAAAAATGACAGGGCGTCATTATATTGGATTTGAGACCGAAGAAGAATATTGTAAAATATCTGAGGAGCGTTTAGCTCATACAGAGCAAGAAAATGAGCAGATGAATCTGTTCCAATTCAGGCAGGAGGAAAAAGACAACGATGAAACCCGTGATTAAGTGGAGTGGCAGCAAACGTTCCCAAGCATTAAAAATCAAATCATTTTTTCCGGAGACCTTTGGGACATATTTTGAGCCATTTATAGGTGGGGGATCAATGCTATATGCAATAAACCCATCAAAAAGCATTTGTGGTGATATTTGTGTACCTCTAATTGCTCTTTGGAATGAAATAAAAGAGCATCCGGAGCAGCTTGCATCAGAATATGAAACCAGATGGTCGAGGCTTCAGAACGAGGGATATACAGCGTATTATGATATACGTGATGCTTTCAATCAGCATAACAACCCACAGGATTTGCTCTTTCTTTCAAGAACATGTGTTAATGGTCTAATCCGATTTAATGATAAAGGTGAGTTTAATAATTCACTACACTATTCAAGATCGGGTATCAAACCAGACAGTTTACGTGAAATAATCCTTGACTGGTCTGCACATATTCAAGGAGCATCTTTTTCCGCAGACGAATACTATAACACAACACAATCAGCCGTTGCCGGGGATATTGTATATCTCGATCCACCATATTTTCACACAAAAGGCCGTTATTTCGGAACTATTGACTATAACCGTTTCCTCGAATATCTCGAAGATTTGAATGTAAGAGGGATAAAATATCTGCTTTCCTTTGATGGAATTCGTGGGAAGGAAAACTATACCGTTGATTTGCCAAAAGAACTCTACAAACGCCATGAGTTTATTCCTTCCGGAAATTCCACCTTTAAAAAAGTTATAGATAAAGAGACCGAGAAAGTTCTCGAGTCCCTTTATCTGAATTACTGATTATTTAAAGAAAAATTGACTGTTCCCGGTGGCACTATATTTCTGCAAGATGAATTCTTTGAGAACCTCACTGCGCTTTGTGGATGGTATGATCTCAATCTCCCATCCTATTAATTTTTCTGTCATTACCGGATTCATGACAAATAGTATTTCACAATTTTTGGTAAACACCACCGATGCAGGCTCAGCATACTTCTTGAGATATGCCGCCGCAGATATAGTTTCAAAATCAGAGAATGATAATTTTTTATCACCCCATTGCCATTCTGACAGATTAGGATATATTTGTCGCTTTGCGCTGGGAACATAGTCCATCAAACGTTTTATATATGTAATAAGTTTGGTGCCAACATCTGTTTCCAAGTCCGCTGATTTTTCCTTGGATTCAACGGAAAGGAGTAGCGGCTTATCAAACACTCCAAAGATTTCAAGAATATGATCTGGTCTCTTGCTGCTAACCATATTGCTTACTCTCGGCAGTGACAGCCATCTGTTTTCGTAATTGTCATTTATTACCGAAAATCCACTCCAATCTCCACCGGGAGGATTACACATTCCCTCGAAACAAACTTTTCCGAGAATATGAGCAAATAAGTAGTGAATCCCGGTATCAACGTCATCTTCACCGTAATTGACAGGTATGGCCGGAAAACAACGTTTAGCTTCTATTGTTTTACCAATACCGATGTTTGCAAAATGTCTTTTTATTGCCGAAGTATCATATATGCGCTCTGCATCATATTTTTCCCTTGCTAAAACAGGAACATCTAGTGCGACAAAATTGCTCAAAGCGAGGATAGACCGCCAGAGACCGTTGCAATTAGCAAGTTTTAATGGCTGTGAATCCAATAGCTTAAGGTTTGTTTCAATCATCGGCCCATAGATATATGTCATTACATCAACATCAGAAGCAGAAAGCATGGCCGCTAACGGAAGTAGGCCTCTATCCGGTCGATTATCATCACCACGAGGTTTGAAACCCTTAAACAAAGCTATGATTAAGTGTTTCTCATTGCTTCCAATTGCATTTATTACTGTTCTATCCGTTTTGGGATATAACTCTGAAAGTCTTTTTGCAAAAGCAGCACGCTTCTCTGCAGGAACAATTCCGAAAGGCAAATTCTTTGACGCAAGCCCTACGCTTAACTTATCAATAAGTTTAACAACTTCTTCGGAATAACCGTGATGACTTTTGGCTGCGATTGTTTTGTGAAAAATAAACCTTTTACTGTCAACGGCAAAATCAACAATGTCCTTTTCGCCAAGATTGTATATTTTTTGCCATTCCTCAGCAGTGTAATTGATAGTATCGTTTGATTTATTGGCAAGAAATTGAACGACATTCATATTTTTATTAAGAATAGCGTTCTCTTCAGATTGAGTATCTAATCCAAGCATCTTTTTAACTATATATACGCCTAACTCCTTGCTGCCAAAATTATCTTCGTCAAATCCTTTTATAGCAGAATCTTTCGAACGGTCAAATTCTTCAGATTTTGTGTACAACTGAGCAACAAAGTTACCTGTGTTTTTTGAGTAATTGACATAGCTATACGGAACAGCAGCATTAGGGAATCTTAAATTCTTACGTTTCCTTGTTTTGTTATCCAATTCATACTTCACAAAATCAACGATATAGATATACGGGCATCCTGTTCGGCCGGTAGAAAACGCACGTGCGCTTCGCTGCCATGTCTGATTCCCCGCTTGAAGTGCTGAGCAGAACTCGATTCCAAGCAATATCCGCTCTTCAGTGTCATTCTCGACTACAGATATTATTGCGTCCGGTGTTTCGTCGAAAAAACTCCCAGCTTCTTTCAATGCATCGAAAATATTACCACTCCAGCGTTTCTTCGTATTTTTATTAAATCCGGGAAGTAATTCCAAGCACCACTGAATCTCCTGGCCCAGATATGTTGCTTTGATGATTAACGCGACCGTGGAGGGGGATATTAACTTTGAATGGATATTATTGGGATTTAATGTTTTGATAATGATATTAGCGATGCGTTCACACTCCACAATATTATCGCCATGGATTCTATATGTGTTCATCGGTTCACCTCCTTATAATCCTTCAAACAATTCGCTGAGTGTTACATCCAGCCCGTCAGCAATTTTCTTTATATTGCAGATTGCAATGTTCCGCCTACCGGCCTCTACGGATGCAAAGTAGGTTCTGTCCATGCCTATTTTCAGCGCGAACTTTTCTTGGCTCAGCCCGGTTTTCTGGCGCAGCTCACGTATTCGTTTACCTAAGTCTTCAGTAATCATAGAGATACACCTCCATATTAATATTATACGAGTAAACGGAGTTTGAAACAACGGATTATAAGCAACAAAAAGAAAGAACGAAGCAAATTTTACACTTCATTCATAAATATAAGATATTGAAGCTATGAAGAAAGCCTCGTTGCTGTACCAATATTTTTGTACTGACTCCCAAAAGTTAGACCAAAATCTAACGACAGGGGTCAGTTTTTAATGGCGAAATATAGTTATGAATTTAAAAAGAAAGTTGTAGAAGTATACCTTAAAGGAGAAGGAGGAAATGGATACATTGCTAAAAAATATAACGTATCTGATAAGAGTATAGTTAGGCGTTGGGTAAAAGCATATAATGCTTTTGGAGAAAAAGGATTGTTTCATTCCGGAAAATAATGAAAATTATTCTTTTGATTTTAAACTTCATATGGTAGAATTATATTTAACAACAGAAGTTTCATATCAGGAATTAGCGCTTTCAGTCGGAATAAACAACCCATCGTTGATAACCAAATGGGTGAATGACTACCTGGCAGTCGGTTCGGATGCATTGAAACCAAGGCGGAAAGGGAGGCGAAAAGCTGTGAAGAAGCAAATAAAAGAGATAAATAATGATATTTCAAGTAAAAAAAGATATTGATGCAGAGTATTTAAAGCAATTAGAGGAGGAAAATTTAAAACTAAGAATCGAAAATGCATATTTAAAAGAGTTGAGGAGACTGCGTTTAGAGGGAACACCTCAGAACAAAAAGCGAGGATAATACACAGTCTCCGAGGATCATTTAAGTTAAAAGACATTCTCACTGTTTTGGAATTTCCAAAATCAATCTATATGTATTGGCAAAAGCGTTTTGAACGCAAAAACCCAAACAAAGAATTAGAGCAAAAGGTTCTTGACATACGGAAAGAACATAAAGATTTTGGTCATCGCAGGATATATGGAGCATTAAGAAAACAAGGGACAAAAGTCAACAAAAAGCGAGTTCAAAGGATTGTACAGAAGCTTGGTTTACAAGTAACTTCATTTACGAGAATAAGTCGTAAGTATAATTCTTATAAAGGCAAGGTCGGAAAAGTTGCACCAAACAGAATAAACAGGTGCTTCAGAACAAATATATCGCATCAAAATATAACAACAGACACAACCGAGTTCAAGTATTACGAAATAGACGATAAAGGAAGAATGATAATCAAAAAACTCTATCTTGATCCATTTATGGATATGTATAACGGAGAGATCATAAGTTATGGTATCCCAAAACGACCATCGGCAGAAAATATAATGAAAGCACTGAATAAGGCTATAGCTGTCACAAGCGACTGCAAATACAGAAGAACTTTTCACTCGGATCAAGGCTGAGCATATCAGATGAAAGCTTATGAGCATACATTGAAAATAAACAAAATTTTTCAAAGCATGTCACGGAAAGGAAATTGCCACGATAATTCTGTAATGGAAAACTTTTTCGGAATTATGAAACAGGAAATGTACTATGGAAAAGTCTATTACAGTTATACCCAACTAAAAGAAACAATAGAAAAATACATAAAGTATTATAACGAACAAAGAATAAAATCAAAGATGGACTATATGAGTCCTGTGGAATACAGGCTAAATCACATGGCAGCATAAAAAACGGCGCAGCAGCCTTAAACTGCTACGCCATTAAGTCCAACTTTTGGGGGTCACCTCACACCGCCTTTAGGGAAGGGCGTTTGTTTTATTCTGTTTCGTTGTCTTCTGCCAATTCATTGGCCTTTGCTTTCAGAAAGTCGGGCGTTTCGGGGCCGTTTTCTATATAAATGCCAAACATTGTGCCTGTACGGTTGCCTGTGTCTGAGCTGCTCCAACCGTCATTTGAGTCGACATCTACATATAAATAATCTGACAGATAGTTTTTAAAGGGCTTGCGCTGCATATTCCAGGACAGGCAGGGATAAATTTCCGCTATTTCGTTTTTGTCTGTGTAATCGTTATCAGTGTAAAAGCCGTTTTTCGCTTGGGATATTTCTATATGCTTTATGTTGGCGATTATTTCTTCATCTGTGTATTCCTTAAAGCCCAATTCTTTAAGTACGGCTATGGAGTTTGTGAATGAAGGATAGATGTACACATTGCCCGAATTGTAACTGTCTGAAGGCAGAGCGTATCCCGAGCCATCATCGGCTTTGTCGGAAGCTTTATTATAATAGAGCAAAAACGCAATAGGGTCGTCGTATAAAAGCTCCTCAGGTGTAATGTTGTCGTAGTCTTTCTTAAGCGCCTCCGTAAGCCTTTTTGCCAGATCTTCGTCGGTATTGAAAATCTCATCTTTATGGAAGGTGAAATTGTTGTTTACGTGTATGCACTTTATCTCACCGGGATCCATATTGTATACGTTTGGCCAAAGTCCCTGCTTATATTCGGGAGAGGCTATCAGCTTTTTGAATACATCCTCGTGTTTGGTGATGTCTGTTTTATAATTTCTGTAGTAGGGTCTTCCCCTCTTAGGGGTGACCTTGACGCTTACAAAAGTATGGCTGTCTCCGCTTGAGGCATCCTCATAGGGCTTGTCATAGGTTCCGTCCTTATAGTCTTCGGTGATATTGGTTAAAAATTCATTTACAAGAGCGCTGTCTGTTATATTCATGTTGTCTAACATCAGACCTTCTGTGTCTGTAGCCAATTTATACGTGGTCTCTCCGTTATAGTCTGATAAGTTATTCGTCGCCCATTCATCATTCTCTATGGGCATTCTGTATTCCTCAACATTTTGTATGTTAAGTATTGATATTGCCGCGCTTGCTATTTTGTCTTGCGACAGAACATAGGTGTTATAGCTTTTTGCACTTCCGAAGGAGGCTATAAGCATAACAGCGAAGATGACTGTTGTTATTAAAAGGCATTTTTTATTTTTAAAGGCTGCCGTAAAGTCAAGACGGAATATTATCTGTATTATTACAGATGAAACCAAGCCAATTATAAACATACCTACGGTAAAGGTGATGTTACCGCTTGCATGCCAGAACATTGACTCAAATACGAAGCCGCCCATAACGCCAAGCACTACCGAGAAGAATATTCTTAAGGGAGTGACTGTTCTTTCAAATGAAAGTGATATTTCCACAGCCTCAGACTTTCTTATTTTGCACACTATAAAGCATATCGCCGTAAACACTGCCGAGGCTGTAAGCAGAGCCAAAAGCTGTGAGGGGCTGTTTTTGTTGCAGGTGGAAGTAAAATATGCCACGGGAGATGTTTTTATATATTTGTCAAGCTCCCATGTGGAATAGTAGGTGACAAAGAAGCGTTCAAACCACGCCTCTGTAAGCCCTATTACAAGGGGTATTATAAATGTGAATATACCCGCAAGCACAATATGCGTCATGACTGTGGCGGTTAAAAGACCTGCCAGCATTGTTACGGAATATATAAGGCAAAAGCCCAATACGCCGTTTATAAATGTCATAACTGCCGTGCCTATAAGGCTTAGGGTAAGAAGCCCCGTATAAGCCGTTACTATAAGCATGATAGCTAAATTTATAAAATATGCCAGCATAAAAAGTATAATACCGCAGAGAAATTTTACTCCGAATACGGTCGTCTTTTTAAAGGGCATACCGTGGTAGAAGTCTACCGTTTTTCTTACATGAAGATAGTGTATGAAAAGCAGACCGAACAGCCCGGCAACGGTTATTACTACGGCAGGGTGAAAAAAGTTTCCTGTGCCCAGATATGACTTTGCTATCAAACCCGGGGGAGTGGCGTACAGGCTGTCTTCCGCAGCTCTTTCTATGCCCTCAGAAAGTATTGCAAAGTAAGTTAAAAAACGGGCAAAAAATATGTATACTGTTGCAAGAATGCCAAAGCCCATATTCAGCTTAAGCTCCTTTTTAAGCAAATCTATAAATGATTTCATAACAGACCTCCTTTACAATATCAGCTTATCTATTGAATAGCCGTTTGACTCCGCTTCCGTTATGAATATCTCTTCAAGAGAGAGCGGAAGTATCTCATAAAACACAGGCGAAAGGGCTGAGGCAATATCCTCCACGTCTTTTTGATTGCCTTTTACGGTGAGGGTGGAGAGGGTGCCTCTCTTTTCGTGCTTATATATTTTATAGCCCGAAAATGCGCTTTCTATGTCGCAGCCTTCTCTTGGCACTATCTGTATTTTGCAAATGCCAAGCTTAAGGTCGTTAAGGCTTGATGATAGCAGAACGCCGCCCTTGTGAAGATAGCCTATGTTGTCGCAGATGTCTTCAAGCTCTCTTAAATTGTGAGATGCCATAATGGGGGTAAGCCCACGGACATCCATTTCCTCTGCAAAAAGGCTCTTTACTGCCTGGCGCATAACGGGGTCAAGCCCGTCGAAGGTTTCGTCGCAGTATATATATTTTACATTGGAGCAGATAGCCGCAATTACAGACACCTGCTTTTTCATACCCTTTGAAAAGGTGGTTATTTTGCGTTTTGGCTCTAATGAAAATCTGCCAAGAAGCTCGGTATATCTTTCTTTGTCGAAGTTTTTATATATTGTCTTGTAGTAGTCGCCTATAGAGGCAGGCGTTGCGTTTTTGAAAAAATATGCTTCATCGGGTATCAAAAAGAATTTTGATTTTACCTCGGGTCTTTCATAAATAGTTTCCCCATCTATTTGCGCTTCTCCCTCGTCTTGCTTATAAATTCCCGCAAGTATTCTTATAAGTGTGCTTTTGCCGGCTCCGTTGGTGCCTATAAGCCCGAATACGGTAGAATCTTCTATATCAAGGCTTACGTTGTTGAGCGCCTTAACGTCCCCAAAGCTTTTTGAAATATTGCTTAATTTAATCATTATAAACCTCCTTTACCGTTTCATTTATCAAGGTTTTTATGTCATCTGACGAAAAGCCCTGAGCCTTGCCGTCGGCAATAAGACTTAAAAGCTCCTTCTTATAATCGGTAGACTTAAGTCTTTTTATATCCTCAGCAGATGCTACAAAGCTGCCTTTGCCTATCACTGAGTATATGTAGCCCTCACTCTCTAATTGCTGATAAGCTCTTGAGATAGTGTTTGGGTTAATGGAAAGCTCCACCGCCAGATTTCTCACCGAGGGCAGCTTTTCGTCTGAGGGTATGACTCCCTTGCAAATGAGCTTTTTCAGCTTTTCGGTGACCTGTTCAAAAATAGGACGTTTGTCCTTATAATCGAGTATTATCAAAACCTCACCTCCAACTGTATCAACTGTATTAATTGTCTTAGTACACTTATATTACCATATACTTACACCCTTGTCAATATAAATTTTTAAAAAAATAAAATAAAAATACTATTTTGCAAGTAAAAAAACTGTTGACAAGAGATAAGCTATTTGTTACAATATATCTTGATATTTAAAAGCAATGACTGAGATTTGGCTTTACCTTAGTGCTGCTTTTTCAGAGAGCCGCCGTTATTGCCTTCGGGTGATTTGGTGAAAGGCGGCAGGCAGCGGGTAAAGTTATCCCTCACAAGCTTCTTTTCCGAACGGAGCCTTCCTATTAAGAAAAGACGATGCTCCCCGTTATAGGAGAAGGTTTGATAGAACCTACAGAGTTTCCCTTTGGGAATAAAATAGGGTGGTACCACGATTGATCCTCGTCCCTGTCTTTCTTAGTATAGATGGGTGCGGGTTTTTTATTATAAGGAAACTGCCCGCCCTGTTGTAATGTGTTATTATTTAATTGAAAGAGGTTTTCGGATATGAAAAGATTTGTACTTTCTATTCTTGTAGACAACCACGCAGGCGTACTTAGCCGTGTATCGGGTCTGTTTTCAAGACGAGGCTACAACATCGACTCTTTAAGCGTAGGCGAAACGGATGACCCTAAGGTATCGCGTATAACCGTTGTTGTTATCTGCGAAGAAGACGCTATCGACCAGATAATGAAACAGGTCGAAAAGCTTATAGATGTTAGGCGTGTTGTAAATATGTCTCAGAGGCAGGCGGTTTATAGAGAGCTTTCTCTTATAAAGGTAAAATGCACCGCCGAAACCCGTGGGGAAATAGTGTCTATTACGGGCATTTACAGAGCCAATATTATAGACGTAGCCAAAGACTCCCTCACTGTGGAGCTTACGGGAAACCAGCAGAAGATAGACTCCTTCATAATGCTTATGGAGGACTTCGGCATAATTGAAGTTGTCAGAACGGGACTCACCGCACTTTGCCGCGGCAGCAATCCCATTAAAAATTATAAACACAATCATTAATTGCCAAAAGCAAACTTTAAGGAGGATTTTAAAATGGCAAAATTATTTCATCAGGAAGACTGTAACCTTGACCTTTTAAAGGGAAAGACTATCGCTGTCATCGGCTACGGCAGCCAGGGACACGCTCATGCCCTTAACGCTAAGGAGTCGGGCTGTGACGTTATCATCGGCTTATATGAAGGCAGCAAGTCATGGAAGAGAGCCGAAGAGCAGGGCTTTAAGGTTTATACCTCAGCAGAGGCTGCTAAGAAGGCTGACATCATCATGATCCTTATAAATGACGAGCTTCAGGCTAAGTTATATAAGGAAGAAATCGAGCCAAACCTTGAAGAAGGCAACATGCTTATGTTCGCTCACGGCTTCAACATTCACTTTGGTCAGATCGTACCTCCCCCATATGTTGACGTAACTATGATAGCTCCTAAAGCTCCCGGTCATACAGTAAGATCTGAATATCAGGCAGGTAAGGGTACTCCTTGTCTTGTAGCTGTAGAGCAGGATGCAACAGGCAACGCTTTAGATATGGCGCTTGCTTATGGCTGCGCTATCGGCGGAGCAAGAGCAGGTATTCTTGAAACTACTTTCAGAACAGAAACAGAAACCGACCTTTTCGGCGAACAGGCTGTTCTTTGCGGCGGCGTTTGTGCACTTATGCAGGCAGGTTTTGAAACTCTTGTTGAAGCAGGCTATGACCCAAGAAACGCATACTTTGAATGTGTACACGAAATGAAGCTTATCGTAGACCTTATCTATCAGTCAGGCTTTGCAGGAATGAGATATTCTATCTCTAACACAGCTGAATACGGCGACTACGTAACAGGCCCTAAGATCGTAACAGAAGAAACAAAGAAGACAATGAAGAAGATCCTTAAAGACATACAGGACGGTTCTTTCGCTAAGGAGTTCCTTCTTGATATGTCACCCGCAGGCGGACAGGCTCACTTCAAGGCTATGAGAAAGCTTGCAGCAGAGCATCCCGCAGAAATAGTTGGTAAGGAAGTAAGAAGCCTTTACAGCTGGAGCGACGAGGCTAAGCTTATAAACAACTGATATTTACTTGAATAATACTTTGTAAGAGCGTATATGGGGGCGGTCATACCGTCCTCATTAAGCCTTGCAAGGCGGCTTCTGAAGCCATGCCCCGAATCTTTGGGAGGACTGGGGGCATTGCTTCAGGCATGATAAATTAAATACGGAAGGAAGATTTAGGTGGAAAAGAAGATAATGATTTTTGATTCCACACTTAGGGACGGCGCTCAGTCAAACGGCATTTCATTCACCGTTGAAGACAAGCTTAAAATCGTGAAAAGCCTTGACCTTTTGGGAGTAGCCTATATAGAAGCAGGCAACCCCGGCTCTAACCCTAAGGACGCTGAATTTTTCGCAAGAATGAAGGATGTCAGCCTTAAAAATTCCACACTTGTGGCATTCGGCAGCACAAGAAGGTGCGGCATTGACACAAAAGACGATAATAACGTGCAGGCTCTGCTTACGGCGGAAACACCTGCGGTTTCCATATTCGGCAAGTCTTGGGATTTTCATGTGACCGACATTATAAGAACCACTCTTGAGGAAAATCTTGCAATGATATATGATACTATCCGCTTTTTCAAAGACAAGGGCAAGGAAGTATTTTTTGATGCCGAGCATTTCTTTGACGGCTATAAAAACAATAAGGAATATGCCCTTAAAACCTTAGAAATAGCCAAATCTGCGGGAGTTGACCACCTGTCATTATGTGATACAAACGGCGGCTGCTTTCCCGATGAGATATATGACATAACTAAGGACGTTGTTGAAAAGCTCGATATGTCTGTGGGAATACACTGCCACAATGACTGCGGCGTTGCCGTGGCTGACTCCATATTTGCCGTAAAGGCAGGGGCAGACCATGTGCAGGGTACTTTTACGGGCTTTGGAGAAAGATGCGGAAATACCTGCCTTGTAAATGTAATAGGCGCACTTCAGGTAAAGCAGGGCATTGAATGTATACCTCAGGGCAACCTTACAATGCTTACAAGAATGGCAGCGGAGATAGCGGAAATTTCTAACTATAAGCTGTCTGTAAGAGAGCCCTTCGTAGGCAAATATGCCTTTGCACATAAGGGCGGTATGCACATTGACGGAGTATCTAAAGCGCCTAAGAGCTTTGAGCATATAGACCCCGAAATAGTGGGAAACAGAAGACGTTTTCTTACAAGCGAGGTAGCGGGCAAGTCTACCATAATTTCCATAATACAAAAGATAGCACCCTACGTTGAGAAAAACTCAAAGGAATGTGAGATGGTTATGGAAAAACTTAAGGAAATGGAATATCTGGGCTATCAGTATGAGGGCGCAGACCAGGGGTTTGAGCTTCTTATAAGAAAGACCATCGGCAAATATAAGCCATTTTTTGAGCTTGAGACCTTTAAAATAGTCAGCCAGTATGAGTCTACAGACACAAGGTATGCCGAGGACTTTCTGAAGGAAACGGCAACGGCTGTTATAAAAGTAAAGGTAAGAGGAAGGTCTGAAATTACGGCAGCCGAGGGCATGGGACCTGTAGATGCCCTTGATAAAGCGCTGAGAAAGGCTTTGGAGGTATTCTACCCCGAGCTTTCCACTGTTCGTCTTACAGACTACAAGGTCAGAGTGCTTGACTCTAAGTCGGCGGCGGCTTCTAAGGTAAGAGTGCTTATAGAGTCTGCCGATGAAGAGGATAGCTGGTCTACAGTAGGTGTAAGCCAAGACATTATAGAGGCAAGTCTTATAGCTCTTACCGACTCAATAGAGTATAAGCTCATAAAAGAAATTGAAAAGCTAAAGCAATTTTATTAATATAGGAGGTAACTTACCATGGGTATGACAATGACTCAAAAAATACTTGCTACCGCAGCAGGGCTGGACAGCGTAAAGGCAGGACAGCTTATAGAAGCTAAGCTGGATCTTGTTTTGGGAAACGATGTAACTACACCTGTCGCTATTACCGAATTTAACAAAATAGGCATCGACAAGGTTTTTGATAAAGCAAAAATAGCTATAGTTCCCGACCATTTTACACCTAACAAGGACATCAAGTCCGCAGAGCACTGCAAGATGGTCCGTGAATTTGCCAATAGAATGGAAATAGTAAATTATTTCGAGGTTGGTCAGATGGGTATTGAGCACTGCCTCCTCCCCGAAAAAGGCCTTGCTGTTCCCGGTGACGTTATTATAGGCGCTGACTCCCATACCTGCACCTATGGCGCACTTGGAGCATTCTCTACAGGCGTAGGCTCTACAGATATGGCAGTAGGCATGGCAAGGGGCGTTGCTTGGTTCAAAGTTCCTTCAGCTATTAAGTTCGTGCTTAAAAACAAACCTGCCAAGTGGGTATCAGGTAAGGACATAATACTTCACATAATAGGCAAAATAGGCGTTGACGGCGCACTTTATAAGTCAATGGAATTTGCAGGGGACGGCCTTAAATATCTTACAATGGACGACCGCTTTACAATTTCCAATATGGCTATAGAGGCAGGCGGAAAGAACGGTATCTTCCCTGTTGACGAAAAGACACTTGAATATGTTAAGGAACATTCTGTAAAGCCATATAAGGTATATGAGGCTGACGAGGATGCTGAGTATGACGAAGTTATTGAAATAGATCTTTCAACTCTTAAGCCAACGGTTTCTTACCCTCACCTTCCCGAAAACACAAGAACAATTGAGGAAGCAGAAGGACTTAAGATAGATCAGGTTGTTATAGGCTCTTGTACAAACGGACGTTTTACAGACCTTAAGATAGCCGCTGACATACTTAAGGGCAAGAAGATAGACCCGTCTATAAGATGTATCATACTTCCCGGTACGCAGGCTATTTATTTACAGTGCATTAAGGAAGGACTTGCAGAGATATTTGTTGAGGCAGGCTGCGCTTTCTCAACACCTACCTGCGGACCCTGCCTTGGCGGACATATGGGAATATTGGCAAAGGGCGAAAGAGCGCTTTCCACCACAAACAGAAACTTTATAGGCAGAATGGGTGACCCCGAGTCTGAGGTTTATTTATGCTCACCTGCGGTTGCGGCAGCTTCTGCAATTCACGGCAAAATAACTAACCCTGATAAGGCTTGATAAGAAAGGCGGTTATATAAAATGAAAGCATGCGGAACAGTTTTTAAATATGGCGACAATATAGACACTGACGTTATAATCCCTGCAAGATATTTAAACTCCTCAGACCCTAAGGAGCTTGCAAAGCACTGCATGGAGGACGCTATACATTCAACCGTTAATTTTGTAGAAAATGTTAAGGAAGGCGACATTATGGTAGCTGAAAAGAATTTCGGCTGCGGCTCATCAAGAGAGCACGCCCCCATAGCTATAAAGGCTTCGGGTATATCCTGCGTTATAGCAAAGACATTTGCCAGAATTTTCTACAGAAACGCTATAAACATAGGTCTTCCTATTCTGGAATGTGACGAAGCGGCAGAGGATATCGAAATGGGCGATAAGGTCGAGGTAGATTTCAACACAGGCGTTATTACAAACCTTACAAAGAATAAGTCTTATAAGGCTCAGCCCTTCCCCGAGTTTATGCAGGAGCTTATGGCAGCAGGAGGACTTATTGAACAGACAAAGGTAAAGCTGGGAGTAAAATAATAATTACAACTGTATAAAATTGAATTATAATAGGAGATAACGAAAATGAATTTCAAAATCGCTGTAGTAGCCGGGGACGGTATCGGCCCTGAGGTTATGGAAGAAAATATAAAGGTTTTAAACGCTGTTGGCGAAAAGTTTGGTCACAGCTTTGAATATAACTATGTACTTGGCGGAGGCTGCGCTATAGATAAATATGGCGAGCCCCTTCCACAGGAAACTATCGACGTTTGCAAGGCAAGCGACTCAGTGCTTTTAGGCGCTGTAGGCGGCTGGCAGTGGGATACTCTCCCTGGTCATCTTCGCCCGGAAAGAGCGCTTTTAGGCTTAAGAGGCGCTCTTGGCTTATATGCAAATCTTCGTCCCGCCACACTTCACAAGGCGCTTGCCGGGGCTTGTCCCCTTAAGCCCGAGCTTGTAGCTGACGGCGTTGACATAATGGTGGTAAGAGAGCTTACAGGCGGTATGTATTTTGGCGAAAAGGGCAGAAAGCAGACCGATATGGGCGAAGCAGCTTATGACGTTGAGATATATTCCGAAAAGGAAGTTGAGAGAATAGCAAGACGTGGCTTTGAAATAGCTATGCAGAGAAATAAACACCTTACAAACGTAGACAAGCAGAACGTGCTTGAGTCTTCAAGACTTTGGAGATCGGTTGTAAATAAGGTGGCAGAAGACTACCCCGAGGTAACTCTTGACCATTTATATGTAGACAATGCTTCTATGCAGCTTATTATGCGCCCCACAACATTTGACGTTATGGTTACATCAAATATTTTCGGCGACATACTTTCAGACGAAGCAAGTCAGATGACAGGCTCTATAGGTATGCTTCCTTCAGCTTCACTTGGTGACGGCAGCCTTGGTATGTACGAGCCCGTTCACGGTTCAGCCCCCGACATCGCAGGCAAGGACATCGCTAACCCTATAGCAACCATACTTTCAGGCGCAATGATGCTTAAATACAGCTTTAAGCTTGATAAAGAGGCAAAGGCTATAGAGGACGCAGTAACAAAGGTTCTTGACCTTGGCTACAGAACCCCCGACATCTACTCAGAAGGCATGAAGAAGGTCGGCACAAAGGAAATGGGCAGACTTATAATCGAAAATCTTTAATCAGAAATATTAAGAGCCGCCATACCTTTATGCTATGAGCTTGTTTATGGCGGCTGTTATTTACTTATAAAATCAGGAGAAAAGGCGGCATGTCCGCAAGGCAAGGAGGAGAATGAAGATGATAAGTGACAGAGTTAAAAAGGGGCCGGATAAAACTCCCCATCGTTCACTTTTTAAGGCTATGGGATATACCGATGAGGATCTTAACAGACCTCTTATAGGTGTGGTAAATGCTAAAAGCGAGATAATTCCGGGACATATACATCTTGATAAAATAGCGGCAGCTGTAAAGGCAGGCGTGCTTGCTGCAGGGGGAACACCTATTGAAGTGCCTGCTATCGGCGTGTGCGACGGTATTGCTATGGGACACATTGGTATGCACTATTCGCTGCCTACAAGAGAGCTTATTGCAGACTCCACAGAGTCACTTGCTATGGCTCACGGCTTTGACGGACTTGTGCTTATACCCAACTGCGACAAAATAGTACCCGGTATGCTTATGGCAGCGGCAAGACTTAATATTCCCGCTATAGTTGTAAGCGGCGGACCTATGCTTGCAGGACATTTAGGCTGCGGAGAGAGCAGAAAGAAGCTCAGCCTTTCGGCTACATTTGAGGCTGTAGGCGCTTATGAAGCCAATATGATATCAAGAGAAGAGCTTAAGGAATATGAGGACAAGTCATGCCCCAGCTGCGGTTCATGCTCGGGTATGTATACAGCAAACTCTATGAACTGCCTTTCTGAGGTAATAGGAATGGCGCTTCCCGGAAACGGAACAATACCTGCTGTTTACGGCGACAGAGTTGCCCTTGCAAAGCACGCGGGTATGCAGATAATGAAGCTTGTGGAAAAGGACATAAAGCCAAGAGATATTATGAACGAAAAGGCTTTCAGAAATGCCCTTACAATGGATATGGCTCTGGGCTGCTCTACAAACTCAATGCTCCATCTTCCTGCTATAGCGCATGAAGCAGGGGTAGAGCTTAATCTTGACATAGCAAATGAGATATCCGCAAAGACGCCTAACCTTTGTCATCTTGCTCCGGCAGGCCCTAATTATATAGAGGAGCTTAACGAAGCTGGCGGCATACCTGCTGTTATGAAGGAAATAAGCAAGCTTGGACTTTTAGAGCTTGACAATATGACCTGTACACTTAAGACAGTGGGAGAGAACATAGAAAACACAGTAAATAAGAACACAAACCTTATTCGCCCTGTAGAGAACCCATATTCCAAAACAGGCGGAATAGCCGTTTTGAAAGGAAATATAGCTAAAAACGGCTGCGTTGTAAAGAGATCTGCCGTTGCTCCCGAAATGCTTAAGCACAGCGGACCTGCAAGAGTATTTAACTCAGAGGAAGAGGCTATTGCGGCAATATTCGGCGGAAAGATAGTATCTGGAGATATAGTTGTCATACTCTACGAAGGTCCTAAGGGAGGACCCGGTATGAGAGAAATGCTTTCACCTACATCCGCACTTTCAGGCATGAAGCTTGACAAAGAAGTAGCTCTTATTACAGACGGACGTTTTTCAGGCGCTTCAAGAGGAGCTTCTATAGGTCACGTTTCACCTGAAGCTATGGCAGGTGGAGAAATAGGTCTTGTACAGGAAGGCGACATAATAGATATTGACATAAATGCAGGAAGTATAAATGTAAGGCTCTCAGACGAGGAGATCGAAGAAAGAAGAAAGACTCACAAGACACCCGAGACGAAGATAAAGACAGGCTGGCTTGCAAGATATGCAAGGCTTGTTTCGTCGGCTGACAGGGGAGCCGTATTGGATTAATAGAAAGGAAAGAGAAGTATGCTGTTAACAGGTTCCGAAATACTTATAGAATGTTTAAAAGAACAAGGGGTTGATGTTGTTTTTGGATATCCGGGAGGAGCTATTCTTAACGTCTATGATGCTCTTTACAAGCACAGCAGCGAGATAAAGCACATTCTCACATCTCATGAGCAGGGTGCATCTCACGCCGCTGACGGATATGCACGTTCGACAGGTAAGGTCGGAGTGTGTCTGGCAACTTCAGGCCCCGGAGCGACTAATCTTGTAACAGGTATCGCAACTGCAAATCTGGACTCCATTCCCCTTGTTGCCATAACCTGTAATGTTGGACTTCCCCTTTTGGGAAAGGACAGCTTTCAGGAGGTCGACATTACGGGCATAACAATGCCTATTACAAAGCATAACTACATTGTAAAGGACGTAAACAAGCTGGCTGACACTATAAGGTCAGCATTCAAGATTGCAGCATCGGGCAGAAAGGGAGCTGTTCTTATAGACATCACAAAGGACGTTACTGCAAACAAGGCCGAGTACACCTATAAAGCGCCCGAGCCAATTTTGCCAAAGACGGACTCTATAGAAGAAGCTGACATAGAGCAGGCGGCAGAAATTATAAATAATGCTAAAAAGCCGCTTCTCTGCGTAGGCGGCGGCGCTGTTGCTTCTGAGGCAAGGGAGGAGATACTTTCCTTCCTTAAGAGAACAGATATGCCTGTTTGCTCTACATCAATGGGTCTTGGTGTAGTGCCAAGTGACCAGCCCGGATATATGGGTATGATAGGTATGCACGGTACTGTAGGCGCAAATGTGGCTGCAAATGAATGTGACGTATTTATTTCGGCAGGAGCAAGATTTTCTGACAGAATTGCTACGGATGTTGCTAAGTTTGTACCCAATGCAAAGGTGTTGCATTTTGATATAGACCCTGCAGAAATAAATAAGAATGTAAGAACGGATGCAAGCGTTGTCGGAGATCTAAAGGAAATATTCAAGCATCTTAAAAACAAGGTTGGCACGGTTAAGTTTACACCTTGGAAGGAAGAGTGCATAAATCTTCACAATGAAAATCCGCTTAAATATTTCAATGGTAAGGGACTTTATCCTCAGTATATTATCGAGCAGATAAACGAAATAACACAGGGTGAGGCTATTATAGCAACGGAAGTAGGTCAGCATCAGATGTGGGCGTGTCAGTTCCTGACACAGAAATATCCCCGTCATCTGCTTACCTCAGGCGGACTTGGCACAATGGGCTATGGCCTTGGCGCAGCAATAGGCGCAAAAGCAGGTCACCCCGACAAGACAGTCATAAACATTGCCGGTGACGGCTGCTTCTATATGAACTGCAACGAGCTTGCTACCTCTGTATTTTCAGAGCTGCCTGTTATTGAGGTGCTTATAAATAATGAGGTTTTGGGTATGGTAAGACAATGGCAGACACTTTTCTACGGAAAGCGCTATTCTCAGACTACCCTCAGAAAGGGAACAGATTTCTGCAAGCTGGCAGAGGCATTTGGGGCTCTTGCTTTTGAAGTTAAAAAGCCCGAGGATTTTGCACCTGCACTCAAAAAAGCTATTGAGTCGGGAAAGACCTGTCTTATAAATTGTATTATTGACAATGACGAGATGGTTCTTCCTATGATACCTGCAGGAGCAGGCTGCGAAGGTCTTATAACATTTGACGATATGTATTAATAAATATACGGTCTGCTGTAATTTTACGGCAGACCTTTTTTGTGGGATTGGCCAGCCTCAGCAAACGATTTCGCCTACGGCGAAATCGTTTGCTGAGGCCGCCCGCGGGGGACGATCAGCCCAAGACCAAGCGAGGGGGGGGGCGGCGCAGCCGCCCCCTCGCTTGGTCTTGGGCTGATCGTCCCCCGCGGGCGGCAGTGCGCCACTCACCGACAACAACGCAACATCGCCGAAGGCGATGTTGCGTTGTTGTCGGTGAGTGGCGCACTGCAAGGGGGCGGAAAGCGGGCGGCAAAGCCGCCCGCTTTCCGCCCCCTTTTTGCCCGGGCTTGTCCTACGATATCGCCAAAGGCGATATCGTAGGACAAGCCCGGGCCGCGGGGGAGCGCAACCAAAGCAGGGAAGCAGGGGAGGCTTTGCCTCCCCTGCTTCCCTGCTTTGGTTGCGCTCCCCCGCGACTCTAACCGATCGGTACTCCGTTTATTTTTTTCTATCCGAAAGTAAGGTCTTTGTGTCCGCATCTATTAAAAGGAAGTCCTCTCCCAAAACCTTCACATCGCACCAGCTTATGCGGTATTCTCTTGCGCTGAAAATACAGGAGAGCTTTGTGGGGGCAGGCACTATGAAATATTTTACCTGACCGCAGTTTTCATCAAGAATTACGTCACTTACAAAGCCCAGTCTTGTGCCGTCCCTTATGTTTATGACCTCCTTGCGCTTTATATTATACATTCTCTCCATATAAAAAATCACCTATAGAATTTACGTTTATAAAAAAGTATATTCCTATAGGTGAAAAATTATACAGGTATTAGTTATTATAGAAAATTGTGCCTTTTAAGAAAATCAACTAACAAGGAAGACCATTGGCAGGTGCCGGGAATATTGTCTGCCAAGTCGGAGCCATGTCTGCCGTTTGGAAAAATATGCAGCTCACAGGGCACATTTACATTTTTAAGCGCCTTTGCCATTTCTATGCTGTTTATGTAGGGCACGCTTTTATCTTCAAAGGTATGCCATATAAAAACAGGGGACATATCGCTTCTTACAGAGTTTTCCAAAGAAAGCTTTTCTGCAAGCTCTGTGTGTTCTCCAAGCATAATGCGAGAGCCTACATGGCCGTAGTCCTTTGAAAGGGTTATAACGGAATAGCAGAGCACTGTTATATCAGGCTTTGCCGAGATCTTGTCTATACCGTCGACAGGCTCTTTTTCAAAATCATCGAAAAATTCGCTGCACATGCCTGCAAGGTGACCGCCGGCAGAAAAGCCCATTATGCCTATCCTGTTTGGGTCTATGCTGTATTTGTCGGCATTATATCTCACAAGGCGCATAGCTCTTTTAACGTCATAAAGAGGGGCAGGAAATGTGAAGTCATATTCCAGCACGAAGCAGCTTATGCCGAAGCTGTTCAGCCTTTCTGCTACGTTGTCGCCCTCGTGGTTTGACAGGTGGTTATAGCCGCCGCCGGGGCAGATGATAATGGATGGGTGGATATTTCCGTCATTAATAACAAATTCTTTTAGTTTCATAATTTCTCCTTAAGTGAGGATCTCATAGCCATCCTCGGTGACAGCGACGGTGTGCTCCCACTGAGCGGAAAGCTTTTTGTCCTCTGTGACAAAGGTCCAGTTGTCAGCGAGGGTATGACCTCTCCATGTTCCCTGATTTATCATAGGCTCTACGGTGAAAACCATTCCGGGAACCATTATCATTGTGGGATGCTTTGTGCGATAGTGGCATACAAGGGGATCCTCATGGAATTTAAGCCCTACGCCATGTCCGCAGAGGTCTCTTACTACGCCATAGCCGTATTTATCTGCTATATCGTGGATCACATTGCCTATTTCGGCTACGGGGTGATAGGGCTTAATTGCCTTTATGCCCTCATACATACATTCCTTCGTCACATCTATAAGCTGCCTTGCCTCGTCGGAAATTTCACCTACAGTATACATTCTGCTGGAATCGGAGTAATAGCCGTTTAAAATGGTGGTTATGTCAATGTTTATAATATCTCCCTCTTTAAGCTCTCTTTTGCTTGGGATGCCGTGACAGATAACATCATTTACAGATGTGCAGCAGCTTTTCGGAAAGCCATTGTAGTTGAGAGGCGCAGGTATAGCGCCGTGGTCGATAGTGTATTTATGGACGAAATCATTTATTTCATTTGTTGTTATGCCCGGCTTTACCATATCCTCTAACTGATCTAACATGGCAACGGTTATTTTTGCGCTCTCCTTAATTCCGTTTATCTGCTCGGCATTCAATATAAGACGGCGAGGGGGGATGGGGTAGCCTGCTCTTTTAAGTGGCATAAGTATTTTTTCATCCGATCTTTCATGGCAGAGCTTATATTTTTTGCCGCTGCCGCACCAACATTTGTCATTTCTTGATAGTCTGTACATTTTTATCCTCCATTTCTCGGCGGAAATATTCCACTTGTTGACTGTATTCTGCATTGTCAAGGGCGAGCCTTCCTTCTTCTGAAAGACCGTATACGCCCTTTCTTATGCGGCTAAACCAGCCGTAAAAATTCTGATATAAAACATTTCCTACGTTTTTATTAAACCCAAGGCTGCGAAGAGCCCCGGGGCTTGCTTCTTCCAAAATTTCAAGATAGCAAAGAAGCCTTATGGACTGCTCCTTATATGCTGTCATAAGCCTTGTTTTGTTTACGCCGCCTATGTTGTCAAAGCTTCTGCCCTCAAATTCCCTTTTTACCCTTGCAGTCTTATTTCCTTTTTTGCCTGCGGCACCTTGAGGATTTAAAACAACCTCGGCAATGCCTGTTTCTTCGGAAACAAATATAAGTCCGCAGTCTATGGCTTTTACTAATTTTTTTATACTTCTTATGTCCTTTTTTGGGGTCACCGTTGCGCCGTAGACAAGGGGGCTTATGGACTTTCTGTCTAAAAGCTGATAGACGAGCTTTAGGTTAAAGCATTTTTTTAGCTCGCAGACTATCATTTCATTGTCTTTAAGTGCCACAAGGTCGCAATTTTTTATTTCGCCCTTTACCTCATATCCATTATTTTCAAATAGCCTTTTTACAGGCTCATAAAGGTCACTTTCGTATTTTATCATTTCATAAAGCCTTCTATTTCATCAACTGTTTTTATAATATCTTCAGATAAATTTATGCAGCCGTCCTTTGTGACTGCCACGTCGTCTTCTATACGTATACCCACAGCCTTTTCGGCTATGTAAAGCCCGGGCTCCACTGTGAGGACCATGCCCTCCTTCAGAAGACCCTCATTGTGCCTGCCTGCATCGTGGGTCTCAAGCCCCAGAAGATGGCTCACACCGTGCCAGTAATAGTTTGAAACTTCCTCGTCAAGCTTTATAAGCTTAATCGCCTTAAGCTGTTTTGCATAATAGCTCTTTAGCTTTTCATTCAGGGGTTTAAAGGGAATACCGGCTTTGATGCAGTCTTGTATGAGAAGATTGCCCTCTAAAACTATGTTGTATATATCCCTTTGATAGGGGGTAAATCTGCCATTTGCAGGAAAGGTCCTTGTAATATCGCCGCTATAAAAGTTCCACGCTGCGCCAACGTCACACAATATAAGTGAGTCATCGCCTATTTTGGTATTATTCTGTGAATAGTGCAGCACACAGCCGTTTATGCCCGAAGCTACGATTGATGTAAAAGCCTTGTCAAAAACACCTGCTCTTTTAAGCTCGTAGTCAAAGTACGCTTCTACCTCGTATTCGTACATTCCGCTGCGGCAATTTTTCATCATTGCATAGATGCCGTTTTTTGTGATGTCAATAGCCTTTTTTATGTTCTCTATTTCAAACTCGGACTTTACAGACCTTAAGTCGGCAAGATAGGGGTAGATGTCGGCTATTTCCAAATAGGGGTATTTGCCCTTAAGCTCTGAGGCAAATTCAAGAGATGCCGTCTGCTCGTTATAGCTTCTTTTCTCCATATCGGCATATACCTTTGATATGCGGCTTCTGAAAATAATGTCGCCTATGCGCTCTTTAAAGGTTGGTACATAAGCAAATGAGGATATACCGCTTTTTTCTTCTGCTTCGTCTTTTTTAAGAACAGCCCCCGTCCATTTTTCCTCTTCTTCATCAGGCATATTCAGAAAGAGTATTTCTCCCGTTTCCACACTGCCCTTGTAAATGACGAGCATAATGCCCGGCTCAGAGAGGCCTGTGAGATAATAGAAATTCCTGTTTGGCGTAAAAGGATAGTTTTCATCACCTATTTTTTTAGGTGGTCGCCCCGAGAAGAAAACTGCCATATCTCCTATATTCAAATAGTCGTATATTTTTTGTCTGTTTGCTGTAAAAAATTCCTTCAAAATTCCTGCCTCCCATACTTTTATATATTATATATCCAATCAAGCCTCTATTTCAAGTATTATATAAAAAAAGTGGAAAATGTATATATAAAGATGAAAGCCGACCAAACTGCGTTAGCAGGGGCGTGGGAGCAGGAGAGGAAAGGAGAGCAAAGGGGGAGGGCTTGCCCTCCCCCTTTGCTCTCCTTTCCTCTCCTGCTCCCACGCCCCGCGGCTCGCCCTTTTTTACCGCCTTTGGCGGTAGAAAAGGAGCGGGCAACTATTTTTTTATTTACGAATTATCACAAGTGTGATATAATAGGAAAATAATTGACAAATGTATTAAATGGGAATATAATTATCTAATAATTTACCGCTTTACTACACAAAAGTAAAAGGGGACATGAAATATGATCAAAAAAAGACTACACACCCCCGAGGGCGTAAAGGACTTTAAGCCTGAGGAATTTGCTTATAAAAGAGCAATAGAAAAAATTATAGAAACAGTTTTTATTAGCGGCGGCTATAAAAGAGTAAATACACCCACGCTGGAATTTGAAGAGGTATTTACCGATATAGGCTCTGTTTCTACAGACGAAAAATACAAGTTTCTCTCACGGGAGGGAGATCTTCTTGTGCTGCGCTCTGATATGACACCCGCTATTTGCCGTATGGCGGCTACAGCGTATGAAGACGATGCCTTTCCCCTGAGATTTTATTATGTTGAAAATATGTTCAGATATAACGAAAAAAATCAGGGAAAGCAAAGAGAAATGTCTCAGGCAGGCATAGAACTTTTAGGCGTAAAAGGCATAGAAGGCGATATTGAGGTCTTGATGCTTGCTCTTACAAGCCTTAAAAATTTGGGCATAGAAGATTTTAAAATAGATATAGGTCATGCAGAGTTTATTGACGGCGCACTTGATGAAGCAGGCGCTTCCGAAGCTGACAGCAGAAGGATAAAAGAAGCCATACTTGATAAGGACTATATAACCGTTTCCGAAATAATATCTAAGCTGGATATTAAAAAAGAAATAAAGAGCTTTTTAGAAAATCTCCCCCTTTGTCTTGGGGGAGAGGAAGTTCTTGAAAAGGCTGAGGATATATTCAAAAACAAAAAGTCTCGTAATGCCATTAAATATATGAAAGAGCTCTATAAGACACTTAAGGGCATAGGCTATGAAAAATATATTTGCTTTGATTTAGGCATTGTGGCTCAGCTTGAATATTACACGGGTATAATTTTCAGGGGCTATTCATTGGGTACGGGCTATTCTATTTTAAGCGGCGGCAGATATGACAGACTTTCTGCCAGCTTTGATAAAGACTTTTCGGCAGTTGGCTTTGCTATGAAGATAAACGAGCTTATGCCTGTTCTTAAAAACAGCGGCATAAAATTTAAGAGTAAAAAAGCCGATACACTTCTGGTATATACCGAAAACGGCAAATTTAAAGCCCTTAGCACAGTAATAAAGCTCAGAAAAAACGGTATGAATATAGAAAATTTCTACGGTAATATAGACGAGGCCATTGAATATGCCAAAAACAGAGGCTTTGGCGGAATTTTATATTTCACAGGCGGAGAAAATGTTAAAATATATAATATAAGCGAAGATGAATCTGCTGTTGTCAGCATAAGCGAGCTGACAGGAGAAGAGGAATAACGGAGAAGCAATATGGATTATTTGACTTTTGCCCTGGCAAAGGGCAGGCTTGCGGAAAAGGCGATGGAGCTTTTGGAAAAAATAGGCATAAGCTGTGACGAAATGAAGGAAGACAGCCGCAAGCTCATATTTACAAATGAAGATATAAAGTGTAAATTTTTCCTTGCAAAGGCGCAGGACGTACCAACCTATGTGGAGCACGGAGCTGCTGATATAGGCATTGTAGGACGAGATACACTCCTTGAAGAGCATAGGAATATTTATCAGGTGATGGATCTTAAGTTTGGCAAATGCCGCTTTGCGGTAGCAGGCAGACCCGAAAGCAAAGATATGCTCAATTCCAACGATTTAAGAGTTGCCACAAAATATCTGAATATAGCAAGGGATTATTATTATAACCAAAAGCATCAGACCGTGGAGCTTATAAAGCTTAACGGTTCTGTAGAGCTTGCGCCTATTGTAGGGCTTTCTGATGTTATTGTGGATATTGTAGAAACAGGCTCTACACTTAAGGCCAACGGACTTCAAATTTTTGACGAGATATGCCCTATATCAGCAAGGCTTGCAGTAAACAGGGTGAGTATGAAAATGAAGCACGACAGAATAACAGAAATTATAAAAGGACTTAAGACTGTGGGAGGTGAATAAAGGTGGATATTATCAGATACGGCGAAGAAAGCGGAAAGTCTATGCTTAAAAGACTCCTTAGTAGATCTCAGCTGGAGCATGGAAATGCCCAGGGAGTAGTTGACGACATACTTGCAGACGTTAAGAAAAACGGCGACAAGGCGCTTTTTAAATACACCGAAAAGTTTGACGGTTTTAAGGTGTCGGCAGATAATATAGTTGTAAGTCGGCGTGAGATAAACGATGCTTATGAGGCGGTTGATAAGGAGCTTGTAGCAGTTATGGAAAAGTCTGCCGAGAGAATAGCCGACTTCCATAACAAGCAGAAAATAAACAGCTGGCTTGAACCAAGCGAAAACGGTGAAATGTTAGGTCAGCTTATAAGACCTATGGAAAGTGTGGGCGTGTATGTGCCCGGCGGCAAGGCGGCTTATCCTTCAAGCGTGCTTATGAATATAATACCCGCAAAGGTAGCAGGGGTCAAAAATGTTATTATGACAACTCCTGCAAATAAGGACGGCAAGGTCAACCCTCATACTATCGTGGCTGCCGACATAGCAGGCGCAGATGTAATATACAAATGCGGCGGAGCGCAGGCTATAGGCGCTCTTGCCTTCGGCACTGAGACCATACCGAGAGTTGATAAAATAGTAGGTCCGGGAAACATTTATGTTGCCCTTGCCAAAAGAAGCGTTTACGGCTATGTAAATATAGACTCAGTAGCAGGTCCCAGCGAGATACTTGTGGTAGCAGATGAAAGCGCTGATCCTGTGTTTACGGCGGCAGACCTTATTTCACAGGCAGAGCATGACGAGCTTGCCTCAGCCATACTTATTACAACCTCAGAAAAGCTGGCAAGAGCAGTCATAGAGCAGATATACAAGCAGACAAAGGGTTTAGAGCGAAAAGAGATAATACATAAATCTTTTGACGATTATGGCGCAGTTGTGCTTGTAGCTTCTCTTGATGAAGCCTACGACCTTGCAAATAAAATAGCTCCCGAGCATATGGAGGTTTGTGTAAAAGAGCCTTTCAGCGCGCTGAGTCACATCAAAAATGCAGGAGCGATATTCTTAGGGCACTATTCTCCCGAGCCTTTGGGAGACTACATGGCAGGCCCAAACCACGTTTTACCTACAGGGGGAACGGCGAGATTTTTCTCACCCCTTTCGGTAGATGATTATATAAAGAAGTCAAGCATTATCTCCTTTTCAAAGGAAGCCCTCTTTGCACTGGGCGATGATATTATGAAGTTTGCAAATGCCGAGGGACTTACGGGACACGCAAATTCCATAAGGGTAAGACTTGATAAGGAATGAGCCTATGGAGGGCAGAGCATTGAAAAGAACGGCAAGCATTACAAGAAACACCTATGAAACAAAAATAAATATGTCCCTTGATCTGGACGGAACAGGAAACTCTAATATAAATACAGGCATAGGCTTTTTTGACCATATGCTTACACATATTGCAAAGCATGGCTTTATGGATATAGACATAAACTGCGACGGCGACCTTGACGTTGACTGTCATCACAGCGTAGAAGACGTGGGTATAGTTTTCGGCAAGTGCTTAAGCCGTGCCTTGGGCGATAAGGCTGGTATAAAGCGCTATGGCTACGCTATTGTGCCTATGGATGAGACCCTTGTGCTTTGCTCTATGGATCTTTCGGGAAGAGATGTATTTGTGTATGATGCAAAATTTACAGTGCCCTCACTGGGTATGTTCGATATGGAAACAGTGGAGGAGTTTTTCAGAGCGCTTTCTTCAAACAGCGGTATGAACCTGCATATAAAGGTGCTCAGCGGTTCTAACAACCACCATATAGCCGAGGGAATGTTCAAAGCCTTTGGCAAGGCTCTTGATATGGCAACACAGATAGACCCAAGGATAGACGGCACGCTTTCTACAAAAGGAATGTTGGAATAATGATAGGCATAATAGATTACGGAATGGGAAATTTAAGAAGCGTTCAGAAAGCCTTTGAATTTATAGGTCAAAATGCCCTTATAGCAAAGACCCCTAAGGAGCTTGAGGGCTGCGATAAAATAGTCCTCCCCGGTGTAGGCGCTTTTGAAGATGCTATGAATACACTGAAGGCTCATGGCTTTGACGAGGCTATATTCGAGGCTATAAATAAGGGTAAATATTTTTTAGGCATTTGCCTTGGCATGCAGCTTATATTTGACAAAAGCTATGAAAACGGCGAATTTCGGGGGCTGGGGCTTATAGGCGGCGAGGTTGTAAGACTTCCCGAGACAGTCAAGATACCCCAGATAGGCTGGAACGACCTTACTATATATAAAAGAGCGCCTCTTTTTGAAGGGCTTGGAGAAAAGCCCTATGTGTATTTTGTCCATTCCTACCATTTGAAAACGGAAGAGGACGTTGTTTCCGCAACTACCTTTTACGGCGAAGAAATACAGGTAGCCGTACAGCATAACAATATATTTGCCCTACAGTTTCACCCCGAAAAGAGCGGCGACTGCGGGCTTAAAATACTTGAAAATTTTTCAGCTCTTAAATAAGAGCCGACCAAACTGCAATAGCGGAGCGGGGGCGAGAGGTCAGGAACAAAACGCTCCCGGAGGGAGCGTTTTGTTCCTGACCTCTCGCCCCCGCTCCGCGGCAAACCCATTCAAATCGCCAAAGGCGATTTGAATGGGTTTGCCGCGGCACGTGATTTTATAACGAAAGGAAAGATCAATATGCAGATTTATCCTGCTGTAGACATTTTAGGCGGAAAGGCTGTAAGGCTTTTGCAGGGAGATTACAATAAGTCAACTGTTTTTAACGACGACCCTGTAGAAGCGGCACGAAAATTTGTAAAATGCGGAGCTTCAAACCTGCACATTGTAGATCTGGACGGGGCGAGATACGGCAGGTCCTACGTAATAGATATAATCGAGGATATAAAGTCGGAGTTTGACGTTTTCCTTCAGACAGGCGGCGGCGTGAGAACTGCTGAGGACATAGCAAGGCGTGTTGAAGCAGGTGCCGACAGAATAATAATAGGCACAGCGGCAGTTAAAAACCCCGATCTTGTAGCGGCTGCCGTAAAGGAATATGGCGACAAAATAGCCGTTGGTATAGATGCCAAGGACGGCAAGGTTGCCATATCGGGCTGGAAAGAAGTCTCCGACATAACAGCTGTAGAGCTTGCCCTGCGTATGAAGGAAATCGGAGTTAAAACTATAATATACACAGACATTTCCAAAGACGGTATGATGAGCGGACCCAACATAGAGTCAACAGAGGCTCTTATACGTGAAACGGGGCTTGATATAATTGCCTCAGGCGGTGTTTCGGCTCTAAGAGATATCGAAAGGGTGAACAACATAAACGCCTACGGTGTTATTATAGGCAAGGCTCTTTATAACGGCAGTCTTGATCTGAAGCGTGTTATTGATCTGTTTAAGGGGTAAGAAAATATGCTTACTAAAAGAATAATACCCTGTCTTGACGTAAATGCAGGACGAGTGGTAAAGGGAGTAAATTTTGTAAATTTAAGAGATGCAGGCGACCCGGTGGAGGTTGCTTCAATGTACAACGATAGCCTTGCCGATGAGATAGTCTTTTTGGACATAACTGCCTCGTCGGATGCAAGAAATATAATGCTTGATGTGGTCTCAAGAACGGCTGAGCAGGTTTTTATACCTCTTACCGTAGGCGGCGGAATAAGGAGTATTGACGATTTCAGAGCCATACTTTCAGCCGGGGCGGATAAGATATCGGTTAATTCGGCGGCGCTTAAGCGCCCTGAGCTTATCACCGAGGCGGCGCTTAAATTCGGCAGTCAGTGTGTTGTGGTCGCTATAGATGCAAAAAGGCGTGAGGGCGGCGGCTTTGACGTATATTTAAACGGCGGCAGAGTAAACACAGGCAAGGATGCTTTGGAGTGGGCTGTTCTCGTTGAAAAGCTTGGCGCAGGAGAAATACTCCTTACAAGCATGGACTGCGACGGAACAAAGGCAGGCTATGACATAGAGCTTACCAAGACCATTTCCTCCGCTGTTAAGATACCTGTTATAGCTTCGGGCGGAGCAGGGACTATGGAGCATTTTTATGATGCTCTCACCGAAGGCGGAGCAGAAGCGGCTTTGGCGGCATCCCTTTTCCACTATAAAGAGATGGAAATTATAGACCTTAAAAAATATCTTGCAGGAAAAAATGTTTCTGTAAGACTTAAGTAAGGGGAGTTTTTAAATATGGATATAAATATAAAGTATAATGAGCAGGGGCTTGTGCCTGCAATAGCCCAAGACTATGAAACGGGAGAGGTGCTTATGCTTGCCTATATGAATGAGGAGGCAGTAAGAAAAACTCTCGAAACAGGAAAGGCGCACTATTACAGCCGTTCCAGAAAATGTCAGTGGCTTAAGGGCGAAACAAGCGGTCATTTTCAATATATAAAGGAAATTTATTATGACTGCGACTGTGATACCCTGCTTTTAAAAATAAATCAAATAGGCGCTGCCTGCCACACGGGAAACAGAAGCTGTTTTTACCGCAGGCTTGTTTAATACGCTAAAATAAAGAAAGGAAGTTATATCATGAGAGATGTACTTAAGGAAGATTATCTGACAATCACAGAAAGAAGAGCTAACCCAAAGGAAGGCTCATACACAAACTATCTGTTTGACAAGGGTATCGACAAGATACTCAAAAAGGTAGGAGAGGAAAATGCAGAGGTCATAATAGCCGCTAAAAATCCCGACAGGGGAGAGCTTATTTATGAGGTGGCAGACCTTATGTATCACTTAAGCGTACTTCTTGTAGAAAGAGATATCACCTGGGATGAGATCTATGACGAAATAACAAGAAGACAGAAGAGATAAGCACTGACACGGCTGCAGAATTTCTGCAGCCGTATTATAATATGGGAGGTGTAAAATGGTTTTATATGCTCAGTCATTTGATTTTTGGGGAGTTTTGGGCAATCTCATATACTTGCTTATTTTTTTGGGATTTATGATCATAGTGACCATATCAACTACGAATTTTTGGAATGGCATATTTAAAAATGAAACTATAAAGAATATAAATATAATAAGAAAACGGTTTATTTTGGTTGGCTCTATATTACTTGTTATAATTGCTTCATATTCGGTTCTAAGCGGCGAAATAAAGCCTCTTATAAAGTACAAAACAAACAATTACAAAATCGTCGAAGGATATGTTGAAAATTTTATAAATAACTACGCCGGAAAGAGAGAAGAATTTACAATAAAAGGCATTAATTTCTCATATTGGAACAAGCAAGGGTCAGGATATGACAAAACCCAAAAATATGGCGGAGTTATAAAAGGAAACGGTCAGCATTTGAAGATAGGATATTATCGGGAAAGGTCTCAAAATGAAATAGTATACATTGAAGAGCTTAAATAACCCTTTAGCCAATGCGGCATTGGGGTCGCTCGGGGCAAGGGAACATCATCCACAGACAGCAAGGGCGGACCCGTCCGCCCTTGCTGTCTGTGGATGATGTTCCCTTGCCCCGACCCGTGGGCCGCCCGAAAAACCACCTGCGGTGGTTTTTCGGGCGGCGAAACTTTTAATTATACATCTTGATTATTTTCAAATAGGGCTATGAAACTGCTCGGCTCATCCGCACAAGCCCGCGCTCTTTAGAGCGCGGGCTTGTGCGGATGAGCCGACCCGCGGGGTGGCTCGAAAAAACAGCCTGCGGCTGTTTTTTCGAGCCACGCAACATTTCAATTATTAAACCTTCAGCCAATACACTTGTGAGATCGCTCGGCTTGCCCATACAATACTGCGCTCTAAAGAGCGCAGTATTGTATGGGCAAGCCGACCCGTGGGGTGTCCGAGAAAACCGCCTATGGCGGTTTTCTCGGACACCCAAACATAAAATATAAGATAAATATATCCGAAGCCCAAGCAGGCTTCGGTCTGCTCGGGTGCAAACGACAAGTCCCCACGCACAAAGCCACGCTCTTTAGAGCGTGGCTTTGTGCGTGGGGACTTGCCGTTTGCACCCGACCCGCGGGGCAGCCCAATAAAACAGCCTGCGGCTGTTTTATTGGGCTGCGCAGATTCTTTATTTATTCAAATCAATTATTCATAAAGAGGATATTTGTCTGTAAGAGCCTTTACTCTTGCAGCTCCTTCTTCCTTCTTACCCTCATAGTCGTTGAGAACCATTGAAATTATGTCAGCGATCTCAACCATATCGTCTTCCTTGAAGCCCCTTGTGGTAACCGCAGGAGAACCTAAACGGAGTCCGCTGGTTACGAAAGGCTTTTCGGGGTCGAAAGGTATGCCATTCTTGTTTGCTGTTATTCTGATATCGTCAAGATATTTTTCAGCAACCTTTCCTGTAAGGCCTACGGGACGAAGGTCTACAAGCATAAGGTGGTTGTCCGTTCCGCCTGATACTATAGAAAGACCGTTTTCCATAAGTCTGTCTGCAAGTGTCTTTGCGTTGCTTACTACCTGCTTAGCATACGTCTTGAAGCTGTCATCAAGAGCTTCCTTAAAGCATACTGCCTTAGCTGAGATGGTGTGCATAAGAGGTCCGCCCTGTGTGCCGGGGAATACTGCCTTGTCAATAGCCTTGGCAAATTCCTCCTTGCAGAGAATGAGTCCGCCTCTGGGGCCTCTGAGAGTCTTATGAGTAGTAGTTGTTACTATATCAGCATAAGGCACGGGGCTTGGATGAACGCCGCCCGCAACTAAGCCTGCTATATGAGCCATATCTACCATAAAGTATGCGCCTACCTCGTCACAGATCTCTCTGAAACGCTTGAAGTCGATTATTCTTGAATATGCAGATGCGCCCGCAATTATCATTTTAGGCTTACATTCCTTGGCTATTCTTTCAACTTCATCATAGTCTATACAGCCTGTTTCTTCAGAAACGCCGTAAGGAACCATTTTATAATCTCTGCCCGATACGTTTACAGGCGAACCGTGTGAAAGGTGTCCGCCGTGTGCAAGATTCATACCCATGAAGGTGTCGCCCGGGTTCATTAAAGCAAAGAAAACAGCAAAGTTAGCCTGTGCGCCTGAGTGGGGCTGAACATTGGCATGGTCTGCGCCGAAAAGTTTGCAGGCACGGTCTCTTGCTATGTTTTCAACTACGTCTACACACTGGCAGCCGCCGTAATATCTCTTTCCGGGAAGTCCCTCTGCATACTTGTTTGTAAGAGGAGTACCCATTGCAGCCATAACTGCTTTGGAAACAAGGTTTTCTGAAGCTATAAGCTCAATGTTTTGTCTTTGGCGTGTAAGCTCGTCCATAATTGCATTTGCTATGTCAGGGTCAAATGCCTTTACTAAATCTAAACTGTACATAAAATTACCGCCTTTCTATAAACTGAAATTTCTCCAGTAAGATGCTATATTATTTTGTTCTGCCGCTTCTATATATTCATCGGCAATTTCAAATATAGTGCTTTCGTCGTCAAGGGGGACGGTTTTTAAATCGGAATGTTTTACAAGCCATTCTTTAAAGCCTGTTTCCCATTTTTCTGCGCCTTCCCTGCCTATATCTTCATAACAGCAGATCTCTTCCTTCACCTCATATATGAAGTCGTCTAAGCTCAGTTTTATCATTTAAGTTTCCCCCTATATAAATATTGGGGCATAGAACAGAACTATGCCCCAATTGTAAAAATAAAAGCCTTTATTATTTAAGTGTAGCCTTTGCGCCAACTTCTTCAAGCTTCTTAACGATAGCCTCAGCATCTTCCTTAGCAACGTCTTCCTTAAGGATTGTAGGAGCGCCGTCAACTGCTGCTTTAGCTTCCTTAAGACCAAGACCTGTGATTTCTCTAACAACCTTGATAACCTTGATCTTTTCAGCGCCGATCTCTGTAAGCTCTACGTTGAATTCTGTCTTTTCTTCTGCTGCAGCTGCTGCAGGACCGCCTGCTGCTACAACAACGCCTGCTGCTGCAGATACGCCAAATTCTTCCTCACATGCCTTTACAAGGTCATTAAGCTCAAGAACTGTAAGTCCCTTGACAGCATCAATAATTTCTTGAATGTTTGCCATTTTATTTTCCTCCATTTAAGATATATTTTTTAGTTTAGTAGTTTTTAAATTATGCCTCGGCTGCATCAGAGCCGCCTTCTGCATCTTTATCCGCAATTGCTTTGATAACTCTTGCGAAAGAAGCAATGGGAGCTTGGAAGCTTCCCAAAAGTTTTGAAAGAAGCACATCCTTTGGTGGGATGTCTGCAATAGCCTTAACGCCGTCTGCATCATAGTTTACGCCGTCGATAACGCCGCCCTTAAATTCTAAGGTTTTAGCGTCCTTCATAAATTTCTTTATGATAGCTGCTGCAGTTGTAGGATCGTCATAGCAGATCGCAAGTGTTGAAGGACCGCTGAAATGTTCCTTAAGGGGCTCAAACTGAGTTCCCTCAACAGCAAAGCTCATCATAGTGTTTTTATAAACCTTATAATCAACGCCTGCATCTCTTAACTGCTTTCTAAGACTTGTGTCCTGTGCTACAGTAAGACCTCTTGCATTAACAAGCACAGCAGATGAAGCTCTGTCAAGCTTTTCCTTGATTTCGTTTACAACTACCTGCTTTTGCTCAACCTTTGCCATTATTACACCTCCTTGTAGATTTTTAAACCGACATTTAAAATGCCGAAAGGTAAGTGCTATAGAAAAAAACTCTGCGAAGATCCGCAGAGATAAAGTCATAAAGGGAATATTCAAAACAGAATATAATTCCTCGGCGAGTTGATATACGTTACGTCTGAAGACACTCGCTGTCTACGGCACTTATAAAAATATATAACAATTTCCCATATTTGTCAAGGGTTTTAAATGAAAAAGTTAAAAATTTATGTAAAAAAATAATTAAATTATTTAAAAATGATTGACAGGGGGCTAAAAAGATGGTAATATTGATGTGTTGTGATTATACAGTTACCGCACGGAGAGGTCTAATGCCGAACATTTCGGAACCGTATCCGGCGTGTTCCTGAATTTATTAAGGAGGTGCAAAATAAATGTATGCTATAATCGAAACAGGCGGAAAGCAGTATAAGGTTTCTGAAGGAGATGTTATTACTGTAGAAAAGCTTGGCGTAGAATCCGGTGAATATACATTTGACAAGGTGCTTGTTGTTGCTGACGGTGATAATGTTACTATTGGCACACCCGTTGTCAGCGGAGCCAGCGTTAAGGCAAATGTTCTCGGAGAGGGCAAGGCTAAAAAGGTTATCGTTTATAAGTATAAGCCCAAGAAGGGTTTTCACAAAAAGCGTGGCCACAGACAGCCTTTTACAAAACTTAGTATAACAAAGATCAACGCATAATCAATATGTTGAAAATTACTATATTTAATTGTGGGAAAACGATTTGCGGTTTTGAAGTATCAAACCATACCGACCCTATAGTTTGCAGCGCCGTATCTGCTATATCTCAGACCACGGTAAACGCTGTAGAGGCTTTAACAAGCGTGGGCGAGAGGTATGATATAAAAATAAATGAAGATGACGGATATCTTTATTTTATGATACCATCCCTTCAAAAAGGAGAAAAAAACCACGATGCAGAGCTTCTTCTTAAGAGCTTCGAGCTTTCGGCTCGGTCTTTAGAAGAGCAGTATTCTCAATATGTTATCGTTAAAAACAAGGAGGTGCCAACCAATGTTAAAAATTAACCTTCAGTTATTTGCTCATAAGAAAGGTTCAGGTTCTTCAAAGAACGGACGTGACTCCAACTCAAAAAGGCTCGGAGCTAAAAGAGCAGACGGACAGCATGTGCTTGCAGGAAACATTCTTTACACACAGAACGGTACTAAGATACATCCCGGCACAAACGTAGGCTGCGGAAACAACTATACATTATTTGCTTTAGTTGACGGCAAAGTTAAGTATGAAAGACTTGGCAGAAAGAAAAAGCAGGTTTCTGTATATCCTGTAGAAGCAGAGGCTTAATTTTAAAAATCTTACGGCTATATTTAAACTATATAGCCGTTTTTATATATACGGCATTTTATGCCGCAAGAGGTGGACTATATGTTTATTGACAGAGTTAAAATTCACGTAAAGGGCGGAAAAGGCGGAAACGGCTGCGTTTCTTTTTATCGTGCAAAATATATAACCCACGGCGGACCCGACGGCGGCGACGGCGGCAAGGGCGGAGATGTTGTGTTTGTGGTAGATACAAGCATGACTACTCTTATGGACTTCCGCTATAAAAAGGTTTTCGGCGCTGAAAACGGCAAGGACGGCGGCAAGAGAAACTGCTCAGGCGGCGACGGAGCCGACATCGTCATAAAAGTGCCCCCGGGGACTATCATCAGAGAAGCCGTCACAAACAAGGTAATGGCGGACCTTACAAAGGCTGACGAAAGAAAAATACTCATAAAGGGCGGCAGAGGCGGCAGAGGAAACCGTCACTTTGCCACAGCCACAAGGCAAGCTCCCAGATATAGCGAGCCGGGCAAGCCCTCAAAGGAATATGACATTATATTGGAGCTTAAGCTCATAGCCGATGTAGGGCTTATAGGGCTTCCCAGTGCAGGCAAGTCCACCATTTTAAAAATGGCTACAAATGCAAACCCCAAAATTGCCGAATATCATTTCACAACTCTCAGTCCCAATTTAGGCGTAGTAAGGGGAAAATATGGCAAAGACTTTGTGCTTGCGGATATCCCCGGGCTTATTGAGGGCGCAAGTGAGGGCGCGGGGCTTGGCTTTGACTTTTTAAGACACATTGAAAGAACAAAGGCGTTTATTCACGTTGTTGATGCAGCGGGCATAGAGGGCAACGACCCTGTGGAGAGCATAAGGCTTATAAATGAGGAGCTTTACAAATATAATAAGGAGCTTCTTGACAGACCTATGATAATCGCCGCCAACAAAATGGATATAGAAACAGGCAAGGACAATCTTCAAAGAATAAAGGATGCCTACGAAAGCAAGGGCATGAAGGTATTTCCTCTTTCGGCTATCACCAATACGGGCATTGATGAGCTTCTTAAGGAAGCGGCTTCCATACTTGAAAACTATCCCGAGGACGTCATTTTTGAAGAGGAATATGACGAGTTTATAGACGAGATACCCGAGGATAAGGCTAAATTTACCATAACCGAGGTAGAGCCGGGATATTTCCTTGTTGAAGGTGCAGGTGTTGAAAGAATGATAGGCTATACCAACATAGACACCGAAAAGGGCTTTGCCTTCTTCCAAAACTATTTAAGAGAAAAGGGCATTATTGAGGCTCTTAAAGAAAAGGGCGTAAAGGACGGAGATACCGTTGCTATTTACGACCTTGAATTTGAATTTTTTGACTGATTAAGGAGGAAGAATATGCTTACAAGCAAACAAAGGGCATATCTTAAAAGTGAAGCTGCCAAGCTCACACCTGTTGTGCAGGTTGGTAAGGGCGGAGCAAGCCCTGAGGTAGTAAAGTCGGCAGCCGAGGCTCTTGCCGCAAGAGAGCTTATAAAGGGCACTGTTTTAGAGAATTGCTTTGATGATGTCAGAGATATAGCAGAGGTAATTGCCGAAAGAACACGCTCTCAGCTTGTGCAGACAATAGGTCGAAAGTTTGTGCTTTACAAGCCTTCCGACAAAAAGCTGTATGAGCTTCCAAAAGCGTGACAATACCAAAATTTTCACTTGAAAAGAATAATGCCTTGTTATAAAATATAAACAGAATGAAAAAATTATGCCATTGCAGGTTTATATAGGGGGAGGGTGTTATATGATACTATCCGAAAGAGCAACGCAGGTGAAAACCTCCGCAGAGCTTAACGCTTCGGCAGAAACCGAAAAAATGAATATCAACGGCTTTGACGTTGTAAATTTAGGCACGGGAGAGGTGGATTTTGAAACGCCCTCTTATATAAAGGAAGCCACTGTAAAGGCTATTGAAGAAGGACTGCCCAGATATACAAGCTCTGAGGGTAATATAGAGCTTCGCAGGGCAATATGTGAAAAGACACTTGCCGACAGGGGCTTTGAGTGTAAGCCCGAAAATGTAGTTATCACAAATGGCGGTAAGCAGGCGGTCTTTAATGCAGTTTTTTCAATAGTGGGTCAGGGGGATGAGGTCGTCATCTCCGCCCCATATTGGCAGAGCTATGTGGAGCTTGTAAGGCTTGCAGGGGGAAACCCTGTTATAATACATACCAAGCAGGAGCACGGCTATAAAATGACAGCCTCCGAGCTTGAAAACGCCTTGACGGACAGGACAAGGGCAATAATAGTAAACAGTCCCAACAACCCCACAGGCGCGCTCTATACACCCGAGGAGCTCAGGGTAATAGCAGATTTTGCAGAAAAAAACGACCTCTTTGTAATATCCGATGAGGTATATGACAAAATGATATATTCGGGAAAGGTTAAGTTTACAAGCATAGCCTCTCTTAACGAAAAGATAAGAGAAAGGACTATCATTATAAACAGCTTTTCCAAAACCTACTCCATGACACCTTGGCGCATAGGCTATTCCATTTCAAATAAAGAAACGGCAAAGGCTATGTCAAACATACAGAGCCATTCATGTACTAATGCCAATGTAGCATCTCAATATGCGGCGCTGGCTGCTCTTGAAGGCGGAGATGGCTTTATAACACAAATGCTCAACGAGCTTAAGCGCAGACGTGACTATATGTCACAAAGAATATCCGACCTTCCTTATCTGAGAAGCGCAAGACCTTTAGGCGGTCTTTACATATTCGTAAATGTGGCAGGGCTTTTTGGCAGCACAGTTGACGGTACTTCTATAAACAGCGGCAGAGATGTTTCCAAAATACTGCTGAATAAATATAATGTGGCAACAGTAGCCGGAGATGTATTCGGCGAGCCGGATTTTATACGTCTTTCCTTTGCTCCTTCAATGGAAAGCGTTATATTGGGGCTTAACCGCATAGAGAAATTCATTAAACAAAATTTTTAAAAAAATTTCACAATTTTTCCGGTCTACCGACCCGGCAGAGGGAGCCGCAGGGGGATGTGGGAAGCCGAAACGGGAAAAGCGAGCCCGTAGGGCTCGCTTTTCCCGTTTCGGCTTCCCACATCCCCCTGCGGCCCCCTCATTTCCAACGATCTGCGATCGTTGGAAATGAGGGGGCACACCGGTACTTTGGGTGGTTTCCCGGTTATCAGAGAAAAAGGTAGAAATTTTTACAAAATTTTTACAAAATTTTCCGTTTTACCCATCCGGCAGAGGGTGCCGCGGGGCGAGGGGATTCGCAACGAAAAAAGCAAGCCCGCAGGGCTTGCTTTTTTCGTTGCGACTCCCCTCGCCCCGCGGCACCCTCATATCCGACGATCTGCGATCGTCGGATATGAGGGTGCACCTTCGGTGCTTTAGGTGACCGATTATCAGTGAAGTGAAGATGATTGGTGTATAAATGCGTCGTGGATCTTGTTTGCTGCAAAATCAGCATCTTTCTCGTCTACAAGAATAGATATTTTTATCTCTGAAGTAGATATCATATTTACATTTACACCTGCATTATATACAGCTTCAAAGAATAAAGATGCAACGCCTGCATTTGTAGCCATACCTGCACCTACTATAGATACCTTAGCTACATTTTCCTTATGGTCAAGCTTATCAAATTTTATAACATCCTTTATATTTTCAATGGCTGAAAGAGCTTCCTGCAGGTCGCTTCTTGCTACGGTGAAGGAGATATCCTTGCTGCCGTTTCTGCCGATAGACTGAAGTATAATGTCAACGCTTATATTCTTGCGAGCAAGGGCAGCAAACAGCTTGTACGCTGTACCCGGTTTGTCCTCAACGCCTATTATTGAAATTCTTGCTACATTTTTATCTACGGCAACGCCGCTTATTAACATACTTTCCACTTTTGCTTCCTCCTTAACAATTGTTCCCTCTGCTTCTGAAAGGCTGGATCTTACCACTAACTTTACACCGTATTTCTTTGCAAGCTCTACAGAGCGGTTGTGAAGAACCTGCGCTCCTAAGGATGCAAATTCCAGCATTTCATCAAACGATATCTCACTGAGCTTTTTAGCTGTCTTAACGTGTCTTGGGTCGGCTGTGTAAACGCCGTCAACGTCTGTATATATCTCGCATAAGTCTGCATTAAGCTTTGCAGCAACAGCAACCGCCGAAGTATCAGAGCCGCCTCTGCCAAGCGTAACAACATCGCCCTTGCGGTTGATACCCTGGAAGCCCGTTATTACGACAACCTTTCCTGCATCAAGCTCGTTTCTTATTCTCTCGCAGTTTATGTCCTTAATTCTTGCGTTTGAATAATTGCTTGTGGCATAAATGCGGCACTGATTTGCATTAAGTGAAATGCAGGGGACTTTCATGCCTTCAAGAGCCATACACATAAGAGCTACAGACTGCTGTTCGCCCGTTGCCAAAAGCATATCCATTTCACGCTTTGAGGGTCTTGGGTTTATTTCGTGAGCCTTTTCAATAAGGTCGTCTGTTGTGTCACCCTGAGCCGAAAGTATAACGGCAACCTTGTTTCCTGCATCGTAGGACCTCTTTATCCTTCTTGCAACATTCTGGATTCTTGCGGCATCTGCTACAGATGAGCCGCCGAATTTCATTACTATCAACATATTTATTACTCCTCTGTTCTAATAGTTCCAAGTATGTTTTCTACATTGTCTTTATTAAGAAGTGCGCTGAGCTTTTCATCAAGCTCCGATTCGCTCTGCTTAGGTGAAATAAAGGCAAATTCGTCGTCATGGTTATCAAGCTGTATAAATTCTACCTTGCCGAATACCGACTCTACAGCCTTTTTACCTGCTTCTATATCAAGGCTTTCTACTCTTACAAGCTTGCTTTCGGGGATTCTTCCAAAGGGCAGAAGGTCTACCTTCTCACAGTCCCATTTTATGCGCTTGGGGTTGATCTTGTTCCTTACTGCATCTATAACGTCGGAAACAACAGCGGCTGCGGTAGCTTCTTTGCCTGCGCCTCTTCCGTAGAACATTACTTCGCCTAACATGTTGCCGGTTATGCAAATGCCGTTGAATACATCTCTTACGCTGAAGAGCGGGCTGGCAGAGCTTACAAGGAAGGGCGCTACCATAACATAGCTGCCCTCATCTGAGTTTTTGCCTACGCCTAAGAGCTTTATCTCGCAGCCAAGAGCTGCGGCATATTCCATATCAGTCTTGGTTATTTCGGTTATACCCTCTGTATGCACGTCCTTGTAGTCTACCTGACCTTCAAGAGCAAGTGACATAAGTATGGATATCTTTCTGCAGGCATCGTGTCCTTCAACGTCAGCTGCCGGATTGCGCTCTGCATAGCCCTTTTCCTGAGCTTCCTTAAGCACGTCCTCATATTCAAGGCTCTCTTTTGACATCTTTGTGAGCATATAGTTGGTGGTTCCGTTTAAAATACCCTTTATTTCAAGTATTTTTTCAGAGGTTATAGAGCTTATGAGAGTTCTTATAATAGGTATGCCTCCGCCTACGCTTGCTTCAAAGAGATAGGTCACACCGTGTTCTTCCGCTACCTTTATAAGTTCTGCGCCGTGCTCGGCTACAAGCTCTTTGTTTGAGGTGCATACGCTTTTGCCGCTTTCAAGACATCTTCTTGTAAATTCGTAGGCAGGCTTAAGTCCGCCCATTACCTCAACAACAACCGAAACCTCGTCATCGTTTATGATATCCTCAAAATTATGTGTAAGAACATCCTCAACAGGGTCTCCCGGGAAGTCTCTTAAGTCGAGAACATATTTTATTTCGATTTTTTCATCGGCATTTTTTTCTACTATGCCGCTGTTTGTCTTTATTACCTGATATACACCTGAGCCTACGGTGCCATATCCTAAAACTGCTATTTTTGCCATAGCTGTGTTTCACTCCCTTGCGATTACTTTTGCGCCCAAAACGCCGCTTTCCGACTTGAGATTTTTTATAAGAACATCAATGTCACATGACTCGGACGTTTCTAAGCTTATGGTGATATTTGCCAGACCGTTTATAGGTATGGTCTGATTTATAGTGAGTATGTTTGCCCCGAATTCCGCTATGGTATTCAGAACGGTTGATAAAAGCCCCTGCACATGAGAAAGGTTCATGGCTATAATTACGGTCTTGCCCTTAGTGTTATCTGAGAGGGGGAAGATATTATCCCTATATTTATAAAAGGCAGAGCGGCTTATGCCTGCTGTAAGAACTGCCTCCGAAACGGAAATGCCCTCAGAAGCAATTAGCATTTTTGCCTTCATTACCTTTAAAAACACATCGGGAAGAACGCTTTTATCAACAATTAAATATTTGGAGTTGTCTTCCATAATTGTTCACCTGTGATATACAATTGTTTTCAACAGAGAGATTTTATCATATTTAAAAACATAATGCAAGCCCTAATTTCTATTTTTTGATAAAATTATAAAATAAATTCCCCTAAGCCTTTTTTAAATTAAAATTTAATAAATACCGCTCTTAATGCTTGACAGAGCGAGAGGGTTGTGCTATTATAATCTCATAGACAAACCTATGAGGCAGAAAAAAATCGTAATTGGCATTTTAAGAGAGCGGATGACGGTGTGAATTCCGCAGTGCAGTACGAATAATATGGACTGCTGAGGGCGGCGTTAAATGCGCTGACGTGTGACTATCGTAAATAGTCGGGGATATGTAGGTATTCCGCAGAGGAGCTTTCAAAGGCTTGAAACAAGGTGGCACCGCGAAATGAATTTTCGCCCTTGATAAGTATTTATATACTTGTCAGGGGCTTTTTTGTTTGGCCTTTATAAAATAAAGCTGTGGGAAGACCTATATGGTCATAAAAATAAGAAAGGAGAAATTAAAATGGCAAAAATTCCCTACAAAATTTATCTTGATGAAAAGGAAATACCGAGAAGCTGGTATAATGTACGTGCGGATATGAAAAATAAGCCCGCTCCGCTTTTAAACCCGGGCACACTTCAGCCTATGAAGGCAGAAGAGCTTGAAGGCGTATTTTGCAAGGAGCTTATAGCTCAGGAGCTTGACAACGACACAGCATTTTTCAAAATACCCGATGAAATAGTCGAATTTTATAAGATGTACCGTCCGTCACCTCTTATGAGAGCCTACAGACTTGAGAAAAAGTTAGGCACACCTGCAAAAATTTATTATAAGTTTGAAGGAAACAACACCAGCGGCAGCCACAAATTAAATTCTGCAATAGCTCAGGCTTATTATGCAAAGAAGCAGGGGCTTAAGGGCGTAACTACAGAGACCGGAGCAGGTCAGTGGGGTACGGCTCTTTCTATGGCATGTGCATATTTCGACCTTGACTGCAAGGTATATATGGTAAAGGTATCATACGAGCAAAAGCCCTTCCGTCGTGAGGTAATGCGCACCTATGGCGCATCAGTAACACCTTCGCCCTCAATGGAAACCGAGGTAGGCAAGAGAATACTTGCAGAGCATCCCGGCACAACGGGAAGCCTTGGCTGTGCTATATCCGAAGCTGTTGAAGTGGCTACAACAAGCGAGGGCTACAGATATGTATTGGGAAGCGTTTTAAATCAGGTGCTTCTGCATCAGTCTGTAATAGGTCTTGAAACAAAGGCAGCCCTTGATAAAATAGGAGAAAAGGCTGACATTATAGTTGGCTGCGCAGGCGGCGGCTCTAACCTTGGCGGTCTTATAGCTCCTTTTATGGGAGAAAAGCTCAGAGGAGAAAATGATTATAAAATAATCGCTGTAGAGCCTTCTTCATGCCCAAGCTTTACAAGGGGCAAGTTTGCATACGATTTTTGCGATACGGGTATGATATGTCCTCTTGCGAAGATGTACACACTTGGCAGCGGCTTTATTCCTGCGCCTAACCACGCCGGCGGACTCAGATTTCACGGCATGAGCACAATTCTTTCACAGCTTTATCATGATGGATATATGGAAGCAACATCTTATAAGCAGACAGATGTATTTGAAGCGGCTGAATTATTTGCCCGCACAGAAGGCATACTTCCCGCTCCCGAAAGCAGCCACGCTATTAAGGGCGCCATTGATGAAGCTCTTAAGTGTAAAGAAGCAGGAGAAGAAAAGACTATTGTATTCGGTCTTACGGGAACAGGTTATTTCGATATGGTGGCTTATGAAAGCTTCCATGACGGCAAAATGAGCGATCATATACCTACAGATGAAGAAATAAGCCAATCTTTGGCAAAGCTCCCCAAGTCGGAGTAATTAAGCTTTGATCAGTTTATTTTGTTTATTTAGTATAATATAAATTATTATGCAAATAACTACCGATACGAATGAGCCTGTGGTCGTAGCAAGACCCATAGGCAAAAGCGTATAGGTAAAAAGTCTTGAGGCAAGCCATGCAAGAGGTATTCTTGCACTTATAATGGCTATAAAATTGTGTATGAAGGATATTTCAGATCTGCCGCAGGCGCAGAAATAGCCGCTGAAGCAGAAGTGAATACCCGCAAAGACACAATCCCATACGTAGCCTCTTAAATATTGAGAACCGGCGTAAATAACGCCGGTTTCTTTGCTTTTTACAAACAGACTTACGGCTGCACTTGCTTCAAACTGCATAAAAATTGCCAATATAAGTCCAAAGCCTGCTGTTATGCCTATGGCGCAAAACAGCGTTTGTTTTGACCTGTCATATAGCTTTGCGCCTATGTTATGAGAGCAAATGGCAGATACTGAAGACAGCATTGACGAAGGCACAAGAAAGAGCATGCCTATTATTTTTTCTACAATACCGACAGCTGCGGCATCTTGCAGACCTCTTGCATTTGCTATAGCCGTAATAACAAGAAATGAAATTTGTATAAAGCCGTCTTGTAAAGCTATGGGAACGCCTATATGTAAAAGTCTTTTTATAGTCGCTGCAGAGGGGGAAAGCTCCTGCGCTGATATGAGCTTGCCCGTTTGTCTTTTCGATATGACAAAAAGAGCTATAGCGGCGCTGAGAGTCTGAGAAAGAACAGTGCCAAGAGCTGCGCCAATAGGCCCCATATGAAAAGCCCCTATAAACAGGAGGTCAAGAATAATGTTGGCGGCACAGGCTATGGCAATAAAATACATAGGGCTTTTGGAGTCGCCTAAGCCCCTGAAAACTGAGCTAATTATGTTGTATGCCGTAATAAAGGGTATGCCTATAAAGCAGATCGTCAGATATTGAATAGTTCCCGACACAGCCTCGGCAGGGGTCAGCATTACTGCGACTATGGGCTTTACCAAAGCAAGCAAAACTATGGTCGCAACTGCTGAAAGGGCAGTAAACAATATGACGGTGTTTCCTATAATATGAGAAATTTCCGACCTTAGCTTAGCCCCTGCGCTGCGCCCTATAAGTACGGTAGTGCCCATGGAAAGACCTACTATCATAACGGTGAGCATGTGCATTATCTGGCTGCCGACCGATACGGCGGTGGTGCTGTCTACTCCGCTGTATTTGCCTATAATGAAAAGGTCTGCCATGCCGTAAAGCGTCTGAAGAAAATATGATATAAAAAATGGAATGGAAAATCTCAATATAGTTTTCAATATGCTGCCGTTGTTCAAGTCGTTTTTCATTTACAAGTTCCTTTCAGATAAAATAATATGCCGGGCAGACATTTCATATGGCTCCGCTGCAAGCGGAGCCATATGAAATGCCTGCCCACCGGGGGCAATCAGCCAAAGGGAGCAGCGCAGCTGCTCCCTTTGGCTGATTGCCCCCGGTGACCCGTGGGGGAAAATCCGCAAAACCCGCCGCAGGCGGGTTTTGCGGATTTTCCCCCACGGGTCGGGGCGAGGGCTCGGCATCAAGGCAATGAGGGGCGGATACATCCGCCCCTCATTGCCTTGATGCCGAGCCCTCGCCCCGAGCAACACTCAGTTTGGTCGGCTAAGATTTATACAAGTCTTCTGAGCACTTCAAGAACATACTTCCATGTTCTTTCTACAGAAGCAATATTCATAGATTCGTTGGGTGTGTGTATATCCGTCATATCGGGGCCCATGGAAACACAGTCAAGCCCGGGCAGTTTGCCTGCAAACAGACCGCACTCAACGCCTGCGTGTATTGCGGCTACTGTAGGCTTTCTGCCGTACTGTTCTTCAAAGACTTCTATCATAAGGTCACGAAGCCTTGATTCTGACCTATATTCCCATGCGGGATAATCTCCCACGCAGGAGATGCTTCCGCCAAGCACGTCCATAAGGCTTGAAAGTCTGCTCACAAGCTCTTCCTTTTCTGTGCCTACGCTGCTGCGTACTGCAAAGCTCATATTGACTTCGCTTTCGCCTGTTTTAAGAATACCCATATTAAGGGATGTCTGAACAAGCCCCGGTATATCGTTGCTCATACGCTGAATACCATCGGGAAGATTTACCAAAGCCGCTATAACATTCTTTTTGGAAAGAGGATCCATTGCCGTATAAGAGCCTTCCTCGCCAACGTATACATTTACGTCGAGCTTGGGGTCGGTTCTTCTGTATTCCGATGAGAAGATATTGTAAAATTTAGGAGCCTGCGCCTTTAACGCCGTTCTGTTTTCGGGAGAAATCACTATTTTGGCAGTAGATTCACGAGGTATGGCATTGTCCTTAAGTCCGCCGTCCACCGAAACGAGGTCGTAAGGTATCTTCTTGCTTATCTCATTTAAAAGACGTCCTAAAAGGCGGTTTGAGTTGGCTCTGCCCTTGTCTATTTCTACGCCTGAGTGTCCGCCTGTAAGCCCCTCCACTTTAAGCGTTACTAATACGCCCTTTGTGTCAATGCGCTTTATGGGGAGAGTGCACGTGGTTGTGGTTCCGCCGGCACAGCTTACCAAAAGTATACCCTCGTCCTCTGAGTCGAGGTTGAGCATTGTTCTTGCTTTAAGGGGTGAGCAGTCAAGGTCGGCAGCGCCCAACATACCTATTTCTTCGTCTGTTGTAAGAACTACCTCAAGAGGCGGATGGGGTGTGTTTTCTGAAGCCAAAATAGCAAGAGCCATAGCCACAGCTATGCCGTCGTCGCCGCCTAAGGTTGTTCCCTCGGCTGAGATTATGCCGTTTTCCAGCTTAAGGGTAAGCCCGTCCTTTTCAAAGTCAATGTTGCACTCAGGTGTTTTTTCGCATACCATATCAAGGTGACCCTGTATCATTACCGCAGGCGACTCCTCATAGCCCGGCGTGCCGTTTTTAAATATAATGACGTTGTTGCTTTTGTCCTTTATAGATTTAAGACCGTGCTCATTTGCAAAATCTACACAGTAGTCGCTTATTGCATCCGTATTTCCCGAGCCGTGGGGAATAGCACAAATTTCTTCAAAATACTTAAATACCGATTTAGGTTCTATATCAGATAATATTCCCATATTTTTCCCTCCTTTGTGTTTTGGGTCAGTTTTTTACATAATAAACATTTTTGCCATTTTTAACCTTTTTAATAAGCCCGTCATGTATCATTATTTCTATAAGCTTTGCGGTAAAAGCCCTGTCGGAACGTACCACCGCTTTGTTTCGGCTTAAAAACTCCGACGCCTGTATGCCTTCAACCAACGAGAGCATTTTGTTCTCGGTGACTGAGTCGTGGGTCTTAAGATAGGTCATAACCGCATCGGCAGACTTTGAAAACAGCATTTTGGCAAGGTTTTCACGTTGAAAATATGCCTTGCGCATACCCCACAAAACCAAAGCGGCAGTAACGAGAGCAAAGAGAAGAACACAAAAGCCAATCATGATAAACTTCATTTTTTTGCCCCCTTTACGGTTATAAAGCCGTTTCGCTGCAGAGTAGCCATATATGTGACTATACGGTCGAGCATACGGTCCTTTTCGGTGGGAAATTCCTTTTTCATTATTTCTATAATATCTCTTATAGTGTTTTTCCCGTTAATGCTCTGCCATACTACGCTTCCGTACTTGTCCAGCGCTATATGGCTTATGCGAGGTTTATTAAAAAATTTTTGGGCTAAAAAATGATAAAAGCCCTTGTTTTCCATATCTATCTCCACCATTCCCTCGTCGTTTATATGCCAAGGGCGCTCAGCGCTGCATGTAGGCACGCTGTCTAAATAATTTGGAGAGATTTTTTTCTTTTTAGCCATATAAGACTCCTTGTTATATTAAAATTAATGGTGGGAAATATGCCCTAAGGCAGTTATTTCCCACCTTTTATTGTCAGAATAATTTTTTAAAAATTACTTCTTTTTCTTAGCTCCGTTAAACATAAACCAGATCATTACGGCACAGAGAAGAATGAAGAATACAACGCCGCCCCAGTTTCCTAAAATGCCGTTTACGCTTAAGTTTACTCCGAAAACTGCAAGTATAGCAAGAATGATACCTACAATACCTTCGCCTGCTATCATACCCGAAGAATAGAGTATACCGTCGCTGATAACCTCCTGACGTCTTTCTTCTGAGCTGAATTTACGCTTTTCAACCCAAAGCTTGATAAGACCGCCCACCATAATAGGTGTAGAAAGATGTATAGGAAGGTAAAGACCTATAGCGAATGGAAGTACGGGTATGCCGAGTATTTCTACTGCTATAGCTATAAATACGCCGGTGAAAACAAGTCCCCAAGGCAGATTGCCGCCCATAACTCCTTCAACTACCATCTTCATAAGTGTAGCCTGAGGAGCAGGTATCTGCGCTGAGCCATAGCCCCAAGCAGAATTGAGAAGATAGAGCACGCCTGCTATTGCAAGACCCGCAGCAACTGAACCTATAAGCTCACCTATCTGCTGATAGTAAGGTGTAGCACCAACAATATAGCCTGTCTTTAAGTCTTGTGATGTATCGCCTGCCATAGCGGCTACTATACAGATAACAGTACCTATACAAATAGCTGTTGTCATGCCTGCGATGCCTGTGTTGCCTGTTGCTTTAAGAAGCACGGTGGAAATAAGAAGTGTAGCTATTGCCATACCCGAAACAGGGTTGTTTGACGAGCCTACGATACCTACCATACGTGCAGAAACGGTTGCGAAGAAGAAACCGAATATAACGATTATTATAGCTGCGATAAGTGTAATAGGTATGCTTGGGATTATCCAAAGAACGATCGCCATTATAAAAGCGCCTATCATTGAAACGGGTACGGAAATAGTTTTTTCTGTACGGGAAACGCCGCCGCTATGACCGAAGCCCTTTATTGCCTTTGTAAATGTTGAAACTATAAGAGGCAATGACTTGATAAGACTTAATATACCTCCGCAGGCAACTGCACCTGCACCTATGTATCTTATGAAATTGCTCCAGAGGTCGCCGGGCGCCATAGCGTTGAAGGCTACTTCAGATGGGTACATAATATGATCTCCGCCTAAAAGAACCATCAAAGGCATAAGCACAAACCAGCCAAGAACAGCGCCGCCAAGAAGATATGATGATACTCTTGCGCCGCAGATATAACCAACACCTACAAGTGCGGGAAGTACGTCCATACCTATAGCTGAGCCTTTATATGCGTCGATAGACCAGTCTACCTCGCTTGGGAATAAGCAAATGCCGTCTGCAATAAACTTATAAACGGCAGCTATACCAAGACCCGAGAATACGAGCTTTGACTTGTCGCCGCCCTATTCGCCTGCAAGGAGAACTTCAGAACAAGCCATGCCTTCGGGGAAGGGGAGTACGCCGTGCTCTTCAACTATGAGAGCCGTACGAAGTGGGATCATGAACAATACGCCTAAAATACCGCCGCATATTGCCACTAATGTGATCATTACAAATGATGGAGAAGCAACCGTGCTGTCTTCTGCTGCCCACATGAAAAGAGCGGGGAGAGTGAAGATAGCGCCTGCTGCCAGTGACTCGCCGGCTGAGCCTATGGTCTGAACCATGTTATTTTCAAGTATGGAGTTCTTCTTAAGTATTACACGAATAATACCCATTGAAATAACTGCCGCCGGTATTGATGCAGAAACCGTCATACCTACGCGAAGGCCTAAGTAAGCGTTTGCTGCGCCGAAAACTACTGAGAGAATAATACCCAGTATGATTGAAGTCGCCGTAAATTCCGGTACTACCTTGTCTGCCGGTATATACGGTTCAAAAGATTTTTTAGGATCTTCCATAAAAACTCCTCCTGTCTGTTTTATAAAAATATACAAGTTATTATATAATTTTACACAAAAAATTGTAATAAGTCAACAGTTGATTTTCAAAACGCACATATTTTTATAAAATTTTGCACAATATATGCCTTACAGACAGAGGGAATAACAAAAAATATAAATGTGTTTGACTTTACACTTTCTGATGAGGATATGGCTGCAATAACAGCCCTTGACAAAAATACAAGCTCTTTCTTCTCCCACTACGATCCGGGTATGGTAGAATGGTTTGCAAAAATGGTAGAAGAAAGAAAAACAAACCACGACAGTTCAAAAGAAAAGAAAAATTGGTAATAAGTTTTAATTCTCCAATATATAACAGGCAGACGATACAATGGTTTAAAACCTCGGGTATCGGCTGCCTTTTATTTTTAAGTACCTCTGAATAATGTCTTTCATAAACGGTTTGTATACTTCAGAATATGCAGAAGCAGTAAATAAAAAAAGCTGATTTAATAATTCAACCTGCCGGGCTTCAATTGCCCCTAGGGGAATTATTTATCAGCTATGATGATAATATAACATACACTCTTTAAAATGTCAACCACAAAAATATTGGCAATAAAAAAAGCAGATATGCTCGCAGACATAGGAGTCCAATTCTCCAAGTCCATACACGATACAGTGACCTGCTATGATGATAGTATAACATACACCCTTGAAAATGTCAACCACAAAAATATTGGCAATAAAAAAAGCAGATATGCTCGCAGACATAGGAAACCAATATTCCAAGTCCATACACGATACAGTGGTCTGCTATAATGGTAGTATAACATACACTTTTGAAAATGTCAATTACCCAAGTTAATTATATTTAACAACGTATGGCTGAAACAGATTTAGAAATTATATTGAAAATAATATAGCAAGAAACGGCATAATAGCGGTCAATAAAAAAGCTGATAAAATGTTTCAGTCTTTAGGGCTACAATTGCCCCAAGAGGATCCACTCATCAGCTATGATGATAGTATAGCATATACCCTTGAAAATGTCAATTACCCGAGTAAAAATATTTTAACAGCTTATGGCAGGGAAAGCTTTTCAGACTATATAACAGTTTGAAGAAAACAATGTTTTATCTGTACACAAATAAAAAGCTGATAAATTACTTCGCAACAAAGGGGTAGATTTCCCCTCGCCCGAATAACTCATCAGCTATGATGACAGTATAGCATACACTTTTGAAAATGTCAATTACCCAAGTAAGAATATTTTAACAGCTTATGGGCGGGATGAATTTAGGGATTATATGACAGAACAGATAAAAAAGGATAATTTACTTGCTTTGAACATTAAAAAAGCTGAGAAACTCTTTTACGACGAAGGGGTCGATTTCCCCAAGCGCAAAAGGTTCATCAGCTATGATGACAGTATAGCATATACTCTTGCTAATGTCAATTACCTGAGTAAAAATATTTTAACAGCTTATGGCAGAAACAGATTTAGGAATTATATTGAAAATAATATAGCAAGAAATGGCATAACAGCAGTCAATAAAAAAGCTGAAAAATAATCCGTTCTTTAGGGCTCTGATCGCCCCAAGAGGATACACTTATCAGCCATGATGATAGTATAGCATATATTTTGAAAAATGTCAATTACCCGAGTAAAAATTATAGGAGGGATAATTGGGAACAGCCTTCCCGTGTTTTACGGGTCGGAAATTTTTTTACATACGCCTATTATATAATGAAAATGGCAAAAGAAATTATTTAAACGAAGGGAGGAGATTTTATGGATTTGGATATTGAAATTTATCCTGCTGATGAGGACGAGGAAGAAGAAAGCTATACACCCTCTATGACCTATGGAGTGCCGAGGGAGGAATTTTTAAAGGAAAACAAGCCGGAATATTACAAGCGGCTTGTGGAAAGCGGGACCCTTCTTGAACATCTTAAAAGCATTGACAAATTTGCCTTTGAATTGGAGGAAAATATGATAGAGCGGCAGTGCGAGATCGAGGGTGTAAACGAGGAGCTTAAAAAAAGGGATATGTTTGAATGGGTCGGCAAATATAACCTTATAAAACATGAGGTCAGAGGTTTTATACTCAGAGATTTTATATTTAATTAATTTTGATAAAGCGGCAAGAGAGATCCTGCCGTTTTTATTTTGCCTTCAAATTCCGGCAGCATAATTGTTGTTACTTCTGAAAAAGAATAAAAAAAGTCAAGTTATGCTCAGTGTGCTTGGACTACAATCATCCAAGGGCTTAAGCAATCTTGACTGTAATAAAATTATACATCGAAGCGGCAACATTGTCAATACAAAGACAGAAAAAAGTCAAGTTATGCTCAGTGTGCTTGGACTACAATCATCCAAGGGCTTAAGCAATCTTGACTATGATAAAATTATACACCGAAGCCGCAGCATTGTCAAGCAAATAAAGTCTGAAATTTCAGCAAATGATGAGGAAAAAATCGAATATAAGTCAAGAAGTAAATTTTGTTTGGTTAAAGCATTATTCCGTATAAATATTAGACACAGCGGTAAATGCGTGATATAATACAGTTATATCATATATTTGGTGCAGGGCTTATTTTATGTTGAATGAGATATTTAGGAAATTTTTTAAAAAAAGTTTGCTAATATAACGTGATTGTGCTAAAATATATATAATTTGAAATGGTATTTCCTTAATAAGAAGGAGGTGGCTTTTATGGGTGGAAAGATCGTTATTACCATAGGCAGAGAATATGGCAGCGGCGGCAGACAGATAGGTCAGATAATTGCCGACAGACTGGGCATACCCTTTTACGATAAAGAGCTTTTAAACAGAGCCGAGGAGGAAAGCGGACTTGGCGTCGAGGTTTTTGACAAGATGGATGAAAAGAGATGTTCTAATCTTGTATACAGCTTTTTGCGCAAGCCCCTCAGAGGCAGCCGCAAGGGCATTATAGGCTTAAAAGACTTTATAACTATGGATGACAGGCTGTTTTTCATACAAAATCAAGTCCTTAAGACTTTGGCGTACGAGGGCTCCTGCGTTATAATGGGAAGGTGCTCTAACGTAGTTCTGTCAAAGGTGGAGGAGGCTGTACACTTTTTTGTGAAAGCCCCCGAAGACTATAAGGTCAAGCTTTTAAAGCAGATATACGACCTTGACGAAATGGCAGCCATTAAGCTTATGAGGGATACCGACAAAGAAAGAAAAGACTATTTCAGACACTATACAGGCAAAGACTGGGGAGATTCGTCACTTTATAATTTTATAATAGACAGCTCCGTCATAGGTTATGAGGCTACGGCTGACATAATGTGTGATATAGTTTCTAAAAAGTTAAATAAATAATTTTAAACAGAGGTGCATAAAAATGAAAAAGGTAAATTTGGCTGTTGTAGGCGCAACAGGTATGGTAGGAAGAACATTCCTTAAGGTTTTGGAGGAGAAGCAGCTTCCCATAGAGAATATATGGTTTTTTGCTTCAAAGCGTTCGGCAGGCAGCAAGATAAAATTCAACGGAGAGGAATACACCGTTGAGGAGCTTACCGAAAATTCTTTCGACAGAGGCATTGACATCGCTCTCTTCTCCGCAGGCGGCTCAACAAGCGAAAAATTTTCACCTATAGCGGCAGAACACGGCTGCGTTGTTATTGACAACAGCTCCGCTTGGAGAATGGACCCCGATGTTCCCCTTGTAGTTCCCGAGGTAAACCCCGAAGACGTTAAGTGGAACAAGGGCATAATTGCAAACCCCAATTGCTCGACAATTCAGGCGGTCGTTGCTCTTAAGCCCCTTGACGAAGCTTTCAAGATAAAGAGAGTTGTTTACTCAACATATCAGGCAGTTTCGGGCGCCGGCAGAGCAGGCTGGGAGGATCTTGAAAACGGGCTTAAGGGAGAAGCTCCCAAGAAGTTCCAACACCCCATCGCAAACAACTGTCTTCCTCATATAGATGTATTCACAGACGGCGGCTATACTAAGGAAGAAATAAAGATGATAAACGAAACAAGAAAAATACTCCACAATGACAAGCTGAAGGTTACAGCTACAGCGGTAAGAGTGCCTGTATTTAACTCACACAGCGAGTCTATCAATGTAGAGTTTGAAAAGCCCTTTACTATGGAAGAGGTAGTTAAGACTCTTGCAAAAGCTCCCGGCATCGTTATTCAGAATGACTTTTCTAAAGACGAATATCCTCTTGCTATAAATGCAACAGGCACAGACGAGGTATATGTTGGAAGAATAAGGAGAGATAATTCGGTGGAAAACGGCGTAAACCTTTGGGTAGTTGCTGATAATATCCGTAAGGGCGCAGCTTCCAATGCCGTACAGATCGCCGAATATATGATCAAGAATGATTTGATTTAAGAGGTGATAATATGTCATTGTTTACAGGCTCGGGCGTAGCAATAGTTACCCCATTCAAGGAAAACGGAGATGTGAATTTCTCTGCGCTTGAAAAAATGATAGATTTTCAGATAGAAAACGGAACAGATGCCATAATCATCTGCGGAACAACGGGAGAGGCTTCTACTCTTACGGATGACGAGCAGATAGATACCGTTGCTTTTACCGTCAAGACGGTAGGGGGCAGAGTGCCCGTAATTGCAGGGGCAGGCTCTAACGACACAAAGCACGGCTGCGAGCTTTGCAGAAGAAGCGAAAAGGCAGGGGTTGACGGTCTTCTCATAGTTACGCCATATTACAACAAGACTACACAAAAGGGTCTTGTAGAATATTATCAGGCTATGGCAGGAAGTGTCGACCTTCCTATAATAATGTACAGCGTAGCAGGAAGAACAGGGCTTAATATTGCTCCCGAGACAGTTTATAAGCTGTGCGATACAGAAAACATAGCCGGCATTAAGGAGGCTTCGGGCAACATAAGTCAGGTAGCCGAGATAGCCGCCCTTTGCGGAGACAGAATGGACATATATTCGGGAAATGACGATCAGATACTCCCTGTGCTTTCACTTGGCGGCAAGGGTGTTATATCCGTACTTGCCAATGTAGCACCAAGAGAAACTCACGACATGGTAATGAGCTTTTTAAAGGGAGATATCAAAAAGGCTAAGGAGCTTCAACTTCACTGGCTGGAGCTTGTAAAGGCACTTTTCATAGAGGTCAACCCTATACCCGTAAAGGCTGCCCTCAATATGATGGGACGTGAGGCAGGCTATTACAGAGCGCCTCTTACCACCATGACAGAGGCAAACTATGCTAAACTTGAAAAGGTGATGAAGTCTTACGGCTTGATCTGAAAATACATAAGAGAAGGAGGGATTTGAGAATATGATGAAGGATGTGGGCATGAAGACCCTTGAGACCCCAAGGCTCATACTTAGGCGAATAACCTTAGAGGACGGTCCTGAGATGCTTGAAAATTGGGCAGGCGACGAAAGGACAACAGAATATCTTGCGTGGGACACCCACAAAAACCTTAAAGAGACAAGGGCAGTCATTCACAGATGGGTGACAGCTTATTCTAAGCCGCTGGGATATAATTGGGGTATACAGCTTAAAGACAGCGGTAAGCTCATAGGCAACATTGAGGTCACGACTAAAAGCGCAGGTCAGAGATTTTGTATGATAGGCTTTTGCGTAGGCTCTAAATGGTGGAACAACGGCTATGCAACCGAGGCTCTTAAGGAAGTTCTTAAATTTCTTCTTAAGGAAGTTGGTTTTTATGTTGTAGAAGCGCAATATCTTGCGTCTAACCCTGCTGCGGGCAAGGTGCTTATGAAGGCGGGCATGGTAAAGGACGGAGTTATGAGAAAGCGCTATATGTCAAACAACGAGCCTATGGAGCTTGTTATGATAAGATATTCCGTTATAGAAAGGGAATTATTTTAAGGAGTTTTATATGACAAAAATCATAATGAACGGATGCAACGGACATATGGGAAGAGTCATATGCGATATTGTATCAAAGGATAAAGAATGTGAAATAGCGGCAGGCATTGACGTGGTGGAAAGCAACGCCGTGTTTCCTACATTTACCGATATAAATGACTGTAATATTGATGCTGACGTTATAGTGGATTTTTCTACGGCAGGGGCAGTGCCCGAGGTGGTAAAGTATGCCATGGCTAAAGGTCTGCCTGCCGTAATATGCACAACAGGTCTTTCAGAGGACACACTTGCTCTTATAGACGAAGCAGCTAAGACTATACCTGTTTTCCGCTCGGCAAATATGAGCATAGGCATAAACCTCATTGCCAGCATACTTAAAAAATATGCCGAGGTGTTGGACGAGTCGGGCTTTGACATCGAAATTTTAGAGATGCACCACAACTTAAAGCTTGACGCTCCCAGCGGAACGGCTCTCCTTCTTGCTGACAGCATAAACGAAAGTATGGATAACAAATTCCACTATGTTTATGACAGAAGCCAGAGAAGAGAACGCCGTGACTCTAAGGAAATAGGCATTTCCGCCGTAAGAGGGGGAACAATAGTAGGCGAACACTCTGTTATATTTGCAGGCAGAAATGAAGTAATAGAGTTTAAGCACTCAGCTCACTCAAAAGAGGTATTTGCTGTAGGCGCAGTAAGAGCCGCAAAATTTATAAAAGGAAAGCCCTGCGGTATGTATGATATGCAGGACGTTATGAGCGAATTATAATAAAAAAGCCCGATGAGTAATTATCGGGCTTTTTTTATGGCGGATCGTAACCGCCGTGTTTGTTAAATGGGTTGCATCTTAATATGCGCCATACAGATTTAAGGCTTCCTTTTAAAAAGCCGTATTTTTTTATTGCAAGTATGGCATATTCGGAACAGGTTGGGGTGAATATGCAGCAGGGGGGCTTGTGAGGGGATATGGCGGCTCTGTAAAAGTTTATAAGCGCCAGAGCTATTTTTGAGGGTATATTTCTCATTTTTTACCCCGGTCTTCCGTGTGTATGAGCAGCTTGTGTATTTTGAAAAGATGGTTAAGACTTCGGTGGGTCTCGGAGTATGTGGCGCCGTTCATAGACGTTCTTGCTATTATGGCTATGTCATAGCCTGTTTTTATATTTTCCTCCGACAGCCTGTATGCCTCTCTTATAAGCCTTGTGACCCTGCTTCTTACTACAGAATTGCCTATTTTTTTACTCACGGATATGCCAAGCCTGTTTATGCCGGGCTTGTTTGGGAATACATACATTACCAGATATTTGTTTGCCTTAGACCTGCCCTTGCCGTATACTATGCGAAATTCGTGATTTTTTCTCAGAGAAACGGTGGATATCAAAGCCCTCACCCCTTTTTAATAATCAAAAAGCTGTCTTAAGGCTAAACCCAAGACAGCTTAAAAAATGCAGAAAATCAAGCGCTTAAAACCTTTCTGCCTTTAGCTCTTCTTCTTGCGAGAACCTTTCTGCCGTTAGAAGTTCTCATTCTTTTTCTGAAACCATGCTCTCTTGAGCGCTGCCTTTTTTTAGGCTGATATGTCATTTTCATATTAAAGCACCTCCTCGAAAAATTTTTGCTTTTATGTTTAAATATAATTTACAAGCACTTTTCTTATTATATTAAAAACTGCCTATTAAGTCAAGAAAAATTTTGAAAAACTTTAAATTTGGTGTAATTGACGGTTTTTGACTTTTTCACGGAGTAAAAAAAGTTGAAATTGGGTATTGATTTTTTGTTTTTTTATGATATAATGATTTTATTATAAGATAAAGGCAGCGAAAGGGAAGAGTATCCTTCGGTTACTTTACAGGGAGTCGAAAACACAGACTGAAATTTTCGATATTGATACAAGAATGAGAAAAACGCCCCCGAGCCTGTCATCCGAAAGAGCTTATTTTAGTAGGATGATACGTTTAGCATACGTTATAATGCTTGAGACAGCAGAAGGAACTGCTAATTTAGGTGGTACCACGGTTATTCCGTCCTAAGATGTTTATTAATGACGTCTTAGGGCGTTTTTTTATTTTAAGGAGGGATTTATATGATAATGGCAGACGGAAAGAACATCAAAAGAGACCTTTGTCTTTTTGACATTCTTAAGCTGAAAGAGGACGAAAGAGAGGGCATTTACACCCACGGAACGATCTACAGCATAAGAGACATAGGCGGCATTACATTTATAGTGCTGAGAAAAATAAACGGTCTTATACAGTGCGTATATGACAAAACAGGCGCAGAGGACGAAAAGGACATACTCCGAGTTGAAAACTCCATAAGAGTGAAGGGAGACCTTGTGGAGAACGAAAAGGCGCCCCACGGCGTTGAAATAAGGGTGTCTGAAATAGAGCTTATTTCTGTGCCCGACTCAGAGCTTCCTATAAAGGTAAGCGACAATAAACTGAGCATCGCACTTGAAAACGAGATAGCTGTTAGACCTATCGTACTCAGGAACGAGAGAAGAAGAAGCACATTCAAGTTAGAAGAAGGCTTAGTAAGGGGATTTAGAAAATATCTTGAAAGCAACGACTTTACGGAGATATTTTCTCCCAAGATCGTGTCCTCCGGGGCAGAGGGCGGCTCCAACATATTCAAGCTTGAATATTTCGGAAAGAAGGCTTTTCTGGCGCAAAGCCCGCAGTTTTATAAGCAGACACTTATTCCCGTATATGAGAGAGTATTTGAAATAGCCCCCGTATTCAGGGCAGAAAAGCACAACACAATGCGCCACTTAAACGAATATATAAGCGTTGACTTTGAAATGGGCTTTATAAAGAGTTTTTACGACATTATAAATATGGAAACGGGTATGATAAAGTTTGCCCTTAACTATCTTAAGGAAAACTATGCACCATATATTGAAATGCTTGGGGCAGAGCTGCCCGAGTTTGAGTCTATACCTTGTGTACGCTTTAAAGAGGCTAAGGAGCTTGTGTCTGAAAAGTACAACAGACCAATAAGAGACCCCTACGATTTAGAGCCTGAGGAGGAAAGGCTTATAGGCAAGCTCTTCAAAGAGGACTACGACACAGACTTTGTTTTCGTAACACATTACCCCACCAAAAAGCGCCCATTCTACGCTATGGACGACCCTAAAAACCCCAAGTATACATTGAGCTTTGACCTTCTTTTCAGAGGGCTTGAGGTGACTACGGGCGGTCAGAGAATACATAACTATAAGGAGCAGGTGGAAAAAATGAAGGCAAAGGGACTTGATCCCGATGATTTTGAAAGCTATCTTATGCTGCATAAATACGGTGCACCCCCACATGGCGGTTTGGGACTGGGGCTTGAAAGATTTACAATGCAGCTTTTGGGACTTACAAACATACGTCAGGCTTCCATGTTCCCAAGAGATACACTGAGGATAGCTCCTTAACTTATAACGAAAGGCAGAGATGAATTATGATATTGGATATAAAGCTTATAGAATATTTGGAAGAGCTTTCGAGGCTAAAGCTTTCTGATGAAGAAAAGGAAAAGGTAAAAAAGGACTTGTCGGGCATTTTAAGCTATGTTGACAGCTTAAACGAGCTTGATACAACAGACGTAGAGCCTATGAGCCACCCCTTTGACTTTACCAACAACTTCAGAAAAGACGAAGTCAAGCCTTCCTTTGACAGAGAGCTTATACTTAAAAATGCACCCAAGAAGAAGGACGGCTGTTTTCAAGTGCCTAAGACAGTGGAGTAAGGAGGGCAATTATGGAATTATATGATAAAACTGCCCTTGAAATTGGGCGTATGATAAAAAATAAAGACATAAGCTGCCGTGAAGCGGCAAAGGCTTATATTGAAAATATAAAGGCAAAGGACGGAGAGCTTAACAGCTTTGTCACCGTACTTGAAGAAGAAGGACTAAAGCAGGCAGATGAGGTGCAGAAAAGACTTGACTTGGGGGAGGAGCTTTCTCCCCTTGCAGGCGTGCCTATGGCAATAAAGGACAACATCTGCACAAAGGACGTGCTTACAAGCTGTTCCTCTAAAATGCTTTACAACTTCAAGCCCCCCTACAATGCCTGCGCCGTTGAAAAAATAGAGGCGGCAGGGGCTGTAGTGCTGGGCAAAACAAATATGGACGAGTTTGCCATGGGCGGCTCTACGGAGACCTCTTATTATGGAGCCACCAAAAATCCATACGACTATGAAAGAGTGCCCGGCGGGTCTTCAGGCGGCTCTGCGGCTGCTGTGGGGGCAGGACTTGTGCCCTATGCCCTTGGCTCAGATACAGGCGGGTCTATACGTCAGCCCTGCTCCTTCTGCGGAGTAAGCGGCATAAAGCCCACCTACGGGGGAGTATCGAGATATGGGCTTGTGGCGTTCGCTTCTTCTCTTGATCAGATAGGGCCTATAGGCAAGGACGTAAGAGACTGCGCCGAGATACTTTCGGTAATTTCTGGGCACGACAGACGTGACTCGACCTCTGTAAAGGGCTTTGAATATGACTTTTCAGACTCTTTTGACGGCAGCGTAAAAGGGCTTAAAATAGGCATTCCCACCAATTTCTACGGCGAGGGATTGAATGAGGACGTAAAGACCTCTGTTCTGGGAGCTGCCAAGCTTCTGAAGGATATGGGAGCGGAGCTTTACGAGTTTGAAATGCCCGTTGTAGACTATGCCGTTCCCGCATATTATATAATCGCCTGCGCAGAGGCAAGCTCTAACCTGAGCAGATATGATGGCATAAAATACGGCTACAGAAGCAACGAGGGCGAAAGCCTGCTTGACGTATTTGTAAATTCAAGAAGCGAGGGCTTCGGTATGGAGGTAAAGCGCAGAATAATGCTTGGCTCTTTCGTTTTAAGCTCGGGCTATTACGATGCCTACTATAAAAAAGGCCTTCAGACAAGGGCGCTTATAAAAAAGAGCTTTAATGAGGCCTTTGAAAAATGCGATATGATAATTTCTCCCGTTGCGCCTACCACCGCATTTAAAATAGGAGAAAACATTACCGACCCTCTTAAAATGTATTTGGGAGATATATATACAGTTGCGGTAAACCTTGCGGGTATTCCTGCTGTTTCCGTGCCCTGCGGCTTTGACGGAAAGGGGCTGCCTGTGGGACTTCAGCTTATAGGTCAGACCTTCAGCGAGGCAAAGCTTGTAAAGGCTGCTTATGCCTATCAGCAAAACACCGATTGGCACAAAAGAGCCTTTGAGAAAATGAAAGGGGGAAGCTTATAATGTCATGGGAAACTGTAATAGGACTTGAAGTGCATGTAGAGCTTGCCACCAAGTCAAAAATATTCTGCTCTTGCACTACTGAGTTTGGCGGAGCGCCTAACACCCATGTATGCCCTGTGTGCAGCGGTCTGCCGGGGGTTTTGCCTACTCTTAACGAAAATGTGGTTGAGTTTGCCATAAAAACAGGGCTTGCCACCAACTGCGAAATTACGAGATTTAACAAATTTGACAGAAAAAATTACTTCTACCCCGACCTGCCTAAGGCTTATCAGGTGAGCCAGCTTTATCTGCCCATATGCAGAAACGGGCACGTGGATATTGAGGTAAACGGCAATAAAAAATCCATAGGCATACACGAGATACACATGGAGGAGGATGCGGGAAAGCTCGTTCACGACCCTTGGGAGGACTCTACGCTTGTAGACTACAACAGATGCGGCGTGCCTCTTTTGGAGATAGTTTCAGAGCCTGATTTCAGAAGCGCCGAGGAAGTTATAGCCTATCTTGAAAAGCTGAGAGAGACCCTTATTTATTTAGGTGTATCAGACTGCAAAATGCAGGAGGGCTCTATGCGAGCAGACGTAAACCTTTCCGTACGCCCTACGGGTGCGGCAGAGTTTGGCACTCGTACGGAAATGAAGAATATAAACTCATTCAAGGCTATAGGTCGCGCTATTGCTTATGAAGCCAAAAGGCAGATAGAGCAAATAGAAATGGGCAAGAGAGTAATTCAGGAAACGAGAAGATGGGACGAAAACAAAGATGCCACCTATGCCATGAGGTCTAAGGAGAACGCCCAGGACTACAGATATTTCCCCGAACCCGATCTTCTGCCTATAGAAATTTCAGAAGAATGGATAGAAAGGGCAAAGAGCGAAATGCCCGAGCCTGCTTGGGCTAAGAGAGAAAGGTATGTAAGCGAAATGGGGCTTAGCGAATATGATGCTAAGGTGCTTACTACCGAGAGGTCGTTGGCGCTGTTGTTTGAAGATACGACAGCACTCTGCGGCGAACCCAAGGAAGTCTGCAACCTTATAATAGGCGAGCTTATGCGGCTTATAACGGAAAGCCAGACGGCGGCGGATAAAATATATGTAGACCCCGGCAAAATGGCTGAGATAATAAAGCTCACAGTCGAGGGCAAAATAAACAGAAACGCCGAAAAGGAGGTTTTTGAAGCCCTGTTTAAAGAGGACATCGACCCTGTCTCTTATATAGAAGAAAAGGGGCTTATGATGCTTGAAGATGACGGACTTGTGGAGAGTACCGTTGAGGAGGTAATTAAAAACAATCCTAAGTCTATAGAAGACTACAAGGGTGGTAAGCAGAAGGCCTTTGGTTTTCTTGTAGGGCAGACCATGAGAGCCTTGAAGGGCAAGGCTAACCCTCAGACTGTAAACAAAATATTAAAAGAAAAGTTAGACAGCTTATAAATATAAAGCGGCATGAAAATAATTCGTGCCGTTTTTATTTTTTATTTGTAATTTATGCGTAGGTGTTGTATAATTTAATGTAATGAAATTTTTAAGGAGGAAGCATAAATGTCTGTTAAAATAGTGAATAAAATGGGAGTTATAACAGTTGAAAACGATATACTTGTAGACGCTGCGGCTCTTGCCGTAAAAGACAGCTATGGCATTTTGGGTATATCTTCAAAAAACGGCAAAAAGGGCAAGGCTATTCTGCTTGACGATCAAAACGCCTTCAGAGGTATTAAAGTAAGCGTAAAGGACAACAAGCTTAATTTTGACATTCACGTAATTGTAGAATACGGCTCAAACATACAGTCTGTAGGCGACAGCGCAGCCCAGGCGGTAAAGACTAAGGTAGGCGAAATTGCAGGTGTTAAGGTAGGGGCTGTAAACATATTTGTGGAAGGGATCGGTATCGCATAAATGGATATAAATGCGCCGGTAGAGACCATTAAAAATGTAGGTGAAAAAAGGAAGGAGCTTCTCAATAAGGTAGGCATATATACGGTGAGAGACCTTATAGAATACATCCCCCGTGACTATGCCGACAGAAGCAAACTCACCCCCTTGTGCGATGTGGAAGAGGGGGAGGAATATACCGTAAGGGCAAAAATAGGACATAAAATAGAGGTTATGCCAAAGGGCAGGGTGACCCTTGTAAGAGGAACTATAAAGGACAAAACAGGCGAGGCAGTTGTGGTGTGGTTTAATCAGAGATATTTAAAAAACACCTTCGATACCTCTAAGGAATATTTCTTTACAGGCACTTTCGAACGTAAATTCGGCAGGCTCACCCTTACCTCTCCCGATTTTGAAATGGTAAGAGAGGGAGAAGCCATAAATGCAGGGCGAATTGTGCCCGTATATCACCTTACAAAAAATCTCAATCAAAAGCTGTTAAGAAAGCTGATATACGATTGCCTTGAAAGCATAGAGAGCGAAATAAAGGAATTTTTGCCTAAGTCCATAATGAAAGAATACGGGCTTTGCGGCAGAGTCTATGCGCTTAAAAACATACACTTTCCCGAGACAAACGAAGCCTTTTTTACCGCAAGGCGCAGGCTTGTTTTTGAGGAGCTTCTCATACTTCAGCTAAGGCTTCTGAATATAAAGAAGTCTATAAAAAAGCAGTATACGGGGCTTAGCTTTTCATTTTTTGAGACGGAAAGGATAATCGACAGATTTCCGTTTAAACTAACCTCGGGACAGGAGGAAGCTCTTGATGAAATAATAGGGGATATGGCAGAAAACCATCCTATGAACAGGCTCATACAGGGTGACGTTGGCTCGGGCAAGACGGCTATTGCCCAGGTGTGCGCCTATATTGCATATATAAACGGGGCGCAGACGGCTGTTATGGCGCCTACCGACGTGCTTGCAACCCAGCATTATAAGTCGTTCAGCGAGCTTTTTGCAGGCACAGGCGTGCGGGTGGTGCTTCTCAAAGGCTCTATGCCGGCTAAAGAGAAGCGAGAGGTAAAGAAGCTTATAGCAGAGGGAGAGGCTCACATTGCCATAGGCACTCATGCCCTCATACAGGAAGGCGTGAGCTTTAAAGAGTTGGGGCTTGTGGTGACGGACGAGCAGCACCGCTTTGGCGTAAACCAAAGGAAACTGCTTACGGCAAAGGGTGACTACCCTCACACCCTTATTATGTCAGCAACCCCCATACCAAGAACTTTGGGGCTTATACTTTACGGCGATCTTGACATAACAACTATCACCACCATGCCTGCGGGCAGAAAAAAGATAGATACAAGCTTTGTAGACTCATCCTACAGAGAGAGGATATACAACTTTATATATAAGCATGTGAAGCAGGGCAGGCAGGCTTATATAGTTTGCCCTGTGATAGAAGAAAACGACAAAACAGAGCTTCAGTCGGTGAAGAAATATTTTGACAGCCTTAAGGGCACGCCCCTTCGGGAGGTCAGGGTGGCTATGGTGCACGGAAAGATGAAAAGCGACCGTAAGCAGGCCGTAATGGACAGCTTTGCCGCAGGGGACATTGACGTGCTTGTGGCTACCACCGTTATTGAGGTGGGTATAAATGTTGCAAATGCAAATATTATGCTTATTGAAAATGCCGAAAGATATGGGCTTTCTCAGCTCCATCAGCTAAGAGGGCGAGTAGGACGGGGAGAATATCAGTCTTACTGCATACTTATAAGCGATAAGAAAGAAAAAGAGGCAAGAGAAAGGCTTAAAACCATGGTGAAGTCGGCGGACGGCTTTGAGCTTTCTGAAAAGGACTTGGAGCTAAGAGGGCCGGGAGAGTTTTTCGGGGCTAAACAGCACGGGCTGCCCGAGCTTAAAATTGCCAATTTATATAAAGATATGGATATACTTAAGGAAGTGAGGGAGTGCGCAGAGCATATTTCATCACTTTCGGAGGGCGAATATGAGCTTATATTAAAAAGAATTGGAGAAATATACGGTTTTGCCAATGAAAATGTGACTTTTTAGTAAAAAAATGTTTACAAATGTATATATTTTATGATATAATAAAGTGGAGTAGGGCGGTGTTTTAATTGAGGATCATTTCAGGAGAAAAAAGAGGGTTTAAGCTGAAAGCCCCCCAAGGGCAAAATACAAGACCCACTACCGACAGAATAAAAGAGTCTCTTTTTAACATTCTCGCCCCCAACCTCTACGGATGCACCTTTCTTGACCTGTTTTCCGGCAGCGGCGGCATAGGTATAGAGGCTCTTTCAAGAGGAGCCGAGTCAGCCGTTTTTGTTGACAGGGCTAAGGAAGCTATAGACGTTATAAACTATAATCTTGAAAAGACAAATTACAACAAAAAAGCCCTTGTTATTAAGCAAAATTTTGGTCCTGCCCTTAAGAAAATAGCTGATATGGGTCTAAAATTTGATATAATTTTTATGGATCCGCCATATTATTGCGATTTTATTGAAAATATACTTGACGAAATTAAATTTTTGGGTATACTAAATAATAAGGGGATTATAGTTGTCGAACAGGCAAAGGATGAATCCGAAATAATTAAACCGGAGTTTGAGGTCTTTCGTGTCAAAGAATACGGCAAGACTACAAAAATGTCATTCATCCGGCATTTGGAGGAAGAACCATGTTAAAGGCAGTATATCCGGGCAGCTTCGATCCGATTACAAACGGCCATCTCGATATTATAGAAAGATGCGTAAGTTTTGTAGACGAGCTTGTTGTTGCCGTTCTGGATAACCCCTCTAAAAAATCGCTCTTTACGGTTGAGGAGCGTATAAAACACATAACTGAAGCAACAGCGCACATTCCGGGCGTAAGCGTAAAATCCTTTCATGGGCTTTTGGTAGATTTTTGCAGGCTTGAAAAAGCCAAGCTTGTAATAAGAGGCTTAAGGGCTGTCACTGATTTTGAATACGAATTCAATATGGCTCTTGCAAACCGAAAGCTTGACCCCAAGATAGAAACTATATTTGTTTCTGCAAGCGCAAACTATATGTTTGTAAGCTCCAGCGGCATTAAGGAGATAGCAATGTTCGGCGGATGTGTAGAGGACATGGTTCCCGAAAATGTAAAACACTGTTTGTATGAAAAATTTAAAAACAGGGAGGAAGAAACAAATGGATTCCATAATTGATCTTATTGACGATATCCAAGATTTACTTGAAAGCAGTAAGAAGTCAGCTTTTTCGGCAAACAAGATAACAGTTGACAAGCAGGAGATAATAGAGATTTTAGAAGATATGAGATATAACCTGCCTTCAGAGCTTGCTCAGGCAAAGCGCATTTCGGAGAAGTGCGAAAAGATAGTTCAGGAGGCTCATAATAAGGGCAATCTTATTATCAAGCAGGCTGAAGATCAGGCTGAAAAGCTTGTGCTTGAACATGAGATAACAAAGCAGGCTAAAGAGCAGGCTGACATCATAGTTGACGATGCCAGAAAAGATGCAAGAGAATTAAGAAGCAACGCCGTAGCTTATGCAGACGCTCTTTTAGGCGATGTTGAAGAGGCTGTTTCAAACACTCTTCGCAAAATAGAAGACGATTCAAGAGATGTTGTTGCACAGCTTAACGATAGCTTCGGTCTTATAACTGACGACCTTAACGCAGAGCTTGAGTTAATACTTAAAAACAGAAACGAGCTTAAGACATCATAATTACATACAGCAAAAAAGAAGGGGGAGAAATACCCCCTTATTTGCGTTTTTAAGGATGTGGCAAAATCATAGATTTTTCGCAAAAAAACAGGGCGCATAAAATAAGCGGGGCAATTATTGCCGAGGCGGTTTTGCCCATTATGTAGGGGAGTGCCGGAAGACGGCTTGCCGCCAAAAAGCTTATAGACTGGGCGCATATTGAAAGCCCACCGAAAGAAACGAGCATACATATAATTACAGGGGAGAATGGCGAAGAAAGTGCGGCAATATCGGCGCAGCCCTTTGTTATTTCAAAAAGCCCCAAGACTATGGCTTCTGACATTTCAGGCTCTTGCCCCAATAGGGTAAGAGGCAGGGTAAGTATGTGCGCTATGCCTGTTATTTTTAAAAGCTTGGTTATTACTGAAAACAAAACTATAAAGCCGCCTATGTTAAGCATAGACCTGCAGGCAGTTTCCACAGAGTGGGAGAGGGCAGAGCCAAAGGAGGGTTTTGTAGGGTAAGACAGAGCTTTTTTGCGGGAAGGCGCGGGCGGAAAAACAAGCCCCGCGATAACACCTATTATAACTGCGCTTAAATAGTGACATATAAGTATATATACCCCTATACGGGAGTTTTTAAGCATAACGGCTCCAACGCTTCCCAGTATGAAAAGAGGCCCGGAGTTGTTGCAGAAAAGGGAAAGCCTTATGGCTTCCTCTCTTTCTATTCTGCCTGAGCCGTAAAGCTCGCAAAGCATGGCAATGCCTATGGGATATCCTGAGGTAATGCCGCTTAAAAACACAAAAAAACCGTCGGCAGATAAATTAAAAAGCTTGCGGCCTATGGGGGATAAAATATTTCCCGAAATAACCGTAAAATTAAGACTGCTTAGCAGGCACATTGCGGCAGCAAAGGGAAACAAAGCAGGCAAGGCAGTATTATACCAAATTATAAGCCCCTCTCTTGCGCCTTCTACTGCGGCGGAGGGGAAAAATATTATTATAACATTGAAAAACAACACAATTATTGGTATAATAAATTCAGATGGCTTTATTGTAGGTCTGTCCTTTGATTTTTTAATATTCTATTCGGGGGTCAGACAAAATATGATTGGGATTTGATCAAATTGGCTAACAGAAATAATAAAAACAAAAGAAAAAGAAAGCCTGCAGGCTCACCCCAAAACGGTCGCAGCCGTACGCAAACAAGCTATTATTCAGACAGAAGCCTTGTTTCCTACGGCAGAGGCGCATCCACGGATAGGAGTATGTCTTCAAGAAGACCCTCCTCCCAATCAGACGGTATTGTAAGAAGCCGCAGGACAGAACCCTCACGCCGAGGCACGTCTTCACGACAAAGCAAAAAAATAATAAATATAAACGAAGTAAAGAACAGTCGCCGCCTTACAAACAGCAGAAGTCAGGATAGATATACAATGCCCGGCAGAAGCTACCCCAAGGCGGGCTATACCTCTTCTCCGAGGCTCTCCACAAGAAGCACGGATGATTACGAGCGCCGCAGCTCTTCTTCCCCGCGCCGCAGCTCTTCTTCCACACGCAGAGTAAATGTTATTGATGTAAAAAACGGAGCTGACAGAAGAAGGCTAAACACTTCAAGCCCCAAAAGAAGGAATAAAAACGTATCTAAAGAAAGAGTCAGGGGCGCAGGCTATGAGGGCGCAGCTAAGTTCTTTATGATAGCCTTTTTCTCACTGGTAATTCTTTATATGGGCGGAAAGTTGGCAGTCAATGCCTTCAGAAGTATGACCAGCTATGACTCTCTGCAAATAGGCAGCATAGATACTCCTAAGTCAGCAGACGGCGTTATCATAAGAAGCGAGGAGGTATATACCGCTAATATGGCAGGTGAAATAAACTTCCTTATAGGTGACGGCGAAAAGGTAAGAACGGGAGACACTGTATGTACAGTCAAAGAGGCGCAGACCGTTCAGACTGCGGAACAGGACTTAAACAACATAAAAGAAGATATTATAAATGCTGAGGCAGCAAAGCAGGAGATAGAAGCAACAGACGAAGAAAGCCTGAGATATAATATGGAGATAAAGGCTCTTTCTGACGATGCCGCTATGAGCCTTGCAGCCAACGACACCCATGCTTTAAGAGACCTTACAAACAATGTAAACGTAAAGCAGGAAATGAGAAATCAGACCATACTTAACGGAAGCTCTGACGCTCGGCTTAGCGAGCAGAAAAAGTCTGCCGAAAATCAGATAGCCGAGAAGTCCTCCGCCATAACAGCTCTTTCGGGAGGCATACTCTGCCTTCAGACAGACGGCTTTGAAGGTGAGCTCACCCCCGACACTATGACTAATCTTACGGAAAACAGCATAAAGAAGAACACCGATGAGTCACACGTAGCGGGCAAAGAGGTAGAGCAGGGTGAAAACGTATTTAAGATAGTTACTTCAAATGTATGGTATATTGCCTCTTACATAGACTCCGATTATGTTGCTGAATGGAAGCAGGGTGAAAGACACAACATATATCTTAAAGACTCCATGGGCGAAACCATGGAAATGGATGTTGTGGTAGAGTCACTTGTTCCCGATAATAAGACGACATTTATGATACTTAAATGCTCTAAATATTTAGAGGAGTTTATGTATATGCGAAATCTCTCATTTGAAATAGACAAGGTAAAGACAGGCTATAAAATAGCTAACACCTCTATTGTAGAGAATACGCTTATAAAAATACCTAAAAAATATGTAAACTCAGGTATGGTAACAAAAAAGACCGTTACAGGCGGTACTGAAACTGTTTCCGTAGGCGAGCCAAACGGCGATTTTGCTTACTTCCCTGTGGGCTATAATACACTTGTTCTTCACGATATGATAGTAGACCCTAACAACCCCGATAATTCCTACGAGCTTACAGAGGTAGAAGACAGGCAGGGCGTTTATATAATGAATACGGGTATTGCCGAATTTTATACCATAAATATGGAGGGCAGCAGCTCTAATTCTACCCATACCATATTAGACCCTAAAAAGAATACCAATATAAGCGTATACGACAGGATCGTTACTGACCCGAAGAACATACAGGATAATGATATGCTTTATAAATAAAACTCATATAAAGAGGCGAAAACCATGCACAGCGAGATAGAAAATAATCTGAAAAATATCAGAAAAAATATTGCGGCAGCCTGTGAAAGATCGGGCAGAAGCCCTGACGATGTGCTGCTTTTGGGGGTCACCAAGACTATAGACTGCGACAGAATATCAGAGCTTATAGACTTGGGTGTAAGCTCTCTCGGAGAGAATAAGGTGCAGGAGCTTATGTCTAAAATAGATAAGCTGCCCCCAAGTACAGACTGGCATCTTATAGGCAGCCTTCAGACAAATAAAGTCAAATATATTATAGGCAAGGTAAGCCTTATACATTCCGTTGACAGCTTAAAGCTCGCTGAGGAAATAGCTAAGCGAAGCATTAAGGCAGGAGTGGTGACCGACATACTTATTGAAGTAAATGCCGCCGGCGAAGAGTCTAAACACGGCTTTACGCCTGAAGAGGCAGCAGAAGTAACAGAAAAATTAAGAGGACTTGAGGGTATAAAAGTAAAAGGACTGATGACCATAGCGCCTTATGACGAAAAGCCGGAGAATAATCGCCCATATTTTAGAAAAATGCGTGAATTATTTGTTGACATAAAGGCAAAAAACGGTGATAATATAGATATGGTTTATTTGTCAATGGGTATGACAAACGATTATGAAATTGCAATAGAAGAGGGCGCCAACATTGTTCGTATAGGAACGGGTATTTTCGGCGAAAGAAATTATCAAGGAGGAACCAAGTAATGAGCAACGTATTTGAAAACTTAAAGGAAAAATTTTTCCCCAGGGATAATTATGATGAATATTATGATGAGCCTATGGAGGAAGAATATGATGATTATGAGGAAGAACCGGCCCCGAAGCCCTCATCTTCCAGAAGGTATACTTCAAGCCGTTATGGCTCTACTTCACGCATTTATAAGGTAAATACAAATGTGCAGATGGAGGTAGTTGTTTGCAACCCCACAAGCATAGACGAAATAGGCGAAGCCTGCGATGCTCTTAAGGATAATAAGACAGTCGTTGTAAATCTTGAAAAGGTAAATCTCGAAACAGCTCAGAGAATAAGCGACTTTTTAAGCGGCGCAAGTTTTGTTCTTGACGGAAAGATACAGCCTATTTCAAACGAAATTCTCATAATTGGTCCTTCAAGCGTTGATATTACGGGCAATTTTGCAGAAGAGCTTGAAGCAAACGGCATAAACATCGCAAGAACGACCTCTACAAGGTGGAAATAATATAAGAAATGGGTGATTGAATGTCTGTTATTCTGGCACAGTCTATATATATGCTGTCAAGGATTTTTTATCTGCTTATACTTATAAGATGTATAATAAGCTGGCTGCCCATAAACAGAAATAATCCGCTTGTTAAGCTTTGCTATACGCTTACAGAGCCTATCTTAGCTCCTATAAGACGGCTTTTTAACAATTCACCTATAGGCGGAGCAGGTATGGGCATAGACTTTTCGCCTGTTGTTGCTATTATACTTGTAGACGTAGTATGCAGACTGATAATTATGGCAGTTTTAAAATATGGCATATAAAGACGAAATTTTAAAGGGCATTGAAGACAGAGAGCTAAGGCTATATCTTGCTAAGGGGCTCGACAAAGCCTATGATGCCATAAAAAAATATTCACCGAGGTTTTCTGACTTTTCAGACCCCGTCAAGGCAGTAATGCTTAAAGGGCTGGCAGAAAGAAACATAGATGTGCAGGTGAGGCTTTTCGGCGGATATGAATATGCCGAAAGAGTTATGGCGGGCTTTTTCCCCGAATATGCCCCCGAAGAGGACTTTCCTCTTAAGGCAGTGGAAATAAGCTTTAATGCTGAATATTCAAAAAAGCTTACACACAGAGATTTTTTGGGTTCAGTTTTGGGGCTTGGGCTCGACAGAGGAAAAATAGGCGATATCATAGTGCATGACGGCGGAGCTCTTGTTTTTGCACAGGACGGAGCAGCCGATTTTATAATATATAATCTTGAAAAGGTGGGGCACACCAAAGTAAGCTGCCGGGCGTTGGAGGATATTTCAAAATATACCGACACAAAGGAAGGCACCGAGGCAGTTGGGACGGTGGCATCACCAAGAATAGATGCTATCCTCGGCAAGGTTTTCAACATTTCCAGAGGCAGTGCCTGCGAATATATAAAGGCAGGCAAGGTTTTTGTGAATTGGACGCCGGTGGAGAGTGTTTCCAAGCGAGTGGGAGAAAACGATGTAATAACGCTTAGAGGCAAGGGCAGAGTAAAACTCCTTGAATTTATGGGGAACACAAAGAAGGACAAGCTGATAATAAGGTATGTTAAGTTTAATTAAGGAGGGAGTACCTTGCTTACACCTATAGATATTGAACAAGTGGAATTTAAAAGAGTCGGCAGAGGCTATGCTGCTGAAGACGTAGACGAATTTTTAGGCAAAGTGGTTGAAGATTTTGAATCACTTTATAAAGAAAACGCCTATCTTAAAGACAGAATTAAAAATCTTGAAGAGTCTGTCGATCATTATAAATCATTGGAAGAAACCATTAAAAATTCTATTGTAATGGCAGAAAAGGCTTCAAGGCAGGCAAAGAAAAACGCAGCCGAAACAGCAGAAAATATTATTAAAAAGGCAAAGCTCAGGGCAGACGAGATAGTGCTTGACTCAAATGTAAGAAAGTACGAGCTTGAGTCGAAGGTTATAGACCTTAAATCAAGATATAAAGCGCTTTCTTCAAGCATAAGAGATATGTTAAATGCCGAGCTTGACTACATAAACAATGCTGACAAGCTCCTTAAGGAGTCAGGGCTTACAAAAATAGAAACAAAGAATACTGCACCCAAGCAGCCGGCAGACAATAAAGACAAAAAGACAAATTAAAGTCTTTGCTGGCGACGAAATGTTCTCTATACCTTTTAGGTATTGCCAAAAATGTGTATTTATGTAGTAATAAAACCACGTTCGGTCTTGTTCTGCTTGGCAATATAGCCTGTTAATTTATAACCTACCCGTCCCGTACAGAGAGCAAAAAACACTTGACCTTTAGGGTGTTTGATGGTATAATCTATTCGTATGCTGAAGTGGCACAGGGGTAGCGCAACGCATTGGTAGTGCGTAGGTCGGCGGTTCAATTCCGCTCTTCAGCTCTGAAATATCCTCTCTATTACGGAGAGGATTTTTTAGTTGAGAAAACAATAAACCGAAGCCAACAAAACTGCGGTTTGGAGGGCTGGGGATACATCGGCATTATCTGCCGTTTGGGGCAGCGGAGTCTGCCCCAAACGGCAGATAATGCCGATGTATCCCCAGCCCCGCGGCTCCGCCCCAAAACCCATCTTTAGATGGGTTTTGGGGCGTGGGCAAATAAATTAAAAAGAGGTGGATTTTATGAGAATTTTGGAAAATGAAAATTTAAGGGTAGAAATAGCCGATTTTGGAGCAGAGCTTTCGGGTATTTTCGACAAGAAAAAGGCTCATCAGGTGGTATGGACGGCAAAGTCCGAATATTGGGCAAGACATGCACCTGTATTGTTTCCCTTTGTAGGCAAGGTAAACGGCGGCTTTTATACTTATGAGGGTAAAAAATATCCTATGGGTCAGCACGGCTTTGCAAGAGACAATGAGTTTGAATTTGTGGAGAGCAGTGATGATAGGACAACACATATTTTTAAAGCCAATGAAAACACAAAGAAGGTTTATCCCTTTGATTTTGAGCTTAAGGTGACTCACATATTAAAGGATAAAAAGGTGACAATACATTGGGAAGTAAAAAATGCAGGAAATGCGGATATGTACTTTTCAATAGGCGGTCACCCTGCCTTTAATTGCCCCGTAGACGAGGGACTCACCAAAGCGGATTATTATGTCCGCCTGTCGGATAAAGAGCTTAAATATGTGCTTATAGACGAAAAAACAGGCAGCGTTGACTTTAAAAACCCAAAGAAAATAGCCGGAGAATTTAAGCTAAGCGAAAAATTGTTTGACAATGATGCCTTGATATTTGACGGTCATCAGATAGAAAAAGCAAGCATATTATACCCCGATAAGACCCCATATGTGACTGTGGAATGTAAGGGCTTTCCTTCATTCGGTCTGTGGTCTAAGCCAAAGTCAGGAGCGCCCTTTGTATGCTTAGAGCCGTGGATAGGCAGATGCGACAATATGGGCTTTGACGGCGAGCTTAAGGACAAATACGGCGAGCAAAGCCTTGCTCCGGGCGAAACCTTCACAGCAGAATTTTCAATTATTATAGGATAAGGTGTAAATATGAATATAAACTGGAATGTCGTACAATATGAAAAGGGCTTCGACTTTGTATATAAATACGGCGAGGGCGTGACGGAGCTTATAACTGCCGAAAAAGGTAGTCTTATAGCAGATGTCGGCTGCGGAAACGGTTTTCTTTCTAACAGCATAAAAGAGAAAGGCTATGATGTAATAGGCATTGATATGTCGGAGAATATGCTTAAAACGGCAAGAGAAAATTATCCCGATATACACTTTATAAATGCCGATGCCCTGACATTTGAGCTTGACAAAAAGGCAGACTGCATGTTTTCCAACGCCGTATTCCATTGGATAGATGGTGACAAGCAGCCCGCACTGTTAAAAAATATACACTCTCAGCTAAAAGATGGCGGAGAGCTTGTGTTTGAATTTGGGGGCAAGGGCTGCGCTGAAAGTGTACATTCTAAATTAGAGGAGATATTTCCGCGCTTTGGGCTTACATATCCAAGAACCTTTTACTTCCCCACCATAGGCGAATATGCCCCAATATTGGAGCAAGCAGGCTTTAAGGTGGTCTATGCCACTCTTTTCGACCGTCCTACGCTTCAGAAAGGCGACAACGGTCTTGAAGAATGGATAAGAATGTTTGACAAAAAACCCTTTGAGGGCTTGCATAAACATACGGCAGACGAAATAATAAAGCTCGCAGTAAAAGAACTACGGGAAGAGCTTTGCATAAATGGCAGTTGGTACGTTGACTATGTAAGGCTAAGAATGAAGGCAATAAAACTCTGAAGCCAAACCCGCCCCCTCTCGCCGCCGAACCGTCGGATGACGGTTCGACGACGAGAGGGGGCAACGCGGGGGAGAGGCGGCAAAAACAAGGGAGAGCAAACCCGTTTGCTCTCCCTTGTTTTTGCCGCCTCTCCCCCGCGTTGCCCCGGCAGGTAGTTGGCGACCATTTTTATAAATTGGCTTGTGTCAATGTTTTGTCTAAAATTTCCACCGCCTCGTCGATATGTTCCTTTTCGGCTATGAGAGATGGTACAAATCTTATAACGCTTGTGCCTGCATTTGCCAAAAGCACACCGTTTTCAATAGCTGATGAAATTATGCTTCCGACAGGTACGCTAAGCTCTATGCCCTGCATATAGCCTATGCCTCTTACATCTGTTATAACAGAATGTTTAGCCTTAAGCTCATTCAGCTTTTCTGTGAGATATTTGCCGTTATTTTTTACATTTTCAAGTATGCCGCCTTTAAGCAGATCGAAAACAACATTTCCGCAGCTTGCTGCCATAGGATTGCCGCCGAATGTAGAAGCGTGATCTCCCGGCTTAAAGCAGTCTGCAAATTCCTGCTTTGCTGCCATTGCGCCCATTGGTATTCCCCCTGCGATACCCTTCGCCATACATACAGCATCAGGGGTTACGCCGAAGGTCTGATATGCAAAGTATGTGCCCAAACGTCCGCAGCCGCATTGTACCTCGTCAAATATGAGCATTATGTTCTTTTCGTCACAAAGACTTCTTACAGCCTTTAAAAAGTCGGTTTTTGCAGGATGTATGCCGCCCTCGCCTTGAAGAGGCTCAATAAGTATGGCACAGGTGTTTTCCGTCATTGCCGATTTTACAGAGTCTATGTCATTGAATGTGGCATATTTGATGTGGGGCAGCATATCGCCGAAGCCCTCGTGATAGTGGGTCTGTCCTGTGGCGGTCACTGCGCCGAAGGTCCTTCCGTGGAAGGAGTGGAGCATTGTTATTATCTCCTGTCTGCCTGTTTTGCTGCCGAATTTACGGGCAAGCTTAAGGGCAGCCTCTATAGACTCGGCACCGGAATTGCAGAAGAATACTCTGTCAAGTCCGCTTTCATTCACAAGCTTTTCAGCTAAATTTGCCATGGGCGCCGTCCAATATAAATTTGAGCAGTGAATGAGCTTATTTGCCTGCTCTGCTATGTTGGAAACAAGCGCAGGGTGAGCGTGACCCAAGCTGTTTACAGCTATGCCGCCTAAAAAGTCGATATATTTTTTTCCGTTTTCGTCATATACATACATGCCCTCGCCGCGGTCTAAGGCTATGGGAAAGCGGTTGTATGTATTCATAACATATTTTTTGCCTTTTTCTATAGTATTCATATAATCACTCCTCAATAAGTGTTCCTATACCTCGATTTGTAAATATTTCAAGCAGCAGACAGTGCTCTATACGTCCGTCTATTATATGCACGTGAGAAACTCCCGCCTCTACGCCGGCTATACAGCAGGCTACCTTGGGTATCATTCCGCCGTTTATAGTTCCGTCCTCTATCATTTCCTTTACTTCGTCTACGCTAATAAAGGAGCAAATGCTTTCGGGGTCATCCACGTCCTTCAGTATGCCCGGCACATCTGTTATGAAAACAAGCTTTTCGGCATTAAGCGCGCCTGCTATGCTTACTGCTGCATAGTCAGCATTTATGTTATAGCTCTTGTTGTCTTCCAGCCCTACGCCGATGGGGGATATAACGGGCACAAAGTCGTTGTCTAAAAGCGTGTGTATAAGCCCTGTGTTTACGTCAACTACCTCGCCTACATAGCCTATGTCGTCGCCGTTTGGGGTCATTTTGGTACATCTTAAAAGGTTTGCATCCTTGCCGCAAAGTCCTACGGCGTTTATGCCGTGAGCGCAAAGGTCGGTTACAAGGTCTTTATTAAGTTTGCCTGCAAGAACCATCTGTACGACCTCCATGGTGTCCTCTTTTGTTACCCTGAGGCCGTTTCTGAATTCCGACTCTATGTTCAGGGCGTTAAGCATGGTGTTAATATCCTTGCCGCCGCCGTGTACCAATACGGGCTTAAAGCCAACGTATTTCATAAGGGCGATGTCCTTTATAAGAGAGCTTTTTATCTCCTCATTTACAAGGGCTGCCCCGCCGTATTTAATTACTACTGTTATACCGTTAAATTCCTTTATATAAGGCAGCGCCTCAGTGAGTATAGCCGCCTTTTTTATTTCCGTTTTAAAACTGTATTCAGACATTTCAGACTCCTTTTATGAGCGGTAGTCGCCGTTTATCTTCACATAGTCATAGGTCAGGTCGCAGCCCCAAGCCGTTGCTTCGGCGCTTCCCTCTGCCACATCTACATCAACAATTATTTTATCTTCACTGAGTATTTTCTTTGCCAGATCTTCATCAAAAACAATAGGTCTGCCCTTATCCATTACAAGTATGCTTCCATTGTCAGAAACAAAGCTCAATGAAACCTTCATAGGCTCAAACTTTCCTCCCGAATATCCCATAGCGCATAAGGCCCTGCCCCAGTTTGCATCGCTGCCGAAAATAGCAGCCTTAAAAAGATTGGAGCTTACTATGCTTCTCGCAAGAAGTCTTGCATCATTTTTGGTAGGAGCATTATAAACGTGAGCCTCAATAAGCTTTGTTGCTCCTTCCCCGTCCTTTGCGCACATAACGGCAAGAGTCTTGTTTATATAAAATAAGGCTTCAAAAAAGCTGTCGTATTCTTTGGTGTCTGCCTTTATTTCTTCATTTTCTGCCAAGCCGTTTGCAAGGGCTATTACCGTGTCGTTGGTTGACATATCTCCGTCAACGCTTATCATATTAAAGCTGTCAACAACTGCCGCAGAAAGCGCCTTCTGAAGTACCTCGGAAGAAATTTTGGCATCTGTTGTTATAAAGCAGAGCATAGTCGCCATATTGGGGTTTATCATACCCGAACCCTTTGACATACCTGCAAGAGTAACTGTTTTTCCCCCTATGTTTATTTCGCAGCAAATCTTCTTTGCAAAAGTATCGGTGGTCATAATGGCAGCTGCGGCATTTTCGCCGCTTTCAAAGTCGCTGCCAAGCTCCGCATAGCAGTCTTTGACTCCCTTTGTGAGAATGTCCATAGGAAGGTTTACACCAATGACACCTGTTGATGCCACCAGCACATTTTTGCCCTCACAGCCTGCAAGCTCTGCAAGTACGTCCGCCGTGTGAGCTGCATCAATAAGACCCTGCTCGCCTGTGCAGGCGTTGGCGTTTCCGCTGTTTACAACAACTGCCTTTATGGGGTTTTTGACAGTTTCCATATCATATAGCACAGGAGCTGCCTTTACCACGTTGGTGGTGAAGCAGCCTGCTGCGCTGCAAAGACTGTTGCTTACTATGACAGCCATATCCTTTTTTTCTTTTTTAAGTCCGCAGTGAATTCCTGCTGCCGAAAAGCCCTTGGGGCTTGTTACGTTTCCTTCGATTATTTTCATATATATCACTCCGTATTAAACCGGGAAGGGCGGAATGTAGCCTATTCCCTCTTTTTCATCAAATCCGAAAAGTATGTTCATATTCTGTACGGCTTGTCCCGCTGCGCCCTTGAAAAGATTGTCTATAGCGCCTATTACTACTACTCTGTTTGTTCTCTTGTCTACGGTAAAGCCTACGTCAAAATAGTTGGAGTTTTTCACCCATCTTGTTTCGGGGAAAACACCCTTATCAAGTATTCTTATAAAATATTCTTTTCCGTAATATTTTTCATATATGGCTCTTAACCCGTCATAGTCTACATCCTTTTTAAGGCTTGCATAGCAGGTGGCAAGTATGCCTCTGTTCATAGGGATCAAGTGAGGGGTAAAGCTTATGGCAACAGATCTGCCGCAGGCATACGAAAGCTGCTCCTCAATTTCGGGTGTGTGGCGGTGAGATGCTATTTTATATGCCTTTACAGACTCATTTACCTCGCAGTAAAGATTGCCTAAAGAAAGACCTCTGCCTGCCCCCGATACGCCGCTTTTGGCATCTACTATAATTGTGTTTTCGTCAATAATATCTTCCTTAACCAAAGGATAGAGAGAAAGTATAGAGCAGGTGGTATAACAGCCCGGGTTTCCTACAATGCGTCTGCCCTTTATTTTATCTCTGTTTATTTCGCAAAGACCGTATATTGCCTCTTTTAATATGTCTTTAGAGTAGTGCTCGCAATACCAGCTTTCATAAACGTCTAAGTCCTGAAGTCTGAAGTCTGCGCCGAGGTCTATTATTTTGCACTTTTTAAGTATGTCCTCAGTCACTCTTTTGCTCGCTTCGCCGTGAGGCAGAGCCAAAAATATAACGTCGCACTTGTCTGCCAAGGCTTCCATATCGTCAGCTTCGCAAATGAGGTCTGTCACACTCATATTAGGATATACATTTTTATACATTTTGCCTGCATAGCTTTTAGAGCAAAGACTAACCACATTTACCTGGGGGTGGTTTAAAAGAAGTCTTGCAAGTTCGCTGCCGGCATAGCCTGTAGAGCCTATAATTCCTGCGTTTATCATAATTTCATCACCTTATTTTTTATAAAAATACAAACTAAGGGTTATTATACACTACATTAATATATTATGCAAGATGTTTTTTAAAAAATAATAAAAATTAATAGTTTTATTTATAATTATGCAAATAAAGTTAATAATTATGCAAAAAAAAGAAGCCCCCGCAAAGGGGGACTTCCTAAAAGGAGGTCTATCATGTCGGTCTTGCGACCTGTAACAATTATGCTTTGGAAACTTCAAATTTGTCTTCCTTATAGTCTATTATAACAGAGTCGCCTGCAACAATTTTTCCTTCAAGTATTCTGTCTGCGAGGAGGTCTTCTATCTGAGACTGAATAGCACGCTTTAAGGGTCTTGCGCCGTAAACCTTGTCATAGCCTTCTTCTGAGAGCTTGTCAAGGGCTTCGTCTGTAAGGCTTAAGTCAATGTTCATGTTAGCCTTAATGCGGCTTTCAACATCCTTTATCATAAGCCCTGCTATCTGCTTTATCTCGTCTTTCTTAAGCATTTCAAATACTATAATGTCGTCTATTCTGTTCAAAAATTCGGGACGGAATATACGCTTTACCTCGCTCATAACCGCCGACTTCATTTTCTCGTAGTCTTGCTTTTCACTCTCCGAAGCGCTTCCTCCCGTAAAGCCAAGACTCTTTGGGGCTGTAATGTTCTTTGCCCCTGCGTTTGAAGTCATTATGATAACGGTGTTTTTAAAGTCAACTCTTCTGCCCTGACTGTCAGTAATGTGACCGTCGTCAAGAACCTGGAGAAGAATGTTGAATACATCGGGGTGAGCCTTTTCTATTTCGTCAAATAGAATTACCGAGTAGGGGTTTCTCCTTACCTTTTCGGAAAGCTGACCGCCGTCGTCAAAGCCTACATATCCCGGAGGCGCTCCTATAAGCTTAGATACTGTATGCTTCTCCATATATTCGCTCATATCTATACGTATAATGGAGTTTTCGTCACCGAAAAGCACCTCTGCAAGAGCCTTTGAAAGCTCTGTCTTACCAACGCCTGTAGGACCTAAGAACAGGAAAGAGCCAATGGGGCGCTTGGGGTCTGAAAGACCTACCCTGCTTCTCCTGATAGCCTTAGAAATGGCAGTTACGGCTTCGTGCTGACCTATAACACGGTTGTGGAGAATGTTCTCCATATTGCGGAGTCTTTCGCCCTCCTCCTGCTGGAGCTTTTTAACGGGTATGCCCGTCCAGCTGCCTATTATCTCGGCTACCGTGTCGGGAGTTACTGTCTGTACGCTTTCGCTGTTTTCAGCCTTCCACTTGGCTTCAAGCTCGGCAAGCTTTTCTTTAAGAGAGTCCTCCTCCTTCTTTATCTGACCTGCCTTTTCGTAGGCTTCTGACTTGACTGCGGCTTCCTTTTCCTTTGAAAGGGCATCTATTTTGTCCTTTATTTCCTTAAGGTCGGGAGGAGCTGTAAATGTGAGAAGTCTTACCTTTGATGCAGCCTCGTCAATAACGTCTATTGCCTTGTCGGGAAGAAATCTGTCGGCAATATATCTTGAAGAAAGATTTACGGCTGCCTTTATAGCCTCGTCAGTAATTTTTACATTGTGGTGAGCCTCATATTTGTCACGAAGCCCCATGAGCATTTCAATGGCTTCGTCACGGGTGGGCTCGTCAACGGTTACGGGCTGAAAACGTCTTTCAAGAGCCGCATCCTTTTCAACGTACTTTCTGTATTCGTTTAAAGTAGTCGCGCCTATAACCTGAATTTCGCCTCTTGCAAGGGCGGGCTTAAGTATGTTGGAAGCATCTATTGCGCCCTCTGCGCCGCCTGCGCCTATAATCGTGTGAAGCTCGTCTATAAAGAGGATAACGTTTCCTGCCTTTGTGACCTCGTCCATAGTTGACTTTATCCTCTCTTCAAACTCACCTCTGTACTTGCTGCCTGCTACCATAGAAGCTATGTCAAGGGCAACTACTCTTTTGTCCTTTAATATTTCGGGCACTTCTCCTGCTGCAATATTCTGAGCAAGTCCTTCGGCTATGGCTGTTTTGCCTACGCCGGGGTCGCCAACTAAGCAGGGGTTGTTTTTTGTTCTTCTGCTGAGTATCTGTATAACTCTGCCTATCTCTTTATCTCTGCCGACTATGGGGTCGAACTTGTGGTCGCTTGCCAAGAGAGTTAAATCTCTGCCGTACTTGTCGAGAGTAGGGGTGTTTGACTTGCCCTTTGCCCCTGCCTTGCCTGAGCCTATAGGCACGGCATTAGGGTCGTTTTCATCATAGCCCAGCATATCTAAAAGATCGGTGTAGAGCTTTTCGGGGCTTACACCAAGAGATGTGAGTATTCTGTTTGCCACGCTCTCGTCATAGGAAATGGCGTTGTCTTTTATAAGAGCCAAAAGCATGTGCTCTGTGCCTATCATTACCTGACCCATATATACAGCCTCTTGTCCGCTTTGCTGTATAATACGCTTTGCCCTTGGGGTGAAGTTGTTGTATGAGTTTGGTTTTGAAAGGGGTGTTTCGCCCTTGCCTATTATTTCATATATTTTGTTTTCTATATCTTCTGCTGTTATATTCTGAGAAGAAAGAGCCTTTTCGGCAGTGGAGTCGTCTACCCTTGCAAGCCCTAAGAGAATGTGCTCTGTTCCTACATAATTATGCCCCATTTCAGCCGAGAGTGTGCAGGCTGCTTCCATTACTTCATTTGCTTTTTGTGAAAATCTTATCTGCATAGTTATGTAACCTCCTTTACAGTTCGTTATTTATATATTCAGCCCTTAATATGTCCCGGCGTTTGGTGTCGAGCATATCTCCGGCACGCTTTATAAGGCTGCCCGGCTGAATGTTTACCATTATATTATATATATTGTCATCCATGTCTTTTATTATACCGCTTGTAATGCCAAGCTTTACGTTGGAAAGATGCTCCATGGCTTCGCGGCCCGATATTTTTTTGCAGTATTTTAAAAGTCCTAAGCTCCTGAATACCATATCATTATAATCTGCATTATTTATTATTTTAGACTGAAGCTCTTTTTCCTTTTTTATGACCTGACTTACTACATTTTTGAGGTCGGTTATTATTTCAGACTCTGACTTGCCTAAGGTGAGCTGATTTGATATCTGATAAAGGCTGCCGAGAGGTTCGCTGCCCTCGCCGTATATGCCTCTTATTACCATACCAAACCTTGCCACCTCATTTTGAAGGTTTTTTATCTGCTTTGTTTTTTCAAGCATAGGCAGGTGGAGCATATAAGAAGCCCGAAGCCCTGTGCCTATGTTGGTAAGGCAGGCTGTTAAGTAGCCGTATTTTTCGTCGAAGGCAAAGCCAAGGCTTTCGTCAATAAGATCGTCAAGCTTATTTGCCAGCTCGTAAGAGGCGTCTATGTCATCCCCGGGGAAGACAGTCTGTATTCTTATATGGTCTTCATCGTTTATAAGAATTTCGGCTTTGTTGTCACCTTTCAGGAAAAGCGCACATTTGTTGTCTTCTGCCATTTCGGGGCTTATAATGTGATTTTCCGTAAGTGAGAGCTTAGTTGGCTTGTCGATAGCCGAAAGATCTACAAAGCGGAAGTCCTTTTCAACAGGCTTAAGAGCAGTACGTACCTTTTCGGTGATCTCTTCTGCCTGTTTTTTGTTAAGCCCTTTTGGGAAGGGATAGCCCTTTAAATTTCTTGCAAGTCGTATTCGTGTTGAAATAATAATATCGCTCATTTTATTTTTCTCCCAATTCCTTTATTTTATCTCTCAGCTCTGCGGCTCTTTCGTAGTTTTCTTCCTTTACTGCCTGCTTAAGCTCCGCTCTTAACTTGTCGGCTTCCGAAAGAGGAGCTTGTTCCTTTACGGGCTGCTGCGGCGCTGCTCCAAGGCTTCTTGGGCGCTTGCCCGTATGACGTGTGCCTCTCTGATAGTTTTTAAGGTTTTGCTCTATCATATCGCCAAACTCGTCATAGCAGTCTGTGCAGCCTAAAAAGCTCGAGTTTATAAGAGATGAAAGGCTTGTATGACAAGACGGACATGACTGCTTAGCTATGTGAGATAAAGGAAGGGTAAAGAAGCTGCCCGGGTCGCCCCAGAAGTTGTTAAATAAACTGTCGGCGCCTGAGAGAAGGTTCATATCCATACCTATATTCATTTCTTTTGCACATTCCGGGCAAAGATCCATCTCTGTTATTTTACCGTTTATATTCTGTTCAAAGTGTATGGTTGCGTTATTGTGATTACATTTTTGACATAACATAATAAATTCCTCCTTATTTTTTTGTTAGCACTCGCCATCGTTGAGTGCTAAGTTGTTTTCAATTTAAAACCTCTTTTTTTAAGAGGCTTGTTTTTATCTTTTTCCAATTACATCATAATATACGCTTTAGGGTTTTAAAAAGTCTGAAAATTTTTTAAAAATTTTTTTAAAAATCAGAAAAGTTTATTTTGGCAAAAAATATTTGAACTTAAAGAATGTATATGTTATAATTGTTATACTTTAAATTTATATTGTTTTAATAACTTTATGAGGTTTGAAGAATGAAAGAATATTACATTAATATATTGGCAAGAGCCTTTAAGGCTTTTTTTGAGCTTAATTATTATTTTTGTACGGGAAATAACAAAAAGAGCATACCTGATGTAGGGGCTCTTTTATATTATAAATGGCTGTCGTCGGAAATTTCCGTTTATTGGCCCATAACCCCCTACGGACTTATTGACGAGCTTTCAAGACGGGGGAAAGCAGAGGGGAGCTTTTCCTTTTTATATTTTAAGCCTGACTCTTACACAAGGTTTAAAAATTTTATACCAAGCATTATGAGCTTTACAAAGGAGGAGCACCCTGTAATAAAAGACCTCGCCTTATTTGTTGAATGTGCCAAAAACAGAGTTTTTGAAGATGAATACGGAGAGGTAATAATAGAGGACGATAAGGCGTTTAAAGAGGGTGTTTCTTCATACTCTCCTTATTATACGGAATATCTGCATAATATTGCTCTTTATCTGGGGCTTACAGAGCCTATGTACCTTGTGAATGTAAGAGGCTTTAAGGCGAGTGAAGAAGCTGATGAAATTCTTGCGGGGGTGACCTTTGACAAAATTTTTGAAGCCTCGGTTGTTTTGTGCTGTGATAAGCTGAATATGCTTTTCCCCGATAATTATCCGTTTTTTACGGAGCAGATAGTAAAAGATTTGTTAAAACACCCTGTAGACACCGATGAAATGTTCAGATTTATTCTGAAGGATTATGATGTAGACCTTGATGAGCTGCCTGATATTACCGCTATTGACGAGGAAGCTGAGCCTGTAGACGAGGGCAAGCTGGCTGCCACCTATTTTTTGGGCATAATGCTTACTAAGTGGTTTTATACTGTTTTTGGATATTATCTTAATATGATCCGCCCTTATTGCAGTCTTTACAGCGAGATATTTAATCCTATGCAGTATTATGTAAATAACGGGCAGAATTTAGACTACAATCAAAAGGGAGCACTGTTTATGGCAGTGCCGGGAGGTTATAGCCTTACAGCCTTTGGCGAGAGCTTTTTTGGTGTGAAGGATAAAACGAGGAGCATTGAAAATATGCTTTTATCCAAGCTGTCTTTTAAGGAGGTTTTTGACGACATAACAAGCGCCTTCGGCTTAAAGACGGAAAAACCTGATTTTAAACAGGAGAAAGTAAAGACTTTAAAATTTAAAATATATAATGAAGACAAACCTAAAAATGCAAAGTATTTTGAATTTTCGGAATATAACTATCTTGCGGAAATATATTATGCCGCTGCAAGCTCTTTTCCTATGAGACCCGTTGTAGGTTATAGTATATTTACAAATGAAAACCGCTCAATATTTTCCGAGTATACAAGCGGAGAGTCGGAAAGAATGGTTAAAAGAACGGAGCTTACATTTTTAAATGAAGTGGTAAGCGAGGAAGGCGACAGGCTTTATATAAGAATAAACAAAAAGCCCCACGCAAGGGATAAAAAGCAATATTATGACTTTGTAGCCGAGTTTTTAGGCAGAGGAGAAAAAAAGCAGGGTATACAATACCCCATAGAAATGAGGGACAGTTTATGACAGAAAGAGAAAAAATGATAAGCGGAGAGCTTTACGATCCGGGAGACAGCGGTCTTGAAAACGACAGAAATGTATGTAAGGAGCTTTGCTATAAATTTAACGGTCTGCCGTTTTCTCGCAGGGGCGAGGGAAAGGAATTTATAAAGAAGCTTTTTGGCAAAATAAAAGGGGATTTTTGCATAACTGCCCCATTTTGGTGTGACTACGGCTATAATATAGAAATAGGCGAAGATTTTTATGTAAATCATAACTGCGTAATACTTGACTGCGCACCTGTTAAATTTGGGGATAATGTGCTTATAGGGCCTAACTGTGGCTTTTATACGGCGGCTCACCCTATAAAGCCCGAAGAAAGGCGCACGGGTATGGAGTTTGCAAAGCCCATTATTGTAGGTGATGATGTGTGGTTTGGCGGCGGAGTGCAGGTTATGCCCGGGGTTACCATAGGACGTGGCAGCGTTATAGGCGCAGGCAGTGTTGTGACAAAGGACATACCGGAAGGCGTTATAGCCGCAGGCAACCCCTGCAGAGTGATAAGGAAGATATAAGTTATTTAAAGGCTGAGGTGAGATTTATGAGTGAAAACGATGCAAAGTTTAAGACTATGACGGAAAGCCCTATACCGGGGCTTGTTATCAAGCTTGGCATACCTACTACTATAAGTATGCTTGTGACTAACATATATAATCTCGCCGACACCTATTTTGTAAGTCAGCTGGGCACAAGCGCCAGCGGAGCGGTTGGCATAGTGTTTGGCTATATGATAGTTTTGCAGGCTATAGGCTTTCTTTTTGGCTCGGGCGCGGGAAGTCTTATTTCCAGATGTCTTGGAAACAGGGACGAGGAAAGCGCGAGCAAATATGCCACCATGGCTCTTGCCCTTACAATAGGTGTAAGTGTTATTGTAGGGGCTTTCAGCTCCTTTTTTTTAGACCCTTTTATTATGTTTTTGGGAAGCACGCCCACTATTTTGCCCTATGCGAGAATTTACATATTGTGCATTATATTTTCAAGCCCCTTTATGGTCAGCACCTTTGTACTTAACAACATTTTAAGATATGAGGGCAGGGCAAACCTTGCTATGATAGGGCTTGTATCGGGAGCACTTCTTAATATGATAGGAGATCCCATACTCATATTCTATTTTAAAATGGGGGTACTTGGCGCGGGCATATCAACAGCGCTTTCACAGGTAGTGAGCTTTGGCATACTTATTTCATTTTTCATATTCAGAAAGACCCAAAGCAGAATAAGTATAAAAAATTTAAGCTTTGAACCACAGAGGGCTTTTGATATTGTGGCTATAGGCTTTCCCGCTCTTGCAAGACAGGGACTTCAGAGCATTTCTACAATGCTTTTAAACAACTGCGCAGCTGTTTACGGAGATGCTGCGGTGGCAGGTATGAGCATAGTTTCAAGAGTGAGCTTTATGGTATTTGCCGTAGGGCTTGGCATAGGTCAGGGATATCAGCCCATTTGCGGCTTTAATTATGGCGCAAGGCTTTATTCGAGAGTAAAGCAGGCACTCAGATTTACTCTTGGCTTAGGTGAGATACTTCTGGGTGTTTTTGCGGTTATCATATTTATGATCGCGCCACAGCTTATTGTATTGTTCAGAGATGACCCGGCTGTTATTGCCGTAGGGGTTACGGCGCTTAGGCTTCAGTGCGTGGGGCTGTTGTTCCAGCCTTTGGGAGTTATGGCGAATATGACCTTCCAAAGTGCGGGCAGGGCGGTTGCCGCTACTGTGTCGTCTATATTTAAAAGCGGCGTGTTTTTCATACCTATTCTTATTGCAGGTGCTAAGCTTTTCGGCTTAATAGGCATACAGGCGGCTCAGCCCATAAGTGATATGATAACATTTTTTGCAACTTTGCCCATGCTTATATATTTTTTAAGAAGACTGCCCGCTGACGGTGAAGAAGCCAAATAATGAAAAAGTATGAATACCTTAAAATTACATTGAATTAAATAACGCTCTATTATATAATTAGATATAACTTGAAAAGCAAGGAGGAATTTATTATGAGAAAATATGTACTTACAGGACTTGTTCTTGCTGTATTGATGGGCGGTTCGGTGTTTGCCGATGAAGCGGCAAAGCAGGTTGTGCTTAACGGAGAGGGCGTAGGAGAAGCCATTGTATGTGAAGGCGTTGACTATGTGCCTGCAAGGGCTGTGGCTGAAGCCTGCGGACTTAATGTTGAGTGGATAGGGGAAACAAAGACTGTTGTTCTGACAAACGGCGGACCTATTTATATCACATTTTCAATAGGTGAAAACGGCTATACATTTGCTAAGACAGCGCCTATGAAATACAGCGGCGCGCCTGTACTTGAAAATGCCACAACATTTATACCTGTTGATGCGGCAACCGAGCTTTTAGGGCTTGAAATGACAGAGGCTGACGGCACTTTGACATTTGCTGCACCTGAGGAAGAAACCGAAGAACCTACCGAGGAAGCTACAGCAGATGAAACACAGGCCGAAGGTGAGGAAGCTACGGAAGAAGCCACCGAAGAGGCTGCAGAGGGTTCTGTTGTAAGAACAGGTGTTATCAGTGACAAATCAGATGATGAAATAATTTTTACCGACAGTGAAAGAGGAGATGTAAGACTTACTACCGGCGGCGGAGTTATTATAAAAGATAAGGACGGAAAAATGATATCCGCAGATGAGCTTGAAGTTGGTATGAATGTAGAGGTCGTATTCGGACCTGCTATGACTATGAGCTTACCGCCTCTTAACAACCCTGCTTCTATTACGGTTGTAGAATAATATAAGTTGCGTGACTGTTTTCAACCATTGAAAATGGTTAAAAACAGTCCCCCGGGGAAGCCGAAGCCGAGGGGGAGGATAAAAGAAACAGGGACAGCGCGCACGCTGTCCCTGTTTCTTTTATCCTCCCCCTCGGCTTCGGCAGTCCGCAATTCTACAAGAGTATGCAGATAATGCCGCCGCTGCCGTGATTTATTATTTTTTCTATGGTGGAGCATAGCTTTTGCTGTGTGTCTTCGGGCATATTGTTCAGCTTTTTGTTAAGTCCATCGTTTACAAGGTCGGCAAGTGTTTTGCCGAATATGTTGTAATTCCAAATCTTATCTCTGTCGTTTTCGTATTGATCTTTAAGATAGTTCAGAAGCTCCTTGCTCTGCTCCTCTGTGCCTACTATGGGAGAGACCTCTGTTTCTACATTGGCTTTTATGAGGTGAAGGCTTTGGGAGCGGGCTTTCATTTTTATGCCATAGCTGTTGCCCTGCTTTATAAGAGTCGGTTCTTCAAGCTCTGTTTCGCTTAGCTGGGGAGCAACCGCGCCGTAGCCCTTTACGTTTACCTCGTTTAGGGCATTTTTTATTTTGTCGTATTCTTTTTTGGCTTCGGAGAGCTGCTTTATGGTGGAAATGAGCTGGCTGTCTGAGGCTATGTCTGTGCCTGTGGTTTCACTGAGAACATTATAAAAAATATTGTCGTGGAGCGAAATGTCTATAACTGCACTGCCGTCACTCAGGGAAAGTTTGTCTATGTAAGATTTTTTGGTGTTTTCGTTTTCCGAAAGGGCGGGCAGTATGTCTTTTACATCTTTCAGCTTGTTTATATCCTTACAAGTGTCTATTATGGAGCTTATGTAGCTTGCCTTGATGGAATTGTCTTTTGGGAGAGGGTCTATCCAGCCGGGCAGATTGAATTTTATCTCCGTTATGGGAAATTCGTATAGCACTGTAGTAAGTATGTTTTCTATGTCGCTGCCCTTTAGATTTTTGCAGTTTATGGGGATGACGGGTACGCTGTATTCGCCTTCCATTTCGTCTTTGAGGGCTGTGGCTTCGGCTGATGTGGGGGAGCTTGTGTTTAGTACAACCACAAAGGGTTTGTTTAGCTCCTTAAGCTCGTCTATCACCCTTTTTTCGGCGGTAAGGTAGGAGGAGCGCGGCAGATCGGTGACTGTGCCGTCGGTGGCTATGACTATGCCTATGGATGAGTGATCGGCTATTACTTTACGCGTGCCTGTTTCCGCTGCCTGCTCGAAGGGTATTTTTTCATCAGACCACGGGGTGCTTACCATACGGGGGACGTCGCCGTCCATATGCCCCATGGCGCCCTCTGCCATATAGCCTACGCAGTCTATCATTCTTATGGAAAATTCGGCATTGTCGTCAAGGCTTACCTTGACAGCTTCGCCGGGTATGAATTTTGGCTCGGTGGTCATTATCATTTTGCCGTCGCCGCTTTGAGGGAGTTCGTCCCGTACTCTTTGCTTTTCGTTGGGGTCTTGTATGTTTGGAAGTATGAGCCTATCCATAAAGGCTTTTATAAATGTGGATTTTCCCGTTCTTACAGGGCCTACAACGCCTATGTAAATGTTTCCGTTGCATCTGGTTTCTATGTCTTTATAAATTTCGTAGTTTTCCATAAAATTCCTCCCGATTCATATACGTAGTGAGAAAACTGTTCTACACTTATAATATGACTCGGGAGGTTTTGTTATGACTTATTTATATTGCCGGATATGCAGACTTATCTGCCGCAGCCGCAGCCACAGCCTGAATTACTTACGCAGCCACAGCCCGTATTACTTACGCAGCCGCAGCCACAGCCTGAGTTTGAACTGTCGCCGGCTGTGTTGTTTTCGGCAGGAATGTTTGATGAAATACCTGCTTCAAATTCCGGGCGCTGTGGTGGAGCGAAGGAATCCATAGGGAAGTCAAGGTTGTTGAAATAGTCGCAGGGGTCGATAGATGAAATATCGCCTATCTCCTCAGGTATGCAGAAGCCCTTTGAGGCTACTGAAAGGTTGACTATTCTGAAGAGCTTGATTATTGCAAAAAGCCCGATGGTTGGCTGAACTGCCGTAGGATCGTCTCCGTCGCTTGCGCAGCAGGGATAAACAAGGTCTGCTGCAAGAGCCACTGCCTTGCTTTCTACCCAGATGAATGGGTTTGCGTTCATAGTAAAGCCCGTCTGACAGCCAAAGCCGCCGAAGAGGTCTGTTGAGAGAGTTACATCGGTGTCAATAGAGCCGAAAAGGCTTATCTTAGTAGAGAAGCTGTTTGTGGCAGGAACAGAGCAAAGGGTCATTCCTGTCTGATCAAGAAATACAAGGTCGTATGTGAATATAAACTGAATATCCACATCGTAATAGCCCTTTCTGAAGGAATTTTTCTTTTTGTTCAGTACGTTTGCCGAAGCTACCTCAAGGTTGTTTATAGTAACGCTTGTGGCATTTGCGGGAGGTGTTATAACATCTCCCTCTGTAATAGGTGCTCCGCCGCAGGATGTGGTTGTTTCGGCGGCTCTTGCATAGCCTAAGTTGTCGAAGTTAAGACATTCCTGAATTCTGAAAAAGTCATATACCTTAAAAGCAATAAGACATTCGTCCTTAAGGGCGTTTTTTTTGCCGCAGTTGTCAAAATCAAATGCACTCATTAAAGTTGCCTCCTTAAAAAAATTGATTTTTGTTGCCCGTTCTCATACTCCATACTATGAAAGGGAGTAAAAGATGTGACAAGTCGACCTCAATTTTTATAAGGAGGCAATTATTTAGTGAACAAATGCTTTATTTCGTTTTAGGGCAAAGGCTAAAAGGCTGCCGACTAAAGCGCCTGCTGCCATCTGCACTATATTGCCGGGTATGGAGGCTATGGGTGAGATGAAATTATTGTAGAGTATCACCTCTGTTATGTAATAGCCCAAAACCTTTATTATTGTTGCTGCAATAAATGCGAGAGTGCATTTTGCCGGGCTTAGTGCCTTGTCGGGGGAATAAGCTATGGCTGCTGCCGTAAGCCCCATTAACAGGCTTATTATAAATGTGAATGGCGCCCAAGCTGTGTAATAGCCCGAGACCAGATCGAAAAGACCCATGCCAACGCCCCCTGCAAAGGCTGCCGGCTTTTTGCCGAACATAAAGGCTGCGAAGAAAAGGAAGGCTGTTCCCATATGTACATAGCCGCCGCCTGTGACGGACGGAGTACGGAAGCCTATGCCCGAGCCTACGAAAACAAGGGCTGTCATAAGGGCGGTGAATACAAGTTCTCTTATTTTATTTTTCATATTTATCAAGTCCTTCCGCAAATAATGTGTTAAGTGGTGCTTTGAGGTCGACACCTTCTGTGGTAAGAGCATCTGTAAGGGCTGTCATAAGGAGGAACATTTTATCCTCCGTGCAGTTTTCTCCCATATGACCCAGACGCATAATACTGTCGCCGAAGCAGCCGAAGGAGCTGCCTGTAAGTACGTTATATTTTTCGAGGCAGGTTTTCTGAATATTTTTAAAGTCGGCATTTTCGGGAGTTTTTACTGCTGTAAGAGTATTGGAGCAGCCGCTTTTCGGGTAAAGCTCTAAGCCTGCTTTTGTAACTGCCCAGCGCACCGCATAGGCTATTTTATTGTGCCTTTCTACGTAGTTTTCTAAAAGGGCTCTGTCCAATGCGGCATCCAAGGCATATATAAGGTGAATGGGCATTGTGTAGGGAAACCACTTTTTTTCGTACCAGCCTTTAAATGTGGCTAAATTACAGTAAAAGCCCGTGATGGGAGTTTTTCTGCCATCTATTGCCTGCCATGCCCTGGGGCTTATGCTTAAAAATGAAAGACCCACAGGGGCTGAAAGGCATTTTTGTGAGCCGCCTAAAAGTATGTCTATGTGCCATTCGTCTGTTTTTACTTCTTCGCCGCCTACCCCCGATACGCTGTCAACTACTGTCATTATGCCGTATTCATTGAGGAGCGGACACAGCTTGTCTATGGGGTTTGTAATGCCCGAGGGGGTCTCGCAGTGGACTAATGCTGCGTATTTAAAATCGCTGTCTTTTTCTAAAAAGGTCTTTAAGTCCGCGGGGTCTATGGCGTTTTCATAGTCGGTGGAGTACATAACTGCCTCGCCGCCGTACATTTCTACAAAGTCTTTAAAGCCTGCGCCGAAAATGCCGTTATCTAATACAAGCACTCTGTCGCCCTTTTCCGTAAGGGAGCAGCAGGCGGCTTCAAGACCTAAAATGCCCTCGCCGCAGAGTATGAGGGTCTCATTTTTTGTTTTTAACAGTTTTTTTAGCTTTTCGCAGGTGTTTTTATAAAATTCGTAAAATGAAAGGTCTATATCGGGATTTGTAAGCTCCCTGCTCATTTCACGTCTTACAGTTTCGTGAATGTAGGTAGGACCCGGAGTAAGTACATAGGGTGTTTTCATTTTGTTACCTCCTGAAATTATTTATGGGACTCCGATGGGACGTCCATACGTCCGCCGCCGGGCGGGCGTATGGACGTCCCACGGCGGGGGGGGGCGAGGGGGAACGGGTGGAGAGCCAAAGCCTGAGCAAGCGACCCCTGCAAGGGGTCGCTTGCTCAGGCTTTGGCTCTCCACCCGTTCCCCCTCGCGCCGCGACCGCAGTCTGGTCGGCTAAAACTTTAATATATTTATTATATACTTGTGATAGTTTGTTTCAAGAGTGATTTAAAATTGTATGGGTACAATTATTAAAGGTTGATAAATAAGGCAAAATATGCTATAATTAATAAAGTATGTGCTTTTGGGAGGTAATGAAAATGATAAAAACCGTTGGCATTATAGGCTTTGGCGCATTGGGCATACTTTATGGCTCTTATATAAGCGAAAAAATAGGCAAAGACAACTTTTTCGTAATTGCGGATAAGGAAAGAGCGGCAAGATATAAAAAAGACGGCATATATAAAAACGGTGGGCTTTGCGATATGACATATATAAGCCCTGAGGATAAAATTCCGCCTGTAGACCTTATGATATTTGGCGTGAAATATAATTCTCTCTGTGAGGCTTTGAAGCTTGCCGAGGGCTTTGTGGACGGACACACTATATTTCTCTCCCTGCTTAACGGCATAAAAAGCGAGGAAGATATAGGAGAAAAGTTTGGTTTTGAAAATGTTGTTTACGCAACCACTCACGGGCTTGATTCGCTTAAATCGGGCAACGGCATAACTTACCGCGATATGGGATTTTTAAGCTTTGGCAGAGTAGGAAATGTAGGAAGCAAGAAAAATATAGATGAACTTAAAGAATTTTTTACCTCCATTGATTTCCCTATAAACACTCCCGAGGATATGAAAAAGGCTCTTTGGGGAAAGCTTTTGCTCAATACGGGCTGCAATCAGGCGGCGGCTGTGTTTGACTGCTGTTTTGACACACTGCAGAAAAACGGCAAAGAGAGGGAAGTTATGACGGAGGCAATGCGTGAGGTAATGCGTGTGGGGCAGGCGGAGAATGTTGACCTCAGCGAGGCGGATGTACAGCACTGGCTTAAAATTTTAGACGGGCTTAACCCTAAGGGGATGCCGTCGCTTCGTCAGGATGTTCTTGCAAAAAGACCCACAGAGGTGGAGCTTTTTTCAGGCACAATAAACAGGCTGGGTAAAAAGCACGGCATACCTACGCCTACAAATGAATTTTTGTACAGAGAGATAAAGAAGATAGAACAGAGCTATTAAAGAGGGATAACAAATGTATCTGAAACAGCTTGAAATGCAGGGGTTTAAATCATTCCCCGAAAAAATACGTCTTAAATTCGGCAAGGGCATAACTGCTGTTGTAGGACCAAACGGCAGTGGCAAAAGTAATGTGGCTGATGCCGTAAGGTGGGTTTTGGGCGAGGCAGGCTCAAGAAATTTAAGAGGTCAGAAAATGGAGGATGTCATATTTGCCGGTACGGAAAACAGAAAGCCTTTGGGGTTTGCCGAGGTTTCTCTTGTGATGGATAATTCCGACAGAAAGCTCAACCTTGACTTTGAAGAGGTGACCGTAACAAGACGGCTTTTCCGCTCGGGAGAGAGCGCTTATCTTATAAACGGGACAGCCTGCCGCCGTAAGGACATATTGGAGCTTTTTATGGACACAGGCGTTGGCAAAGAGGGCTATTCAATTATAGGTCAGGGAAGAATTGACGAAATTCTCTCCATAAAATCAGAGGACAGACGCGCCCTTTTTGAAGAAGCCGCAGGAATAGTAAAGTTTAAAAACCGCCGCATGGAGGCGCAGAAAAAGCTGGAAAGCGAGCATGCAAACCTTCTCAGGGCAGAAGACATTATAAGAGAGACCGAAAGCAGATTAGGCCCTTTGGAAAAGGCTGCGGAAAAGGCTGAGGTATATCTTAAATTAGCCGAAAAGCTTAAGCAGACGGATGTTAATATATTTGTTCTTGATGCTAAAAAATTTGAGGAGCAGATAAAAAAGCTCGGTGAGGCTGTAAAGACTCTTGCCACACAGACCGAGGAAACAACAAAGGCTCTTAAAAATGCCGAGGCTGAGCAGGCGGGCAGAAAGGAAAGCTCCGAAAAAATAAATGAGGAAATAGACCTTTTAAACAAAAGCATAAACGAGCTGACACTTAAGCGCAGTGAAAGGCTGAACGATGTAAACCTTCTTAATAACGATGCGGAGCATATGAACAGGGACATCCGCAGAATAGAGGATATTATAAAAAATGCTTTGGCTTCCGAAAAGGAGAAAAAAGCGCTTATAGAGGCAGGCGCAGCGGCGGCAAGGCTTAAGGATGTTGAGCTTAAAAAGGCGGAGGAAAGAGCCAATTCTTTAGAAAAGGAGTATGGTGAGCTTCAGAAAAGCCTGACGGAAAAGGAAGCGGCGCTTACATCCTACAATGACAGCATAATCGACATAATGGGCAAGATAGCCGCAGGCAAGGAAGAAATTGCCAAAACGGCGCAGATAATAAAGGAAAACGATGGGCATATCTCCCGAATTGAGGGCGAAAGGCTTATAAACGAGGGTATGCTTAACGAAAGGCTTACTTCGGCGGCATCTTTGGAAGGTAAAAAGAACCGTCTTGAAGAAGATATAAATAAGTCAGAAACCGAGTACCGCTCGCTGTCTGATGAAAGCAGAGAAATTACGAATAAGGCAAACGAGCTTGAAAAGGCATATAGGCAGGCGATAGCCGAGCTTGACAACTGCAAGTCAAAAATCAACATACTTACAGAGCTTGAAAACAGCTATGAGGGCTATTATGGCGGCGTTAAGGCTATTCTCAAGCAGAGGGACTCTAAGCGTTTTAGAGGAATTTGCGGCGCTGTAGGGGAGGTAATAACTACAGATAAGAAATATCGCCTTGCCATTGAAACTGCTCTTGGCTCTTCACTTCAGAATATTATTACTGAGGACGAGGAAGCGGCTAAGCAGGCTATCGACTATTTAAAGACCACCAAAAGCGGCAGAGCCACATTTATGCCTATTACGGCAAGCCCTAAGGCGGCATTTGCTCCACGTGCCGAAATAACAGGGGCAAAAGGCTATATAGGTATGGCGGATAGTCTTGTAAGCTATGACGATAAATACAGAGGAATTATTACAAACCTTCTTGGCAGAACGGCTATATTAAATACTATGGACAATGCTGTGGAGCTTGCCAAAAAGACGAGATATTCCACAAGGATAGTTACCCTTACAGGAGAAATTTTAAGCCCGGGCGGCTCTATTACAGGCGGCTTTGGAGCTAAAAGGTCTGTAGGCATACTGTCAAGAAAGGCTGACCTTAAGGAGCTTGACAAGCTTAAGAGGGACTGTGAAGCTGCCCGTGACGAGGCGGCTGCAAGGCTTGAAAAGGCGAGATTTAACCTTGAAAATATAACTAAGGACATAGAGAAAAACAGACAGCAATTCAACGAGGGCAATCTTTCCCTTTCTACCGTTGCAACAAGGCTTAACTCAGAAAAGAGAGCAGCGGCAGAAATAAAGGAAAGAATGGCTAAGGAGGAAGATGAGGTAAGGCTTCTCAGAGAAAGGGCAAATACGGCGGCGGCTGAGCTTGAAAACGGCGAAAAAAGGCTTGGAGAGCTTGAGAGCCGTCTTAAGGCGCTTAATGATGGGCTTGATATGTCAAAGGGAGAAAACTCCGATCTGCGTCTGGAGATAGAAGAAAAATATAGAGAGCTTGCACAGTGCAGGATAGAAGTTGAAAGAATACAGACGGAGATATCAGGTGAAGAAAGCAAGACCGAGCAGCTAAGTGCCGAGCTTGAGGAAATAAACTCAGAAATTGCAAAGGGCAAGGAAGAAATTGGCGGATATGAGAATAAGATAAATAAAAACAAGATTGAAGCCGAAGAAAAAACCGCTGAGGCAAATAAAATAGAAGCCGAAATAGGTGAGCTTACAAAGAAGCACGACGATATGCTCAGACAGCGCTATAGTCTTAACGGCGTGATTTCAGAAGCTGAGGAAGATATAAGAGCCTACAATGAAACGCTTGTAAATCTTAACACCGAAAAAACGAGACAGGAGGAACGTCTTGAATCGGTTAAGGAAAAGAACAAGGCTCTTTTTGACAATATGTGGGAGACCTACGAAATAACCTATCCCGAAGCCATGCGTGCAGAAAAGTCGGAGCTCAGCCTTTCTGAGCTTCACAAGCAGGCGGCGGAGCTTAGGGGCAAAATAAAGGGTCTTGGCAGCATCAACCCCACCGCTCCCGAAGAATTCAGGGAGACCAAGGCGAGATATGAGTTTTTAAGCGAGCAGAGAAACGATATTGTAAAGGCTGAGGAAGACTTAAAGGAGATAATAGACAAGCTTGAAGGGCTTATGAGAGAAAGATTTTCAAGCCAGTTTAAGGTTATAAATGAAAACTTCAAAAAGGTTTTCAGAGAAATGTTTGGCGGAGGACACGCCGATATAAGGCTGTCGGATGAAGGGGATGTGCTTAATTCGGGAATAGAAATAAGCGCACAGCCTCCGGGAAAGAAGCTGCAGAGTATGCTGCTGCTTTCGGGCGGCGAAAAGGCGCTTACTGCAATGGCATTGCTTTTTGCAATACTTAAAATGAAGCCCTCGCCCTTCTGTCTGCTTGACGAGATAGAAGCAGCGCTTGATGAGTCTAACGTATCAAGGTACGCCAAATATATAAAGCGGCTTTCCGACTCTACCCAGTTTGTGGTAATTACACACAGAAAGGGCACAATGGAGGAAGCAGACTCCCTTTACGGTATAACTATGCAGGAGCAGGGTATATCCAAAATGGTTTCCGTAAGCCTTAAGGAGGCAAACGCCCTGTCCGATGAATAAGGAGGATAATCATGGCATTTTTTGATTTTTTTAAGAAGAATAAAAAGACTTCCGAGCCTGAACAGACTTCGCCTTTAGCAGAGGAGCTTGAAGCGGAGGAAGCAGAAACGGAAGACGAGGAAGAAGAGGAAGAAGAGCAGCCCGAGGCGGAAGCGCCGGTCTATGACGATACAGAAGATATAGAAGAAGTGCTGCCTGTTGAGTATGACTCGGAGAACGGGGTTGAACCGGAAGAAGAGGAAGAAGACCGGGAGCCTGTGGAAGAGACCGCGGAAGAAGGCGAAGAAGCTGAAGAAGCGGAGGAAGCGCCTGACACTGAGGCAGAGCCGCCCAAGGAGGAAAAGCAGGGATTTTTTGCTAAGATAAAAAGCGGACTTTTAAAAACCAGAAATAACATAATGTCCGGCATTGAGCAGGTTTTAAACGGATTTTCTGAAATAGACGACGACCTCTACGACGAGCTGGAGGAAGCTCTTATTATGGCAGATATTGGGGTGGACACCTCCTGCGAAATAATAGACAGAGTGAGAAAGCTTGTTAAGGAAGAAAAGGTAAAAGAGGTAAGGGAGGTAAAGGATCTTATCGTAAGAGTAATTACCGATATGCTTGCTCAGGGGGATGAGCCTTTAGAACTTGAGTCGCCTTCCGTACTCCTTGTAATAGGCGTAAACGGCGTTGGCAAGACTACCACTATAGGCAAGCTTACAAGCTATTATAAAGGCGAGGGCAAGTCGGTAATGCTTGCCGCAGCCGATACATTCAGGGCGGCAGCTATAGACCAGCTTATGGTTTGGGGCGAGCGCAGCAATACGACCGTAATAAAGCACAGCGAAAATTCCGACCCGGCGGCAGTTGTTTTTGATGCTGTTGCCGCAGCTAAAAACAGAAATACAGATATTCTTATCTGCGATACTGCGGGCAGACTTCATAATAAAAAGAACCTTATGAATGAGCTTGCAAAAATAGCAAGGGTAATTTCAAGAGAATATGAAAATGCCCATAAAGAGGTATTTCTTGTATTGGATGCCACAACGGGACAAAATGCCCTTCAGCAGGCTAAGCTTTTTAAAGAGGCAGCCGACATAACGGGTATTATCCTTACCAAGCTTGACGGTACGGCAAAGGGCGGCATTATAATAGCCATAAAAAACGAGCTGCAAATACCCATTCGTTTTATAGGCGTAGGCGAGGGCATAGACGACCTTCGTCCCTTCAATGCCGAGGAATTTGCAAAAGCTCTGTTTGAAAGCTAAAAGCCCCTTGGCACTTTGACTTATCAAAACACAAAAATTATTATATTTTTGTGTAAAAACACCTTTGAAAATATTTTTAAAATAAGTATAATTAATTATGAACGTGTTGCATTAACTGCGTAAGTCCGGTTAGAATGTAGCACGTTCTTTTTTTATATAAATTGAAAGGAGATAAATGAAATGGAAAATAATACTTTTTTGGCAGATGAGGCTGTGGGAAAGCTTATGAGAAGGTATGCCATACCTTGCATAATTTCACTTCTTGTGGGCGCTTTATATAATATTGTAGACCAGATATTTATAGCAAATGCCTCTTATCTCGGTTCTTACGGCAATGCGGCAAATACTGTTGTATTTCCTCTGACGGTCATTGCCCTTGCCATAGCCGTTATGATAGGTGACGGCTGCTGCGCCTTTGTGAGCCTTAGTTTGGGGAAAAATAAAATGAAGGATGCCTCCGAAAGTATGGGAAATGCCGTTGTGCTGACGATTATTTCAAGCCTTATACTCTGCGGCATATACCTTATATTTGATGATATTATAATAGCTATGTTTGGCGGCACTGTAAACGCCGAAACATTTGACAATTCTAAGGAATATTTTTTCTATATTTCTTTGGGTATTCCGTTTTATATGTTTGGTCAGGCTATGAACCCCGTGATACGTTCTGACGGAAGCCCTAAATTTGCAATGATATCCACACTTGCCGGGGCAGCTGTAAATATTGTGTTAGACCCTGTTTTTATATTTGTATTTAAGTGGGGAATGATGGGAGCAGCAGTGGCAACGGTTTTGGGGCAGGCCGTCACAGCGGTTTTGGCTGTGTGTTATCTGCTGAATACTAAGGTGGTAAAGCTTTCAAAAGAGGATTTTATATTTAAGGGCGATATATTGGTAAATATGCTTACACTTGGTATATGCAGCTTTTTATCTCAGATATCCCTTGTGGCGGCTATGGCAGCAATAAATAATATGATCAGAAAATATGGGGCAATGGATGCTGTTTTCGGACAGGAGCAGTATGCTCAGATACCTATGGCAGTTGTGGGTATAGTAATGAAGTTTTTTCAGATAGTTATTTCAATAGTTGTAGGTATGGCTGCGGGCTGTATACCTATTGTAGGCTATAATATGGGCGCAGGAAAGAAAGAGAGAGTGAAGGGGCTTTTTACAAGGCTTCTTGCAGCCGAAGCCTGTGTTGGCTTTGTTGCCCTTATTATAGTTGAGCTTTTGCCTATGCAGCTTATAGGCATATTCGGGGCAGCAAACGAAAGCCTTTATTATACACAGTTCGCGGTTAAGGCATTCAGAGTGTATCTTTGCATGGTAGTGTTTGCCTGCATAAACAAGTCTGCCTTTATATTTCTTCAGGCAATGGGAAAGGCCGCTGCTTCAACTATGCTTTCTATGGTAAGAGAAATAGCCTTTGGCGTAGGCTTTGCCATTTTATTGCCTGTGTTTTTTGGACTTGACGGTGTGCTTTATTCAATGCCAGTTTCCGACATTCTCACATTTATAATTTCGGCTTGCATCATAACTCTGACATATAGAGAACTAATGTAGAATTGGCACCAAGCCCCGGCGGTCCGACCCACAATTTTCATCAGACCGTCGCAGACAGTCTGATGAAAATTGTGGGTCGGACCGCCGGGGCGTTGCGGGGCGCGCGAGAACGACAACAGGCAAGGACAGACCCCTTTAGGGGTCTGTCCTTGCCTG
>CANRPW010000006.1 GCA_947632615.1 uncultured Clostridia bacterium | reverse complement strand
GGGGGGCGGGCGGGGCGGAGCGAAAAGGGGGAAAAAGGGCAGGCCCGCCTGCCCTTTTTCCCCCTTTTCGCTCCGCCCCGCCCGCTCGGCACCGCAGGTTTGGTAAGCGAAGCTTATAAAAATCGCCCCCGTGAGATATATATTTTTGGGGTTTTGGTCTTGACGGTTTTGGCGTTGTAATATATAATATTTAATAATTGATTGTGTGTAAAGCGTATGATGAAGCTATGGTTTACACAGGATTTTTTAAATATATTCAGACTGGAGTGAAAAAAATGTTAGACATACTTTTAAGCGCTGTAAATGACTCTCTTGAAGGCGCGCAGCAGGCGGCTGAAAGCGTTACACAGGCTGCATCCGGAGGAGCAGCAAGAGCAGGTGGCTCATCCGGGCTATTTATAATTGTTTATATACTGTTTCTTGTTGTTATTTTCTATTTCTTCATTATCAGACCCAACAAAAAGCGTGAAAGCGAAAGAGATGCTATGAGGTCTAATATCGAAGTGGGTAATTGGGTAGTTACTTCAAGCGGTCTTTACGGCAAGGTAGTAAGCATATATGCAGATGAATTTCTCGTTGAGTTTGGCGTAAATAAGGGTATAAATATACCTGTTGCCAAGTCAGAGATAGTTGGCATTAAAGAGCCCGGACTTTCTAATGCTCCTGCTGTTGAAGAGATCGAAGATGCGCCTAAGAAAAAGAAATTTGGTATTTTCTGATGATAGACGTTGCTCTTTTAGGAACGGGCGGAATGATGCCCTTGCCGGGGCGTTGGCTTACTTCTCTGCTTGTGCGCTATAACGGCAGTATGATGCTTGTGGACTGCGGCGAGGGCACTCAGATAACAGCAAAGCTGATGGGCTGGGGCTTTAAGAATATAGATACTATTCTTATAACCCATTTTCACGCAGACCATATCTCCGGCCTTCCGGGAATGTTGCTAACCATAGGCAATTCTGACAGAACAGAGCCTCTCAGGATAATAGGCCCTAAGGGACTTAAAACAGTTGTTTCCGGGCTAAGGACCATTGCGCCGGAGCTGCCCTTTGACATTATTCTTGAAGAAATAGAGGGCGACACTTATGAGAGAGATGTCAGCGGACTTAAGGTCGATGCCATAAGGCTCAATCACAAGGTCATCTGCTACGGCTATTCCTTTTCGCTTTCAAGAAAGGGGAAATTCAGCAGAGAAAATGCTATAGCCCACGACATACCCCTTAAATATTGGTCCGTACTTCAGAAGCAGGACAGTGTTGTCTGTGAGGACGGCAGAGTTTTTACAAGCGATATGGTTTTGGGAGAAGAAAGAAAGGGCATAAAGCTTTGTTATATAACAGATACTCGCCCTAAGGACAATATTCCTTCCTTTATAAAAGGGGCAGATCTGTTTATATGCGAGGGCATGTATGCGGATATGGAGAAGCTTCAGAGCGTGACCGAGAAGAAGCACATGCTTTTTTCTGAGGCTGCGGAGCTTGCCAAGGCGGGAGAAGTTAAGGAGCTTTGGCTTACTCACTACAGCCCTGCTCTTGTAAACCCGAAGGCTGAGGTAGGTGTGGCAAGAGAGATCTTTCCTAACACTCGGGCGGCATCAGACAGATATAACAGGACTTTAAAATTTGAAGATGATGAAGGGGCGGTTTAATAAAATCGCCCTTTTTAAAAAGTATGAATTTTACACAAACAAAACACTACAGGCTTCGTATATAATTATGAGGATATATTACCGAAACGGCAGGTGAAACGATGAACAAGACTTTTGAAAAAATGACCGACCAAGAGATAATAGAAATTGTCAAAAACGGCAACAAGGATGCCTTTGAAGAGATCATAAAAAGATATAAAAATCTTGTTTTTGCTCTTATCCACCGTATGACTAACGACTATGAAGAGGCAAACGACACGGCGCAGGAGATTTTTATAAGAATTTATAAAAATCTCGATAAGTACGACCCGGAGTATAAGTTTTCTACGTGGATAATAACCATTACCACCAACTACATAATAGACCAAAGACGTAAAAGGAAGCAGGAAACCGTGCCTATAGAGGATGTGGAGTTTGGCATTGCGGGAGAAGGCTCGCCCGAAGACAGCTTTTTAAAGGCAGAAAGAAGCAGAGAGCTTTTTTCTCTTATAGATGAGCTGCCTGAAATATACAAAGTGCCCCTTTTGCTCTATCATAAGGACGGGCTTAGCTATAATGAAATTTCTGACAGAACGAATGAATCTCTCTCCAAGATCAAAAACAGGATCTTCAGAGGAAGAAAAATGCTTAAGGATAAGCTTGTGAAGGAGGGTGACGGTTATGGATTGCTTTGAAGCGGGTATTTTAATGCTTAAGGAGCTGGAGGGAAAAGCCGGCGATAGAGAAACGGATGCGCTTATGAGACATTTGATGGAGTGCTCTGACTGTTTAAGGCATTTCAGACTTCTGGAAGAGCTTATTAAAGACAGTCAGTCTGAGAGTACACCTGTGAGAGCGCCCGAGGACTTTGAAATTCAGGTTATGACAAAAATAAGGAACATAAATGCCATAACCGTTGTGAGAACGAAAGTGGTGAAATATAGGTGAATATAATAGCTGCCGTTAAAAAAGGCGATATTGCCGCCGTGAAGGAAATTTTGGGGGAGAACCCCCGCTGTGTAAATGAAACAGAAAACGGACTTTGCGCAGCCTTTTATGCTGCAAGGTTAGGAAATATGGATATGAATAAGTTATTTGTTGAAAAATCTATGACAAGCTATAACATAACCGACGACCTTAAAAGGTCTATATTGTTTTATGCCGTTGAGTCGGGAAGTGTGGAGCTTTGCAAATATTATACGGAGAGAGTTGGCCATTCTCCCTTAAAGGCTGACATAAACGGACTTACCGCCTTTGAATATGCTCACGACTTAGGCAAGGCAGATGTACTTGCTTATTTTGAAGAATACTGTGGTTTTAAATATGAAGAAGGATATAAAAACCCTATCCGCAGGGGCTTCTTCCCCGATCCTTCTATTGTACGTGTTGGGGATGACTATTATATGGTAAATTCTTCATTCTTTTATTTCCCCTGCATACCTATTTCCCATTCTAAAGACCTTATTAATTGGGAGATAATAGGTCATGCCATAACCAACCCCGATTGGGCGCGCCTTGAGGGGCTTGATGGGGGACGTGGCTATTGGGCGCCGGATATTTCATATTATAAAGGAAGATTTTATATCTGCGCCACCTACAGAAACAACGACGGCAGAAGGCCTGTGAGAATGCAGATGGTAACCTCCTCCGAAAAGCCCGAAGGACCTTATGACGAACCCTCATTTATAGACGTTGACGGAATAGATCCTTCTATATTTAATGATGACGACGGAAAGAGATATATGCTGCTTAACAGGGGCGCATCTATATTTCAGTTAAGCGACGACGGCAGGAGAGCCGTTTCGGAAACAAGGCTTTTATATTACGGAAACAGCAAAAGAGCCCCTGAAGGACCTCACCTACTTAAGAAGGACGGATATTATTATCTCTTCCAGGCTGAGGGCGGCACAGGCGTGGGGCATATGATAACCCTTTCAAGAAGCCGCAGTCTGTTTGGGGTATATGAGCCCTGCCCGTATAATCCCATAATGACATATAATGAAGAAACTGATCCATATATTCACCGCTGCGGACACGGCAAGCCCTTTATGACCCCTGAGGGAAAGTGGTATATTGTCTATCTTTGCGGCAGATTTTTAGACGGCAAATATACGGTGCTTGGCAGAGAAACCTGCCTTGACGAGCTTGAGTGGACTGCCGACGGCTGGTGCATTATCAATAAGGGCAGGGGAGCTTCTGCCTTTGCTAAAAGACCTCTTGAGCCCCATACCTTTGACAAGGCGGACGAGGGCTTTGGCACTGACAGTCTTTCACCTTATTGGTATACTTTAAGAGGAAGAAAGGATTTTGCCGTAAAGGACGGCAGGCTTGAGATAGTGGGCAGCGAAAGCACACCCCTTGCAAAGGACTGCGAAAGCGTTGTATTAAGGCGGCAGGAGAGCTTTGATTTTACGGCAGAAACACAGGTGAAGCTATCCGGCGCGGGGGAAGCAGGGCTTATTTGCTATTATGATGAAAACAGCTTCTTTACCTTTGCCGTATGCTCTGAAGGCGGCAGGCTCTTTATTCGTGTAAACGAAAAAATAGGAGTGGACTATGTAAAGAGTTTTGAAAAGGAAACGGATAGAGCCGAGGCGAAGCTTTGCATAAAAACAGAAGGGCTTAAAAGGACTCTTTATGCAGACGGAAAAGAACTATATAATATAGAAGATACAGGTTATTTAAGTGACGAAGGCATAACCATAGGCAAGCGATTTACAGGCGCTATGGTTGGCGTATATTGTTCCGGTAAAGGAGCAGTGGGTAGCTTTGACGGTTTCGCAGCCAACAATCTTACATAAATAAGCCGACCAAGGTTTCTGGCCCCGCCTTCTCATCTCGCCCTCCCGGGCGAGATGAGAAGGCGGACCATCGGGGGCTGGGGAGGGGGAGCAGAAGCAGACCGCCTGCGGTCTGCTTCTGCTCCCCCTCCCCAGCCCCGATGGTGCGTCGACAGCCTTTATATAAGGGAGGTTGTGAAAAAAATAAAAAAAGCGTATTGACAATTTTAAATTAGTATGGTAATATAAACAAGCATTAAGTTTTAAGGCCCGTTGGTCAAGAGGCTAAGACGCTGCCCTCTCACGGCAGAATCATGGGTTCGATTCCCGTACGGGTCATTTAGCGGCGCTATAGCCAAGTGGCTAAGGCAAGGGACTGCAACTCCCTGATCTCCGGTTCAAATCCGGATGGCGCCTTTTTTTAGTAAGCGGTGTTCATATCGGAGTATATGAGCACTTTTTTTATTTTTTAAAACACCTGCTTTACCTCAGAAGGCAAAAAGTCGAAAATTATTTCGCTTTTTGTAATATTGACGGTTTCCTCTATATACATAAAATTACTCTGTTTCTACTATATATAATAAGTTTTTTAATATATCAACCTAAATTTGGGATAGTAGTTACTAAGTGTTTAAAATTATTACAAGTTCGTTACATTTAAAAAAAAGTCTTGATTTCGGCTAAAAATCGTGGTATATTTATTTCAAGCCCAAAAGGCAAAACAAGAAAACAAGCAAATACGATGCGGCGAAAGGCCTTTGATGTATGACTTCCTAAGGTTGTTTAATACGGAAACAGGCTATGCCGGGCAAGGCAGGCGGCCTCCGTTTAAGCAGGTGAGAGTTCTTCACTTTCCATTAAGGAGGAGGGCTTCTTACCGAGTATCGTTGAATTGTTACAGTTTTGTTACAATTTATTTTGCCTGTTGACTTGATTTGTCGGTGGTGCTATAATATCATTTGTAAATGAGGTATTTTGCTCAAACCTCTACAACAAAAATTTTCATTAAGGAGGAAAAACAATGAAAAGAAAATTAGCTTTACTTTTAGCATTAGCTATGACAGCTTCAATGCTTCCTGTAAATGCATTTGCAGCATCAACAAATACAGTTAACAAGTCTGTAACTGTAAAAGATGATGACATGATCTCTGACGTATATCTTAAGATCGTACCTAGAGATGCAATCACAACAGCAGAGTCAATCGTTCTTGATTTTGAGAACGCATACGTACCTAAGGAAAGTGAAGAACTTGTTACTAACGCAGGTAACGAAGTAGTTTATCATTTACCAAAGTATGAAGATCTTGTAGACAACGACGAACTTACATTCGATTATTGCCTTAGAAGAACTTTAAACGGTAGTGGCGACATCGATACTACAAAGACAGGTAACTACCTTGCTGAACTTTTCGGCGGCACTCTTCACTGCGGAGATAACTATCTTCCTTGGGAACTCAGAAGAGCAAGCTCAAGAGAGCTCGAAGTTAAGCTTTTCCCTGTAACAGCTCAATATGCTGATACAAACGTTGGTACTTACAACACAAAGCCTAACTACTACATCCCTCTTTATGTTCAGGCTGACGGCGAAGGCGACGTTAAGGTTTCTATCGATTCTAACGGTTCAGCTATCACAGGTTCAACAACAACAATCGCTGTTTCTACATCAGATACAGGCGCTACAGTTACAACAGTTGACGAAGTAGAAGACTTCAACGAACTTTCACCTTCACTTCAGTTAACAGTTAAGGAAACTGTTGCTGGTACATTTGAAAACGGTTCAAGAGGCGAAGGCGGAGAGTACACATTAAGACTTAACAACGGCTTCCTCTTCCACGGAAATGCAAATGACATCAAGATTTCAGCTGGTACAAACTTCAACGACAGCGACCTTGAGTATAAGATCACATCTTTCGAAGATGACAAGATCACATTCACAGTTAAGTTCAACGAAAAGAAGATCCCTACAACTAATCCTTCAAGCTTCGTAATCGACGGTATCGTAGTAGAACCTGAAGACGAAGATGATGACTGGGGTGCTGTAAACCTTACAATCAAGGGTACAAACATCACATCAGAAACAATCCAGATCGCTAACAGAGTAGACTATGGTATGAGCCTTAAGGCAAACGAAGATCCTACATCTATCCTTACAGGTTTCTCATATGTAGTAAACGATGCTCTTGACGAAGATGATTTCGTAACAGCAGAAGCTCACCTTGCTGAGACAATCGCTGATACATGGGATCTCAGACAGAAGTTATACTTCAAGCTTCCTGCAGGCGTTAAGATCATTGATTTCGAAACAGACAACTTAAGAAAGATCTCTGATGCAGCTTTCACAAACGCTTATCTTGATGATAACGGTTCAACACTTATTATCCCAAGACTTAAGAACGAAGGCGAAAACATCATCAACGATTCAGACGTAACAGAATTTGATATCAAGTTCTACGTAACAATCGATCCTGAATTCGGCGACAACGACATCACTCTTGATGTATACGGCGCTGGTGTTGACGAAGGCGTAATGCCTCCTATCGTAATTGGTAAGGCTGTAACACCTATCTCAATCACAACTCAGTCAACAACAACTAACATTGGTTACACATCTGTTCCTACAGCTGACATCACAATCACAGAGAACGTAGCAGGCGCTATTCTTGATGACGAAGATATCATTGTAAGCATTGATACACTTTGGACACAGGGCGACATCGGTTTCTATGATGCAAACATCAAGGCAGAAGCAGTTGGTAACGAGCTTGAAATCGATCCTATAAAGACAAACAATGGCGAAATCATAATTCCTGTAACAGGTACATCATACACAGCTCCTGGTTCAATCGAGATCACAGGCGTTGAGGTTGGTACTTCAAGATCAGTTCCTTACGGTGACTTCGATCTTAACGTAAACGGTGGCGCTGTAATCAACAACTATGCAGATGTTGATCAGGACTACAGAACATCAACAACTCCTGCAAACGGAGCATATGCTAAGCCAGCTAAGGATGGCGAAGACTATGAATTCGTTTATACACAGGATAACACAGAATACTACAGCTTCGAGAAGTATCTCTCAGTAGGTACATCTACAGGTACTCTTGACTCAGTAGTTAGCGTAACAATCGGCGAAACAACTATCACTGTTGATGGCCAGGCTTACACAATGGACGTTGCTCCTTACATCCAGGCTTCTTCAGACAGCACATTAGTTCCTCTTCGTTTCGTATCACTTGCACTTGGTGTAGATAGCGAAGCAGTTGAATCTGTTGACGCAGCTGACGCTTCTGATGCAGTAACATTCGATCCTGTTACAAAGACAGCTACAATCTACTATGCAGAAGGTACAAACAGAACAGTTATCGCTTTCACAGCTGGTTCAAACATCATGAAGGTTAACGGCGCAGAAGTTCCTATGAACTACGGCGTAACTGCTGAAATCACAGACAGCAGAATGTTCGTTCCTTTCAGAGCTCTTGGTACAGCACTTGGTGTTAAGGTAACTTGGGACGACGCTACAAGAACAGCTACTTACAACGGATAATTTAAAATCTAAAGTAAGAAGTTAAATAATAAGAAAAGCCCTCATCATTGAGGGCTTTTCGCTTTTATAAAAACCACCTGTCGAAATACCGGCAAGTGGTTTTTATTTTTCTCAAAAATAAACAACAAATTTATAAAGTATGATTGTAAAAAAAAGGGCAGTGTGATATAATACAAATAAGTATATAGTTTTGCTATGCACAGTAAAATTAAAGCAAGAGGTAAATGATGAGAATAATTTTTGTCTGCACAGGAAACACCTGCCGCAGCCCTATGGCTGAAATGGCTGCAAAATATTTTATAAAAGGTCATGAGTTTTCATCGGCAGGTCTGTATGCTTTTGAAGGCTCACCCATATCGGCAAAGGCAATACAGGCAATGGAGAACGCAGGCATACCCTATGAGGAGCGCTTGTCTGCCAATCTGAGGCCCGGGGATGTTGAAGAAGCAGACATTATACTCACCATGACCGAGGCAATGAAGGCATACATACCTTCGGAAAAGGTTTTTACCCTGAAGGAATATGTGGGCGAACAGGGCGATGTGGTCGACCCTTACGGGGGAAGCCTGCAAGACTACGAAAATTGCCTTGATGAAATAATACGGTGTATTAAAAAATTAAAGGAGAAGCTTAAATGATAGTTATAGGCTGCGACCATGGCGGTTATGAGCTTAAGGAAGAAATAGCCGCATATTTAAAAGAAAATAATGTAGAATATAAAGATTTTGGAATATATAGCGAAAAGTCTGTAGATTACCCCGACATAGCAATTAAGGTTTGCGGAGAAATTGTAAAGGGAAATGCCGAAAAAGGCATACTTATATGCGGAACAGGCATAGGTATGAGCATGGCTGCAAATAAAATAAAGGGTATAAGATGTGCTCTTTGCGGTGATGTGTATTCTGCTAAAATGACAAGACTCCACAATGACAGCAATGTGCTGGCTCTTGGGGGAAGAGTGCTTGGCAAGGGGCTTGGCATTGAAATAGCAGACGCCTGGCTCAATACAGAATTTTCAGGAGAAGAAAGACATATAAACAGAATAAATAAGGTTATGTCCATAGAATAAAAATGAGGAGGTAATGATTATGGGTAAACTTTACATAGCGGAGCATCCGCTTATTCAGAGTAAAATAAGACGTCTAAGGGATAAGAACACAAACAATAAGGAATTCAGAGAGCTTGTAAGTGAGCTTTCATCCCTTCTTGTGTATGAAGCAACAAAAAACCTGCCTGTTAAGGACGTAGAGGTAGAAACCCCCCACGAACCCGCAAATGGAAAGGAATTAGACTGTGTTGTGGGCTTTGTGCCTATTTTAAGAACAGGTATAAATATGGCAGAGGGCGCTCTTGGCATAATACCTACTGCAAAAACAGGCCATATAGGTATTTACAGAGACCCCGATACATTGCAGCCAATAGAATATTATTGCAAGCTGCCAAAGGCAAGTGACGATCTGCATATGTTTATGCTTGATCCTTGTATTGCCACGGGGGGAACGGACTCTCACGCTATAGCTCTTCTTAAGGAGAGAAATATTAAGAATATATCTATTATTTGCCTTATATGTGCACCTGAGGCAGTTAAAAAAATACAGAGCGAACACACTGACGTAGATATTTATGCGGCTGCTATGGACAGAGGCATAAGTAAAGACGGCTATATTTTACCCGGTTTAGGTGACGTGGGCTATAGACTTTACGGTACTAAATAATAAGAGAAAGGGGTCTTATTTATGACTCGTGACTGGCTTTTATATATTGCCACATTCTCTATAGCCTTTGGAGTGTGTATTTTCACAACGCCTTCTGTAAAAAAGCTGGCAAGAAAGCTTGGCGCAATGGACTACCCTAAATCAAGAGGCTTAAACAAAGAGCCCATGCCCCTTATGGGCGGGCTTGCAATGGTGGCAGGCTTTTTTGCAGCAATGATAATAATTTCGCCTTTTGTAGAGGGTCTGCCAAAAAGACAGCTTGCAGGTTTTGTTGTGGGAGGTATTATAACCGTTATCACGGGAATGTTTGACGATGCTTATGAGCTTTCTGCAAAGGTTAAGTTTTCAGCACAGCTGTTTGTGGCGATCATAGTGGTTTTATCGGGCATCAGAATTGATTTTGTGATGTATCCGTTTTGGGAATATCTGAAAAGCTTTTCACCAATAATAACCGTTATATGGATAATGGGCGTTATAAATGCCGTAAACCTTATTGACGGGGTTGACGGACTTGCAGCGGGAGTGACTTCTATAGCTTCTGTTTGCCTTATGATATTATGTGTTTTGTCGGGTACTGAAGTGGCAGTATTTCTTACGGCAGCTCTTGCCGGAAGCTGCTTTGGCTTTCTTCCCAGAAATTTCAGCCCGGCTGAGATATATATGGGCGACACCGGCTCCACTTTTTTAGGCTATGTTTTGGGAGTGGCTTCCTGCATAGGTGTATTCAAATCTTATGCCATACTTTCAATAATAATAGCTGTTCTGGCAATGGCTTTGCCTATTTTAGACACCGCCTTTGCTATAATCAGACGACTTTTAAACCATAAGCCTATTATGATGGGCGACAGAGGTCATCTGCACCACAGGCTTATAGACAGCGGCTATTCCCATAAGCAGGCTGTAATTATACTTTACGGACTGAGCATAGTCAGCGCAGTTGTTGCTATACTCATAGCCATACAGGATTACAGAGCGACAATAGTTGTGGCGTTATTCTTTATAATTTTTATAATAATGCTTTACACATACGAAAAAAGAGTAGACAGGAACGATAAAAAATGAAATTTTCAACAAAATTCGGAACATCTAAGCCCAGCATATTTATGGAGCTTATAAACGAGAAAAATAAGCTCGTTAAGGAAGGCAGAAAGGTGTACGATCTTTCAATAGGCACGCCGGATTTTAAACCTAACAAGAGGGTAATGGAGGCAGTTTCAAAGGCTGCGTTGGACCCGGAAAACTATAAGTACGGGCTTGAGGACTCTCCAAGGCTTAAAAACGCCGTTATAGATTGGTATAAGCGCAGATATAATGTAGAGCTTAAGGGAGAAAATATAACCAGCGTAAACGGCTCACAAGAGGGTATTGCTCATATATGTTTCCCTCTTATAAATGAGGGTGATGTGGTTCTTGTGCCCGACCCCGGTTATCAGATATTTTCCTTCGGACCGTATATGGCAGGGGCAGAGGTGATAAGAGTACCTTTGCTTAAGGAAAACAATTTTATAATGGATTTTGATGCAATATCGGAAGACGTGGCAAAAAGAGCGGCGGTGATCGTAGCTTCTTACCCGTCAAACCCGACTACTGCCATAGCTGACGAGGGCTTTTATAAAAGACTTGTTGAGTTTGCCAAAAAATATGATATAAAAGTAATACACGACAACGCATATTCAGAGCTTGTTTATGACGGCAAAAAGGGTCATTCCTTTTTGGAGACAGAGGGAGCTTTTGATGTGGGAATTGAGTTTAATTCCCTTTCCAAAAGCTATAACCTTACGGGCCTGAGGCTTTCATTTGCTATAGGCAACAAGGACATCATAGAAAGATTTAAGGCATTTCGTTCCCAAATAGACTACGGAATTTCAGGGCTTATTCAGGAGGCGGCAGTGGCTGCTCTTGAGCTTGGGGATGAATATACTACAAATCTTTGCAAAAGCTATGAGAAAAGGCGAGATTATTTATATGAAAGCTTTAACAGCATAGGCTGGAAAGCGCCTAAAACAGAGGCGACAATGTTTATGTGGCTGCCTATTCCCAAGGGATATAATACGTCTATGGAGTTTTGTTTGGATCTTCTGCACAAAACAGGCGTGGTCGTTGTACCCGGAAATACATTCGGCAGTCTTGGCGAGGGCTTTGTAAGGGTGGCTCTGGTACTTCCTGTAGAGGAGCTTGAAAAGGCAGTAGACAGTATTAAAAACAGTGGAATTAGGTTTTGATCTACCGTTTCGCCGATGCGGCGTTGGGGTCGCTCGGGTCGAGAGGGCGAGTGTGAGAGCCGGGTGCGGCACAATATGCCCCCGGCGGGGCATATTGTGCCGCACCCGGCTCTCACACTCGCCCGCTCGACCCGACCCGCGGGTCAGCCTGCAAAACCGTCCCATTCGGGACGGTTTTGCAGGCTGGGCAACTCATTTTTTTTAAAAGGAGGGATATTATTGGGGGTAAGTGTAGTTTATTGGCTTATTTTATTTATTGTTCTTCTTATAATTGAAATAAGCACTGTTTCATTAATTTCTATATGGTTTTGCTTGGGCGCTTTGGCAGCTATGGCAGTATCGTTTTTTGGCGCAGGTATTGAATGGCAGCTGTTTGTATTTGCTGTTGTGTCATTAATAACCCTTATTTTGACAAGACCTGTAGTCAGAAGGTTTAAAAAATCTGTTAAACCAACAAATGTAAATGCTCTTATAGGCGTTGAGACCTATGCTGTTGAGGACATAGACAACAATAAGGGCGAGATAAAGATAAACGATGTTGTGTGGAGTGCAAGAAGCGTTGACGGCACGCCTATAGCAAAAGGAGAAAGAGTAGTTGTTGAAAGCATAAAAGGCGTAAAGGCTTATGTGAGAAAAATAAATTAAGGAGGTTTTAAACATGATACCCTTTTTGATCATACTTATAATTATTGTATGGCTTATAGCTTCAAATGTAAAAATCGTGCCTCAGGCGCATGCTTATGTGGTTGAAAGACTTGGGGCATTCCATCAGGTGTGGGATGTGGGTCTTCATTTGGCAATTCCTATTGTAGACAAGATTTCTAAAAAGATAGTTATGAAGGAGCTTGTGGCAGATTTCCCCCCACAGCCTGTTATTACAAAGGATAACGTAACCATGCAGATAGACACTGTAATATATATGCAGGTGACAGACCCTAAATTATATACCTACGGCGTTGACAACCCTATGAGAGCCATTGAAAACCTTACAGCAACTACACTGCGTAATATAATAGGCGATCTGGAGCTGGATCAGACACTTACATCAAGAGATATAATCAACTCTAAGATGCGTATAATTCTTGATGAAGCAACAGACCCATGGGGAATTAAGATAAACCGTGTAGAGCTTAAAAACATTATGCCTCCTGCTGAAATTCAGGATTCTATGGAAAAGCAGATGAAGGCAGAAAGAGAAAGACGTGAAAAGATACTTCAGGCAGAGGGCGAAAAGAGAAGCGCCATTCTTGTGGCTGAAGGAAAGAAGGAGTCGGCTATATTAGCTGCCGAGGCTGACAAAGAGGCTAAAATCAAGATAGCCGAGGGTGAGGCTGAGGCTATAAAAATAGTACAGCAGGCCAGAGCTGAGGGTATAAAAATGCTTAACGAGTCTAACCCAACGGACAGGGTAATAACTCTTAAGAGTTTTGAGACCTTTGAAAGGGTTGCAGACGGAAAGGCAACAAAGATAATCATACCTTCCGAGCTTCAAAATATGGCAGGGACTATAACAGCTCTTACAGAAACAATTAAAAAGCAATAATAATACATCCTGTCGGTGTACATCATCGGCAGGATATTTTATTGTAAAAAAAGGTTGGCCCCTGTGCCCGAGCATATAAATATACTCAGGCGCAGGGACCGGGGGGGCGAAATTAAGCGGCTCCTACGTCGCCGCTTAATTTCGCTCCTCCGACACTTGGTCGGTAACCCGGTATGGATTTTGCCTCCATAACATATTTTTATTATGTATGATAGAAAATGTCAAAAAAAATAATTGTAAAACTGTAATTTTTATGAACTTTTATTGTAAAAAATCCCTTTACTTTGGGCAAAATTAGGCTTATAATATAATTAAGGGAAAATTCGATAAATAAGGAGCTGTTTTTTTATGCAAAACTATATAAAAAAGGTTGTTAATGGACAGGATCTTAGCTTTGATGAAGCAAAGGATGCTATGAAACAGATGCTTGGGGGCGGAGCTACTCAGGCACAGATAGCTTCACTTCTTACCGGTCTTATGATAAAGGGTGAGACCCTTGATGAGATAGTCGGCTGCGCAACTGCTATGAAGGAAAAGGCCGATCATGTAAGCCCTAAGGCAAGCAACTACGTTGATCTTGTAGGCACAGGCGGAGATGGAACATTCACATTCAACATTTCCACGACGGCTGCCTTTGTCGCTGCAGGAGCAGGCTGCACTATTGCAAAGCACGGAAACAGATCCATTTCTTCAAAATCAGGCTCTATAGACGTGCTTGAAAAGCTTGGCATAAATGTTATGCTTGAGGCCGATGACGTTGAAAAATGTATCAACGAAAACGGCATAGGCTTTATGTTTGCTCAGCTTTTCCACAAATCTATGAAAAATGCGGGAATAGTGCGTAAAGAGCTTGGTATAAGAACAATTTTTAATATATTAGGCCCTCTTTCCAATCCTTCAGGCTCTGAAAATATGGTCGTTGGAGTATTCAGTGACGATCTGGTGGATACCTTTTCACAGGCAATGCTTAAGATGGGTGTAAAAAGAGCTATGGTCATTCATGGCGAGGATGGTATGGATGAAATATCAACGGCTGCTGATACACTTGTTGCTGAGATAAAGGATGGTAAGATAGTCAAATATACTATTACTCCCGAGCAGTTTGGCTTTAAAAGAGCTGATGCCCAAGAGCTTAAGGGCGGAGATGCCGAATTTAACAAAAACATAACACTTGCTATTTTAAAGGGCGAGGAGAAGGGTGCAAAAAGAGATGTTGTACTTTTAAATGCAGCCGCAGCCCTTTATATCAGCGGAAAGGCCTCTTCACTTGAAGAAGGCATAAAGCTTGCAGCTGAGTCTATAGACAGCGGCAAGGCTCTTGATACCCTTGAAAAAGTAAGCAAATTTACACAGAATGTATAATAAAAGTATAATTATAGCAAAAATAAGCAAAAATAATATTAGGATAAGATAAATAATTTTTCTTGATCCCGTCCGAGAAAATGTTTTCTGCGGCGAATGTTTAAATTTACGAAAGGAGGAGCTTAATGTTTTGCGTAGGTGATAAGGTTGTTTATCCTATGTACGGCGCGGGCGTAATTGAGGAAATAAAAGAGATTGAGATCGACGGAAAAAATTGTCTTTACTATTGTATGATGATTCCCGTAGGAAATTTAAAGCTTACCGTTTCGGTGGCTAAAGCCGAAGTTGTTGGAGTCAGACGTGTGGCTTCATCATCTGAAGTTATGGATATCATAAACAACGTAGGTCCTATAGATATGCCAAGTAATTGGAACGAGAGATATAAGGATAACGTAGCAAGAATAAAAACAGGCGAGCTTAAAAAGGTAGTTGAGGTGTTTAAGACCCTCATATACCGTGAAAGAGAAAAAAGTCTTTCAAGTGTAGAAAAGAAAATGTTGAGTAATACAAAGCAGATAATATTAAGCGAAATAATACTTTCGCAAGACATAGACAAGCCCGAGGCTGAAAGAATATTATATGATACAACAAGAGAAGAGGCTACAGCTTAATATATAAAAGAAACCGGAAGATTGCCGGTTTCTTTTATTTTGCAGCTTCTCGCATTATATGTCAACCTTTAGTATAATATTTAATATTTGGGCTTTTTAAATTTTACAGTAAACCATATTGAAAAAATAATATAAAAAGCTTATAATAAACCTGTAAACCCTATCAGAAACTAAAAGCAAGGATAATTTTTATGAACTCAAATAAATTCAGGCTGTCATCAGCTCAGATAATAATTATAGGCTTTGCAGGCATGATAGCCTTGGGAAGCATACTGCTTATGCTGCCCTTTGCTACTGCCGACGGCAAGGGCGCTGGCTTTGTAGAGGCGCTGTTTACTGCTACGTCGGCATCCTGCGTTACAGGGCTTGTGGTGAGAGACACTGCTACATATTGGTCGCCCTTCGGGCAGACTGTTATACTGCTACTTATACAGGCGGGGGGCATGGGCGTTGTGACAATGGCTATTGCCATCTTCCTTGTTTCCGGCAGAAAATTAAGCCTCAAGCAAAGGGGCACAATGCAGGAGTCTATTTCGGCTCATCATTTAGGCGGAATTGTAAGGCTTACGGGCTTTATTATAAAAATGACACTTATTTTTGAGGCGGTGGGCGCTATTCTTCTGTCATTTGTGTTTTGCAGAGAAATGGGGCTTGTAAAGGGGATTTTGTACGGAATTTTTCATTCCGTTTCGGCATTTTGCAACGCAGGTTTTGACCTTATGGGCTATAAGGGGGAGTATTGTTCTCTTACGGGCTATGCGGCTTCACCTGTTGTTAATATTACCATAGTGCTGCTTATAGTTATAGGCGGTATAGGCTTTATGACCTGGGACGATGTAAGAACAAGAAAATGGCAGTTCAGAAGATATAAAATGCAGAGCAAGGTCATACTTATTACCACATTCTGGCTAATACTGCTTCCTGCCCTTTATATTTTCTTTTTTGAATTTTCGGGTGTGCCGCTTAAGGAGAGGGCGTTTTCTTCTCTGTTTCAGTCTGTTACACTGCGTACGGCGGGCTTTAACACTGCAAATTTAAACCTTATAAGCGAAACGGGACTTGGCATAATGATAATACTTATGGTGATAGGCGGCTCGCCCGGCTCTACAGCGGGCGGTATGAAAACCACCACCTTTGCCGTTCTTGTTTCAACGGCTGTTTCCGTTTTCAGACGTAGAGAGCATACTCACTTTTTTGGCAGAAGAATTGAAGAAAATGTAGTAAGAAGCGGAGTTACTGTGCTTGCTATGTATCTTTTCCTGTTTCTTACGGGAGGCTTTATAATAAGCAGAGCAGAGGGGCTGCCCCTTATCTCGTGCCTTTTTGAAACGGCTTCGGCAGTGGGCACCGTAGGACTCTCACTGGGGCTTACGCCAAACTTAGGGGTTTTGTCAAGGCTCATACTTATTGCCCTTATGTATCTCGGCAGAGTGGGCGGACTCACTTTGGTTTTTGCTGCGCTTTCGGGCAGCAAGGGAAACACGTCACGCCTGCCTAAGGAAAAGCTGACTATCGGCTAAGGAGGAAATTATGAAATCTATACTTATAATAGGACTTGGAAGGTTTGGAACACATATAGCAGAAAAGCTTGACGAGATGGGTCATCAGATAATGGCGGTGGACAGCATCGAGGAGAGAATACAGTCTGTGCTGCCTATTGTCACCTATGCTCAGATAGGCGACAGCACAAACAAGGAATTTCTTGAGTCACTGGGAATAGGTGATTTTGATGTTTGCATTGTGGCAATAGGCGATGACTTCCAAAACTCTTTGGAAACCACCTCCCTTTTAAAGGAGCTGGGAGCAAAAAAGGTAATTTCAAGGGCTGCCACAGGCGTGCAGGAGAAGTTTTTGCTCCGAAACGGCGCAGACGAGGTAATATACCCCGAAAAGCAGCTTGCCTCCTGGACGGCTATACGCTGTTCTTCAAACCACATTTTAGAATATATAGAGCTTGATAAGGATTATTCTATATATGAGATATCAGTGCCCGAGCAGTGGCGCGGTAAAACAGTTATACAGCTTGACCTGAGAAGAAAATACGGCATTAACATTTTAGGGCTCAGAAACAACGGCAAGCTGGAAATGACAATTACGCCGGAAACGGTCATGACAGAGGAAAAGTCCGTTCTTATGCTTTGCCCCCAAAAATCATTCCGTAAACTTTCTATATAATTAAATAATAAAAAAAGAGAGATACACCTTAATGGGTGTATCTCTTTTAAATTCAGTGATTTTTTAATCAGAATACAGGGAGAACTTCTCCGTTGTATGTATCGTTTATGAAATCTCTTACCTTGTCAGACTGAAGAGCCGCTACAAGCTTTGTTACAGCTTCGTTATCTTTATCTTCTGCTCTTACTGCAACTATGTTTACATAAGGTGAGTCGCCTGCTTCCATAGCAATAGCATCTTCGCTGGGTGAAAGACCGCCCTCAAGAGCATAGTTTGTGTTGATTACTGAAATAGTAGTGTCGCTTAATGTACCTGTAAGCTGCTCTGCTGCAAGCTCTTTGAAGTCGAGATTTAAGTTGTTCTCTGTGATGTCAGCAGGAGTCTGTGTGAGAGAGTCTGAAGCAAGAGTTATAAGACCCTGGCTCTGAAGGAGAAGAAGAGCTCTTCCTTCGTTTGTAGCATCGTTGGGGATACCTACAGTGTCACCGTCCTTAAGCTCGTCAAGAGATTTAAGTGTAGATGAATAAATGCCCATAGGTTCGATATGAATACCGCCTACAGAAACAAGATCTTCGCCGCTTTCTTCAAGAAATTCGTCAAGATAGGGCTGATGCTGGAAGTAGTTTGCATCGATCTCGCCTTCAACAAGAGCCTTGTTGATAAGGGTATAGTCTGAAAATTCTACAACTTCAAGTTCCACGCCTTCTGCTGCAAGGTCGTCTTTAACAACATTGAGTATCTCTGCGTGAGGTACAGCTGTTGCGCCTACCTTAAGGGTAACTGTTTCGTCTGTTGAGCCTACTGCTGCTTCGTCGCTTGATGAGCTGGCGCATGCTGTAAATGCAAGAGCTGCTGCCATAAATAAAGCTGCTAAGCTAAGTTTTCTTTTCATAGTGTAACACACTCCTTTAAAGTTTATATAAAATTTTTTGCAAAATGAATTGCCTTATCTTTTGTCAAGCCTCCTTGAAAGGAAGTTGCCTATACATTGTATTATCTGGACCATAACTATCATTATGACTACGCTGTATATAAGTATGTCTGTACGGGAGCGCTGATAGCCATATCTTATGCAGACGTCGCCAAGTCCGCCGCCGCCTATTGTGCCTGCCATAGCAGAATAGCCTATTATGTTTATAATAGTAATGGTTATGCTGGAAACTATGGAGGGCGCCGCCTCGGGCAGCATTACCTTTGTTATTATTTCGGCTTCGTTTGCTCCCATTGAAACAGAAGCCTCTATAACGCCCTTGTCAAGCTCGTTAAGAGAAGACTCTATCATTCTTGCCACAAAGGGTATTGCAGCCACTGTAAGGGGCACTATTGAGGCTGTAGAGCCTATGCTGGTGCCTACGATGAACCTTGCAAGAGGGAAGACCGCTATCATAAGTATTACAAAGGGAACGGATCTGCCAATGTTTACTATAGTGCCCATAATGCTGTTTATGGGAGCATTTGGCATAAGATTGTCCTTTTGTGTGATATAGAGAACAACGCCTGCGACCGAGCCTATTATTACCGAAATAAGGCTTGAGAAAAATACCATATAAAGGGTATTTATTATCTCAGGTGTTATTATCTTATATATGTTTTCCCAATATTCCGGGTTTTTAAGGCTTTCACTTATAAATTCACCCATTTTTAAGCACCTCCACCAAAACATCATTTTCTTTGAGGTAGTTTATTGCCTCGTCTGTGTTTGCGCCGTTGATCCTTAAAACAAGTGTACCCACAAGCATATTCTCCATACTCTGTATATTGCCCAAAAGTATGGCAGCATCAACATCATATTTCTTTATCATATTGCTTATACAAGGGTCGGTAGAGCCTTCGCCTCTGAAAACTGCCTTTATGATACGCCCCGGCTCTTTAAGCGCCTTTTGATAAACTCTGTTGTCAAGCTCTGTGTCTATGGCTTTAAAGAATTTTTTGGCGGTGTCGGTTTTAGGTTCTATATATATGTCTGTTATGCCGCCGCTTTCTACTATCCTGCCTTCTTCAAGCATGGTCACTCTGTCGCAGATGGCCTTTATTACTTCCATTTCGTGGGTGATGACTATTACGGTGACCTTAAGAGTGCGGTTTATTTCTTTTATAAGATCCAATATGGATTTTGTGGTTTCGGGGTCAAGCGCGCTGGTTGCCTCGTCGCACATTATTATGTCGGGCTTGGTGGCAATGGCTCTTGCTATGCCTACTCTCTGCTTTTGTCCGCCGGAAAGCTGGGCAGGGTATACGTCCCTTTTGTCGGAAAGACCGACTATTTCCAACAGCTCGGAAACTCTTTTTTCTATTTCAGCCTTAGGGGTTTTTACAAGCTTAAGAGGGAAGGCGATGTTTTCATAAACTGTGGAATTCATAAGCAGGTTGAAATGCTGAAATATCATGCCTATGTTTTTTCTTTCCTTCCGAAGCTCCGACAGACTTATTTTGGTGATGTCCTTGCCGTTTATAAGAACGCTTCCGCTATCGGGCACTTCTAAAAGATTGATACACCTGACAAGAGAGCTTTTACCTGCGCCGGAAAGACCTATTATGCCATATATTTCGCCCTTGTTTATTTCTATATTGATATCCTTCAGGGCTTCGACTTTGTTTGCGCCCTCGCCGTAGGACTTATATAGGTTTTTTATAACAACTGCTTTTTCACTCATATAGGCTCACCCCCTTTAATATAAAATGTAGTATACTACAGTTTGTATAATTTTGCAAGGGACTTTATTATAAATTTTTGACGACACGGAGGTTCCGCGGCGCCAAAATTCAAACCGCCTTTGGCGGTTTGAATTTTGGCCCACGGGTCGGGGCGAGGTGAGGTGTGAGGCGAGGCAAGAGGCGGACCCGTCCGCCTCTTGCCTCGCCTCACACCTCACCTCGCCCCGAGCGGCTGTTTGGGTTTGGTAGGCGAAAATTTTGTTTACAATTTATGTAAGTGTGTTATAATTATAATACTTAATAACGAGAGTTGGGCTTTTAATATGAAAAAAACAGTGATTTTATTAATATCTTTTATACTTGTGGGCTGTAGGACAAATGTGCCACAAAATGACCGTCTTTCGGTATATACGTCCTTTTATGCCATGTATGATATTGCAGGGCAAATAGGGGGAGATAAGGCGGATGTGCAGTGTATGGTGTCTAATGGAGCAGAGCCTCACGACTACGAGCCGTCTGCAGGGGTTATGGCAGGGCTTGAACGGTCGGATATATTTATATATAACGGCTTGGGAATGGAGAGCTTTGCAGACAGCATAAAGGAGTCTGTTGAGGGAGATATTCTTTTTGTAGAGGCATCTGACGGCTGTGATATAATATACGGCTATGAGGGCGAAGAGGAGGAAGGACATTTTCATTCGGAAGATGTACCTGACCCTCATGTGTGGCTTTCACCGTCAAATGCCGCTATTGAAGCCCAAAATATATGCAATGCCTTTTGCGAGAAAGACCCTGAAAACAGCGGCTATTACAGAGCCAATCTTGAAGAATTTAAAAATAAAGCAAAGGCGCTTGATGCTGAATACAGAAAAAGGCTTTCGGCGTGCAGCGGTAAAAAAATTATAGTATCTCACGGGGCTTACGGATATTTATGTAAGGAGTATGGCTTAGAGCAAAGCGCCGTAGAGGGAATGGGCGGAAGCGGTGATCCATCCCCCAGGCGTGTGAAGGATATTTATGATTTTATAAGAAAAAACAATATAAGCTGCATATTTTATGAGGGGCTTACAGGTTCACGCATAGCCTCAGCCATATCGGAAGACTTAAGCGTAGAACTGTACCCCATATATTCATATGAGGGACTTACGCCGGAGCAGGAAAGACAAGGGCTTGATTATTTTGACGTTATGTATGAGACCCTTGACAGCCTTACGAAAGGAATGGAGGGAGAAGAGTGACACTTGAGGTTAAAGACTTAAGCTTTGATTATCCCGACAAAAACATATTAAGTGACATATCATTTAAGGTAGATGAGGGAGATTTTCTGTGCATTTTAGGCACTAACGGAACGGGAAAAAGCACTCTTTTAAAGCTTATGCTGGGTATTCTTAAAATTCAGAAGGGTGAAATATTAATAGACGGCATATCCTCTAAAAAATTTAAGGAATACAAGGATATTGCCTATGTTTCTCAGAAGGCAACGGGCTTTAATCAGGACTTTCCCGCAACAGTATATGAGGTAGTAGCTGCCGGGCTGTATTCAAGGAGAGGCTTTTTGAAATTCCCCCGGAAAAGCGACAGAAAAAAGATAGAAAAGGCTCTTGAAATGGTAGGAATGTTTGAGCTTAAGGACAGGCTTATAGGCAGGCTTTCCGGCGGACAGCAGCAAAGAGTGTTTATTGCAAAGGCCATTGTGTCGTCGCCTAAAATGATATTTTTAGACGAGCCCACAGTGGGTATAGACGTGAATGCAGTGGACTCTATATGCTGTCTTTTGGGCGACCTTAACAAGCAAGGATATACCATAATTATGGTAACTCACGACTTAAGCTCTGTAATACATCATTCAAACAAGATACTTATGCTTTCTGAAAATGAGCCTTGCAGAATGTTTGACACCAATGAATTTTTAAATCAGAATTATTCTTCACAATATCCTCACCATAAGGAGGGACATTGAGTATGGAAATTTTCACATACGGTTTTATACAAAGGGCGTTTATAGTGGGCTTTTTTATATCTGTTATGACACCTATGATAGGAAATATAATTGTGCTTAAAAGGCTTTCGTCTGTAGGCGATGCTCTTTCACATGCAAGCCTTGCAGGTGTGGCTATAGGGCTATGCTTTTCATACAGCCCCGTGGTGGTCGCTGTTTTGTTTTCATGCCTTGCGGCTTTGGGAATAGAGTATTTTCGCAGGTTTTTCCCCAGATATTCGGAAATATCCACAACTCTTGTGCTTTCTCTTGGCGTGGGACTTGCGGCGGTCTTTTCGGGCTTTGTAAAAAATGCGGCGGGCTTTAACAGCTTTCTTTTTGGCTCTATAGTGGCAATAAGCCCGGCAGAAACTCTTGCGGTTACCCTTTTGTCGGTGATGGTTATAATAATAAGCCTGCTGCTTTACAGAGAGCTTTTTTACATAGCCTTTGATGAGGAGGGAGCGGCTCTGTCGGGAGTAAAGGTAAAGACTATAAATTTTGTTTTTACACTTCTTACGGCAATAGTGGTAAGTGTATCTGCCAGAACGGTGGGTGCCCTTGTAATATCCTCTCTTATGGTCATACCTGTTGCCTGCGCTATGATAATTTCAAAAAGCTATAGATCTAACATTATATATTCAGTGATATTTGCAGTAATATTTACAACCGCAGGACTTGTTATATCCTGCTTTTGGGATATTGCTCCCGGAGGAACGATTGTTCTTATAGGCATAGCAGCTCTTATATTGCTGCTGCCCTTTAGGAGAAAATAAAAGCCTGCCGCAGCAAAACCATCGCAGATGGTTTGCTGCGGCAGGCTCCGGGGCGGGGGAAAAGGGGGCGGCTGCGCCGCCCCCTTTTCCCCCGCCCCGGAGTCCCGATTTGCGACTACCTTCGGTAGTCGCAAATCGGGGCTTGTTGTTATTTAAAAGCCTACGCCACAAACCATCAAAGATGGTTTGTGGCGTAGGCTCTGGGGGCGGATGAAAAAAGGGCGGCGCAGCCGCCCTTTTTTCATCCGCCCCCAGAGTCCCCTGTTTGTGACTATCTTTGATAGTCACAAACAGGGGCTGAATTAATTGTTTAAGTATAATATGATACCAACGGCTGCCAGCAAAGCAATAAAAAGGCAGAGGACAATGCCTATTGGTATATATTTTTTTAAGGATATTTTTTTGATTTGCTTGGAAAGCTTTTTATAAAACCCGTTTCGCCTGATGCTGATTTCAAGCCTGCGAGAGGTTTTCATAAAGCAGGCAAGTGAAAGCAGAAAGAAAGGCATTGAGGGAAAAACAGGAATTGCAAGACCTGCAAGACCAATAAAAGCAAATACTACGCCCAGTGTAAAATAACCTACTTTCATATCAGAGTTTACCTCAGTTCTTCTTTATAATGCTTTCATTTCTTTCAAGCTCATGAGAGATGTCAATAGTTCCTGTTCCCTCGCTTACCTTCTGACCCTCTATATATATCTGAACGGAGTCTACATCCTCAAGCTCTGTAAGAGAATTTACTATTTGATAAACCTGAAGCTCTGTAAGAACAGGCCCTCCGCCCTTATTCATAAATTCTGACGAAAGGTTGACATAGCAAATGCCGTTTTCGGTGGTGGTGTTTATAAGCTTTGCAGTCACAGGTATAGCAGTGGAGAGGTTAGGACCTTGAGGACCTGCAAGAAGCTGTTCCACTATGCTGAATTCTATACTCTGACTTTGCTTGACCTCTATAAGCCTTTGCTCGGGCATAAGAGCATCTGATGAGCTGTTTGTAAAGTAAAGCGTTATAGTTCTGTAGTTTATTTTTTCAGGGGCAATGTCGGGGTTTACGAGAATGTTTTTTCTGTTTAAAAGCTCCTGACCGCCTATGTTTTTGCCGCCTGAGGTTATTACAACATTATCCACAAACTCAAGCTCTGTCAGGGTATATACTATACAGCTTTCAAGCAAAAGCCTGTCGGTAAATATCTTATCGTAATAGGCAAGAGAGAGGGATATGTATGCTGTTTTGTTATCTAAAGAAAGACTGCTTTCTTCTATTGTTACATCTCCGAAAACATCCTGTAAGGATGTGTTTGACTTGGGTCCGCTTTTAAGTTCATTAAGCACGTTTTCAAATATCTCCTCCGGCGTGGAGCTGTCCGTCTGGGGAATTATTCTGCTTTCATATTCTATATTGTTCCCTGCGGCATTTTTGAAATATAGTGTAACATTACGCACGTTTTGTGAGTCTGCAAACTCAAAAAGCACTACGCACAATACCCCAAAGACAACAAGACAAATGGCTGAAATAACAAATAATTTAATATGCTTCATTGCTGCGCCTCCTTATTATATAAAGGAAGCCTTACGATAAAGGTCGCGCCGCTGCCTTCCTTGCTTGTTACCTTTACGCTTCCGCCGTGTCTTAATACTGTCTGGTGGGTTATGGCAAGCCCAAGACCCGTGCCGCCTGTTTCTCTGTCGCGAGTTTTGTCTACTCTGTAAAAACGGTTGAATATTTTTGACTGCTCCTCTTCGCTTATGCCTATGCCCGAGTCAATTACTGAGATATAGGCATTCTGAGAGTCGTTTTCAAGAGTGACCTTGACTACGCCGCCCTCGGGAGTATATTTGATGGCATTGTCTATAAGATTTGACACAGCGAGAGAAAGCTTTGTTTCGTCTGCATCTATTATGACCTCTTTATCTGCCTCTAAAATAAGCTCTATGTCTTTTTCGCTGGCAAGAGGATAGAGCATTTTCATAATGCTTATAAGCATTTTGCGCAGATTGGTTTGTGCAAGGTTGAGCCCTACCTCTCTTGAGTCTAACTTTACGAGGGAAAGAAGGTCGTTTATCATATTTGTCATTCTGTCTACTTCAGAGTTTATGTCCTGCAAAAACTCACGGTACATCTCCTCCGGAGCGCCGTCCTGCAAAAGTATAGACTCGCTTAAAACCTTTATAGAGCTTAAGGGTGTTTTAAGCTCGTGTGATACATTAGAAACAAATTCGGAGCGAGAGGTGTCCTCCTGTTCCAGCTTGTCTGTCATTTCATTTACAGCCGTTCCCAAAACGGCTATTTCGTCTTTTCCCTTTACTTCAAAACGCTCCGACAGCTTTCCGTCAGTGATCTTATATATTGTTTCCACAAGTTGAGAAAGGGGTTTTATAAATCCGCCTGAGCTTATATAATTCAGAATAGCCACAAGCACGCTTATAAGGATCGTTATTATAAGCCAATCGTGATTTATGGTATTAAGCAGATTTTTAAAATCTGTGAAGCTTGAAACTATAAGCACGGTGCCGATCTTGGCGCCTGTTTCGTCATCAACGTATGCCGAGGCATATATGGTGTCGGTGTCATTTCTGAGATTGGCTGTGGCGTTGCCGTTCATTGCATCCAAAAGCTCCGGTATAATGAAGGTTTTACCCACTTCTGCCTTGTTGGAGTCGGCAACTACCATAAAATTCCTGTCAAATACAAGTATCCTTGATGATATTTCAGTGCTTTTTTCGTCTATCTCACTTAAAAACGAATTTGTAAGCGAGGTATTTGTGAGATAGTTGTTTTTTTGTACAGAGCCTGCGATCTTGTTTGCCTGATAGAGCATGTCACGCTCCTGCTGTACAGAAAAATAATTTTTAAGCACAGAATTCATTGTTGCGGAAAAAATGATGAGAGGAATAAAGCTTATAAAGAAATATAAGAAAAAAAGCTTCCATCTGAGGCTGTGATACCACCTCAGTTTTTCCGTATTACTGTAAATAATAACCTACCCCCCACCTTGTATGGATATAGTCAGGCTCGCTGGGAACCTTCTCTATTTTTTCTCTTAAACGTCTTACGTGCACGTCTACGGCGCGCTGCTGTTCTCTGCGCTGTTTGCCTTCGGAATTGCTTGTGTTTATGCCCCATATTTCTCCAAGCAGCCTGTCCCTTGAATAGACCGTGCCTACGTTGTTCATAAGATGGAGAAGAAGGTCGAACTCTCTTGCTGTGAGATTGATCTCCTTTTTGCCAACATAACACCTTCTCGATTTTTTGTCTATAGAAAGATCTCTGAGAGTAAGAATATGACCGTCATCCTTATTGGCGTTTACCTTTTTAACGCTTCGTCTTAAGATAGCCTTTATTCTTGCCTTAAGCTCCAGAATGTTGAAGGGCTTTGTTATATAGTCGTCTGCCCCAAGCTCCAGCCCCATTATTTTGTCTATGTCTTCGCCCTTTGCGGTGACCATTATTATGGGCACGGAAGAAAACTCTCTTATTCTTGAGCATACCTCAAGCCCGTCTACCTTGGGCAGCATAACGTCAAGAAGTATAAGGTCGAAATCTTCTTTTTCTGCAAGACTGAGAGCTTCCTCTCCGTCATAAGCCACACTTACGTCCATTCCGTCTTGTGCAAGACTGAATTTTATACCCTTTACTATTAATCTTTCATCATCAACAACAAGTATTTTGCTCATACATACACCCCTAATCTATTGAAATTGAATTCTTTATTTCTTCATATGTTTTATCGCCTATACCACTGACATTTTTTATCTCATCCACACTTTTAAAGCCTCCGTTTTCATTTCTGTATGCAATAATACGTTCTGCTATACTTTCGCCTATGTTTGGAAGCTCTGCTATCTCATCAATATCAGCAGTGTTTATGTTTACAACAAAATTTTCTGCTTCTTCCTCGGCGGTATATAAAATTTTGCTTTTGCCCGACTCGTATGTATCATATGCCTGCTGCTTTGAAGCATACCACAGGCAAAACAACAGAAAAGCACAGGCGACAATGGACAGATAAAACAGGGTCTTACTTTTGTGCTTCAAAAAAACAACCTCCATAAAGCTCTTGAAACATATATATCCTTTGTGGTAGAATATAAAATATCTCTTTTAAACTATGGCAAATTGAAAGGATAAAAATATGAAACTGAGACAGCTTATATTTACATATATATTATTATACACCATTATTTTCAATAATTCCATAAAAATATTTGCAACCGACGAAAAAATATCTCCCATAGATATGTCTACGGAAGAAAGCGAGAATACGGTTCCGCCTACGGCACATATGGAAGGTGACAAGCCCGTTATTGCGGCGAGGTCGGCGGTTGTTATTGATGCGGATACGGGAGTGGTTGTTTTTGGCAAGGACGAGCATCAGCTGTGCTATCCTGCAAGCGTGACAAAGACCCTGACCTGTCTTATAGCCGCTGAGGAGACTGAGCCTACAGACCTTGTGACCTTTTCTGAAAACGCCGTGTACGGAATAGGCGAGGGCAGCAGCTCTATTGCCGTAAGAGTGGGAGAGACCCTCAATATGGAGCAGTGTATGCACGCTATGCTTATGGCTTCGGCAAACGATGTGTGCGTAGGGGTGGCTGAGTTTATTGACGGCGATATAAATACATTTGCCGAAAGAATGAACAAAAAAGCCAAAGAGGTGGGAGCCCTTGACAGCCATTTTGCAAACCCTCACGGCTATCACGATGAAAATCACTATACCACAGCTTATGATATAGCAATGATAGTAAAAGCGGCAGTGAAAGAGCCAAAATTTTTGGAAAGCTACGGCTGCCTTACATATACTATACCCAAAACCAATATGGTGGATGAGGAGCGCATACTTAACAATAGGTCAAAGATATTGTTTCCCGACTCTGAGTTTTATTATAAATATATAAAAGGTTCTAAAACAGGCTATACCTCTCAGGCGGGAAACACACTTGTTTCTTATGCCGAAAAGGATGGCATAGGACTTATATGCTGTGTGCTTGCCGACAGGGGAACAAACACCTTTGAAGACACAAGCCTGCTTTTTGACTATTGCTTTGGCAAATATTCATCTCAGACTCTTTTAAGCCCGGGAGAGCAGAGCGTAACTGTTCCCGTGGAGCAGGCATATAAGGACAAAACTATTCTTACGGGAGAGGTGCAGGCAAGCGTAAAGGATGAGTGCAGCGCTGTTGTGCCTGACTTTATAAACAAAAGCACAATAAGCGTGTCTAAGGATGTGCCGGAGAAGCTGACTGCACCTGTAAAAGCCGGAGATGTGATAGGCAAGGTGAGCATATCTTACGGGGGAGTTGTGTTTGCATCGGCTGACCTTATAGCAGATAACGAAGTGCAGCTTATACCCGAAAATGTTTTGAGGTTGCAGGAGATAAAAAGAATGTTTTTGAAATACGCTCCCATTGTTGCTATGTGTTTGCTTGGACTTATGATATTGTATTCACTGGTCCATGTTTTTCACATTTCAAAGGGCAACAGAGGAAGGCGACTCGGACGTTAAAATGACCACGTGGCTTTGCTTCCAAAAACCATCAAAGATGGTTTGTTGAAGGCAAACCGTCGGGGGCGAGCGGAGCGGGGAAGCCAAAGAGAAAAGCACAGCGCTTTGCACTGTGCTTTTCTCTTTGGCTTCCCCGCTCCGCTCGCCCCCGACTCGGTCTGGTCGGTAACCCGGTTTATTTAAACATAGCTTTAAGCTCTTTGATATCTTTTATTATTTCATCAATGCCGCTGTTCCAAAATTTTTTTGAGGCAAAATCTATTTCCGCAAGCTTGCCTACATTTTTTACAGACATTTTTCCGCAGCTTGAGAGTATTTTGTCATATTCGGGTATAAATGCTGCCCCTTTTTCTTTATAGCTTGCAAAAAGACTTCTTGCAAAAAGGTCGCCGAAGGCATAGGGATAGTTGTAATAATTAAATTCGGCATCATAATAATGAGGCTTGCAAAGCCACATATAAGGGTGAAGAGCGCTTTCGTCAAGGCTGTTTCCGTAGGCTTTTTTCTGGGCCTTTATCATAAGAGAGCAGATTTCGTCTGAGGAAAGACTGCCCTTTTGTCTTTCTTTAAAGAAGCTGTCTTCAAATAAAAAGCGTGAGTAAATGTCGCATATACTTTGAAGCTCGCCCGAAAGGCGGCTTTCTTTTACGGTTATAAGAGCACCGGCCGGCAAAAGCCTTTCTGCCGCATCAAAGGCAAGATTTTCGCAGAAGGTGGAGGCAGTCTCCGCAAGAGGCATGGGAGTAAGGGAGTTTATGGGGCTTTCCCCACGAAAAACCTCGTTGTGATATCCGTGACCCAGCTCGTGGCATAAGGTGATTATGTCTTCAAAATTGCCTGAAAAATTCATTAATATGCGGCTTTCGCCGATTTTTTTAATGTTTTCACAAAATGCTCCGCCTACCTTGCCGGATCCGGGGGCTGCATCTATCCAATTTTCGGCAAAGGCTTTTTTAGCAAAGCTGCCAAGCCTTTCTGAAAAACCGGCAAATATTTTTTCAACAATTTTTTGAGCTTCGTCAAATGTAAATGCAAGCTCTTCGCTGCCTACAGGGGCGAAAAGATCGTAAAACGGGAGTTTTTCTTTTCTTAAATATTTGGCTTTTATTCTGTAAAATTCGCAAAGCTCGTCTGTGCGCTCATCTATTGCCGATATCATGGCATTTAAAATTTCCATATCCATGCGGGAGTCGGATACGGACTTTTCAAGAGCGGAGGAATATCCTCTCATTTCAGTTTCCTTTAAAACCTCGCCCTTTATGTAGTTAAGACAAAAAGCGCCTGCCGTGTCTATTTTGTCATAGGAGGAAAGCTCTGCCTCGTATGCCTTCTTTCTTACAGAGCCGTCGGGGCTGTATGCCATTCCTCTTACCAAGCTGAGCGGTATTTCTTCGCCCCCAAGCTCGCAGGTAAGAGATGATGTGATATTTTCCCAAAGCTTTTGCCATGCCATTGAGCCTGTAGACTTCATATTTGCAATGATGGCTTCGGATCTTTCGTCAAGAGCATGGGCTGCTTCGTTTTTGGATCTTTCCAAAAAATATATGTGCTCTGACATATTTTCTGTAAGAGGCATATTTTCAAAGTCTGCATTTTTAATATAATTTTTAAAAAGAGTTTCGCTTTTTACTGCCTTTGCGGTAATATCAGAAACCTTGTCAAATAGCTTAGCGGCAGTTCGGTTTGAGGAGTCTGCCGAAAGTGTGAGCATTATATAAGAGGATATATTGTCATAAAGCATAAGCTCATTTACAAGGCTTATATATTCATCAATAGCCTTGTAAGACACATCTTCGGATGTAAAATGCTTTGTGGCAAATTCGTTTATTTCATCTATAAATACAGATAATTTTTCTATATCCTTTAATATGTCGTTTCCGTCTATGTCATTATAAATTTTATTAAGATTCCATTTTGTACTCATACTATATTTCCTTTCTGCAAAATTGTGTTTTTTGTTATTATATCAGTTTTATAAATAAAAACAAGATGTTTTTACGATTTAAAGCATATTGACATTTAAGAATGTAAATGCTAATATTGTTTTATAAAAAAGGAGGTATAAAAATGCTTTTTGGAAAAAAATTAAAGAAAACCGTTAAAATAGAAGGTATGCACTGCGGACACTGCACAGGTGCAGTATCCGAGGCTCTTAATGCTATTCCGGGAGTAAAGGCAAAGGTAAGCCTTGAAGATGCCGCGGCTTATGTTACAACAGACGAGGGTGTTGAAGACTCAGCACTTACAAAGGCTGTTGAAGAAGCGGGCTTTAAGGTATTGTCTATCGCGGAAGCATAACAGTAATGGTCGCTCGGGGGCAAAAAGCGGCTGCGCAGCAGCCGCTTTTTGCCCCCGACCCGTAGGGAAAATCCCCAACAAAACCGCCGGAGGCGGTTTTGTTGGGGATTTTCCCTACGGCACGTGTTATACATCACCTATACCTTGCCACATTTCTACGATTTTTAGTTTTATTTTCACCTGCGGCTTGGCCTTTTTACTGTTGCCAAGAATTACATCATAGGTTTCACTGTCAAAGCATTTGCTGTATTTTTTTTCTTCTATTTCCTCATAGGTGCCGTCCACATAGCAAAGGGGAGGGAACATAACACACCACCAATTGTGACCTTGTGCTTTGCCTATATTTATTTTAAGGCAGTCATATTTTCCGGCAGGAAGGGTAACATCACCATATTTTTTTATCGGAAAAATGCTTTTGGCAATTTCGGCTTTAACGGAATAATCATAACCTTCCTCCGCTATGACCTTGGCGGCTGTTTTTTCGATGTCTTCAATATGCTCTGCAAAGAATGTCACAGTTTCTTCCTTTGAGTCTGATGATGTAAGCATATATTTATATTTGTCTAATATACTGTTTCTTACCTTTAGCTTAAGAGCCTGATCTAAATATGAATTACTGTTTGCTATTACGTGAAATCTGAAAACCTCCGAGGTCAGATCTGACATTATTTTGTCTGCATACACCTTTGTTGATATGGCAAACGCAACTGAGATAAAAAGTCCTAAAAAGACAGAAGCTATTAAAACATATCTATCATCATATAATTTTTTAAGCACGACCGTTTCACCCTTATTTTTTTATTTATGAGTATATAAAAATGCTGCGGAGGCAACCAATATGCGGGTTACCGACCGGGCTGAGGGGGAGGGCGAACTAAGCGGCGACGTAGGAGCCGCTTAGTTCGCCCTCCCCCGGTCCGCCTTTTTGCCCCGCCCGATAGGGCGGGGAAAAAGGTGGAGCAGCCTTGTATACTCATTTAGCCTATAAGGAATATTGACGGCATATTTTGTTTTTATACAAAATTAAGACTAAAATTTATATTAACATTTATATTGTCATATGGCACTGAAGTAACACCCGGAGTATAGAGCCCGCGGTTTCTTTCCTTAAGCTCTTCTGTAAGCTGAAGAGCATCACAGTCTATCTCCTTAAGCCTTTCTATGGCTTTTGTTGTCTGCATTTTTATTTCATCCTTGAAGGCGCTCAGATATTCCGAACCGTTAGAATTTATTTCACTGTCCGTATAGTTCCAAATATTTCCTGTGACGTCTATATATACGTCAGTTATTATTTTTCCGTTTTCTTCTCTAAAGCCGTAGTTGGTTTTCTTTTCCACAATATCTGCCGAAATAGGCAGGCGTGAGGATGATAAGATCCCGCCAAATCCCCTGTCTTTCAGCCACATAAAACCGTATGCTTCGTCTTTGGTGAGAGTGCCGCCCAAGGTAGTGCCTTTAAGAATTGCTATGCCCCCAAACACAAGAGTATCTCCCTCAACTGATATTATAGGCATGGCTGCACTTTTGCTGTCAGACTCGTCTTTTAGAAAATCGAGGAGATTTTCTTTGTTCACATAGGTCTTATCTTCCTTTCCACTTTCATAAAAGCCGGAAATATAAAAGCCCGTGAGCTTATCCTCTGCCGGCTCTTTTTCCATGACACTGTTTATGTCATAGGCTGCGACCAGCAGAATATTTTTGTCTATCTGCACATTCTGCACCAAATAGTCGGTAAGCTCCTCTATTGCTTTGTCGCTTTTCAGAAGACCCATGCCCAGCACAACGGCTCTTGTGTGCCCGAAATACAGCTTTTTTGATGATGAGCTGTCAATGTCGTTTATCACCTGAGTAAGCGTCTTGCCGGTATGGGTCTTAAGAGCTCTGCCGACCTCATTATCTCCCTCGGAAACAGGCACGGAAAGTATTATTTTATAGCCCTCATTGTCGGAATAATCTATGGCTATGGCTGTGCAAAGCTGCCTTTCTTCCAGATCGTAATTGTCATAACAGCCCGAAAGAGAGGCAAAAATTACCAATATTAAAATAACTGCCAAACTTCTTTTAAACATATACATCATCCTTTTTGAGTTTTAAAAGTACATTCATAATTATGGGCAAAACAAAGAAGTAAGCTATGCCAAAAACAGTGTTGATCTTCACCAAAAAACTCATAACGGCATTTACATCATCAAATCCCAGGCTTATGATATATCCCCCAAAAGCTGCCAAATACATATATATGCTCTTCCGTTTGCCTAAAATGTCCCCCAAAAGTCCGCTGCCCAAATAAATTGCGCCAATTTCGTAAATGACTACCGAAAGATAGAAAATACTCATCATTATGCCGCCCTTACCCTTAGACACTGAGGAAATATCCATTATATCCACAGTGGGGAAGTCCAGACTTGCTGTAAGATTATCTCCAAGTATGGAAATGGTTATGAAATTTACCAAAAATATAAGTATGAGCGTAAATATAAAGGCAAATGAGAGCTTTTTGCCTATTCCCGACAAATTGTTCAGATGGTTGAAGGTGAGCAGGAGAAACTCTAAGCCTGTGAATGCGAAGCAATTGGTCAGGCTTCCTTTAAAATATATGTCCTTGCCTATATTTATATTCGGCATAAAAGAAGGAAAGCCACCGTCTAAAAGACGGGGTATAAAAACAATAAGAAAGGGTATGAGTATAATAAATACCAAAAGCTCCCCAAGCCTTGCTCTTGCTTCATAGCCCTTGAAAGCCCCGTAAAGGCAGGGCAAAATTATCAGACCGCTTATTATCCACATAGGGGTGTTTGGCAAAAATTTGAGCTTTGCAGCTTCGCTGAATATTCTTATGCCGCAGCTAAGTGAAAATATGAGCTTAAAAACCAGCCCTAAGCATATAAGCCTTGAAATAAAGCTGCCCGTAAGCTTAGTTAGCCCGTCAAAAAGACCGAAAGTTCCTAAAAAGGGAGCAAGCCTGCATATAAAATACAGGCATATTAAGCCCATGATACCCCCGCCCAAGGGCAGAAGTATGCCGTCAAAGCCCAAAGCGGCGGCGTTATATTTAGGCAGAACTATTATGGAAATTCCTAAAATATCCAGTATCAACAATATCTGCATTTGTCTTGCGGATATTTTGCCATTATCAGAATACATAATCATTCACTCTTCATTCTTATTTTTTGTTTATCTGTAGAAAAAATAGGGCGTTTTTTCATAAATCTTATAGGAAATCTGAAAAAGGTATCTCTCATGCCCTCATCCCCTTCGATATCTCCGCCTGCAAAGGGATAGAGATAGGGTATGCCAAAGCTCTTTAGTGAGGAGATGTGTATTAGCAGGGTTATAAGCGCAGCCCAAAAGCCTAAAAAGCCAAAAAAGGAGGCCGCTGTAAGCAGAAAATATTTGGAAAGCCTGTAGGCGGAGCCAAGGGCGATCTGGGGGATGGCAAAGGAGCATATACCTGTCAATGAAACCACGATTACCACAATAGGGCTGACTATGCCTGCATCCACTGCCGCCTGACCTATTATAATGCCGCCTACTATGCCCAGTGTTGAGCCTATGGAGGAGGGCATTCTTATACCGGCTTCACGAAGAGCCTCAAAGGCAAGCTCCATAAGGTAAATTTCGGCTATTCCCGATATAGGCACTCCTTCTCTTGCAAATGACATTTTAAGAAGCAGCTCTGCCGGCAGCATTGAGGGGTTGTAAAGTGCGAGGCACACATACAGGGCAGGCAGTGTGAGGGCTAAAACAGAGGCGATATACCTTATAATTCGTATAAGGCTTGCTGCCTGCCAATTCTGATAGTAGTCTTCGCCTGTCTGATAAAATGAGGGCAGCACCGCAGGCAGTATTATTACAAAGGGAGAGGTGTCTACAGCTATTACTATCCTTCCTTCGAGTATCTCCGCCGCTGCCTTATCGGGGCGCTCTGTCAGCTGCATAAGGGGAAAGAAAGAGGTCACATTTTCGTTTATAAGCTGGGACAAATAGCCGCTGTCGAGAATGGCATCTATGTCTATTGACTCTATGCGCCTGAGGGCCTCCTGAAGAATCTCGGGGCGGCAGACATCTTCAAGATAGATAAGGGCAATGTCAGTTTGGCTTCTTCTGCCTGCTTTAAGCTGCTTTATTTTAAGGTTGGTGTCTCTTATACGTCGGCGGATGAGAGCTGTCTGATCTCTGAAGTTTTCGGTGAAAGCCTCTTTAGGACCTTCTATGCTCCCCTCGGTATCGGGCTTGCCCACTTCTCTTACGGGATAATTTTTTGTGGATATTATAATGGCTTTATCAAAACCGTCTATAATAAGAAGGGTCTCTCCCGACATTACGGCCACTGCTGCATTTTCAAAGCCTGCCTCTTCACGGAAGTCTGCCGTTGTCAGTCCTCCGTTAATAAGCGCTGTTGTGAGGTCTTTAAAATTGTTAGGGGGAGTCTTTCTTATCTCCAGCATGAAGGTGTCTAAAACTCTGTTTTCAACCACCGCGCGGTCTGCCATTCCGTCAAAATACAGTACGTATATATATGTGGACGAAACCGGTATTTTTCTTTTGACAAGATCTCCGCAGTCAGTAAACATATTTTCAAAAACCCTTATGTTTTCGTCTATATCTCTGTACATTTATTACACCTCCTTACCCTTGCATTTGCTTATGCTTAAAGTTTTCACAACTTATTTATAAAATATTCATAAAAAAATAAAGTTCCGCCCCTTTTTACAAACCGCCCCGGGCGGTTTGTAAAAAGGGGCCGGTGGGGGAGGGCGAGGGGAAGGGAAGCCGAAAGCAAGGCAGAAATAAGCCCGCTTATTTCTGCCTTGCTTTCGGCTTCCCTTCCCCTCGCCCTGCGCCGCAGTGTGGTCGGCTAAGGTTTTATATGGGTGGTCAGGGTAAAATATTGACTTGACATAAATCTTTAAATGTTATAATATAATAGAGGTGCTTGATTTATTTTTGATATTATTTTTTATATATTATAAATTTAGTGCACTACATAATTGTACTTTGAAAATTGAATAAGGAGGTATCAGTATCTATTATGCGAACCATGTATTTGCCTATATGGCTTATCGCTATATTAGTGGTTATATTTATAGCTGCTGTGGTAATAAGTCTGTTTGTGGGCTATATGATCAGAAAGAAAACTGCTGAGTCAGTTATTGGTTCTGCTGAAAAAGAAGCTGAAAGTATCATCCTTGAAGCAAAGAAGACTGCCGAAGCAAGAAGAAAGGAAATTCTTGTAGAAGCTAAGGAGGAAAGCCTCAGAACAAAAAACGAGCTTGAAAAGGAAGTAAGAGAGCGTAAAAACGATATCACACGTCAGGAAAAACGACTCCAGCAAAAGGAAGAAAATCTTGACAAAAAATCGGATTCTCTTGACAAAAGAGGAGATCTTCTTACTAAAAGGCTTGAAAATGTTGACAAAAAACTCAAAGCTGCCGAAGAGCTTTTAATTGCTCGTAAGGAGGAGCTTGAACGTATTGCAGGGCTTACATCCGAACAGGCCAGAGAGCTTATGCTGTCGTCCCTTGAAGACGATCTTAAGCACGAAAAGGCTGTTCTTATCAAGGAATATGATGCTCAGATCAAGCAGGACTGCGACAAAAAGGCAAGAGAGATCGTTGCCAATGCAATTCAACGCTGTGCCGTGGATCATGTTGCTGAAAGCACGGTGTCTGTCGTTACTCTGCCCAGTGATGAAATGAAGGGCAGAATTATAGGACGAGAGGGTCGTAACATAAGGACTCTCGAATCACTTACGGGTATCGAATTTATTATTGACGATACACCCGAAGCTGTTATACTTTCCGGCTTCGATGCTATGAGGCGAGAGGTCGCCAGAATAGCTCTTGAAAGACTTATAATTGATGGAAGAGTTCACCCTGCCAGGATCGAAGAAATGGTTGAAAAGGCTAAAAAAGAGGTTGAACAGAACATCAGAGAAGAGGGAGAAAGCGCTACCTTTGAGGCGGGCGTACACAATCTTCACCCCGAGCTTGTAAGGCTGCTTGGTAAGCTCAAGTTCAGAACAAGCTATGGTCAGAATGTGCTTAAGCACTCCATCGAGGTATCGCATTTGTGCGGAATAATGGCCGCGGAGCTTGGTCTTGACACTACAATGGCAAAAAGAGCGGGACTTCTCCACGACATAGGTAAAGCTATCGACCACGATGTGGACGGCTCTCATATAGAGCTTGGCGTTGCGCTTTGCCGTAAATATCACGAATCACCTGTAGTAATAAATGCAGTAGAGGCTCACCACGGAGATGTAGAGCCCGAAAGCATAGTTGCCGTATTGGTTCAGGCGGCTGATGCAATTTCAGCAGCAAGACCGGGCGCAAGACGTGAGACCCTTGAGTCTTACATTAAACGTCTTGAAGCGCTGGAAAACATTGCGGCATCATTTGAAGGAGTAGAAAAATCCTTCGCAATTCAGGCAGGACGTGAATTGCGAATTATGATAATTCCCGAAATAGTAGACGAGGACGGTATGAAGATAATGGCAAGAGAAATTGCCGAAAAAATACATGCCGAGCTTGAGTACCCGGGAAAAATAAAGGTAAATCTTATAAGAGAAACACGAGCTATAGATTACGCTTAAATTCTGTTGTACTTATGAGGAGATGTTATGGTCAGATATATAAAGACTTTGGTTTTGGCTTTAATATTGTTTACAATGATAGGCTGCGGAGGCAAAATGGCAGAAGAAGCCCCGCAGGAAAACACTGAAAACAGCGAAAAATCGGGACTTGAGGCAGCAAGAAACGCCGGAATTTCGCTTAATCCCCAAGGGTCGGAGTTTGTACTTGAAGACGAGGGCATATATATGCTGCTTCCGGACTCTTCTTGGGAAAAAACATCCGAGGAGGACGGCTGTGTGGGTTTCTCTGACGGAAAAAACTACATAAACATATATTATGCCGATGACGACGGAAGTACATATAAAAACGTTCCTAAAAAGGAAAGTGACATTATAAAAATATTAAATGACGCTAACATACCAAGCGACCAGCTTGAAATTTTAAACTTCAACAGTACAGAAGAAGAGGGCGCTAAGATATATTCTTATACCATTAAATTCAAGATCCCCACAAGCGAGGGAGATGTTTCCGAATTTTATTCGGTTTCAAGATCTATATGCACTAAAGACAAGGTGTATGTTGTTGTGGGACAGATTTATGACGAAAACAATGTTTCCAACTGCGAAACCGCAGAAGAAACCTTTACTATATTTTAAGCAAATAAAAGGCTGTCACATCATTTTGATGTGACAGCCTCTTTTTATTTAATCTCTGTCTATGTCGCTTTCTAATACGGTGCCGTCGTCGGCGCTTATTTCGTAGGAGTATTCTACTCCCCCTGCGTAAAACTCTACGTCATAGGTTCTTACGCCGTCGTCGTAGTCTTGCTTTACATGAAGTCCCTGTGTATCGCTTTCGGCTATGCCTGCCTGATCTAAGGCTATTACCTTTGCTTCATCAGAGCTTATGCCTGTATCGTTGTCCTGTGCGTTCTGATTGGCAGCGGGAGCGGCGCCCTGAGGGGTTTTACCTGTAATACGCTCTGCATCACGGTCTACTGAGTTTATTTCACCTGAGTTTGCCTTTATTTCGTAGTCATATTCTGCTCCATTGGCATAAAACTCAATGTCATATACCTCGCCGAATGTCTCCATATCCTTCTCTATGGTAAGGTCGGAAACATCTGCTTCGTCAACGCCTGCATCCTCAAAGGCAATTTGCTTTGCCTCCTTCTCGCTTACGGAGTCTGCTATATCGGGCGCCATGGTTTCGGAAACATTGGTGTCGGCAGAGCCGTCTGTACCTGAAGCAGGACCTTTTTTGCCGCAGCCCGACAGCACTGCGCAGGCTGTAAGGCAAATGGCAGTTGTAAATAAAAATTTTTTCATGTTGTGTCACTCCTTTAAATTTTGTAGTGAATATTTTATTTTTTCAATACCCTCACTAAACTTGTTATCTGAAATATCCGCAAAGCTTATGCGAAATGATGAGGCATCATCCTCGTTAAATGCGTAGTTTTTTCCCTCATCTATAAGTATGCCCCGGGCAAGAAGCCTTTTTGCAAGTTCCGAGGCGTTTCCTTCCTTCAGCCTTAGCCAAAAATGAAGCCCGCCCTTTGGCTCGCTCATATATACATATTTGCCTATGCCGCTTTTAATAAGCTCCTTTGCAAGCTTATATTTTTCTGCGTAATATTTTCTTGTTTTTGCCGTATGCCTTTTAAGCCCTCCGCTTTTTAAATAGCTTTCAAAGGCATATTGTATAAAGCCCGAAGTGCCCATATCGGCGGAGTATTTTGCAAGCAGCACCGCCTCTGATATTGCCTTTGGCATTATCATATAGCCAAGCCTTAGCCCGGGCATAAGTATTTTTGAAAAGCTTTTTATATATATCACCCTGTTTTTATAGTCAAGGGCTTTAAGGCTTAAAAGCTCTTTTTCGGAGTAATTAAAGTCGCCTAAGTTGTCTTCCTCTATAATATAAAAGTCATATTTATAGCTTAAGTCTAAAAGGCTTCGCTTTTTTTCTATGCTATAGCTGACGGTGGTAGGGGTCTGAAAATATGTCATTACATAGACCAGCTTCGGTTTATACAGTTTTATCAGCTTTTCCAGCTTTTCTATGTCTATGCCGTCGCTCTTAAGTTCTACGCCTATAACATTTGCGCCCCTCAGGGCAAAGGCTTCCGCCGCACCTGTGTAGGTGGGCTTTTCGGTGAATACATAGTCGCCGTAGGAGAGGACTGCCTTTGCAATAATGTCAAGCCCCTGCTGTGCCCCTGAAATTATCTGTATTCTGTCTGCAGGGCGGCCATGCTTATCGGCTATAAGCCTTCTCAGCCCGTAAATGCCACGGGGGTCTTCATAGCCGAATATGTCTGCTCCGCCCTTGTCAAGCACATTGTCAACGGCTTTTTTAAACTCCTTTAAGGGAAAAAGCTCCTTGCTTATATTTGAGGATGTGAAGTCTATGTCAACGGCGGGGCGTTTTTCTTCTGCGGGGTCGCTGAATTTTTTGAAAAGCTCGTTTTCTCTGTGTACTATCTCTGCCACATAAGTGCCGCTGCCGCCTATGGTGTAGACAAGGCGTTTGCTTTCAAGATGTTTGTAGGCGCGCACAACCGTTTCTCTGCCAACAGACAGGCTGTCTGCAAGTTTGCGGATAGGGGGAAGGGCTGCGCCTTGGGGCAAAATGCCCGCCTCTATGTCTTTGGTTATGCTGTTTGCTATCTGTCTGTATATGGGGAGTTCGGAGTCTTTTTCAAGTTTGATCATCATGACGTGTCTTTTTTAATTCACCTAATTCGGCTTTAAGCAGAGCTATTTCTTCGTCCTTCTTTTTTACCTCTGAGGTGATATCTCTTATAATGTTATAGTGAAGCTTTATTTCATCTGCCTGTCTTGCATAATATTCAAACCTTGTGTCTTTCTCGTGGGCTGCCGCAAAATATGTAGCTATTTCTTCAGCATCGGAAACATTTTCGTCAAGTATTTCGCCTATATATGCAAGGGTGAGCACCCCTACACAGCTTTCAGCGCTCATTACAGGCACTGCCATTAAGTTTTTATATTTTTTGCTTATATTAGACTCTGTTGAAGAATATAAGCCCTCGTCGTCTACCGTTGACATACGGGTCTTGCCTGTTTTGCAGCACACGCCTTCAAAGCCCTCGCCTATGCTTATGTCAAGCTCTCTGTAAAGCTTTGTGCTAAAGCCGCAGGAGTCTAATGTTTCAAGCTTGTTTGTGCCGTTATTAACTAAATAATAACAGCAGGCGTTTGCCTTTGTAATGTCTAATAAAAGGGGCATTGCTGCCTTTATAAGCTCTGCCCTGTCGGAGAGCTTAATGCAGTTTATGAGCAGTTCTTTTTTAAGCTCATTTTTTTTGTCAAGAGCCTCAAAATGAGCCGACACTGTGGAAATGCTGTGGGAAAGCTCGTCAAATGCGCTTGAAGTGACCTTGACTGCGCCTCCGTCTTTAAGTGAAAGCACAAACTGCGCCGAGCCTTTTATGACACCTCTTACAGTGAATATGGCATAAAGAAGAACGATCAGAAATTCAAAGGCAAGCAGAGCTATAAACAGCCCCACCCCGCCATATTGGCTATATCTTATGCTGTAGGCATAGCATACTGAGTATATCACCTGTGCCACTGCCGTAAGTATGGCAAGGATCATAATAAATAATTCAATCTTTCTTTTTTTCATTCAACTTCCCCCTTGCACGCCTTAAGTCTTGTTTTATATGAAAAGCATAATATTTTCTATATCTTTTATAGCTCATAAGTACACCGTTTATCTGTGCGCCGCAAAGCAGTGTCATTGCCAGAAGGTTTACCCAATATATGGTTATGAATATGCCTGCTATGCTGCCGTATAGTATAAAGGCGTTTGTGTTGAGCTTTGTGTAAATACTGAATGCCACGGAGAGTATTATCCATGCTGCTATTGTAAATATAGCCCCGGGAAGCAGCATTTTTAATTTAAAGCGCCTTGCAGCCGTAAATTTGTAAAATATGATAACAAGTGCGCCTGTAAGTAAAAATGCAAATATATTAAGGGGCAGGCTTTTAAGGGTCATTGCCACAGGAACAAGCACAGGAAAACCCATCATAAAGCTTATAAGCCTGTCGTCGAAAATGACGAAAATAAGGCAAAGCACAATGTAGGCTATAAATATAAAAACAAGTACAAAGCTTAAAAGCCACAGTGTGACAAAGCCTCTTGTTTCTTTGGTCTCCGTACATCTATTCATACCGTTTATGATAGAGTGAAAGCCCAAGGTGGAGCTCCATATGCCGTACAAAAGGCTGACGGAAAACAATGTTCCGCTTATGGCGGCATTTGATATAAAGTTGTGCACCAGATTTACAAAAACAGCAGGCAAGGGCTTTAGCATATTTTCAAGCATAGTGGCAAAAACCACAGATGAGTCAAGGTTGATAAGCCCAAACAATGAAAGAAGAACCACAAGAAAAGGAAAAAAAGCCATTATCATTCTATATGTGAGAGCATTTGCCATATAAAACAATTCGTTTTCTAAAAATTTTCTTCCTACAATATACCAGAAGAGGAGTCCTTCTTTAATTATCGCCTTCATATTTTCACCCTTGTTGATTTTTTACCTCCATAGCCTCAAGGAGCTTTACGTCCTCGTGTTTGTCTATAAAGGAGTTTAAAGTATAGTTGTTTGCAAAAAGCATAACAGGTCGCTGATAGCTGTCAAAGACAAAGCTGATGCGGGAGTTTACATAATCTCTCACCTTGTCAATATCATCACTTTCGAGCCATCTTGCCACGGTGTAGCTCATAGGCTCAATTTTTACCTCGCAGTTATATTCGTTTTTGAGTCTGTATTCAAAAACCTCAAACTGAAGCTGACCTACAGCCCCAAGTATTACCTCGTTAAATTCATTTCTGTATACCTGAACGGCGCCCTCCTGAGCAAGCTGCTCTACGCCCTTTTGAAAATGCTTTGCCTTCATACTGTTTACAGGCACTACCCTTGCAAAAAGCTCAGGGGGAAAGGTGGGCAAAGGCTCGAAAAACAGCTTTTCTCTGCCGGTGGTGAGGGTATCGCCTATCTGATAATTGCCCGAGTCGTATATGCCTATAACATCACCTGCTACGGCATTTTCAACATTTTCTCTCTCGTTAGCCATAAGCTGTGTAGACTGATTGAGCTTCATGGGCTTGCCTGTACGGGAGAGGGTGACGGTCATTCCCTTTTCAAACTCCCCGGAGCATATTCTGAGGAAGGCAAGTCTATCTCTGTGAGCGGGGTTCATATTTGCCTGTATCTTAAATATAAAGCCGCTGAAAAAGTCGTCGGTGGGAAGAACCTCGCCGTCGGTGGTCTTTCTTGCTCCCGGCGCGGGGGACATATCCAAAAAGTGCTCCAAAAATTCTACCACGCCGAAGTCTGCAAGAGCCGTGCCGAAAAATACGGGAGAAAGCTCTCCGCTGTCTATAAGCTCTCTGTCAAATTCGTTGCCGGCTCCGTCAAGAAGCTCTATTTCCTCACGGAGTATTTCAAGATTGCCGCCGGTTATAAGCTTTTCCAATGTGGGGTCGTTTACGCCCTCCTCCGAAAGCTTTACGGTCTCTCCTGTTCTGTAAAGGTGTACCTCGCCCTTGAGCCTGTCATAAACCCCCTCAAAGGTCTTGCCGCTGCCTATGGGGAAGGTAACGGCAACGGAAGGAAGCCCTAAGGCGTTTTCAAGCTCCTCCATAAGCTCTAAGGGGTCGTTGCCCTCTCTGTCGAGCTTGTTTATAAATGTAAAAACGGGTATGCCTCTCATGGCGCAAACCTTGAAAAGCTTTTTTGTCTGAGCCTCAACCCCCTTTGCGGCATCAATTACCATGACTGCCGAGTCTACGGAGGTGAGTATTCTGTAGGTGTCTTCACCGAAGTCGTTATGACCCGGGGTGTCCATTATAGATACTATTTTATCCTCATATTCAAACTGCATAACAGATGAGGTTACGGAAATTCCTCTCTGCTTTTCTATTTCCATCCAGTCGGAGGTGGCATATTTTGAATTTTTCTTAGCCTTTACAGTGCCCGCCTGTCTTATGGCGCCGCCGTGAAGCAAAAGCTTTTCTGTAAGGGTGGTCTTGCCTGCATCGGGGTGAGAAATTATGCCAAATATTCTTCTTTTATTTATTTCTTCCGTACTAACTCCCATTGAAACTTTCCTTTCAAGACATCTTTGCAAATTTATCCATTATAAATACAGTTATTTATATAATAACCCAAACGGAGGCTTTTTTCAAGCGGTTTAAACCGCAAAATCCAATTTTTTATGCCCTTTTGGTTTTAAAATGAGCTTAAAATAAAAAAACTATTGCTTTTAAATTGATTTATGTTATAATCTCATTATGGCTATGGGTAGTATCTCGGTTTTGAGAACTGCACCTTATTTTATTTTTTTAAACGGCAGAGCTTTTAAAAGCGGCACTCCGTAAGGAGGCTGTATTTTGACACTAAGCTATGCTATATGCTTTTTCCAAATCCTTATCCACAGCTAAATTTAAAATATATAGGAGAATATTTATGAAAATTACCACTAGCTATTTCAAACAAGCTAAGGAAAAAGGCGAGAAAATCACTATGCTTACAGCCTATGACTACACCACCGCCAGTCTTGTTGATGCGGCAGGCATTGAGTCTATACTTGTAGGTGACTCTTTGGGAATGACCATGCTTGGTTATGACTCCACACTTCCCGTAACTATGGAGGATATGATCCATCATACAAAGTGCGTATCAAGAGGAGCAAAAAATGCTCTTGTAATTGCCGATATGCCGTTTATGAGCTATCACGTATCTATCGAAGACTCATGTATTAACGCGGGCAGACTTATAAAAGAGGGCGGCGCTGCGGCAGTAAAGCTTGAAGGCGGCGAGGAATTTGCCGACACCATCAGGGCTATCGTAAGATGTCAGATACCCGTGTGCGGACACATAGGGCTTACACCTCAGTCTGTAAATGCTTTTGGCGGCTTTAAAGTACAGGGCAAGACAGCAGAGGCGGCGCAGCAGCTTATAAGGTCGGCTAAGGCAATTGAAGAAGCGGGAGCTTTTGCAATAGTAGTAGAGGGCGTGCCTGCACAGATAGGCGCACTTATAACAAAGAGCGTTTCCGTGCCTATTATAGGCATAGGCGCAGGCAAGGACTGTGACGGACAGGTTCTTGTAGTGCAGGATATGCTTGGCACCTTCCCGGGACACAAGGCAAAGTTTGTAAAGCAGTACGCCTGTGTGGGAGATGTCATGACAAACTCATTCAAGGCTTACAGCGAAGAAGTAAAGAACGGCAGCTTCCCTGCTGAGGAGCATACATACAAAATCGACGACAGCGAAATAAAGAAGCTGTATTGATATAGGAGAAAAGCTATGAAAATTTGCAAAACCGTAAAGGAAGTAAAAAAAGAGATAAAAAAATGGAAGGCTGAAGGCGACACAATAGGTCTTGTGCCTACAATGGGCTGGCTTCATGAGGGACATTTGAGCCTTATCAAAAATGCCAAAAAGGGCAGCGACAAGGTAGTAGTGAGTATATTTGTAAACCCCATGCAGTTTGGCCCGGGAGAGGACTACGACAGCTATCCGAGAGACCTTAAAAGAGATGCCAAGCTCTGCGATAAGAAGGGTGTAGACCTTATATTTGCCCCTGAGGTAGACGAAATGTACCCCGACGGCTTTTGCTCTTATGTAGATATGAACGGACTTACAGGTGAGCTTTGCGGCAAGTCAAGACCCATTCATTTCAGGGGTGTTCAGACAGTTGTAAACAAGCTTTTCAATATAGTAGAGCCCAACAATGCCTATTTTGGCGAAAAAGATGCTCAGCAGCTGGCAGTTATAAAAAGAATGGTAAAAGATCTTAATATGAATGTTAAAATAACAGGCTGTCCTATAATAAGAGAAGATGACGGACTTGCCAAAAGCTCCAGAAATTCATATCTCACACCCGAAGAAAGAGCCCTTGCGCCTATCATACATCAGGCGCTTGACCTGGGCAAGGATATGCTCAAAAAAGGCGAGAGAAACCCACAGAAGGTAATAGATGCCATTTCCGAAAAGATACTCAGTGTGGGCGTTACTAAAATAGACTATGTAAGCATTGTTGATGCTTTGAGCCTTAAGCCCGTAGATAAAATAGAAAGCGACATACTCTGCGCCTGCGCTGTTTATATGGGAAATTCCGCAAGGCTTATAGACAATTTCAGCTTTGAGGTATGATAATAGAAAAAGGCAGCAGGGCTGCTCTTGTGTGCTGCTCTGACGCCCAGAGGGAAAAAGACAAAATAAAGCTTTTAGGCGACAGGCTTTTAAAAATAGGCATTACACCCATATTTGGCAAATATATCTTTGCAAAAGATTCTTGTTTTGGCGGCTCGGCAGAGGAAAAGGCTTCTGAGCTTATGGAATTTTATAAAGATGAGAGCATTAAGGCTATATTTGATATATCAGGCGGCGATGTTGCAAATGAGATACTTTCTTATCTCGACTATGAAATTATCAAAAACAGCGGCAAAATGCTTTGGGGCTACAGCGACCTGACAACTGTTATAAATGCCATATATGCAAAGACAGGCAAGGCATCTGTTTTATATCAGGTGAAAAACCTTATAAATGACCACGGCGAAGATGTGAGCGAGGATTTTTGCTCTACTGTATTTGAAGGCAAGGCCGGGCTGTTTGACATAAGTGCCGAATTTTTACAAGGTGAGAGCTTAGAGGGCGTAGTTGTTGGCGGAAACATAAGATGTCTTTTAAAGCTTGCGGGTACGGAGTATTTCCCCGATATGGACGGCAAGGTGCTGCTTCTTGAAAGTCTTGGAGGAGGCAGGGCGCAGGTATGCTCTTATTTTAATCAGCTTTATCAGATGGGCATTTTTAATAAGGTGAGGGGCATTTTGCTTGGCACTTTTACAAGGCTTATAGAGGAAGATGATATGGGCTATGTGTTTTCCCTTGCAAAAAGGCTTTGCGGGGGCAAAATGCCTATTGCATACACCGATATGATAGGACACGGGACAGACTCTAAAGGAATTATTATAGGAGAAAGAACAGCAATAAAGTGTGGAGGTTTTTAATATGACTCTTGATATGCTTAAAGGAAAAATCCACAGAGCCACTGTAACTCAGGCGGAGCTTGACTATGTAGGCAGCATAACCGTTGACCCCGTTTTGTGTGAGGCGGCGGGAATATTGGAATATGAGAAGGTAGCCATAGTTGATATAAACAATGGCGAAAGATTTGAAACATACACCATATTCGGCGAAGAAAACAGCGGCATTATCTGCCTTAACGGAGCAGCCGCAAGAAAAGTTTGTACAGGGGATAAAATAATAATAATGGCTTATGCCGCTATGACTTTTGAAGAAGCCAAGACTCACAAGCCAAAGGTAGTATTTGTGGACGATAAAAACAATATAAAAAGCGTGTCTTCCTACGAAAAGCACGGCAAGCTCGTAATGTAAAAGCGGGTTCCGCCGCCCTGCCTCAACACGCCAAAACCGCCTACGGCGGTTTTGGCGTGTTGAGGCAGGGCGGCGTGCGCGCGGGGGCGAGGCAGGCAAAGCAAAAAGGGACAATGGACGGGTAAACCCGTCCATTGTCCCTTTTTGCTTTGCCCGCCTCGCCCCCGCGCTCCTGACCGCGGTTTGGTCGGTACTCCGTTTATATTTTTGTTTATTTTGCATAAATTGGGCAGATGTTTAATATTATTAAATAGGGGGTAATTTGGTAATAATGCTAAAAATTTAATTTAAATGTAATAATTATTGACAAAATACATCTGATGTATTAAACTAAAAATATAAGATACATCAGATGTATTTTGGTGTATTGAGCGGTATATTAATTTATGTAAAGGAGGAGATAACATGTTGAAAAGTCAGGAAGTACGAAAGCTTGCGCCTGAAATGGATCCTTTAAGGATAGGTATGGGCTGGAAGGTAGACGACCTTTCAAAGCCCCAGGTAATAGTGGAGAGCACCTTTGGCGACAGTCACCCGGGCAGCGCACACCTTTTAGAGCTTGCCGAAGAGGCTGTAAAGGGCATTAACGCTAATGGCGCAAAGGCGGCAAGGTATTTTGCAACAGACATATGCGACGGCATGAGCCAAGGTCATGACGGCATAAACTATTCTCTTGCATCAAGGGATATGATATGCAGCATGATAGAAATGCACGTAAATGCCACCACCTTTGACAGCGGCGTTTTTGTGTCAAGCTGCGACAAGGCTGTGCCTGCACATCTTATGGCAATAGGCAGGCTTAATATTCCCGCTGTTGTAATTACAGGGGGAGTTATGGAAGCAGGGCCGGACCTTCTCACCTTAGAGCAGATAGGCGCATATTCGGCTATGTGCCAAAGAGGCGAGATAACGGAAGAAAAGTTTACATATTATAAGCACCATGCCTGCCCCAGCTGCGGAGCTTGCTCTTTCATGGGTACGGCATCTACAATGCAGATAATGGCAGAGGCGCTTGGTCTTATGATACCCGGCAGCGCACTTATGCCAGCCACCTGTGAAGACCTAAAAAAGATGGCATATGAAGCGGGAGTCAAAGCAGCTGCACTTGCCACGAAGGGAATAACCGCAAAGGATATCGTCACAATGGCTTCGTTTGAAAATGCCATAAAGGTGCATGCGGCTATTTCAGGCTCTACAAATTCACTTTTGCACATACCGGCAATTGCTCATGAATTTGGCTATTATATCGACGGCGACACCTTCGACAGAATTCACGCCAATGCAAGCTATCTGCTTGACATCAGACCTGCCGGCAGATGGCCTGCCGAATATTTCTATTATGCAGGGGGAGTTCCCAGAATAATGGAAGAAATAAAGGATAGGCTTGATCTTAGCGTTATGACAATAACAGGAAAGACCCTTGGCGAAAACCTTGAGGATCTTAAGAAGAACGGATATTACGAAAGATGTGAGGAGCTTCTTGCAAAGACAGGGCTTAAGAGGACGGACATTATAAGAAGCATTGACGACCCCATAGGCAAAAACGGCACTATTGCCATACTCAAGGGCAATCTTGCACCTAACGGCTCTGTTGTAAAGCACAGCGCAGTGCCTAAAGAAATGCACTATGCAATATTAAAGGCTAAGCCCTTTAACTGCGAGGAGGACGCTATCGCCGCTGTTATAAGAAGAGATATTAAGCCGGGAGATGCGGTTATTATAAGGTATGAAGGCCCTAAGGGCAGCGGAATGCCTGAGATGTTCTATACCACAGAGGCTATTTCTTCCGATGAGGAGCTTGGCAAGTCTATAGCACTTCTCACCGACGGTAGATTTTCAGGCGCATCTAAAGGCCCTGCAATAGGACACATTTCTCCCGAAGCAGCCGAGGGCGGACCTATAGCTCTTGTTGAAGAGGATGACCTTATAGAGGTAGACATCAAAAACAGAATTTTACGCATTATAGGCATAAAGGGCGAACGCAAGCCTCTCGAAGAGATCGACAAGATACTTGAAGAAAGACGTAAAAACTGGAAGCCCATAGAGCCTAAATATAAATCAGGTATTTTAAAAATATTTTCAGAACACGCTGTATCGCCTATGCTTGGCGGATATATGAAATGATAAAGAGGAGGTTTTGATATATGAATAATTTAGCACTTTTAGCAGCGCAGAACGGAGCAGCAACGACCTCTACGCCTCAACTTGTAATAGCTGCACTTGCAGGACTTGCCGTTTTACTTGTACTTATTATAGTTGTAAAGCTTCACGCAATGCTTTCTATACTTATTGCAGCCTGCGTAATAGGCTTTTTGGCAGGTATGGACACACAGACAATAATAGACTCGGTTGGTCAGGGTATAGGCAGCACCCTGCAAAGTATAGCCCTGCTCATCGGTCTTGGGTCTATGTTTGGCGCAATACTTGAAATATCGGGCGGAGCCCAAAGAATAGCCACATCACTTGTCAAATGGTTTGGCGAGAAAAAGGCAGCCTGGGCGCTGGGTATAACGGGTATGGTAATAGCAATGCCCGTATTCTTTGATGCAGGTCTTATAATACTTATTCCCCTTGCTCTTTCACTTGCCAAGAGCACAAAGAGATCGACACTTTACTATGCAATACCTCTTTTAGGCGGTCTTGCAGTAGGTCACGCCTTCATACCTCCCACACCGGGTCCTATTCTTGTAGCCAGCCTTTTGGGCGTTGACTTAAGCTATGTTATAGTTATAGGCATCATCTGCGGCGCTGTAGCTATGATATGCGCAGGTCCTCTTTTCGGATCATTTATAGGCAGCAAAATTTATGTGCCCATTCCTTCAAATGTAGCGGAAGCTCCCGAATATGAAGAGTCTAAGCTTCCCGGTTTCGGTACTGTAGTTGGTATCATATTTATACCTATCATACTTATCGTTATCAAAACTATAACAAATGTAGTTGCTCCCGAGTCAGCTATAATGCCCGTACTTACATTCTTGGGTGAGCCCTTCGTAGCCCTTACAATAGCTACTATCGTTGCTATGATAGTGCTTGGCATAAAGCACGGTTATACAAGAGAAGAACTTGAAAAAGTAATGACGAAATCTCTCGAGCCCACAGGTATGATACTTCTTGTTACTGCCTGCGGCGGCGTACTTAAATATATGCTTCAGTCATCAGGTCTTGGCGACGTTATAGGAAGCGCAGTATCAAGCGGCGGACTTCCAATGGTAGTTGTAGCTTTCATAATCGCTGTTCTTGTAAGACTTTCGGTAGGTTCTTCTACAGTAGCCATGACAATGGCAGCAGGTATCGTAGCAGCCATCCCCGGCATAAGCGAGCTTTCACCTCTTTACCTTGCATGCTGTACAGCGGCAGTTGCAGGCGGAGCAACGGTATGCTCACACTTCAACGACTCAGGCTTCTGGCTTGTAAAATCACTTTTGCAGATGGATGAGAAAACAACCCTTAAATCATGGACCGTCATGGAGACCATTGTAGGTTGTTCAGGCTTTGTAGTAGCGCTTGTTATCTCATTTTTTGCATAAATATACCTTTTGGGCGGCATTTCCTTCATAGGGCGCCGCCCTCTCCTTTTTATATTGAAAAAATAATAAATAAGCTGTATAATTAATATATAAATTCAACGAAAGGAAGGACTCAATATGACCAAAGAAACACTCAACTATTTAAAAGAAAAAACAACAGACCTTTTAAACGCTCCCTCCTGCTGTAAGGAGCTCAGAGAAGCAGCAAACGCCTGGCTTGAAGCCATAGGAACAGAGGACGAAGCAGCAAAAACAGCCGAATACATAGCCGAGATCGAAGAAGACATTATGCCCATAGACGGACTCATCGCCTTCGCCGGCTCAGAGATGGGCAAAAAAGTCTTCGGCGAAGCAGCCAAAAACATACTCGCCCACGCCGAAGAAATCAAGAAAAACGGCGGAAAATACTGCGATTGCCCCGCCTGCACCGCCTGCAAAGCCATCCTCGACAAAAAAGCCGACATCCTCGCATAATACCCCCATCATTCACAAATAAACGACTACATAAATAAAAGACTCACCCCAATAAAGGCCTGAGTCTTTTTGTGTATATTTATTTAATGTAAATAACTGTTAGGGGTATAACTCTCCTACCCATAGGGGACGAGCAGATAACACAGCTTATAAGCCTTGCCTTCACCATAGGTACATCGCTCCGGGCTAACATCTTTACACAGGAGGCAATCAAGGCGGACGAATATCTTGACAGCTTAAAAAACGGCGGTGAATAAACAGAATGGTTGATTTAGAGTGTGGGGACTGCTTGGGGCTAATACTGCCAGTTAAAACTCACCAATGAAAAAAGCAAGACTGATTAAGCCTTGCTTTAAAGCTATTTAAGTCTTGCTTCTACATCTGATTTTAAAAACAGTGTTATATAATTGATTTTTTTTATGGGAATAAGCTTTTTTTCCTTCACAAGCTGATTTATATATTGGCGTGAGCAACCGAGAATTTCAGCTGCTTCACCCGTAGAAATCACATTGTCGGAAATAAAATCCCGCAGTTCCTTAGTAGTATTAAATTCAGACACTTTACTTCTCCTTTGACTTTTTGATCACCTTAATCAAAGCTATTACGGCAATGATAAAGGCAAGAATTGAAATTATTAATGAAATGTATTGCATATTTTTGATGATTGATTTATAGCCCCAAAGAGGGAGATGGCGTAACCCTCTCCGGTAGTTTACTTTTTACTGAGCTTGTACAAAATAACCGCTGTTATGAGTGAAATTATTGAGGTTATTAAGCTTATCAAGCCAGTGATCAAATCAATTATTCTGACACCTCCTTTCTAAGCTTTAATTATAGCATAATGCTTGTTGCGTATCAAGTATCTTTAATAAATTTATTTTTTTCCGCTCTTGTTTTAAAGGAGCGGTTTTTTATGCCACAAAAGAAATAAGAAATATATAAAAAATTAAGAAGAGTAATGGCAAATGAAAATAACAAAATGTTATGGCACTAACAATACTACTTATAGCAAAGGCAATGGTATTAAATACATAGCTTGTATGAAGTAAAATGATATGAACCAATAAAAAAGAGAAGTTCAAACCTTGGCATGGTACAATTGAGTTACCAAGCTTAATTAAGCATACACCGGAAAACTCGGTGAAATTTCTTGAAATACTACAAAAGATATTTCCGTATAAAATACAAACAATACAAACAGACAACGGAACAGAATTTACATACAAATATATAAGTGAAAAGGAAGATTGTCCGTTTGATGAGAAATTTCGGGAAATGGGAATAGAGCACAAACTGATACCGCCGAGGACACCATGGTACAATGGAAAGATAAAACGAAGCCATAGAAATGATCAAAGGTATTTTACAACCGGAAAGCACTCCATGTGCGTTACCATACCGAATATTTTCTTTTTTAAGAAAATGGGTCATATCTATTGACATCACAGAAAACACTTACTTTTTTGCTTTGGTTATCTTGACACATCCTAACTTGTTATGTTATATTTCATTTTAGGAATAAGATAGGAGCATTTTTATTGCTATCGGTGAAAGAGTTTGCTTTTTCAGAAATTTAAGAGGTATGACTCAAAAATATTTTGGTATGTAGGTTGGTTTTCCTGAAAAGACCGCCGACATCCGTATGGCACAGTACTGATCCGGCTATAGAACGCCGACAAGGGAAAGGACGCAGCCGAATTGCTGCAAATGCTTACCGCTTGGAAAGCGCAGGCGGACAAGCTCAGGGCGGGTGAGATCAGCCGGGAAGATTACGACAGGTGGTGCTATCATTATCCGAAACATGATGAAGCCGCTGGTTATGTAAAAGTTCCATCACAGGAACTCAGTGAAATATTGACAAAGGCACTTAAAGAGGAAAAATAAAATGATTATTTTAAGAGATCAGCTTTTTAATGTCGTATGTTATATTGGGACGCCAAAAAGCGACAACAAAATATCAATAGGAACGGGAAGCTTTATAATAAAAGGAAATAGTGTCTTTTTACTTACCGCAGTCCATGTTGTAAAAGAAACTAATGAAACTACATTTTTGGCTTTTGGCCAGAACATGTCACAATGTACAGTTCTACCGCTGAAGGCTTTATCAACAAATAGAACATGGAGAATTCATCCAGTTGCTGATATGGCTGTACTTGAACTGGATATTTCGAGATATATAACACTTTTTCAAAACAGATGCTTTCCATATGATCATATAAATGATTCCACCACACCTGCATCAAGAGATGATGAGCTCACTGTTATAGGTTTTCCTAATGGATTAGGGATTCAAGATAAATTTAGTCCTCTAACATTTCGTTCATATGCATCATCCGCCTTTTTGACATTACAAAGAGCAGATACAAAAACGCTATCAGATTTCTTCTGTTTGGAAAATCCAAGTGTAGGTGGATATAGCGGCGGTCCTGTCTTTGATTTAGGTTATGAAAAAATGGGATGCGCAACAGCTACCAAAGAAAAAACTGTATTACACGGAATTGTTCACGGAACCATGAGTGATGATACTGGTGGCAAAATTGCACTTATAACGCCAATGTTCTACATAAAAGATTTAATATAAAAACAAAAAGAGCTATCAGACATCAAAAATCTGATAGCTCTTTACTTATGCAATAATCCGAATAATGTTGCCATTTTGTTGCCACGGAGGGCATTAAAGCGGCAAAAGCCTTATTTTACGGGCTTTTTTGAGGTTGTAAAATCACTCCCACTCGATGGTTGCGGGGGGTTTGGTGGTGATGTCGTAGACTATGCGGCCGAGGTGGGGGACTTCGTTGACTATGCGGGCGGAGATGTGTGAAAGGACATCGTAGGGGATGCGAGCAAAGTCGGCTGTCATGAAGTCGGTGGTGGTTACGCCTCGGAGGGCTAAGGTGTAGTCGTAGGTGCGGAAGTCGCCCATTACGCCTACTGAGCGCATGGAGGTGAGAACGGCGAAGTATTGGTTGATGCTTTTGTCGAGACCGGCTTTGGCTATTTCTTCACGGAAGATGTAGTCGGCATCCTGAAGTATCTTTACTCTTTCTTCGGTTATGTCACCTATTATTCTTATTGCAAGTCCGGGACCCGGGAAGGGTTGGCGCCATACGAGGAAGTCGGGAAGACCCAACTCCATGCCAAGACGGCGAACCTCGTCTTTGAAAAGAAGGCGCAGGGGTTCTATTATGTCTTTGAAATCTACATAGTCGGGAAGACCGCCTACGTTGTGGTGAGATTTGATGACAGCGGCATCGCCCATGCCTGACTCAATGACGTCGGGGTAGATGGTGCCCTGAGCCAAGAAGTCTACCTTACCCAGCTTTTTGGCTTCTTCTTCAAATACTCTTATAAATTCTTCGCCTATTATTTTGCGCTTTGCTTCGGGCTCTGACACGCCTGCGAGCTTTGCAAGGAAGCGAGGACCTGCGTTTACTCTTATGAAGTTGAGCTCTCTGTTTTTGAATACCTCTTCTACCTCATCGCCTTCGTTTTTACGCATAAGACCGTGGTCTACAAATATGCAGGTGAGCTTGTTGCCTACTGCTCTTGAAAGAAGAGCTGCGAGAACGGAGCTATCTACGCCCCCTGAAAGGGCAAGAAGAACCTTGCCGTCGCCTACCTTGGCGCGTACGTCATTTATGGCTGTGTTTATGTAGTTTTTCATGCTCCAGTCGCCTGAGAGCTTACATACGTTATAAAGGAAGTTTTTAAGCACGTCATTTCCGTATTTTGTGTGTGATACTTCGGGGTGGAACTGTACGGCGTAAAGCTTCTTTTCGGGATTTTCCATAGCGGCGATAGGGCAGGACGCCGTGTATGCTGTGGTTTTAAAGCCTTCGGGGAGAGCCGATATTCTGTCGGTGTGGCTCATCCAGGTGACACTCTCTTTCGGTGTGCCTTCAAAAATAAGGCTTGATGTATCGAAGTTGGTTGAGGTCATACCGTATTCGCTTTTTGCGGCCGACTCTACCTTTCCTCCCAAAACGTGAGCCATAAGCTGGCTGCCGTAGCATATGCCTAAAATGGGGAGTCCCAGCTCGAATATTTCCTTTGATATGGTGGGTGAGGTGTCAAGGTATACGCTGTTGGGTCCGCCTGTAAATATAAAACCCGATGGGTTCATGGCTTTAAGCTCTGAGATAGGGGTTTTATACGACTTTACCTCGCAGTATACGTTTAAGTCTCTCACACGTCTGGCTATAAGCTGATTGTACTGACCGCCAAAGTCGAGTACTATTATTAATTCATGCTTCATATTTTATCCTCCGCGTTTACTTTTTTGAAAAACTTTCCGTGCTGCATTCTACGGCAGATCAGATCTATAAGCTCGTCGTTTGGCTCTATAGCAAATCTGGTTTTTTTGCCCTTATAAGAGGTTACGAAAATGTATGTGTTGGGGGTGACTATACCGCCCGAATAATCTTTAAATTTGAAGTTTTTGTAAAAATCAAGGTGTTCGCTGTCGCTAAAGTGAGCAAACATTTCAAACTCCAAAACTTCGCCTTTAAATACACGCCTTCTGTAAGACTTGTTGTAAATAACGTCTATGTCAAGCTCGCCGTCTACAAAGCAATATTCATATTCCTTATTGAAAAATATTCTGAGAACGAAATATGCTATGGCTATTGTAAGAATTTGAAGAGCTATCATCGCCGGAATAAATATGATGTGAAGCCATATGAGAATAAAAAGGGCAGTTATTACAAGAACAACCATTCTCCTTCTTATATCATGCTTTGTTTCGTGGTGCGTTACAAGCTGCTCCAGATATGTGCTTTCCGGAAAATCCATAAAACCCCCTCCTTACTCGCTTATTCTCTCTTCTGAAAAAACTTCCTTTTCGTCTTCGGTTAAATCATTTTTAGGGCTTCTTTTAAAGCTGAGCCTGTCAAGTATGCCCGGCACCATATCTATCAACTTATTTACGCTGTTTTCGTTCTTTACGTTTACAAGCTGTATCTTGCCGTCCTTTATTATTATAACAGCGGCAGGGGTTATTTTTGCGCCTAAGCCACCGCCGCAGGTCTCGCCTGATTTTTTGTCATCGGTTTTGTCAGAAGCTCCAGCTCCTACGCCGAATGACACATCTACAAGGGGTATGACAGTTACGTCGCCCAGGTTCATGGGCTCGCCTACAACGGTTTTTGAAGATACAAAACCGTCCATTTTTGAAAAAAGAGTATCAAGACTTGTGGTTAAATTACTCATGATTTACCTCCTTAGAAAATGATTTTTCTTATGTTTTTATTTAATATAAATTTTAAAATGGGCAGAAGAACAAAAAATAAGTTTGTTTTGCCCTTTATATTAACGTCTGTTTCAAATATTGCCTTTTCAAAATCGGCATTTATATGAACTCCCTTTAAAAAGGGGATGCCCAAGCTGTAGAGTATGCCTAAGACCTTGCCCGTAAGAGAAGGGTCTTCAAAGCCGAAAACAAGCCTGAGCTTTATAATGTCAAACTTTATATGAGAAAGAAAAAATTTTGCGTTTTTTATAAAGCAGTCTAAAATTTCTTTTTTGTTTTCAATAGCTTTAAATTGTTCTACAATATCCTTCAGGCTGCCTATAAATGAAGGTCCTGTTTTCTTCTTCTTTTTACGAGGCTTGCCTTTATGCGATGTTTTTTCCTCGGGCTTTTTAAGCGGTTCCGCGGTGTGAGACTTTGATGCTTCGCTTTGGGGTGATTGATCTACCGATTTGGGTTTAGACACCTCATTTTGGCTTGGTGAAGCCTTGGGCGGAGGCGGGGCTTGTTTTTTGCGCTTAGGCTTCTTCGGCTTTTGTTTTCGTTCTCCCGTCAGCAGAGATTTTAAGGGATAATAAAAGCTATAGTCGATATTATCGCCTAAGTAGGCTATATTAAACCCGACAAGACTAAAAAGCCATTTAAGCGAGCCCTTTGCCCGAAGTTCACCGTTTTTGTCTGCCGTAAGCTCCAGCTTGAGGGGAGCAAACAGGGCTATAACAAGTGTGATAAGTGTAAAAGCCAAAAGGGCAAGAAGTACAAGACCCAATATTTTAATAATTGTAAAAACAAGCGCCATATTACCTTCTCCCCGTTTACAGACTTTCCTTCAGTCCCTCCAAAGTGCCCTGGTCTTTTAAATAATTTTCAATGATTTCCTTTGCCATAAGCATACAGTTTTGCTTTCCTCCTGCTATGCCTAAAACCTTATATGGTTTATTAATATAGTGTTTTACACGTATTTCGGAAAGCTCGAATATTTCAAATATATTGTCCGACAGACTTTTGCAGAGCAAAAAAGCATTTAAAACCTCGTCACCGTTTTCAATGGCTGACATAACCTCGTTTTTGTTCTCTATGCCCTTAAATAAAAGCTTTTCCGAAAAATACATGTTATCACCAAAACCTTACATATTCAAAATCGGCATATCCGCCGGGCTTATCGTCGCCGCTTATGCAGAACAAACCGCAGCGACCGCCTACCCAACTGTTTCTCGACACCTTATATTCTACAGTATCTCCTATCTTCTCATAATTTTTGCCGTCACTTGAAATATAAAAGCTTACATTAGATGTAAAGCCGGAATATTCCTTAGGCGCTGAGAAGAAATCTTTTAAGCCGAAACTGCCCTTTTTACAATTATACTCCATTTTAAGGCGAAGGTAAATAGTAAAGTCAGAATTATATTCCTTGCTTTCTGTGGTAAACTCCTCGCTTTGGTCGCTGTCATATATAAGATTTGACTGCACGGCAAAAAGCTTTCCGCCCCTGTTTTCAAGCTTTATGGCATTATAGCTGCCGCCTGTTATACATATGCCTGCGCTGTCGCCGTCTTTAAGAGAAAGGCTGACCTTGGTGTCCATTGTGAAATTAGGCGCTTGCATAAGCTGAGAAAGAAGGTTGGGGGCGTTTGTAAGCCCTCCCTTGTTGGGATATGCAAAAAGCCTGAGACCGTTTGGAGTTATATCGTAAAAGTCTTTGTTTCCATGAGCCTGCCATTGCCACTGAATACCAATGCCCTCCTTAAAGTCGTCATCTGTTTGGGGAGTGCATACTTCGTCGGAAGCAACAGGCTTTTTATATGTGTCTACAGGCTCGCCTATGCCGTCGCCGCCTATGTCATCGCCCATGGTTATCCAGTCGTCGTCTGTCCACTTTGCAGGCTCTAAATAGGTCGTTCTGCCGTAGCCGTCGCAGTCACGGAAGTGAATGAACCAGCTTTCGCCGTTTTCCATATCTATAAGTCCACCCTGATGAGGACCGTTTATAAGAGTCTCGCCCTGATGGAGAACTATTTTATATTCGTAAGGGCCATATATGTTTTTGCTTCGCAGAACTACCTGCCAGCCGGGTTTTACTCCGCCTGCGGGGGCAAAAATGTAATAATAGCCGTTTCTTTTATACATTTTTGGACCTTCAATGGTAGGATTTTGTATTCTGCCGTCATATATAAGAACGCCGTCGTCAAGGAGCTTTTCTCCGTCCTCGCTCATTCTGTGAAGAAAAAGCCGACTTTTAAGTCCGCTGCGGGATCTTGCAACGCCTCTTACGATGTAGGCGTTTCCGTCGTCGTCCCAGAAGGGGCAGGGGTCTATCCAGCCTTTGGCTCTTGTGAGGGTTATAACGTCGCTCCATTCTCCGAAGGGGTCTTTGGTTTTGACCATGAAAAGACCTTCGTCGGGGGTTGAAAAGGCTATATAATATGTGCCGTTGTGATATTTCATAGCCGGCGCCCATACGCCCTTGCCGTGGCAGGGGAGATCGTAGTCAATAAATGGCAGCTTCTTTACAGCCATATTTACAAGCTTCCAGTTTACAAGATCCTTTGAATGGAGAATAGGCAAACCGGGAAAGTAGGTAAATGATGAAGCCGTCATAAAGAAATCGTCGCCAACCCTTATAACATCGGGGTCTGAATAATCGGCAAACAATATGGGATTTTTGAATGTTCCGTCGCCGTTGTCGGCGATCCATTTTCCTATATATTTTTCAAACATAATTTTTCTCCTATATATAATTTTAAAATTTTGCCAAACAAAGATTTTTGCCAACAAAGCTGCGGTTTGGAGGCGTGGGAGAGAGGCGAGGCGAGCCGAGGGAAACGGAGCCCGAAGCGGCTCCGTTTCCCTCGGCTCGCCTCGCCTCTCTCCCACGCCCCCACGGGTCGCCCTGTTTTAACATCTCGATAGAGATGTTAAAACAGGGCGGGCAGCTTTATTTTTTTAAGCAGGCACTAAACCTTAACGTCTGTTTTCGTGGGTCTTATCTCTGTTCATAAGAGTAACAACAGCCTGTTTAGGGTCTTCACCTTCAAAAAGAACCTTGTTTATTTCTGCTGTTATGGGCATGTCGGCATCATACTTTTTAGCAAGTGCAAAAGCTGCTGCAGCGGTATTTACGCCCTCTACTACCATATGTACCTCATTAAGAGCCTCGGCAAGACTTTTTCCCTGCCCTATAAGTATGCCTGCCCGTCTGTTGCGTGAGTGCATACTTGTACAGGTTACTATAAGGTCGCCAACGCCTGTAAGCCCTGCAAAGGTCTCAGCCTTAGCTCCCATTTTAACGCCAAGCCTTGAAATTTCAGCAAGACCTCTTGTCATAAGAGCAGCCTTTGCATTGTCGCCAAAGCCTATGCCGTCACATACGCCTGCGGCAAGGGCGATAAGATTTTTAAGTGCGCCGCCAAGCTCTACGCCTATTATGTCGTCGTTTACATAAATTCTGAAATAAGGATTAATAAACGCATCCTGAACCTGCTTTGCTGTTTCTATATCTTCGGAAGCCGCAACACAGGTTGAGGGAAGCTTTCTTCCTACCTCTTCTGCGTGACTTGGACCTGAAAGAACTGCTATTTTGCAGTCGGGTATTTCGTCTGTTATTACCTCTGAAAGGCGTTTAAGGCTGCTTTCTTCAAGTCCCTTTGCCACATTTACTACAATGCAGCCCTTGGGAACGTAGGGAGCAAAGTCCTTCGCCCTGTCTCTTACAAATTTTGAGGGCACAGCGAAAACTACCATTTCGGCGCTTTCTACACATTTTACATCGGTGGTTATTTCAATGCTTTCGGGAATTTTTACCCCCGGAAGAAACTCCTTATTTTCTCTGTTGGCTTTAAGAGCCTCGGCCTCTTTTTTAAGAAACGACCAAAGCGTGACCTTATGCCCATTGTCTGCAAGAGTACAGGCAAGAGCCGTACCCCAGCTGCCTGAGCCTATGACTGTTATTTTTTTGCTCATGTGCTCACCCCTTATTTATGGAAAATTTATTTTCTGTTCCGCTTATAAGTCTTTTTATGTTTTCCTTATGCTTGTAGAAGGCAAGCAGCGCTATAACAAACATAAGTATTATAGATTCTGTTTCAAAGCCTCTGCATATTATCATGAGTATGGGATAGACCGTTACCATAGTAAGTGAAGCAAGGGAAACGTAGTTTTTGAGCTTAAACACAATAAAGCCTATTAAATATGCAAGCAGGGCTAAATAAAGATTTATGCAAAGCATAAGCCCTAATGTGCAGGCTATGCCCTTGCCGCCCTTAAAGCCCATATAAAACGGAAAGTTGTGCCCCAATATACAGCCAAGTGCGCCGTATATGCCATAATAATAAAGTCCGCCGCCTACAAATGTTCCGCTGCCGCCGAATATAAGCGAGGCTACTGTATAGGCAAGTATAACCTTTAAAAGGTCGCCTAAGAAAACGAGTATGCCTGCCTTTTTTCCCATTACACGGAAGGCGTTGGTAGTTCCTGAGTTTCCGCTGCCTGAATTTCTTATGTCTATGTTCATAAATACTTTGCCAAAAATATAGGCGGATTGAAAAAGCCCTATGACATAGCCTAAAATAAGACAAATAAGTCTGTCAACTATCATAATTAATTCCTTTCGTTTCTGTTTCTTACAATAAAGTGTATTGTCGTACCCTTAAATCCAAATGCATCTCTTAGCTGATTTTCTATATAGCGCTTGTATGAAAAATGCAAAAGCTCGGAGTTGTTTACAAAAATAACAAAGGTGGGCGGCTTTACGGAAACCTGTGTCATATAATATATCCTCAGCTGTCTGCCCTTTTCGGCAGGTGGCTGATTCATAGCCAGAGCCTCTGTCAAAACATCGTTTAATATACCTGTCTGCACACGCTTTGTGTTGTTTTCGTGGACTTCGTTTATAAGGGCAAACAGATTTTGCACCCTTTGTCCCGTAAGGGCAGAAATAAATATTTTAGGAGCATAGAGCATATATTTAAGCTCTAAGTCTATGTCCTTTGAGAATTTGTTTATTGTCTTTCCGTCCTTCTCTATGGTGTCCCATTTGTTTACGGCGATTATACAGCCCTTGCCCGCTTCGTGGGCTATGCCTGCTATCTTTGTGTCCTGATCCGTAACGCCCTCGTTGGCATCGATTAAGATTATACACACGTCACAGCGCTCAACAGCTGCCACGGCTCTTATAATGCTGTATTTTTCGATATTTTCCTTTATTTTGCTTTTGCGCCTTATGCCGGCTGTGTCTATGAAAACATATTTTTTGCCATCTTTTTCGTAGCGGGTGTCTATGGCATCTCTTGTTGTGCCCGCTATATCACTTACAATAACTCTTTCTTCACCGAGTATCTTGTTTATCAGAGAAGACTTGCCTGCATTGGGCTTGCCCACAACGGCAACCTTTATTACGTTCTCCTCCTCTTGGGCGGAATTTTTGTCAAAGTGAGAAACCACCTCGTCAAGAAGGTCACCAAGGCCAAGAGCCTGTCCTGCAGAAACGCCGAATGGCTCACCAAGCCCAAGCTCATAAAATTCATAAATATCCGAGCTATATTTTTTAGGGTCGTCCATTTTGTTTACCACAAGCACAATAGGCTTTTTTGCACGCCTGAGTATCTCCGCCACCTGAACGTCCGCATCGGTGACGCCTGCCTTTATGTCTGTTACAAAAAGTATGACATCGGCAAGGTCTATGGCTATTTCTGCCTGCTCGTACATTCTTTTAAGCATAAAGTCTTCACTGGCAGGTTCTAAGCCGCCTGTGTCTATCATTGTAAAATTATGATCCAGCCAATCCGCCTCGGCGTATATTCTGTCTCTTGTTACGCCCGGCGTATCTTCAACTATGGATATTCTCTCGCCTGCTATTCTGTTAAATAAAGTCGATTTGCCAACGTTTGGTCTTCCAACAATGGCAACTATAGGCTTTGCCATGATTTTTCCTCCGTTCAAATAAGGTTTGCCGCCGGTTTCTGTCAACAGCTTTCCTACGGAAAGCTGTTGACAGAAACCGGCGCCGGGGCGGGGCGAGATGGGGCGGCTGCGCCGCCCCATCTCGCCCCGCCAACCCGGCACTTTGTCAGTTTATATTTTTTATTATATCAGCTCCATAAGTGCGGCTAAGCTGCCTCTTTGACTTCCCATAACTCTGTGAGAAAAGAGAAGATCGCTCTCGCACTTCGTGCATAGATCGGATATTTCTATATTTTCAGGGCGTATGCCTGCACTTATAAGTATGTCTTTGTTCATACCTTTGAGGTCAAGTAAATACTTGCCCCTTTCTTCATCCGGGGAAATATGCTCTTTGGCGAAGGCGTACCTTCGACCAAAATCGCCCGCCACTTTCTCGTCCACCTGATAGCAGCACTTGCCTATACAAGGACCAATTCCGCATAATATGTCGTCTGTTCGGCAGCCGTAGTCGCTTACCATTTTGTGCACTGTTTTTGCTCCTATGCCAAGCACGGTACCTCTCCAGCCCGAATGGCTTAAGGCAATTACCTTTTTAATGGGATCTAAAAAATAGAGGGGTGTGCAGTCAGCATAAAATGTGACCAAAACTATTCCCGGTATGTTTGTCATAAGCCCGTCCTTCTCGGTTATTTCCCGTGGGGTAATAAGACCCTTTCCTCTGTCGGCAAGAGTTACGTCATATATGTCATCTCTGTGGACTTGGTCGGAAAACACCGTATTTCTGTAGTCGCTGCCTATGGCATCGCACAGTATTTGGTAGTTTTTGACCACGTTTTCGGGCTTATCTTCTCTGAAGCTCAGGTTAAGGGACTCGTAGCAGCCTTCGGAAACTCCGCCTTTTCTGCTTGAAAAACAATGTCTTACAAGACCTGTTTTTTCAAAGCTTTCAAATACAAAATATATAAGATCGTTTTTGACTATTTTTTTCAATCAATATCCACCTGCCGTAAAAGCGTTTTTATAATGGGTTATTTCGCCTTCAAAAACATCTATAACGTCAAAGCGCATAGGGGTCTGAAAGCTAAGGGAATTTTTGATGATATATTCCTTTGCCGTGTTTATTATACGGTTTTGTTTGGCTTTAGTCACTGCCTGCCAGCCATAGTCTACATAGAGGGTCGTTCTTGCTTTGACCTCGACGAAAACAAGACAGTCGCCATCCTTACATATAATGTCTATTTCACCGCGGCTGCCCGTATAGTTTCGTGCGACTATTTCGCAGCCCTGCTTTATGAGATATCTGCAGGCTATTTCTTCGCCTATATTGCCTCTTGTCCTTCTGTTCATAAAATGCCTTTCGTAAAGCTGCGCCTATGTATGGGACATAAGCCATTTACCTTCAGCGCCTCAATGTGCGCTTTTGTGCCGTAGCCTTTGTTACTTGCAAAATCATATTCGGGATATAGCTTTGACATTTCTGTCATAAGCCTGTCTCTTGTTACCTTGGCTATTATGCTTGCCGCAGCTATAGATATGCTTTTTTCGTCGCCCTTTATAATGCCTTGTTGCTTTATATCGATATCAGGTATGGTGACAGCATCCACAAGCACAACATCAGGTTTTATATTTAAGCCCTCCACTGCTGCTTTCATTGCCTTAAGGGTGGCATTGAGTATGTTAATATCGTCTATTACCGAATTGTCTTCCATTGTTATGCTGTAGGCTAAGGCTTCTTTAGTTATTATTTCATAAAGCTCCTCACGCTTCTTTTCACTCAGCTTTTTAGAGTCGTTTATGCCCGGCATCTTCCAGCCGGGTTTTAATATAACGGCTGCAGTGACCACAGGTCCTGCAAGAGGTCCTCTGCCCACTTCGTCAACGCCTGCTATATATTTTGCACCCACACTTAAGCAGCGATTTTCAAATTGAGAGATAGCTTCAAGCCTATCAAGCTCTTCGGTATATTTTTTATACCTTTTAAGAGCCGCCTCTACCTGCTTTAAGACCGATTTTCTCGGGTCGCTTTTATACTGCTCTACAATATGAGGTATATCTTCATCTGGTATGCTTTTTAATAAAGAAGTGATCTCTCCAACCGATTGCACAACAAAACCCCCAAATAATGCTCAAAATTACCTATTATAATGATTATACACTATTTCGGAGAAAATTAAAAGCCTTATTTGAGGATTTATCGGATGTGAGAAAAATGTATAGACTGAGTCTTTGCAGTGTGTTTACGGGGTCTGTTTTTTGTAAAATACATATTCATCCTGTATGTTTTCCAAGGGGATTTCTGTATCGCTGTATATGCCTGTGGTCTGATAATGAATTTCTTTAAGGCGTTCTACATCCTGAGGGCGAAGGGTGGCTTTAATCTGATCCTCGGGGAGGGTGAGCATATCATAAACACTTCTTACCACAAAACGATTTTGTCCCTGCGCATTTCGGAATTGCGTCCACACGGGTATGTATGAGACTTCTGTTATTTCTGCCTTTTCATCGCCCTTCTTTTCAAAGGAAAGGTTGAGTATAAGCCCTGCATTTCTTGGAGGGGTGGTCTGAGAGGAAATAAAGTTTCCCAGTGAATATATTACAAAGCCTGTGCGACTGGAGCCGTCGTCCTTTGTGAGAGTGCGCATTTCCATAGGCTGGAGCACATGAGGATGGCTTGCAAGAATAATGTCTGCCCCTGCATCAAACATTATGTTTACCCAGTTTTTAAAGGTGTCGTTCGGATATTCTTCATACTCATTTCCCATATGAGGAAGAACAACTATAAAATCGGGGTTATATGATTTTGCCTTTGCTATATCATTTCTTATAAGGTCTTCGCTTATAATGTTTACGTTGTAGTCTTCGGCGTAGGGCATGCCGTTTGTGCCGTAGGTGTATGAAAGAATGGCAAAGGTTATGCCGTTTATGTTTTTTGTAAATATGCCATCTCTCCACTCCTTGGCAGAATATGTGCCCGTATGGTCGATACCCAGTTCGTCCAGCTTTCGTATGGTTCTTATAAGGCTGTCTGTGCCCCGATCGACACAGTGGTTGTTTGCCGTAGTGACATAATCGAAGCCGGCATCCTTCACAGCATCAAGAAAGCTGTCGGGAGTGTTGAAATTGGGAAAGTCTGATATGCCTATTTCTTCTCCGCCAAAAACGGTCTCAAGGTTGCCCATAACATAGTCGGCTTTGTCAAAATATTTTTTAACGTCTTGAAAATTGTGGCTGAAATCGTACTTGCCCGTTTCACTGTTATATGCCTCATTATATTGATAGCTGTGCACCATAAGATCGCCCGTCACTGCTATTTTGGCAGTATGTATGACCGGCTCGGTAGTCCCTTCCGTGGTTTCCTCTTGGGTGGTAGATGCGGGGCTTATCTCTGCCAGAAGCTCCTGCCCTTTATTGCTGTACATATCTAAGGCAAATACACTTATGGAAAAAAAGAATACACAGCACAGAAGAACCCAGAATAATTTTGTTTCTTTCATAAAATTTATCTCCTTGTTATTTGTAAAAACGCCTATATGTTAATTTTAATATCCTATAAAACAAAAAGCAATAAATATTTTCATTTGTTGAGGGGTTTTGGGTCAAAAAATGAGTATTTAAGGCGAATAATTTATATTGATACTATACATTTTTTTTGAAATGTGTTATTATAGTTTTGTTGGATTTTGTTTTGAGGAGGTTTTTTAAAATGAAAAAGTATATTTTTACACTTATACTCGTGGTGGCAGTTGTTTTACAGGCAGGCAGTGTGTTTGCTGCAAGAAATGGTTGCACTGCAGAGCTTAAAGGCGCATATTATGATATGAATTTGGGAAAGGCAAAGGGAGATGTGCCCCAGCTTTTATTAAACGTAAAAGGTCAGTCTACAAGCGACCTTGCTTTTCACATGGTTCTTGACGGAGCGGAATGGGATATCGGCAAAATGTCAAGCATAGATAAAAATATTCAAATAACCGAAACGTCAAAAAATGATATTCAGGTGAAATTTACTTACGATTATTTTAAAACCATGTTTAAAGAAAATAATATAGATATAGCTTTGCCGCTTTATGCGAAAAATTTTTCTGACGGGCTTGTTTATATTAATATAACGGAAACACCCACATATATGGATGATGCAACCTTCCTGTTTGCAAGCAACCTGGCAGGATATTTCACTATAGACTATGATGAAAATGCAGCTATATATAAAAGCGGTATTTCTGAGCTTTCTGATATTGTGATAAGGGATAAGACAAGCTTTGCCTTAAGCCCTGACAAAACAGAATTTAAAATAACTCTTGCTGACAATGGCTTTGACTTTGCAGGCTCTCCCGTTGTTGTGGGCGAGGGCAAGTATGAGGACAAATTGACCGTAGAAGCCATCGGAAGCAAGACCTTTACTATAAAGCTTGACGGAGAAACTAATGCCGAAATGGGCAACATAAAGATCTCCGGGCTTAAAATGATAAAAAACAACAAAGCTAAGGGAGTTGTGCCGAAGTTTTATGTTTCGGCAAATGCTGAGACAAAATATACCACAAATGAGGGAGAACAGGCTAAAAGAAGCTATGAGGCTCACAAATATTTTGATGCCGGTGTAGCTTTAAATGAAGACAGTGCTTTAACAGCCGAAACAAACAGCAGTGAAAATACGGCGGATGATGAGAATGTACTTAAATTTACCGTGGGCAGCGCTTCATACACCCTTAACGGAGAAACTGTTAAGACAGGCGCGCCCTGTATAATAGTAAATGACAGAACACTTTTACCTTTAAGAGCTCTTGCCAATGCTATAGGAATAACAGATGAAAATATAAGCTATGACAGTGCTGCAAAGACGGCTGTTCTTAAAAAGGGTGAAAAGGAAATCTCTATACAGCAGGGCAGCGATATACTGATCTCAAACGGAGTCAAAATACCGGTATCAACTCCGGCAAATGCTTATAATTCTATGATGTATATTCCCGTAAGAGATGTATGCAATGCTTTTGATATTGCTTCCGAAAATATAACCTATGATGGAAATTCTCGTACAGTTCAGATAATATTTTAAAGGACGCCTCGACTCCCGAACCGTCGTAGACGGTTCGGGAGTCGAGGCATCGGGGCTGGGGCGAACGAACCGAGGGGAAGGACAGCGCAGCTGTCCTTCCCCTCGGTTCGTTCGCCCCAGCCCCGATGCACTGCGCGCGCGAGGAGAAAGCGGGGGACGGGCTTGCCCGTCCCCCGCTTTCTCCTCGCGCGCGCAGTGCCTTCAACTCTTCAAATCACCGAAGGTGATTTGAAGAGTTGAAGGCGCTATATTGCCTCGACAGCCAAACCGTCGCAGACGGTTTGGCTGTCTCTGCGCCGGGACGGGGTGAATGAAGCGAGGATGAGGGCTGCGCAGCAGCCCTCATCCTCGCTTCATTCACCCCGTCCCGGCGCAGAGCGCGGGCGAGGGGAAAATGGGGGCGGGCTTGCCCGCCCCCATTTTCCCCTCGCCCGCGCCATACGCCCATCAAATTACCTGTGGTGATTTGATGGGCGTGTGGAATTACTTTTCGCTTTCTTCTTTTTTGAATATTTTTCTTTTTGATCTGTCTATATCGATCTTACAAATTCCTTCGTAGGGACAGTAGTCACAGCCGTATTGGGATTTATATAAATACGGCATAGCAGGAAACTTGCCTTGGCGTATGTCATTACCTATCGCTTCCGCTTTTTTCATGCCTTTGTCCATTAGAGAATTAAGAAAGTCTTCTGATACACATTCCAAATTTTTAAAATATGACTTGTCGTTTTTATTTTCAAGCGCCTTCAGGTTTTCTTCATTTTCAGAAACTATGCCTACGGGGCGAAAGCTGTCTTTTATATGATTTTTAATGTTTTCGCTGCCCACCTTGTCTTCATCTGTCAAAGGATTTTGAAATGCAAAATACATAAGTCCCGACGGGGTCACGGTTTTTTTATCTTCCTTCTTTTGCCTTTCGGATATGTATGCCTTTAAATATAATATCATCTGAAGCTTCAGTCCGTTGTATATCTCCGTAAAGTCAATGGTCTGCACAGAGGATTTATAGTCGGTTATTTTTACATATATTTTGTTGTCGTGCTCAAAGAGGTCTACCCTGTCGATCTTTCCTGCAAGCTTTATACCGCTGCCAAGGTCTATTGCGGAAAACATATCACCCGGCTTGTTTCCAAAGCTCACTTCAAATTCCGCAGGCAAAAAGCTGCTGTTTGTAAGCTGGTCGATGTTTGCCCTAAGAGATTTTTCTGCTGTTTTTTCCATAACACGGCAAAAATATTTTAGCTTAAGCATATTTTCAGGAAGCTTTTTTTCATCTCCAAATATATTGGGAATAGTATCTTCCAGAATTTGAGGCATCATTTCGCCCACCTTGCGGCTTATTTCTTCGTCTGTAAGGTTTTCAATATCATCCTGTTCCTTGAAAAATTTTTCCATAATGCTGTGCATTACATTGCCCTTGTCAAGGCTGTTTATTTCAAAGTTTTTTTCCTCCTGAAGCTGTAAAACATACTTGAGATAGTATGAAAACGGGCATTTTACATATCTGTCAAGGCGGGAGCTTGAAAGGGTGAGCTCGTCTTTATATATCTTCCTTGTCAGTTCTTCGGAGATAGAATTCTTTGGCATAAAGGGCTCAGTGCATTTAGGAGAGTAAATTTTTTCGGCATATACCTTAGGTGTGATAGAAAACATTTTTTCTATTTTATCGGCTATTTCTGATTTTTCGAGCTTTTCTCCCGAGTTTGTGCCTATGGGATAGCTTATCATAAGATAGTCGGTGGGCTTTGTGAATATCTGATATATTTTGAGATATTCAAGTGATAACATCTCGTCGCTGCCTGCTGCAAGCTCTAAGCCCTTTGCCTTCATAAGCTCTCTTTCCGCATCACTTATAAGCCCATCGTCGTCAAACCTTCTCGGCAGGCTTCCTCTTATTGCGCCTAAAACAAACATAGCCTTTATCTCGGGCAGACGGCTTCTTTCTATGTCGCCTATTATTATGTTGTCTCCGTAAAGAGGTATGGTGGCTACAGATTTTCCGCCAAATCCTGTTTTTAAAATTTCGCCGTATTCTTCAAGAGTTACTTTCTGATCCCCTAAAAATTCTTCCATTTTATCAAAGGTAGCAATAGTCTGCTCCCATACCTGTTTATACCTTGACGACAATACCTTGTCATCGGGGTCGTTTGTAAGGGGCTCATATTTATCGTAAAAGTGGGCTTCATCTATTACATCGAATATTTTTCGGCTTATCTCTTCCACGGTATATTTGCCTGTAGGTGTAAAGGCTTCGTACATGGGGGCAATTATTTCCATAAATCTTTGCCTTACGCTTTCCAAATGTTCGTCATTAAATTCATAGCCCCATCTATAGCCGCTGACGCCTCTTTTGGCGGCGTATTTTTCAAGGCGCATTACGTCCTCTTTGTCTATATCTGTAAGGTCTGTCTTTAAAAATGTAAAAACATAGTCTGAGTTCAGATTATATGCCAGCATATTTACAAGAGAGACCATAAAAACGGCGCAGGGGTGAGACACCACAGGGGTTCTTCCGTCTGTAAAGTCGGGTACACCTCTTTTTTTCAGCTCGCTTCTGAGTATGGAAAGATATGAGGGGTCACAAAGTATGACTGCCATTTCTCTATATCTCACGCCGTTTTCCGCAAGTCGGCAGATCTCATCACATACTGCCGATACCTCGGCTCTTGGGTTTACCCCGGCTATAACCTTTATTTCGGGAGCAGGGGCTTGGTATTTTTCGGGTTCTATATTAAAAAATTCTCTCTCCAAATGTCCTAAAGCTGCTTTTCTTTTAGACACAAAGCCGGGATATATGTTTTTTACCTCTCCGTCTTTGGGAAAAAGCTCTCTGAAAAGACCCAGTATTTTTACATACGCCTTTTTGGTTTCGTAGAAGGGGTCTAAAAGCACATCGCTTTCAAGCTTGTCTACTGCTTTTTCCATACACAGGGTGACGGTGGTTTCTTCGGCGTATGCAAGAATTTCGGATATTACCTTATACTCCTGGGCGGTGAAGCTGTTGAAGCCGTCTATAACTACAAGGCTGCCGTCAAAAAGAGAGCTTTCCTTAATTTTGTCGGCTATATAGTCCAAAAGTTGATCGGAAGAAATATACTTTTCCGATATAAAGCTGTCATAGCGTTCGTATATGGCAAGAAGGTCCTTCATTTTTTCGCCGAAGCCCTTGTTTTCTTCTTCTATTTCGGAAATTCTGCCCTTAAGCATATCACAGCTTATGCCAAATCTGTAAAATTCGCTTATTGCCCTGCCTATGCGCTCTACAGCACCGGGGCTGTTGGCATTTATATTAAGCGCCTTAAGGTCAAGCTCGCATATAAGCCTTCTTAATATCATGCTTTTGCTTTCGTCGTCAAGAAATTCCTTTCTTATGCTGCCCGTATCCACCGCCATATGAAAACGCAGCCTGTTAAAGCTGACAACATCTATATTTATGAGTGACCTTCTAAGAGCCGTCAGCTTTTTTTCAGACTCAAGCGTAAATTGCTCGGGTGTTATATATATTATTTTTTTTGACAGGGGAGCGCAAAGCATTTTGTCTATGCAATAGCTTGTTTTGCCGCTGCCGCTTTTTCCAAGCACGAAATTAAGCTTCATACTATCACCTTAAATTTCTATTATCTCCGCTTCTTCCGCCGCCTTTGCAAGCGCTTCGGTAAGACCGGGGATAGTCTTTTCCTTCTTTTCAATAATGTGCCTCTTAGGGCGTATTTCGGGGTGTTTTGCCACAAAAATGGTGCAGCAGTCTTCATATGGGCGAATGGAGATATCGAACGTACCTATTTTTCTTGCAATGTCGATTATCTCCTGCTTGTCGTAGGTGCAAAGAGGCCTTAAAACAGGGTAGTTGCCCGCTGCTGTGTTTATGGCGTTGATGGCCTGCATTGTCTGGCTTGCCACCTGACCTATAGAGTCGCCGCAAACCAAAGCCTGAGAACCGTTTTTGTCGGCTATCATTGCCGCTGTTCTCAGCATGGCTCTTTTAAGAAATATCGTCATTCTTTCGTGGGGCACATTGTCATATATAAGAAGCTGAGCCTCGGTAAACGGCACAACATAGAGCTTCATAGAGCCGCAGTATGCTGTGATACACTTGCAAAGATCGACCACCTTCTCCTTTGCTCTTTCTGAGGTATATGGGGGAGAATGGAAGTAAACCGCCTCTATTGCCACGCCTCTCTTTGCCGTGAGCCACGCTGCAACAGGGCTGTCTATACCCCCTGACATAAGTACGGTGGCCTTGCCGCTCTCGCCTACGGGAAGTCCGCCATAGCCCTTTATGACCTTAGAATAAATATAGGCGCTGTTTCTTATTTCTACTCTCAGCTCTACATCGGGGTTGTGCACGTCTACGGTCAGGTTGCCCATGCCCTCGAACACATAGCCGCCTACCTCTGCGGATATCTCCTGAGAGTTGAGAGGATAGTCTTTGTCGGAGCGCCTTGCGGTCACCTTGAATGAAACACCGCCCTCGGGGTAGTGTTCCTTCATATATTCAAGAGCCGCCTTGGAAAGAGTTTCTATAGAGTTGTCTTCAAGCATTATGCCCGGGCAGACTCCCAATACGCCGAATATGTTTACTACGGTGGGTATTACCTTGTCGTAGTCCATTTCTCCCTCAAGGGCTCTTACCAAAAAGCGACCCTGCTCCTTTTTTACGCTGTATCTTCCCAGCTTGGCAAGATTTCTTTCAATTATGCCTATCAGCTTATTTTCTATTATCCAGCGGTTTTTGCCTCTTATGGCAATTTCTCCGTATTTTACAAGCAATATTTTTTTCATGATTTCTCCTTTTATATCAGTGTCTTTGAAACCTTTTAAGCACGGGAACGACCTCTTTAAGCACATTTACGGTTTCTTTAGCTTCTTTTAACTCGTTAAGGCTTGAAAAACTGAAGCGCACTGCGCTGCCGCCTCTTGCCGGTCCGTAAACCTTAGCCGTTACATTTTCGTTTTTCTTTGCCTTTGAGGAACAAGCCGAACCTGTGGCAACATATATGCCCCTGTCCTCTAAGGTGTGAAGCAGAACCTCCCCCCTTATGCCCTCAAAGCTCAAATTGAGTATGTAAGGAGAGGTGTTTGCTCCGTTTATATGAATGTCGGGCAGTTCTTCCCTTATTTTCATAAGCTCGGCTTTTACCTCACTAACCTTTTTAAGGTTTTCGTCAATGTGGGGCGCAAGGTCGGAGGCTGCACAGGCAAAGGCAGCTATGCCGGGGGTGTTTTCCGTACCGGGTCTGACAGCGTTTTGCTGACCTCCCCCAAATACTCTTGGGGTGAAGCGCAAGCCCTTTTTATGGCAGATAGCTCCGCAGCCCTTTGTGCCGAATATCTTGTGTGCGCTTATGGTTATAAAATCGGCATATTTGCCGTTTATATGATGTTTACAAAACGCCTGCACACAGTCGGCGTGATAAAGACAGTCGGGATTTTTGGCTTTTATAAGCTCGTATATCGCCTTTATGTCGTTTACAGTGCCTATTTCGTTGTTTACTGCCATAAGGCTTACCATTACAGTGTCCGGGCGGAGCTTTTCCTTAAGCTCGTCAAGGCTTATATTTCCGTTTTTGTCAAGGCTTAAATAGTCTACCTCACAGCCTGACATTTCAAGCTGTTTATATGCGGCTGTGACGGAGGGGTGTTCTATAGCTGTGGTTATAAAATGCTTGCCACGTCTTTTATAGGCGTTTGCTGCGCCTAAAATTACGGTGTTGTTGGCTTCTGTGCCTCCTGAGGTAAATATTACCTCGCCGTTTGAATTTATTGCCTTGTTAATGGTCTCTCTTGCCCCTGTTATAACCTTTTCCGCATCAAAGCCAAAACTGTGAAGTGATGAGGGGTTGGCGTAAAGCTCCGTCATCATTTTCATAGCCCACTCTGCTGCCTTTTGTGAGGTTTTTGTTGTAGAGGCGTTGTCAAAATATATCAACTCATATCACCTTTCTCATAAAGCATTATTACCGAGGCAACAAGCCCGGCGGTTTCTGTTCTTAATATCCGTTTTCCCATAGTCACGGGAGCAAGCCCCGATTTTATGGCAATATCTACCTCCGACGGGTCAAAGCCGCCCTCTGAGCCTATAAATATGGCAAGGCTTTTGCCCGTAAAGCCTGAGGCATATTTTTTTATGGAGTTATCCCGCTCGCACTCATAGGGTATAAGCGCCCCGTCAAAGCTTGTCCCTGCATATTTGCAGGCTTCTTCAAAGGGCATAAGGGATTTTACCTTTGGTATTATGCCCCTGCCGCATTGTTTGGCTGCGGCGTAGGCTATTTTGTTCCATCTTGCTGTTTTTTTATCTTCCTTGCCTTTCAGGCGCACCATGGAATTTTTTGTGTCTATAGGTATTATTTCGCAAACGCCTATTTCAACGCATTTTTGTATGACGGTTTCCATTTTGTCGCCTTTGGGCAGAGCCTGAAAAAGTGTTATTTTAAGCTCAGGCTCGTTCCGGTTTTTTTCTTTTTTGATTATATCACATACAACAGCGGATTTTTTGGCGGATGAAATACGGCATATATAGTCTGTCATATCGCCGTCGCCTACAATAAGCTCTTCTCCGGGTTTCATTCTGAGAACCTCAGCTATATGCAGGGCTTCTTCGTTTTTTATTTCAAGGCTGTTTTCGTATATTAGCTCTTTATCCGTAAAAAATTTAGGCATATTTTCACTCTTTTCTTGCCGTAATGCTGCACCATTCGTCTTTTATGCGGGTCTTCAAGATATTAAAGCCCTGCGCTTTTATGGCTCGCTTTACCTCGTCAAGCCTGTCCTTAATTATGCCCGAGGAAATGAAGATTCCTCCGCTTTTAAGCTGAGCATAGGCTTTAGGGGCAATTTCTATAATTATATCGGCTACAATGTTTGCTAAAACAAGGTCGTATTTGTCTGTGCCTATTTTTTCAATAAGCTCATCATCAGAGAGTATGTTTCCCGATGTGACATAATATCTGTCTTTGCCTATGCCGTTGTTTGCGGCATTTTCATAGGCGGCTGTTTCTGCGTTTTCGTCTATGTCGCAGGCAAAGGCGCTCTCTGCCCCCAAAAGAAGTGAGGCTATAGAGAGTATGCCGCTGCCGCAGCCAAGATCCAACACTTTAAAGCCGGGTTTTACATATTTTTCAATGGTTTCAAGGCAAAGAGCCGTTGTCTGATGAAGACCTGTGCCAAAAAGATTACCCGGGTTTATGGTGAGGACCGTTCTGTCGGTTTTTGGGGCGTCTTCCCATATTGGCTTTATAAGGAGCTTTTCGCCCATATTAAAGGGCTTGTAATATTCCTTCCATTTATTGAGCCATCTTTCGTCGTCTAAGTCGTTTTCAGTTTCTATTTCAAGGCTTCCAAGGTCAAGCCCGCTGTCTGAGGCTTTAAGGCGGGCTATACCTTCTCTTACGGCAAGGAGAAGCTCATCGCCGTAGGGGTTTGCACTTATGTAGAATATTACCTTTACGTCTTCGTCGGTTATTTTGAGAAGCCCCTCCTCCACATAGTCCCAAGTTTCCGAGGGGGTTTCAAAATAGTGCTTTTTCTGAAGGGGGTCGTCGATCTCCATGCCCACAATACCTGCCTCCATAAGCACGGCACACACTGCTTCGCAGCCTTCCTGGGTAGTTCTTACTGTTGCTTTGTTCCATTCCATATTATTTATCTCCCGTTGTTTAACATTTCGTTGTACATAAGTATGCCTATAATTGTCTTGCTGTCGGTAATTTCTCCCGAAAATATCATCTTTTTTATATCTTCAAGGCTGTGGCGCTCGTATGTGAGTATTTCATCGTCGTCAAGCTTCATATTTCCTTTTTTTAGCCCTGTGCAAAGGTAAACGTGCAATACCTCGTTTGAAAAGCCTGCTGAGGTGTGAAAGCTCGTCATATGCTCTATATGCTCTGCCTTATATGAGGTTTCTTCTTCAAGCTCTCTTAAGGCGCAGGCTTCGGGCGTTTCTCCCGGCTCTACAAGCCCTGCGGGTATCTCAGGCATTTCAAGCCCTACGGGATATCTGTACTGCCTGACAAGAATTATCATGCCCTCATCGTCAACTGCCACCATACCGCAGGCATCACAGTGGAGCACAAGCTCTCTTGTGGTCTCACGTCCGTTTGGCAAAAGCACGGTGTCACGCTTTACGTCGATTATTCTGCCCTTGTAAATATCCTCTCGCTTTATTCTTTTATACATAAACAGCCTCCATATAAAAATGTTCATAAACTTATTCATTATATAGTATAAACCAAGTCAGGCGGTTTTTCCATACCAATTTGTAAAAAACAATATATTTTTATAGACTTAAAGCTATATTTCTTTCAATTATTTTGAAAAAAATTAATAAAATGTCTTTTAAATACTCTTTTTATGTGTTATAATATATATAATTTAATGTTCAACGTATAAAAATGCGGCAAAGGAGGCTGTTTAATATGGCAAACGCAAGAGTTCATTACAGAAATAAAGCTAAAGAAGCATTAGAGGCTCCTAAGAAAAACTGTGTTGTTATCCCGAAGAAGGATAAGTCTAAGGTTATAGCTGTTGTTTGTGCGGCACTTGGCGCTGTTTTTGTAAATGGCTTGCTTATGGGCTTTATAGCCGGCAAAAATTCTTAATAAAGCATAGGCTTTTAATTGCGGCATTTTTTATGATGCCGTTTTTTTTGCCGGAAAGTATTAAACGAAAGGAAAGACTTTAATGAAATTAGGAATCGTAGGACTGCCAAACGTAGGCAAAAGCACGCTTTTCAACTCTCTTACAGGAGGCGGCGCTCAGGCGGCAAACTATCCCTTCTGTACTATCGACCCCAATGTGGGCGTTGTAAACGTGCCTGACAAAAGGCTTGATGTTCTGGGTAAAATGTATAATACAAAAAAAATAACCCCTGCTGTTATAGAATTTGTGGATATAGCAGGGCTTGTTAAGGGCGCATCTCACGGCGAGGGACTGGGAAACAAGTTTCTCTCACACATACGCGAGGTAGATGCTATAGTTCATGTTGTAAGATGCTTTGAAGACTCAAACATAGTACACGTTGATGCAAAGATAGACCCTGTGGCGGATATAGAGACCATCAATTTAGAGCTTATGCTTGCGGATATGGAGGTAGTTGAAAGACGGCTTGCCAAGACTGTAAAGCAGGCAATGTCAGATAAGAGCCTTAAGGCAGAGGTAGAGGTGCTTCAGAAGATAAAGAAGGCTCTTGAAGAGGGAGTTTCTCCAAGAAGCATAAGCTTTGCGGATGAGGAAGAGGAGGAGCTTGCAAAGGGGCTTAATCTGCTTACTCTTAAGCCTGTTTTGTACGCTGCAAACGTAGACGAGGACTGTCTGCTTGCCGGGGGAGAAAACGATTTTACACAGGCAGTAAGAGACCATGCCAAGGAGTTTGGGGACGAGGTATTTGTTATCTGCGCAAAGATAGAGGAGGAGATAGCTACCTTAGATGCCGATGAAAAGCAGGAGTTTTTAGAGGAGCTTGGCTTATCGGAAAGCGGACTTGACAGACTTATAAAGGCAAGCTATAAGCTTTTGGGGCTTATAAGCTATCTTACGGCAGGCGAAAAGGAATGTAGGGCATGGACTATCGAAAAGGGCACAAAGGCGCCCCAAGCGGCAGGTAAGATACATTCTGACTTTGAAAGAGGCTTTATAAGGGCAGAGGTTGTCACTTATGACGAGCTGGTTTCTTTAGGCTCTATTAATGCAGCTAAGGAAGCAGGCGTATACAGAAGCGAAGGCAGAGATTATGTATTTAAAGACGGAGATGTAGTTCTGTTCAGATTTAACGTATAATTGGAAGTGATGTTATGACATATATTTACGGTACATATGAGCCGGAAAAGGTAAACTACCCCGAATTTGCCGAAAAGCACGGTTTTGGGGGAAACATTGTAAAAAAGCATATGCTTTACAGGCTCATAACCGAAGAAAACATTTTTTCACTCAGCTGTGAAAAGGGTATTATGAAAGAGGAGTCGGGGATATATCCCATTGCCGTATCTGAGGTAGGGGATATTATAAAAAAATATAAGACCTGCGGGGCAAATGCCTATTTTGGCGATTATAAGCCCCTTATACCCTGCAAATATGATATAACCGAAGAATTTTTAGATTTTAAAAGCCCGGAGGACCTTGTAAAAAGGCTGGTCAGTTTTCACAGCGCAAGGGGCTGCGGAGAGTTTGCGCTTTATAAGGGCTTCAGACTTAGCAGAAAGGGCGAGCTTTTGCCTGTTAAGATATTCGACCCAATTACATTTGACAATATATTTTGCTATGAGCGCCAGTTGGAGGCGTTGGAGGCAAACACCGTTTCATTTTTGGAGGGTAAGCCCGCAAGAAATACACTGCTTTTCGGTGCAAGGGGAACGGGCAAGTCGTCATCTGTAAAGGCTCTTATAAACAAATATTTTGACAAAGGCTTAAGGCTTATAGAGGCATCAAAGGACGATATTCATCTTCTGCCCGAGCTTATGCCCACACTTTCCGAAAGGAATTTCAAATTTATAGTGTTTATAGACGACCTGTCTTTTGAAGCCGAAGAGACCTCATATAAGCACCTTAAAAGCGTGCTTGAGGGCAGTGCGGAGGTCAAGCCGGGGAATGTTATTTTCTACGCCACATCTAACCGCCGCCACATTATAGCGGAAAAATGGGACGATAGGGGAGATATATCACAAAAGGGCGAAATGCACACGTCAGATCAGATCAACGAAAAAATATCCCTTTCAGACAGGTTTGGGCTTAAGCTCACATTTACAAGACCAAGCCAGAAGGAATTTATTGAAATAGTAAAGGGTATAGCCATAGAAAACGGCATAGAGCCTACGGAAGGGCTTATAGCGGCAGCCAAGACCTACGAAATGAGCGCAGGGGGCTTTTCCGGCAGAGTGGCAAGGCAGTTTATAGAGAGTATAATCTGCGGAGGTGAGACCTTATGAACGGATATGTTTTAAATATTGGCGGCTTAACATTTGTTGTTACCGTTCAGAATATTGTGATGGCGGCTTTTTTAGCCCTTATCTTCACTTGGACAATTATGTCATTTCTGCGTTTCAGAAGGCTTGTAAAGTCAATGCCTGCCATCAGGGCGCAGATGATGGACGTAAAAAGAATGATAGAAAAATATCGCAGTCTTTTCCCCATAGAGATAATTGAGTATAAGGGCGTGACATTTAAAAGAGGGATGCACGTCAAGATAACTCTTGCTGATAAAAAGAGCTTTGTAGGCAGCTTTGTGGGAGGAAACGAAAGCAACAGAGTGTGTATAATTACGCCGAAAAGTATAATCACCCCCGAGCTTGGCATTATAGAGGAGCTTATACCTCTTGAAAACGGCGAAACCATCACACTTTGATATAGGAGAGGTGTTTTTATGAAATATGTTGTAGGAATAGACTTGGGAACAAGCGGAGTAAAGGTTCTTCTGACAGATGAAAAGGGCACACCCCAAGCATCTGCAAGGGCTGAATATCTCCCCGATTTTTATGAGGGCGGCTGTGTAGAGCAAGACCCCGAGGTCTGGTGGGAGGGTACTCTTAAGGCGCTTAAGGCGCTTTTTAAGGAAAACCCCGACACAGCGGACAAGGTAGGGGCTATAGCCGTATCGGGACAAATGCACTCATCGGTATTTTTAGATAAGGCAGGAAAGGTCATTCGCCCTGCGCTTTTATGGAACGACACAAGAACAAGCAAGCAGGTAAAGGAGATATTCGACCTTGCGGGAGGCAAGGAAAAGCTCCTTGATATGACCTGCAATCTGGCTTTAGAGGGCTTTACACTGCCTAAAATACTTTGGCTTAAGGAAAACGAGCCTGAAAATTTTGCAAGGCTTGATAGGGTGATAATGCCAAAGGATTACATAAACTACCGCCTCAGCGGTGAAATAGCCACCGATCTGTCAGATGCGGCAGGCACTCTTCTTTTAGATGTTAAAAAGAGCGACTGGTCTACAGAGCTTTGCGAAAAGGTGGGAGTGTCGCCAAGTATTCTTCCCAAGCTGCTGCCGTCTGTTGGCGTTGTGGGAAACGTAAAGGCTGACGTTTGCAGCGAAACAGGGCTTAAGCCTGAGTGCAAGGTAGTCTGCGGCGGAGCGGACAACAGTTGTGCTGCCGTAGGCAACGGCGTTGTAAAGGCAGGACAGGGCGTTGTGAGCATAGGCACAAGCGGTACTGTTATAGGCTTTGTAGACAAAATAGAGTCTGAGGTGACGGGGGGAGTGCATCTTTTTAATTATTCCGTACCCGACAGCTATTATGCCATGGGCTGTATGCTCTGCGCAGGAGAGGCGCTTAACCAATTTAAGCGCACATTTTTAAGTGACATTTCGTTTGACGAGTTAAATGAGCTTGGAGCAAAAGCGCCCGCAGGCAGCGGCGGACTTATATTTTTGCCATATCTTTTCGGAGAGCGCTCGCCACACAACGATCCCAACGCAAGAGGCGTATTTTTCGGCATTAACGGAAACACCGACAAGGGCTGTTATATAAGAAGCATTATGGAGGGCGTTGGCTTTGCCGTGAGAGATCTTTATGAAGAAGTGGTAAAATTCACCGAGCTTAAAGAGGTATATATTACAGGGGGCGGAGCAAAATCCGATCTTTGGGGACAGATAATCTCCGACATACTTGGCATACCCTTAAAGGTGCTTAATATATCCGAGGGTCCGTCATACGGCGCGGCTCTTATAGCCCTTGCAGGCGCAGGAATGGCAAAGGATCTTGAAAGCGCAAAGGGTGACTGCGTGAAGGTAGTCAAGGAATTTGCACCTTCGGGAAATACCGAAATTTATAACAAATATTATGAGCTTTTCAGAAGGCTTTATAAAACGAATAAAGAAAACTTCGCCTATCTTAAAGAATTATAATGTTGGCCACGCCTCCTTTTAACATCACAGATGTTAAAAGAAGGCGGACCACCGGGGGCGGAGCGAGGGAACAAAGAAAAGACAGGGGAGAGCAGCAAAGCTGCTCTCCCCTGTCTTTTCTTTGTTCCCTCGCTCCGCTTATGAGCCGTTTATATGGTCGGCTTTATTTTGTGTAAAACATAGCGTCATATAAGCCTATTATGCCTGAGCCTTCTACCTCTATTTTGAGCACTGCTGTATCTGAGACATCAATGTCAACTGCTTCGGGCTGTGAATCTGCCTTCATGGGGTTTGAGGTATATACTACCTTATCATCTGAATATATTTTGACTGTTTTGGGATTTTTATTGTTTCTTTCAACATAAGGCACGGCAACAACGGCTTTAAAGCTCTTATATTTACCGTTTAATGAATATTCCACTTTATTTTCGGTTTCTGCCCCTACGCTTGTGCATTTAAGAAGGCAGCCGCTTTCGTGCTTTTGGTTTTGGTTGTCTGCGCCCTTATTTACATGCTCTATTTTTGCAAAGCTGTTGTTGTAGGAGTACATATCTTCAAGAAGGGTGTCTGTTTCTACAAAGGCTGAGGGCATAGCCCCAAGATAGACTGTGTTGGTTTCGCCTACCCAGTTTACCTCCTTGCCTACAGCGTTTGCTATGGCTCTTACGGGGAGATATGTAGTACCGTTGTAAATAAATGGCTCTGCGCCTGTTGTGTCAACAAGCTTGCCGTCGGTGTATACGGTTATGTTTTTGTAGGTTATTTGTGCCTGCTGCGTTCCCTGGGAAGCCAAAACCGTAAACGGATTGAAACACATAGCCAAGGCTGCGCCTAATAATAACATTTTTTTCATTTTAAGTTCCTCCTTTTTATGACTTGCGGATGGTGAACATCCACAACAAAAGGAGCAGTTTTTTGCTGCATATCACAAAAACCGCTCCTTGGTTTTAATTATTCTTCTTTAGCTTCTTCAGCTTCTTCAACTTCCTCTGCTTCGTCTGCTTCCTCTTCTTCTAATTCAAAGTCTTCTTCGTCAAAGGGATAAACATCGAAGTCATCGTCATCATATTCCTCATACATATCATATGGATCAGCCGAGTCTTTAAGCTTTAAAATTATATAAATAACAATAAGCGTAAAAACAGCAACGCCGCATATTATAAATATTAAAAACTTAAGGTTTGACGCTGTCTGGAGTTTGTTGAGTTTCTTTTTGATCTCTTGAATAGAAGCCTTGTAAGAGTCTTCCATAATAGGTCCTCCTTTCGTGGAAATCTTAGATGTTTTTCTTAAAATACTTAGCAGCGGATTCTTTGTGCTTAAGCTCCATATATTCCATATAAGCACGTCGCATTATCTGCTTTTCGTCGTGGAACTTAAGGAGATAATAAGCTTCATGCTGCTTATAGAAGCCTGCATCTGCAAAAAATTCCTCTGCTTGCGGCTTGTAGTGGTAAGAGTTAGCCGTCATAAAATACCAGTGGACGGTTTTGTTTATAATATCCTCCGCCCCTCTGAAGGTATATTGAGTTTTTCCTATATATTTGATTATTCTGGCATCAGCGTCTGTTTCTTCTTTTACTTCTCTTAGCGCTGTTTCCTGAAAAGTTTCACCGGGCTCAACTGTTCCCTTAGGAAGCACCCACCCCATATACCTGCCGTTCTGATTTTTATAAAGCAGCAGCACTTTTCCTCTGAATATAACTACACCTCCGCAGCTTACTGCATCAATCACATTATATTCCTCCGATACATAAGACACAGTGGTTCCTGCGTAAAGCAAAAGCTTTATTTCTACTATTATAACCTTTTGTAATAATTTTTTCAATAGAAATTTTATATTTTTACTTATATTTTAATTATTGTGCAAAAGCTAATTTAAAATTTAATAAATAAAAGAGCCAAAATAGCTAAAATTGGTATTATATCTGCGCCGCCTACCGAAGATTTTGATGCAAGACTTGTTTTGCATGCGGAGTCTATCTCGTATATGCCGTCAGGGTTTATGGAGGCATCGTTTACGGAGGCGGCTTTAACGAAGCTGTTTTTACGGGGCATATGATCTTTAATGCTGCCCAGAGTCTTGGCAAGGGCTGCCGCTTCTATTATATTATCCATAAAGCCGGCATCAACATCTTTGGCATAGGGTTTAAGAGCATAAAGCAGGCGGATGTCGTCGGGGGGATCTGTTTTTTGCCTTGTTACCTCTTCGGCGATAGTGGCGCGTATTTTGCTGAAATATTTATTCTGAAAATAGCCTATTATCATATTCTGAATTTCTTTAATATCACTGTTTAAGGTGTTTGCGCTTGTAAAGGGTTTTAAAATGTCAAAGATATTATTTTCCATATTAAATACCTCCTATATATTTTCGGGATTTTGAGATAACAGCTTTTCTACATCAAGAAGTCCCCAGCCCTGCCTGTTTTTGGGAAAGCTGAGATCCTTTGCGGTTGTTTTTAAATGATATTTTATTTGGTTTGGGGTAAGCCCGGGATATTTTTCTAAAAGCAGGGCTATCGCGCCGCTGACAATGGGCGTTGACATAGAGGTTCCGCTAAGAGGTATATATTTGCCTGTGGATGAGCAGGAGTAAATCTTTGCCCCGGGCGCAAGTATGTCGGGCTTTATAATACATTCTCTTGTAGGGCCTCTGCCCGAAAAATTTTTGATATCGCTGTCCCATATGCTGCAAACCTTGTCGTCGTCAAGACAACCAACGGTTATTACCTTTTTGCTTGTGCCCGGAGAGGTTATGGAGCAGGGAGAGGGACCGCTGTTGCCTGCTGCGGTGACAACTGTTATGCCGTCGTCCCAAAGGGCTTCCACCGCTGCCACAAGGGGATCGAAACCTTCATAGGTGCTTGCGCCCACAGAGAGGTTTACTATTTTTATGTTATATTTGCTTTTGTTTTCATACACCCACTGAAGCCCCTTTAAAAGGTCGGCAGATGAGCCCTTTCCGTATTTATCCAAAACCTTTACAGGCACAAATCTGACCCGGGGCGCTATACCTTTAAGCCTTCCGCCCCCTCCAAGTATTCCCGAAACGTGAGAACCGTGGGAATTGTCGTCATAACAGCTTTTTCTTTCTCCCACGATATCCTTAAAGCCAACTATTCTGCCGGAAAAATCAGGCAGGTCTGATATGCCCGTGTCGAGCACGGCAACGGTTATGTTTCTTCCCGTAAGTCCTTCGCTGTTTATATAATTGATCTTTTTCTTGGCGCTGTTTATTTGGGCGGTGACTCCCGTTTCTCCTGCCATTCTTGCGGGGCAGCCTCTTTTTTTAAGGTCGCTTAAGCTTTTTTCGTCAATTTCTATTATACAGGAATTTATAATAGGAAGATCGGCAATTATTTTCCCCTTTTCGGCAAAGGCATCAAAACAGCTTTTATCCTTTTTTTCGATTATTATTCTGACCATAATATTTTACCTCACGGTTTCTATAAAGAGTATACTCACAAAGCGAAGTTTGTGAAATTTGTCTTTAACAAAAATTAATAATTTTCTAATGCAAAATCTGTAAATTTGGTGTATAATATAAAAAGAAAATACTGTGGAATTGGAGGAATGAATATGAAAAAAACATTAGCGCTATTAATGGCTTTTATATTACTTTTAAACATAAACATATTTGCGGCTTCTTATGCAGGGCTTGACAGAGTCAGCGTTATAAGAGATGAAGCTATACAGCCCACACAATATCTTAAAATAACACCGTATAATGAGGTGACAACAGGTTCATCAATAGTAATATCAGTTACGAATGCCGACATACTCAGCCAGTCTGATATTGACAGCATGTATCAATATCCTTACGATTGGAGAGGCGAGGGCTTTTATGACTTTATGCCAAAGGTAAAAACCTTTGAGCTTCCTTACAAGATAAGAAGAATAAACACTCATGAAATGGAAGTCAAGCTCATAAACGTGCCTACAATGTATGCTGGGTATTCTATCTACAGAGTAAATCACGTGAACAAAACCGGCTGTTACAGAATAAAACTTCCTTTAAGAGCCAACGGTTCCGGCAATATAAAGATAAAAATTGAGTCTAACGGAACTACAATATCAAGCACAACCCTTACAGGTAATTATATATTTACAAAGGGTGTAGCCGTTCCTTCTCTTGCAAACCGCAAAACAGAGGCTGACCCTACGGATGATGAAACAACAACCGAAGAAACAACGGAGCAGCCTACAACTGCAGAGGTTACTGAGGAAGAAACGGAAACTACGACCGCAGAGCCGACTATATTTGACCTTGACAAAAACGATCTTGTGGCAGTAAGAGATATAAGCGATATTATATCAGTAGATGACGAGAACAGCTATGTGGATTGGGACTCTTCCACAAAGACTGTTACTATATGCTATAAGGATAAAATAGTTAAGTTTATACACGAAAGCGATTATTATATTGTAGACGATGAGATAATATATTTTGGCGAGGATGACGTAAAAGCCGCTATAGTCGACAAAAAAATGTATGTTCCCGCAGGCATAGCCATCGAGGCGCTTGGGCTTGAGCCTATAGATGAAGAAACAACAGAGGAAACTACAGAAACTACTACAGAAACTACTACAGACATTACGGTCGAAACAACTACCGAAACAGAATGATTTTTTAGCCGCCCCCTGCCGATCATCGAAGATGATCGGCAGGGGGCGACTCGCGGGGGCAGGGGAAAACGCAGCAAAAAGAGGACGGCAAAGCCGTCCTCTTTTTGCTGCGTTTTCCCCTGCCCCGCGAAGCCCGCCCAACCGAACCGCCAAAGGCGGTTCGGTTGGGCGGGCTTTTGATGTTTAGCCACCCGACCGCCTCATCTAAAGATGAGGCGGTCGGGTGGCTCGCGGGGGCGGAGAAAAACAAAGCAAAGAGAGGGCAGCAAAGCTGCCCTCTCTTTGCTTTGTTTTTCTCCGCCCCGCGGCTCGCCCCTCCCAAACCATCTCTGATGGTTTGGGAGGGGCGGGCAAATATACTTTATCTGTAAATTATATCTTCTCTTGCGGGTCCATTAGAAACCATTGTTATTTTAACGCCTATTTCCTTTTCTATAAATTCAACATAGGCTCTTGCTTCTGCGGGAAGATCCTCATATTTTTTGATACCCTTTATATTGCACTTCCAGCCCTTAAGCTTTTCAACAACAGGCTTTGACTTATAGAGCTTATCTGTTGTGAGAAAGTCTTTATATGTTTTGCCTTCAAGCTCGTAGGCTGTGCATACGGGTATTTCATCAAGATATGAAAGAACGTCAAGGCAGGTAAGACAAACCTCTGTAGCGCCCTGAAGCTCTACGCCATATTTTGTAGCAACCGTGTCAAAATAGCCAACACGTCTGGGTCTGCCTGTGGTTGCTCCGTATTCGCCCTTGTCGCCGCCTCTTTTGCGGAGTTCTTCGGCTTCAACGGGCTCTAATATCTCGCTTACGAAAGGACCTTCGCCTACTGCAGAGGAATATGCCTTTGTAATGCAGAGTATGTCCTTTATGGCGTATGGCGGTATGCCTGAGCCAACGGCAGCATAGCCCGCAAGTGTTGAGGAGCTTGTTACATAAGGATAAATACCGTGGTCGGTGTCCTTAAGTGTTCCCAGCTGACCTTCAAGAAGTATTGACTTGTTTTCTTTAATGGCATTTCTTAAGAAAAGGCTCGCATCCGCAACATAGTCCTTTATCTTTTCGGCATAGCCCTTGAGAATATCGTATACGTCCATATAATTGATCTCGGGCTTATTGTAAAGGTGCTTAAGAGTGACGTTTACCTTGTCATACATCATTTCAAGTTTTTCCTTCAGAAGCTCGTCATTGTAAAGCTCCCATACCTGAAGACCTACCTTAGCGTATTTATCGGAAAAGAATGGCGCAATACCCGACTTTGTAGAGCCAAAGGCTTTATTGCCGAGTCTTTCTTCTTCATAAGTGTCTAAAAGCACATGATGGGGAAGAAGCACCTGGGCTCTTTCGGAAATAAGAAGATTAAACTTAATGCCTGCGGACTTAACTGAGTCAATTTCTTCCATAAGAGATTCCACATTAAGCGCGCAGCCATTGCCTATTATGTTTGTTATGTTTTCGTGAAAAATGCCTGAGGGGAGCTGATGAAGGGCAAAACGTCCATACTCGTTTATGATGGTGTGTCCTGCGTTTGCTCCGCCCTGAAATCTTACTACTATGTCGGAGGACTCTGCACAAAGGTCGGTTATTTTACCCTTGCCTTCGTCGCCCCAGTTAGCGCCTACTATTGCCTTTACCATTTTTTAAGCACCTGCCTTTTTATACATTTAATGTTACTTCGCCAATAAGCTCATCCTTATATTTGTCAAGTATGGGCTTTATGCAGTTTTCTATAAATTCGGAGACCTGTCCCGGCGCTCTGCCTATGAAATTTGAAGGATCAAGGGTCTTTCTTATATCCTCCTCAGAGCATTTGAACATAGGATCTCTCACTATTCTTTCAATAAGGTCGTTTTCTCCGCCTTCCTGCTTGACTACAGCAGCGGCCTCCATAGAAAGCTCTCTTATTCTTTCATGAAGCTCCTGTCTGTTTCCGCCGTGGCGTGTTACCTCGTCCATCATTATGTTTTCGGTTGCCATAAATGGCAGCTCGCTCATTATCCTCTTTTCTATTACCTTAGGATATACCACAAGTCCACCTGCTACATTGAGATATATGCTAAGTACAGCATCACAGGCAAGAAATGCCTCGGGAACGGCTATTCTCTTGTTGGAAGAGTCGTCAAGAGTTCTTTCAAACCACTGCGCCGAAGCCGTCATTGCGGGGTTTGATGCACAGCTTATTATATATCTTGAAAGACCTGCTATTCTTTCGCTTCTCATTGGGTTTCTCTTATAAGCCATAGCCGAAGAGCCTATCTGTCCCTTTTCAAAGGGTTCTTCAACCTCTTTGAGATGGGCAAGAAGTCTTATATCGTTTGAAAACTTTGTGGCCGACTGAGCGATGCCTGAAAGAACATTCAGAGCAAAGCTGTCTAACTTTCTGGAATAGGTCTGTCCCGAAACGGCAAACACGCCCTTAAAGCCTAATTTTTCTGCTATTGCATTATCAAGCGCCTTTACCTTTTCTTCATCGCCTTCAAAAAGCTCCATAAAGCTTGCCTGTGTGCCCGTTGTGCCCTTGCAGCCCAAAAGCCTTACATTTTCCAAAAAGAAATCAATCTGCTCAAGGTCCATCATAAGATCCTGCAGCCAAAGGCAGGCTCTTTTGCCTACGGTAGTAAGCTGTGCCGGCTGAAAATGGGTAAAGCCAAGGGTCGGCAAGTCTTTATACTTGATGGCAAAGTCAGCGAGCTTAGCCATTACAGAAACCACCGACTTTCTTATGAGCTTCATGGCCTCTGTCATAACTATTACATCTGTGTTGTCGCCCACATAACAGCTTGTGGCGCCAAGGTGTATTATTGCCTCAGCCTTGGGGCACTGCTTGCCATAGGCATAAACGTGGCTCATTACATCGTGACGGCATATCTTTTCTCTTGCTTCTGCCACATCATAGTTGATGTCTTCGGCGTGCGCCTTAAGCTCGGCTATCTGTTCGTCTGTTATGTTGAGCCCAAGCTCCTTTTCGGTTTCTGCAAGTATTATCCACAGTCTGCGCCATGTTTTGAATTTCATATCGGGAGAAAATATCTCCTTCATTTCCTTACTTGAATATCTTGAGTTAAGAGGACTTTCGTATATATTTTTCATTTTTTCTTTCCCTCCAGTTTAGCTAAAAGATGAGAAACATCAATAGGATATTTGCCTGTAAAGCAAGCATGGCAAAAATCCTTTGTGGAGTTGGGGGCTATTTTAAGCAGATTGTCAAGGCTTAAATAGTCTAAGCTGTCAGCCCCTATATATTTGGCTGTTTCCGATACGTCATAGTGATTTGCTATAAGCTCATCTCTCGTAGGCACGTCCGTGCCGAAAAAGCAGGGCCACTTAAATGGGGGAGAAGATATCCTTACATGGACCTCCGTTGCGCCTGCCTCTCTTAAAAGGCTTACAATGCGGGCAGATGTAGTACCTCTTACTATAGAGTCGTCTATCATAACGACTCTTTTGCCGCTTATCTCGCTTTTAAGAGCGTTCAGCTTCATTTTAACGGCGTTTTGTCTTGTTTCCTGCTCGGGAGCTATAAACGTCCTTGCTATATATTTGTTTTTTATAAAGCCCATTTTAAGTGGTATGCCTGATTTTTCGGAATAGCCCTGAGCGGCGGACAGCCCCGAATCGGGCACTCCTACCACAACATCAGCATCTACCGGGCTTTGTATTGCAAGAAACCTGCCTGCCATTTTTCTTGCCTCGTGCACAGACTGACCGTCTACTATTGAGTCGGGACGTGCAAAATATATGTGCTCGAATATGCAAAGATTGGTTTTTTCGGGCTTTACTACCTGCTCTGCTTCTACCTTGCCCTTGAATACGGTGACAACTTCGCCGGGGTTTAAGTCCCTTACAAACTCAGCACCTATAGCGTCAAAGGCTGCCGTTTCCGAAGCAAACACAATAGCCTTGCCAAGCCTACCCATACATAAGGGGCGAAATCCCCAGGGGTCTCTTGCAGCGATCAGCTTCTGAGGGCTCATTACAAGCATTGAAAATGCTCCCTTGAGCTTTGGCATTGCAAGCTTTACCGCCTCCTCTATAGAGCCGCAGCTTATTCTCTCTCTTGCTATCTGATAGGCTATTATCTCGGAGTCTGCCGTTGTCTGAAATATGGCTCCGTTATGCTCCAGCTGCTTTTTAAGCTCTTCTACGTTTGTTATGTTTCCGTTATGAGCTATAGCCAGAGTGCCTTTTATATAACGTAAAACCAAGGGCTGTACGTTTTCACGAAACGACCCTCCGGCAGTTGAATAGCGCACATGTCCAACAGCCATTGTGCCGGGGTATTTTTCAAGAATTTCGTTGTTAAAAACTTCATTTACAAGCCCCGTATCTTTATGATAGCTTATTTCTCTGTCTAAATTAACAGCTATTCCGCAGCCCTCCTGTCCTCTGTGCTGCAAAGCCACAAGAGCATTACAGGTCACATTGGCACAGCCGCCGTCCGGATCCCATATACCGAATACACCACATTCTTCTTTTAACATACTCATTAGAGTCCTCCCCTGAATAATCAAAAATATTATATATCAAAAAGTAATTATCACATTAAAAACATTTAATCCCATTTAAAATTATACCCTAATCATCCCCGACCCGTCAAGTGTTTCCTTAAAGCCAAGGCAAAACAATAACAAATTTGATTTTCATATTTAAAATAAAAAAAGTCCGACAAAATCGGACTTCCAAGACTTACGCAAGAGGATTCGCCCCCGGTCTTCTGCTCCGCAGAAATACAGAAACTATTTTGAAATGCTTTGATTTATGTTGAAATAATGAGTTTTATGCGATTTTTATGCGACATTAATTTTAAAGAAATCGTTTAAAATTCTTATTTTATAAAAAACAAACATCAAATAAACATCAAAGCTTGCCGGTTGAAACAAAAGACTTATTAAATTACATTTGAAAGAAACAAAAAAACCGCAGTAATTTGCGGTTTTTGCTGGACGTACGCAAGAGGATTCGAACCCCCGGCCTTCTGATCCGTAGTCAGACGCTCTATCCAGCTGAGCTATGCGTACAATTTTAAACACAAAGTATATTATATATTACAATTTATAGTTTGTCAAATATTTTTTTGGTGCAGACAGGGCAGGTCTGCACCTGTTAAGCCTGATTTAATCGTATATAAATTCAAACTCTTCGCCCCAGAGAGTAAGCTGATCCGCATTGAGCCTGCGCCTTATCTCGTTAAGCTTTGTTTTGTCCCTCTCATAGCTTACTGAGCGCCTGCCCAGCTTTTTGGCACAAAGGGCGGTGGCTCCGTCATACATAAAGGGGTCGAGAACGGTCTCATCTGCAAACGAAAACATTTTAATGAGCCTTTTTATGCTTTCTTCGCGGCGGTTTTCGCTTTCAAGCCTCCAAATGGGCGAAAAATAGGCCTGCCATTCTTCGCTTGTCATAATTGACGAGCTTTTTTGCTCCTCCGTGGGTTTTGGCGCATTGCCGTATTTTTTAAATATAAGTATGTAGTCGTAGTTTATTTTAAGTATGCCGTTTCTTGGGTAAGGATAGCTTCCCAGAACGGTGCCGCCCCCTGCGGGAGAGGTTTGTCTTATAATGCTTCCCATATAGTCGCAGCAAAGCCCTGACAAAAGAGAAATTATTTCTGACTTTACAGAAACAGCCTTATATCTTCCCTCGTTCAAAAAGGGTCTTTCCTCTATGCCTATACATATTTTACAGCCCTGTGAAAGGGCACGTACGCTCTCTTTAATAATTTTTTCTGTGTCATAAAAATATTTTTCGGGACTTTTGCCCTCAATGTTTGGAAGAAAAGCTATAACAAGCTGCGCAGACTCGTCCTCCAAATGCTTCATACAGCCATCTTCCGAAAATATTATTTTATGCTCTGCCATACCCTCTCTCCCCCATTTTTTGCGGTTTTTTATTATTTTAATTATAATATTTTTGCGCCCCGATGTCAACAAACGGCAAAAATATGTCACTAATATTCAATATTTATGTCAGAGGTTGAATTTGCAGTTTAGCCGTGGTATAATTTATTAGATTTTTATATGAATTGAGGAATAAGAATGAAAGCTAAACCTATGAAAAAACTGCGTTTCTTTGTAAAAAACGAAACGGTATTAACTGTTGCGGCTGTGCTTGCCGTAATATCCGCTTTTTTTGTAAAACCGGACCTTAAATATATAGAATATATAGATTTCAGAACGCTCTCCCTTTTGTTCTGCCTTATGACGGTTATGGCAGGGCTTCACAAAACGGGTGTATTCGACCTTATGGCAAAGAAGATGCTTAAAAGAGTAAGGGGCATAAGAGGGCTTATATTTATACTTATAATGCTGTGCTTTTTCTCGAGTATGTTTATAACAAATGATGTGGCTCTTATAACCTTTGTGCCTTTCACATTCACTGTATTCACAATGCTTGATGATGAATATTCCTACCTGACAGTCACCGTGGTGTCAATGCAGACAATCGCTGCAAATTTAGGCAGTATGCTCACTCCCATAGGCAATCCTCAAAACCTTTATCTGCAAAGCATATCGGGCTTGGGCATAGACGATTTTTTAGGGCTTATGCTGCCCTATGTCGCTGCTGCCTTTATAATGCTTGGTCTGTGGACACTGTGCCATAAAAACCAAGGCAGCATAAAAATAAAGCTTGACAGTGCAAAGGAGCTTGGAGAAAAAAAGAAAATAGCAATTTTTGTTATAGCCTTTTTAATATGCCTTTTTACTGTAGGCAGGTTTGTCGACTACAGAGTTACGCTTTTAGCCGTTATAATATTGGTATGTTTAGCTGACAGGGGGATTATTTTAAAAATAGACTATGCGCTTTTAGCCACCTTTGTTGCGTTTTTCATATTTATAGGCAATATGGGGCGTATATCTCTTTTCAGCAATTTTTTAGAGAGTGTTATCTCAGGCAGAGAATGTATAACCGCCATACTTTCAAGCCAGATAATAAGCAATGTCCCCGCTGCGCTTCTGCTATCTGGCTTTACAGACAATTTTAAGCCCCTTATAATAGGCGTAAATCTTGGCGGACTTGGAACGCTTATAGCCTCTATGGCAAGCCTCATTTCATTCAAGTTCATAGGGCATAAAAGAAAATCTCTGAGAGGTAAATATATAATTTACTTCACAATATCAAACATAATTTTTCTTGCAGTGCTGCTTTGCATTTATTTCATTATTTCGAGCTTATAATACATAAAATCAAGACGGTGTAAATATGTGATTTTCACCGTCTTTTTTGTGAACCATTCAAGTCTGACGAAGCTTTACCTGACAGCCACTGTCTTTAGGGGCGAGGCGAGGGGAAAAAGCAAGGCAGGGACAAGCTTGCTTGTCCCTGCCTTGCTTTTTCCCCTCGCCTCGCCCCGACGGTCGCCGCCCGGCTTCCATCTTCGATGGAAGCCGGGCGGCGCGCCAAACAGCGGGGGCAAAAGGGCGGCGAAGCCGCCCCTTTTGCCCCCGCTGGTCGCCGTTCGCACTCGATCTTTGATCGAGTAAGAACGGCGTGCCAAATTTTTATCTGAATTTAGGAACGATAGTGCCCTGCCTGTAAGCAGCCAGCAGAGCCGAAAGCTCGGATATCTGACGGCGTATTTTTATGCCCCTATCCGTATCCCTTATCATAACACGGTGGTTGATTGTTTCTATTCTCTCCGATACTGAGTCTATATCTGTGTTTTCCGTTATTGCCGACTGGCGGCTTTTAAATGGGCGGTGAGATTTAAGCCTCATACCGTGAGAGTTGAATATAAGCGTATATCCGGCGATACCCGTGGTTTTCTGATATGCACGGCAAAAGCCGCCGTCTATAATTATAAGCTTTCCGTCACCCTTTATGGGGCTTTCTCCCTTTATTACCTTTATGGGTGTATGACCGTTTATAATATGAGAGGTGGCTTCAAACAGCCCAAACTCACGGAGTATCATATTACATACGGCTTCGCTTCTGTAATATGTATAATAGTTGTCCTGGGGCTCTTTCCAGGAGGCATTGTCTTCTATCATCATACGCTCAAAGGTTTTTATTATCCTGCCGCAAAGAGGGGATCTTCTGCCTGTCCAAAGATACCACATAAAGTCTAAGTCGTTTTGCTCTCCCTTTATGTAGGCACGTCTTGCCGTGTGGTCGGCATAGTCCATATACAGCTTGCCCCAATAGGGTCTGCCGTTAAATTTCACTCTTTTAAAATTACCGTCGTTGTCAAGGGGGATGCAGCCGTGATAGAGGAGGTTTCCGTTATATATTTTATAAATTCCGCCCTTGTCATAGAGAAATTGTATGTGCCTGTGCAGGCGCTCGCTTTCTCTGAAGGCAGACACCAAGCCGTCTATTACATCCTGCTCCTCGTCCGTAAGCTCTAAGGGGGCTTCGGGAGAAACCGTTGTAAGAGGTATGTCGTTCAGCTTATATGTCTTTCCTTCAGACACCACCGTGCCCTTTTCAAAATCTATGTTTTCAAGAAGTATACGGGAGTCCATGTTGTAGTCGGGGTGGCGCTTTATTATTTGTCCCTCCAACTTAAAAAGTATTATAGATATGGCTACCTTCGCCGCCTCCGCAAGATTGTCATATTTTGGGTATGTATGCTCTGCAAATATTGTCAGAGGCCTTAAGCTTATGCCATAGCCCTTTTCAAGCACGTCCATATTGTTGTAGGAAAGGCTGTTTCTTACAACAGTGGCTACACAAGCCGCACAGCCTGCCGCCGCGCCCATCCATAATATGTCGTGGTTGCCCCATTCTATATCGAGAGAATGGTAGGTCATAAGCATATCCATAATAGAGTCGGGTCTTGCGCCTCTGTCGAATATGTCGCCTACTATGTGGAGTCTGTCAACTGAGAGAAACTTTATAAGATCGGCAAGCGCCCTTATAAAATCATCGCCGTTGTCAAGAGAAATGAGGGTTTCTATAATTTTGTTGTGATAAACCACCTGATTGTTGTCTTCGTCGGGCTGAGCGTGAAGCAGCTCATCCATTATGTAGGCATAAGCCTCGGGCATAGACTTTCTCACCCTTGCCCTTGTATATTTCGACGATAAAAACTTTGCAAGCTCTATAAGATGCCTTAGTGTAAACAGATACCATTCGGGGGTGGCTTTGCCTGCTGATTTAACCAGCTTCAGCTTGTCGGTGGGGTAATATATAAGAGTGCAAAGATCAGATATCTCTTCATTTGCAAGGCTGTCTTTAAATAAAAGCTCCACCTTTTCTCTTATAACCCCGGAGCAGTTGTTCAATATGTGAAAGAATGCCTCATATTCTCCGTGAAGGTCCGACATAAAATGCTCCGTGCCCTTTGGCAGATTTAAAAGAGCCTCATAATTGATTATTTCGGTGCATACGTCCTGTATGGTAGGATATTTTTCCGCCAGAAGCCTTAAATATCTCATATCATAATTTGTGCTGTCTATAAAATCGTACATTCTTTTCACCTCTTTTTAAATTCCCAAAAGATGAGATGCAAGTGTAAAATAAATAATAAGACTCACAGCGTCTACAATGGTGGTTATAAGGGGAGCTGCCATAATTGCAGGGTCCAGCTTAAGCGCATTTGCCGCTATGGGTAAAAGCCCGCCTATGGTTTTGGCGGTGATTACGGTTGCTATAAGACTGAATGTAATAGTCATAATCACCGAAAAGTCGCCTGTATTAAATAAGGCAAGACGAAGGCAGTTTACTGCCGCAAGTGCCACGCCGCATATAATAGCCACCCTGAGCTCCTTCCACAATACTTTGAAAATGTCTGTTATCTCTATGTCGCCTACTGCCATACCTCTTATTATCATTGTGCTGCTCTGACTGCCTGCATTACCCCCTGTGTCTGTAAGCATGGGTATAAATGTGACCAGCACGGGCAGAACGGCTATGGCGTTTTCATACTTTGCAAGTATTCCCCCCGTAAGCATGCTGCTCACCATAAGGAACAACAGCCAAGGTATTCTGTTTGATGCCAGCTTAAATACTCCCGTAGAAAGGTAGGGCTTTTCGCTTGGCAGCATACCTGCCATCTTTTCAAAGTCCTCCGTTGCCTCTTCTTCCATTACGTCAACTGCATCGTCTACGGTTATGATGCCCACAAGCCTGTTTTCCTTATCAACAACAGGCATTGAAATAAGGTCGTATTTGCTGAAAGCATCAACTACATCCTCTCTGTCATCGGTGGTAGTGGCAGAGATTATGTTTTTCTCCATTATATCCCCTATGAGGGTTCTGCTGCCCGAAAGTATAATGCTTCTGAAGGAAACAACGCCCTGAAGTACCCTTGTACTGTCGGTAACAAAGCAGTCGTAAATGGTTTCTTTATCAACGGCGTTACGGCGTATATAATCTATGGCTTCCTCCACCGTCATATTCTTTTTAAGAGCTATATACTCCACCGTCATAATGCTTCCCGCACTGTTCTCGGGATATTTAAGTATGCGGTTTATAAGCTCTCTCGTTTCGGGTCTGGCATTTTTAAGCACTCTTTTAACTATGATAGCAGGCATTTCTTCTATCATATCAACGGCATCGTCCACAAAGAGGTCTTCTATGATGTTTCCGACTTCCTTATCCGATATGCCACTTATTATGGTCTGTTGTATATCAGCCGGCAGCCTTGCAAATACGTCCGCTGAAATATCCTTGCCAAGCATTCTGAAAAGAAGCAGCACGTTTTCATCTCTGTCATCTGCTTCACATAGAAAATCTGCAATATCCGCCTCGTTCATATCCGACAAGGTAGCCTTAAGCACGGCAAATTTCTTGTCATAAACAAGGTCGAGTAAAGTCTTGAAGTCCGTGTTATCCATAAAAAAATATTCTCCTTTCAAAAAATTTTGCTTCCGAAAGCAGAATTAAAAAACAAAGGCTGCACGGCGAGGGTCACTACCTATGTTATATTCTGTTTCGGCGTTCTGACTTCGACCGTCCACTCTGTTTTCACTTCCTTTATGAATAAATTTATACAACTATTTTAACATATTCAAAACCATAATTCAATTTATTTTAATTATTTTACATATCTATTTAACTGCATTTGTTAAAAATATTGCCTGATAGACTACGCCTATGAAATATTTTAATTTTTATGTTAAAAACTATTGTTTTATTTGCTTTTTTATATTAAAATAGATATAGTATGCAGTATTATTTGGAGGGAAAAATATGAAATATCTCAAATTTGACGTAAAAGTACCCGAATTTAAAGATACTATATATTCCGTAAGAGAATTTGGCGCAGTGGGCGATGGCTTTACAGACAATACTAAGGCGATCAACGAAGCTATTACATATTGCTCGGAAAACGGCGGCGGTATGGTCACCGTACCCAGAGGAATTTTCCTCACAGGGCCTATAGTCCTTAAGGATTATGTAAATCTTCATTTAGAGGCAGGCGCTGTTTTGCTTTTCTCATCAAACGTAGACGACTATCCTCTTGTAATGGTCAACTATGAGGGAAGCATGGCTTACCGCTGTATGTCGCCTATAAGCGCAAAGGGTGCACATAACATCGCCATAACAGGCAAGGGCGTTATAAACGGCACAGGCGACCCCTGGCGCCCGGTAAAGAAGTTTAAAGTCACCGAAAGACGTTGGAAGAAGCTTATTTCATCAGGCGGCTCTATAAATGTACTTAACGGCCATGAAGAAACATGGTGGCCCTCATACAATGCCATGAGGGGCTATGAGCTTTTAAGCTCCTACAGCGCAAACATAAAGGACTACGACCTTTGCTATGAATACCGTGAATTTTTAAGACCCTGCTTAGTATATTTTGAAGACTGCCATAACATTCTTCTGGATCATGTTATGTTTAAAAATTCACCCGCATGGAGTATTCACCCATTTATGTGCAGCAACATAACGGTTTCCGACATAAAGGTAAACAACTCCGACACAGCTCAGAATTCTGACGGCATAGACATTGACTGCTGCCATAATGTAAAAATACTCAACTCATCCTTCGACGTAGGCGACGACGGAATTTGTATGAAGTCAGGCAAAAATGCCGAGGGACGTGAAAGAGGTATGTCTACATACAACGTATACGTTTTCAACTGCACAGTATACCACGGACACGGCGGCTTCGTGCTTGGCAGCGAAATGAGCGGCGGACTTCACGACATAGAAATAGCCGAATGTACCTTCATAACTACCGACTGCGGCATAAAGCTTAAAAGCTGCATAGGCAGAGGCGGCGTTATTGAAGACATTTACATCCACGACATAAATATGATGCACATTCCAAACGAGGCAATAGTATTTACAACAGGTTATGATATAGACTCTCACGAGGGACAGACAGTTGCTCCCGAGGAATATCCCGAGTTCAGAAATGTTACTATAGAGGACGTTACCTGTACACACTGCACAATTCCTCTGTCAATAACAGGACTTAAAGAAAAGCCTATACACGACATCAATCTTAAAAACATAAGAATTGCCGCAAGAAGTACAGACAAGATATATAAAAACACCGAAAATATAAAGGAAAAGAACGTACAGGTCTTTCCTATGCACGACGAAAATTATTAATAAATATCTGCCCGGGTCGGGGCGAGAACAAGGCGGGGAGGGCTTTGCCCTCCCCGCCTTGTTCTCGCCCCGACCCGTCCCGCGCAAGCCGAAGCCCAAACCGTCTTTGACGGTTTGGGCTTCGGCTTGCGCGGGGCGGCAGGTTGATTTCAACCAAGAGGTTGAAATCAACCTCTTATCTGACCGTTTCCGTATATTATAAATTTAGATGTTGTAAGTGCCTTTAGCCCCATAGGGCCTCTTGCGTGGAGCTTTTGTGTAGATATGCCTATTTCTGCTCCAAAGCCAAACTCATTGCCGTCTGTAAAACGTGTTGAAGCGTTTACATATACTGCGGCAGAGTCTACCTCATTTAAGAATTTCATGGCATTGGTATAGCTTTCCGTAACTATTGCCTCAGAATGTCCTGTAGAATATTTTGCTATATGCTCTATTGCTTCGTCTACATTTCCGACGACCTTTACGGCTAAAATGTAGTCAAGAAATTCCGTATAATAATCCTCTTCCGTTGCGGGTCTTATACCCATATCGGGGCAGATATTGACAGTCTTTTCACAGCCCCTTATTTCAACATTTTTAGCCTTAAGGGCTTTTATGGCATCGGGGAGGAAAGCTTTAGCTGCTTTTTCGCTTACAAGCAGTGTTTCCGCTGCATTGCATACTCCCGGGCGCTGGGTTTTGGCATTTATTATTATGTCTATACCCATTTGCTTGTCGGCGGTGTCGTCAATGTATATGTGGCAGTTGCCTACGCCTGTTTCTATAACGGGCACGGTGGAATTTTCAACCACCGACCTTATAAGTCCGCCGCCGCCTCTCGGTATCAAAACGTCAATATATTCGTTAAGGCGCATAAGGGCAGTTGCCGTTTCTCTTGAGGTGTCTTCTATAAGCTGCACCAAGTCGGAGTTTATACCCATTTTTTCAATGGTCTTTTTAAATGCTGCCACAATAGCCATATTAGAATTTATAGCATCCGAGCCGCCTTTAAGTATTACGGCGTTTCCCGATTTAAGGCAAAGCCCGAAGGCATCTGCGGTCACGTTGGGGCGCGCCTCATATATTATGCCCACAACGCCCATGGGCACTCTCTTTTCTCCCACAATAAGTCCGTTGGGAAGGGTCTTCATATTTATTACTTCACCGATCGGGTCGGGCAGCTTTGATATCTGCAAAAGACCGTCCGCCATGGCTTCTATCCTATCCTTATTAAGCGAAAGCCTGTCTACAAGAGAAGCTTTTGTGCCTGCCTTTACAGCCTTGTCTACATCAACGGCATTTGCCGCAAGTATGCTTTTACTTTCGGTTATAAGAGAGGCTGCCAAAGCCTTGAGAAGCTCGTTTTTATCACCTGTTGTAAGAGATGCCGCAACCCTTGCCGCCGCCTTTGCTCTTTTGCCTATTGTATTAAGATCCATCATATCACCTCATATTTTACTTAAAGACAACACCGTCAAGCCTTTTGTCAAATGTACTTAAGGGCAGGCTTTCTACAAGCTGCTCCTCAAAGCAAATGCCTATTGTCTTGGCGCTGTATTTACTTAAATATCTGTCATAATAGCCGCCGCCATAGCCCAGCCTGAAGCCGTCCTTGGTAAATGCAAGCCCCGGCACTATTATAAGGCTGTCACTTGTGGGGGTTTTTATTTTGCTCTTGTCAAAGGCGGGTTCGTATATGCCGTAGGAGTTTTTAACAAGCCCCTCAAGACTGCCTACCTCTATAAAATACATATTCTCCTTATCCGCCACATAAGGGAGAGCAACCATCTTGCCGTCTTCCAATGCCTTTTTTATAAAAACATCTGTCTCGGCTTCTGTTTTATAGCTTAAATAGCAAAACACGCTTTTGCAGGTCTTATATTCATCACTCTCAACAAGCCTTTTCGTTATGGCAAGGCTTTTTTTGCGGCGAATTTCCCCGGGTATATTTTTTCTTGCTTCTGACATTTTTTTGCGAAGCGTATTTTTATCCATCATATCGCTTCCTTGCAAAAAGAGTTCCTATAGGCTGACCTGAGGTTATGCTGTATATCACATAAGGGTCGTCGCCCTTTGCTATTACCATATCGCAGTTTGATGCCGTTACTCTTAACGCCGCCTGCACCTTGGTCGCCATTCCCCCTGTGCCGAAGGAAGATGCAGAGCCGCCCGCAAGGCGTATTATATCCTCATTTATATTTTCTATAATGCTTATAAGCTCAGCCTCTTCGTTTTTATTGGGGTCGCCGGTGTACATACCGTCTATATCCGAAAGAATTATAAGAAGGTCGCTCTTTATAAGCTCAGCCACATAAGAAGCAAGTGTGTCGTTGTCAGAAAATTCATTAAACTCGTCTGTTGCTACGGTGTCGTTTTCGTTTACTATAGGTATAACGCCCAGCTCCAACAGCTTTTCAAATGTATTTCTTACATTAGTACGTTTTTGCCTGTGACCGAAAATATCTTTAGTGACAAGTATCTGCGCAACTCTCTGATTAAATTCGTTAAAGCTCTTTTCATAATACTGCATGAGTATTGCCTGCCCTACGGCGGAGGATGCCTGCTTGCCTACGGTGTCACGGGGTCGCTCCTTAAGCCCCAGCCTTTTTGCCCCTACGGCTATAGCGCCCGATGACACAAGCACAATATCCTTTCCGCTGTTTTTAAGGTCGGTAAGCACTGAGGCGAGCCTGTCAAAGCGGCGGAGATTTATGTTTCCGTTGGGGTAGGTGAGAGAAGTCGTGCCTATTTTTACTACAATTCTTTTTCTGTTTGTAAGATCTTTCCTATACATAATGGTCATTCCTTAAATGTTTATTAAGGCGCAAGGGCAACGGGGTGTGCATATACGCCTATGAAAATCAATAATATATTATCATAACGAATATTATTTTTCAACATTATTTAAAGAATATTTTGCCTGTCTTAGGGGCAAAGTTATTAAAAAGATATGGAGAGGGGCTTTATATTGAAAATAAAAAAAGATATAGCCTATATGCTTTTAGGCGTGCTGCTTATGGGGATAAGCATAAATATGTTTTTTGACCCCCACGGGCTTGTTATAGGCGGAGCTTCGGGGCTTGCAATTCTCATTTCCGCCGCATTTTCAAGACTATTTGGCATAAGACTTTCACTGTGGCTTCTTTTCTTCATTATAAATATACCTGTTTTTGCCCTGGGTTTTTATGTAATGGGCTTTTCAAAGCTCAAAAAAAGCCTTATAGCCACTGTACTGCTGTCTGCTGCGCTTTGGGTGACGGAATATATGCCCCTTATAGAAACGGATCTTATTTTGGCGGCGGTTTTCGGCGGATTTATAGAGGGTATGGGGCTGGGGCTTATACTTCGCTCGGGCTATACCACAGGGGGCAGCGACCTTATTGCCCTTGTTATAAATAAATTAGCGCCCTCCCTTTCCGTTTCATTTCTTATAATGATTATAGACTGCACAATAATAGCCCTTGGCTTTTGGGAGTTTGGCTCTCTTAACGCCCTTTATGCCATAGGCTCGGTTTATTTGTCTACAAAGCTTATTGATGTTGTGGTGACGGGGGCAGGCTATGGCAAGGCTATATATATAATTTCTGATAAGTCTGAGGAGCTTTCGGGACTTATAATGACAAAATTTGAAAGGGGAGTTACTACCTTAAAGGGTAGGGGAGAGTACACTAAAAGGGCTAAAAATGTCATTCTGTGTGTAGTATCAAAAAGAGAGGTGGGCTCTCTTAAAAAACTTGTGGAAGAGCTTGATCCCTCCGCCTTTATGATAATAACAAACGCCGCAGAGGTGCGGGGAGAGGGCTTTCTGACCGAAAATCAGTGATTTTTATAGGCATATTTGCAAAAATTATAACGAGCTTTATGTGCAGAATAAACAAATCAAAATAATATTTATTTTCATTGATAAAATTTGAACAAAGAAGCCGAACATCTGAACCACTTATAAAGGGGCATTATCGGCAATTTGACTAAAAAATAAATTCTCTGTACAAATTAAACAAATATAAAAAAATAATTTGTTTAATTAATCTATGGAAATTTGGGGTGAAATACTGTACTATATATGTTAAGAAAACAAGGGGTGCGCCCCTCGGTTGAGGGGAAATACCCTCTGTCTTATAATAAAGGGAGGAATAAATAAATGTCCAGTTTAAGTTTAAGAAATATCGTTAAAAAGTATCCTAACGGTTTCGTAGCAGTTCCAAGCTTCAACCTTGAAATTGCAGATAAGGAATTTATCATTTTCGTAGGTCCTTCAGGCTGCGGTAAGTCAACAACACTTCGTATGATCGCAGGTCTTGAAGAAATTTCAGACGGCGAGCTTTACATCGGCGACAGACTTGTAAACAACGTAGGTCCTCGTGACAGAGATATCGCAATGGTATTCCAGAACTATGCTCTCTATCCGCACATGACAGTTTATGATAATATGGCATTCGGTCTTAAGTTAAGAAAAGTACCAAAGCCCGAGATCGACAAGCAGGTTAAAGAAGCTGCTCAGATCCTCGAAATTGCTCACCTTCTCGACAGAAAGCCCGCTGCTCTTTCAGGTGGTCAGAGACAGAGAGTTGCTATGGGTCGTGCCATTGTCCGCAGACCTTCAGTATTCCTTTTAGACGAGCCTCTTTCAAACCTCGATGCTAAGCTCCGTGTTCAGATGAGAACAGAGATCGCTAAGCTCCACCATAAGCTCGACACAACATTCATCTACGTAACACACGACCAGACAGAGGCTATGACTCTCGGTACAAGAATAGTTGTTCTTAAAGACGGTGTTATCATGCAGTGCGATACACCTCAGATGCTCTATCACGAACCGCAAAATCTCTTCGTTGCAGGCTTCTTAGGCACACCTCAGATGAACTTCCTCGAAGCTAAGATCATCAGCGAAGGCGGCAAGGTTTATGCTAAGATCGGTTCACAGAACCTTCCACTTCCCGAAAACAAGGCTAAAGCTGTTGTTGACGGCGGATATATCGGCAAGACTGTTATCCTCGGCATCAGACCCGAAGACGTACATAACGAAGACGTATTCCTTAACACAACAGAGTCACCTGTTCTTGATGCTCATATCGACGTTACAGAGCTTCTTGGCGCAGATACTAACCTTTATCTCGTTGTAAACGGACAGAAGGTTACTTGCCGTGTAAGCGCTCGTAACAACTACAAGATCGGCGACGACGTTAAGATCGCATTCGATATCAACAAGTTCCATATCTTCGATAAGGAAACAGAACTTACAATTACAAACTAATTTATAATTCCTACACAGCCGTCACTTTAAGTGACGGCTGTTTTACTTCCAAATTAAAAGCGGCGCACATAGCGCCGCCTGTTTTATTTTATAGGGCTTTTTTTGATTTTTGAGAAGGAACGCGGGTATTTTGACGGGGTGGGAGCTTTTTTATATATGAATATAAGTGTGTGAGAATAGTCGTCGGTGGTGACGGTTTTTACGTCCTCTATTTCGCCGCCAAGCTTTGAAACTGCGTTTTGTGAAAGGGCTATCTCCTCTGAGGGATCAGGACCTTTTAGGGCTATGAAATATCCTCCCACCTTTACAAGAGGCAGACAAAATTCGGAAAGCACAGGCAGAGAAGCCACGGCTCTGGATGTTGATATGTGGAAGGTTTCACGCAGATCGGTTTGCCCCAGCTCTTCCGCCCGCCCGTGAATACAGTTCACATCTTCAAGCTGTAGGGCAGAGGTGACCTCCTTTAAAAAGCCTATACGCTTGCTTAAGCTGTCAAGTAAGGTCAGCTTTATGGAGTTTTCTGCAATTTTTAGCGGCAAACCGGGAAAGCCTGCCCCCGTTCCCACGTCTATTACAGACTTGTTTTTAAAGTCTATATATGAAAGAGGGGCAAGACTGTCTATAAAATGCTTTACGGCAATTTCTCGCTCGTCTGTTATGGCAGTAAGGTTCATCACCTTGTTCCACTCAAGCAAAAGATCTTTATATATCACAAGCTTTTTTATTTCATCTTCGCCAAGGCCATACCCCTTAAGAATATCTATCATAATTTCCTCCGTCATACTCACATCATAAATTTAATATATATTATACCTTATGGGCTTTTGAATGTAAACATTGATTTTGACTATAATTTTTTAATAAAAATACGAGGTTTGTCGGGGTTGTAATGCGGGGTGGACTATGATATAATAAAATCAATATATTATGTACTAAGGGGGAAAAACATTGGATAATAACAGAAAACAGGTTGAGGTGGTTATAAATGGCAGAATATATAAACTGGGAACTACCGACAGCGAAGAATATATAAAGAGTGTTGCAAGTTATGTTGACAGAAAATATAGAGATATAGTTGATAAGACCGATTCTATAACGAGAGTTTCGGAGTATTTTCCTATAATGCTGGCGCTTAATATTACGGACGATCTTTTTAAGAGGTCTCAGGAAACAGGAAAAGACCTGAAAGAAGCCGAGGAGCAGGACGGCAAAATTGCAGCCTTGGAGGAACAGCTTAAGGAAGCCGGAAAGACCATAAGACTTAAAGATGTTAAAATAAGCGAGCTTGAGGCTTTTAAGGCAAAAGCTGAGAAGCTTGAAGACTTTAAGGCTAAGGCAGAGAAATTAAAGGCTGCTATCGAAACCAAAAATGTGGAGCCGGCAGATGATATTGGCTCTGTCAATGAGCTTGAAGATGTTAAGAACGAGCTTGAAGAAAAGACAAAGGAGCTTGCAGGAGTCAAGGCAGAGCTTGAAGAAAAGGAAGCCGAAATAATATCTCTTAAGGCTCGTCTTGAAGAAAGCTCTTATAATTTGTCTGCAAAGACAGAGGAGCTTGCAGGCATAAAGGCGCAGCTTGAAAGTGAAAAAAGCAGTGCCGAGAGCGAAGCTTTGGAAAATCAGCTTGCAGCCGTAAACGCCGAACTTGAAGCCAAGGCTAAGGAGCTTGAGGAGTCTGAGAGCAGAAATAAGGCAGCAGAGGCAGCCCTTCAGAGCCTTAACATTACACTTAAGAGCAAGGAAGAAAATGAAAAGGCTCTTGAAGAAAAGCTGAAGGCAGCTGAGGAAAAGCTTGAAAATGCGGCTGATAATGACGAAATAACAAAGCTTAAGGAAGAAAACAAACGAATGGCAGATGCTTTGGCAGATGCAGGAATTTTAGCTGAGCCGTCAGAGAAAAAAGGCAAGGCAAAGGACAAATATAAAGACAGAGACACTCTGCTTAAGGAGCTTAACGACATAAAGTCTGAATATGGCAGACTTAAAAAGACAAATATTCAGCTTAATGAGAGAATAAAAACTCTTGAAGAGGGGCTGTAATTTTTGCAAGGGTGATATGAATTGAAAAAGCCTGAAATATTAGCTCCCTGCGGCAGTATGGAGGCTGTGTATGCCGCTGTTTCGGCAGGGTGTGACAGCATTTATGCAGGCATGGGGAGCTTTAACGCAAGGGCATACGCCGAAAATTTCAATAATGAAAGCATAAAGGAGGTAATTGACTATTGTCACCTCCGGGGTGTTAAGGTATATATTACATTTAACATTTTATGCAAAAACAATGAGCTTAAAGGGCTTTCGGAGCTTGCGGCAAGGCTTTATGAATATGGAGCAGATGCCTTTATAGTTGCGGATATAGGCTTGTTTGACTATTTCAGGGCTTTGGGGCTTAAGGATATTAGGCTTAATGCAAGCACACAGATGACCGTGCACAACTCGGATGCTGCCCTTGCTGTAAAGAAGTTGGGAGTTTCGCGCATAGTGCTTGCAAGAGAGCTTTCCCTCGATGAAATAAAGGCTATAGATAAGGCTCTTGGAGGAAGCCCCGACTTAGAGGGGTTTGTTCATGGGGCGTTATGCGTATGCTATTCGGGAAGGTGTCTTTATTCCTCATTTATAGGCGGCAGAAGCGGAAACAGGGGTCAGTGCGCCCAGCCCTGCCGTATGGAATATACACTTTTAAAAAACGGAAAAGAGATGGCACACGGGCCTCTCCTTTCACCTAAGGATATTATGACCTGCCATATGCTCTGGGAGCTTATGTCGGCAGGCATAAGCGCATTTAAAATCGAAGGAAGAATGAAAAACGCCGCATACGTGCGAGAGTGCGTAGAGGTGTATAGAAAATATGCAGATCTTGCCTATGAAAGTTTAGCCGACAGCGGGATCGAGGCTGAGGATGAAAAGGGGCTTATGCAGGTGTTCAGCCGTGGAGGCGGCTTTTCATCGGGATATTATAAGCAGCCTAAGGGCAGAAATATGCTCACCGACAAGGTGAAGCACAGCGGCAGAAGAATAGGCGAGGTGGTATTTGCGGACAGGCGGGGGCTTGGCATAAAATTTTATGAGGACGTCCGCCCGGGTGACGGCATAGAAATTGGCGGAAACGGAACAAACATAACGAAGGAAATTCATAAAAACCAAACGGCTTATTTTAAGCTGAAGGGCAGAAAAGGCGAGGCGGTATATCTTTCATACGACAAGGCTCTTAACGACAGACTTATGGGAGAGCGCCCAAGACGGGTAATGAAGGTTTTTGCTGAAGTTGTGGCAAAATGCAGTGAGGACCTGAGCCTTAAGCTGACCACCGTCGATGGTTTAAGCGTGACAGCTTATGGAGAAGCTCCGCAAAATGCTAAAAACAGACCCTCGACCAAAGAAGATATAATTTCAAGGCTTTCAAAAACGGGAAATACATCCTTTGATTTTGAATTTACCTCTGCGGATGTGGAGGATGACATATATATCCCCGTAAGCACGCTTAACGAGCTGAGAAGAGAGGCGTGCCGCAAATTGGAAGAAAAAATAATAAAGAGCGCTAAGCGCAGGCTTGAACTTAATGAGGTTGACACTCCTCTATTTGAAAATGCAGATAAGCCTTACCTCACCTGTGAAGTGACTTCCGGGCAGCAGCTAAGGGCGGCTCTTGACTCTCCCGTAAAAAGGATATATATAAACGATCCTGATCTTCTTCATATGGCGGTTGGAAAGGGTAAGGAAATATATTATGCCCTTCCCAAAATAATGAAAGAGGACAGGCTGGGCGAGGTTTTTGAACTTTTAAAGGAACTTGAAAATACTGATATAGACGGTTATCTTACAAGAAATCTTACCGTTTATAAAACAAATAAAAAAATAGTCTGCGACCATACCTTGGGGGTATTTAACGGCTTTACCCTAAAAAGACTTCTTACGGACTATGACGGGGCTGCGCTTTCAACAGAGCTTACGGCTGAGGAAATGACGGGGCTTTGCGGAAAGGGCGTTGAAATTATAGCCTACGGGCGCTTGCCCCTTATGGTGACACAGCAGTGCCCCATAGGCAATTTTTGTGCAGACCCCCAAAATAAGGGAAAATATTGTAAAAACAGGTATACAAAAGAGGACTTCAGGCTTAAAGACAGAGTTGGGGCAGTTTATAACCTTATGCCTCACTGTGAAGGCTGCTTTTGTGAAATACTGAGTAACGAGCCGCTGACTGCTTTAAGCAAAAAAGGCGATATTTCAAAGCTTCGCCCGGAGTCTTTCAGACTTATATTCACAACGGAAGACGGGGATATGACAAGGGATATAATAAGACTGCACTATGAGGCAATATGCCGGGGCGTTGACGTAAATATAAAAAAAGGACACTATCTTAAGGGTGTAAGGTGAGAATATGACAGAGCTTCTTATATTCATTTCAAAATATATATTCATTATACTTATGCTTATATTCTGCTTGCAGAGTAAATATCTTGTTTCCAAGGGCAGAATAGTAGATAAAAACCCCGAAGACGGAGCGAATGCCGTAAGACTTCAAAGGTTTACCATTATACTTTTTCATATTCTGGCTTATGCTACCCTTACTTTCAATTCGGAAATACCTATTGAAGATTATCTGCTGACGGCAACGGGCGGGCTTGTGCTTGTTATATTAGCGCCTATACTCATAGGGCTTGTATATAACAGAATAAACGGGCTTGCCATAAACTGTATGTATCTGCTTATGGATATCAGTCTTGTTATACTCCAAAGGCTTGACCCCGACCTTGCTCTTAAGCAAATGATATTTTTCTTTATGGGTACGGGTGTTATACTTATAATTTATCCTATACTCAAATATTTTAAGAGGTTTGAGGAGCTTAAATATTTTTATCTGGTGTTGGGCTTTATACTTCTGCTTGTAACCATAATATTCGGGTCTACCGTAAGAGGCGCAACAAACTGGATAAAAATAGGCGGCTTTTCATTTCAGCCTGCGGAGATAGTAAAAATATTGTTTGTGTTCTACTTTGCTTCTGTATTTTGCAGATATACCGACTTTAAAGACAGAGTTATACAGACGGTAGTGGGCTTTGCTTTTGTGGCTTTACTTGTGCTGCAAAAGGACTTAGGCTCGGCGCTTATATTTTTTATGACATTTGTTATTATGCTTTTTGTTTCTACAGGCAGCCTGTTTTTTACATTTTCAAGCATAGGGCTTGCAAGTGTGGGGGCTGTAATGGCTTATTTTTTGTTTTCGCACATAAGAGTGAGAATAGCCGCGTGGTTAGATCCCTGGAGCGATATAAGCAATAAGGGATATCAGATATCTCAGTCGTTATTTGCCATAGGCAGCGGCGGAATATGGGGCAGCGGACTGGGCAAGGGCTATGCTTCCACCATACCCATAGTTGAGACAGACTTTATATTTTCGGCTATATGCGAGGAGTTTGGCGTTATATTTGCCATACTTATGATGTTTATATATATGACACTTTTTTACTGCGGAGTGCGTTCTGCCCTTAACACAAGGGACAAGTTTAAGGCAGTGCTGGCTTCGGGGCTTACAGGGCTTATTTGCTTTCAGACCTTCCTTATAATAGGCGGTGTGACAAAGCTCATACCTCTTACGGGTGTTACGCTGCCCTTTGTAAGCTATGGCGGAACCTCTGTTGTTATATGTACGGTGATAGTGGGACTTCTTTTGTGGATATATGAGCCTAAAACGGAAGGCTCGGAGGTTAAGTATGGGCCTGACGACGAAAGAGAGCCTACTCGTAGGAAACCTATATACAGAGAGCCTACTCACAGAGAGCCTACTCGCAGGTCGTCTGTCAGCCAAAACAGAAGACGAGAACCTGCACGGGAGCGCAGACGTGAGAGAATAAATATGCCCGATGAGGCACCTCTTAAAAGGCGTGTAAGGAGGCGGGACGATGAATAACAGAATAAAAATAACATTTTGGTTTCTTTTTGCTATGTTCGCCCTGCTTATAATTTATATAGGATATTTTACTGTTGTTGAAGCACCTGAGGTTATAAACAACCCTTATAATTTAAGGCTTTCTGCCAGTGAAAGCTCAGTAAAGCGCGGAAACATAGAGGACATAAACGGCGTTGTGCTTGCCGAAAGCATACAGGAGGATGACGGCTTTACAAGGACATATAACTACCCGAGAATGTATTGCCACGTTATAGGATATACAGGTGTGGGAAAAACAGGCGTTGAGGCAGCGTATAATGCCGAGCTGCTTACTCTGCACAACGAAACTTTGCAAAAGTTTTTATATATTGTGACAAACAAGGTGTTTAAAAAGGGCGAGTTTTCTCTTACAGGTATGGAGCTTTACGGGAATGACGTATATGCCGCAGATACCTTTGATTTTGAGCCCCCTGCCGCTGGCGGGGATGAAGGCACGCCCGAAGATTTGCCCGAAGCATCACCGGATGAAGTACCACGGCATATAGAAACGCCCACTGATGTGCCTGCTGAAACACCGGAAGAAGCACCCGAAGACATATTTGACGAAGCTCAGAACGACACACCCCAAGAAACGCCTGAAGATATGACCGAGGACTTGCAGGAAGAAACAACCGAGGCAGCTTCGGAAGAAGAAACGGATATATACGAAAACTCTGACATAGACAGCGAAATAAAGGACATTTATGACAATATAGAGGGCAATCAAGATATAGACCTTGACTCTATTGCATCTGACGGCTATGAGTCGGAAAACAACTTTTTTGCGCCGTTAAAAGACGGATATGTGCTTAAGGGAAATACGGTGGTGTTGTCTATAGACAATAGAATACAGGAGAAGGCGTTTGAACTTTTGGGCGAAAGGCGAGGCTCTATAGTTGTTTCCGATGTAAACACGGGAAAGATAAAGGCTATGGTGTCTTACCCCAATTATAACCCGGAAACGGTGGCGGATAATTGGGACTCTCTTACTACCGATGATGAAAACACACCTCTTCTCAACCGGGCAACACAAGGGCTTTATCCTCCCGGATCGGTGTTTAAAATAGGTATGGCTCAGCTTATTATAGATACGGGAAACGAAGGTATGAGCTTTGACTGTACGGGAGTTAATACATTCGGAAACAAGACTCTCAGATGTTATAACGAAACCGTGCATGGCAGCGAGGGGCTGACAGAGGCATTCAGAAATTCCTGTAACGGATATTTTGCACAGGCAGGGCTTACGCTTACAAAGGACAGGCTTATTACGGAGGCTCTTAACTTGGGATATAATAAGGACTATGATTTTCCGTTGGAACATTCAGAGAGCATATTTAATCTGAATAAAGACTCGGAGGACTCGGAGCTTGTGGATACCTCTATAGGACAGGGAAAAACTATGGCGACCCCACTTCATATAAATATGATAACTGCCGCTGTGGCAAACGGGGGAACTATGTATACGCCGCAAATAGCCCAGGGCTTAAAAAGCGCCGGGGGAAGAATGATAAAGAAATATAAGCCCGAGGAAATGGGAGTTGTTATGTCTGAGGAAACCTCTGCTAAGATAAGAGAGCTTATGAGAGAAGTCGTAACAAACGGAACCGCAACGGGAGCCAACAATGATATAATTGCAATTGCAGGAAAGACGGGTACGGCAGAAAACGGAACCGATGACGACCATATATGGTTTACAGGGTTTGCGCCTTATGACGAGCCTCACTATGCTGTGACCGTAATGCTTGAATACGGAGGAAAAAGCAGCAGAACTGTAGGCATTGCAAACGAGCTGTTTGAATATATTGCCGGGCTTGATGAGTAGAAAGGAAGGATAAAATGAAGAGAAGAATAATTTGCCTTGTGACGGGGCTTTTGTTGTTTACAGGCTGCGGCAGTCTGACGGCTGTTGAAGAGGGCACAACGGAAACAGAGATCGACACCAGGGCAAACCTGCCTGTTGAGGAAAGGGAGAATATTGCTATATGCTTTCCCAAAAACAACGAGCACAATGAGAAGCTTGCAAAGGAGCTTACAAACAGCCTTTGGCGCAGGGGATATAACATTATACTCAATTATGCCGAGGGTGATGCAAAGCTTCAGGCGGAGCAGATAGCAGGGCTTACGGAGGAGGATATAAAATGTCTTATAGTATATCCTGTTGACGGAAGCGCACTCAGCTTTGAAGCCTTTGAAGAGGCAGACATACCTGTTGTGAATATAGAAAAGCCTGTTGAAAACACAGAGGGCATAGATCTTTTTATAAAGTATGACAGCGTAAAAGCCGGAGAGCTTATAGCAGACCGTATTATATCCGACAAGGCGCTTGACAGCGCAACGGGAGTAACTATAGAGTTTTTAATGGGTGAAAAGAACGATGAAAGCCTTGATTTTTACAATGGACTTATGAGCAGGCTGTCCCCATATTTAGACAGCGGAGCCTTGGTTTGCCGTACGGGAAGAACAGCCTTTGAAGACTGCTCAACCAACGCCAAAACACCTGTAGAGGTAACGGATGACCTGGCAAGATATCTTTCGGGATATTATATTGATGAAGATTTGGATGTGCTTGTGACGGGGTCAGACCTTATTGCAAACGGCTGTGATGCATATTTTGCTATTAATGGGCATACGGCAGATAATTTCCCTTATGTTACGGGAGTAAATGGCGATGCGAGGTCGGTTATAGATTTTAGCGAAGGCTATTTATCGGTTACAGCATTTAAGAATTGCAAGAAAGAGGCTGAAAGCTGTGCTGAGGGAGTTGATGATCTTGTGCTTGATAAATTTAAAGCCTCAGATTATGAAACGAAAGATGAGGAGGGCAACAAGATCGTACCAACACTTGTGCTAGAGCCTGAGGAACTGAACAAGGATAATTATGCTGCAGAGCTTTTAAACAACAATTATTTTTCAGAAGAAGAAATATATAAATGATAGCGGATAGATAATAAATTTATTTAGATATGTATTAAATATGATTATATGTCAATAATAACCATAAGAGGTGGTTAAATTGACAAAATACAGAATTTGCCTGATTGCAGTGCTTTTGGTGTCTATAGGGATGCTGGGTGTTCTTTCGGGCTATTTCTTTCTTACGCCAAACCCGGAAGAGGTAAAAAGCGTTGATGATAGGGCGGACATAGACGTCAGGGAGGTTTCGGCAGACACCGGAGAGAGAATAGGGGAGAATACCAAAATTGTATATGAGTACGTATATCTCGGAGGGCATAAGGAATATAATGAAACTCTTGCGCCTAAAAACTGGCAGGGGCTTAGCCTGAGCGAATTTAAGGATATTTTTGACGGCTGGTATGTCAAGGAGTTTAGCGGAGAGGAAGTAAGACTGTCTAAGAATATGAGGGTATATTCGCCTAAGCACTATGTGCTGGGAGTGCATGACGGATATGTGGCGGTGTTTCAGAAAAGCAGCGACAATGAGGACAGAGTCAAGGAAATAACTCAGACCCCTGTTGAGTCACTTCCCGATACGGAACAGAAACGGCTTGAAACGGGTATAGAATTTTACGGTGACGGCGAGCTTGTGAAAATTTTGGAGGACTACGAAACCTGACTTAACTTTGACTTTTACAATAAAATTTTTTGTGCATTATGACTATATGAAAAAAAGGGATTGTTGAAAGTGAACAATTTTTTATTATAAAATTGTGAATGTTAGGGCACACGGTAAATTTAAACCTGCTATAATAATATTTGTGAAAACCCTTAAACATTTTCACATACAGTTTAAACATCCCCAATATGTGTGTAAACTGTAAAACCCCATAAAAATACCTTCTCTTTATTGAAAAAGAGCAGCCAAAAGGCTGCTCTTTTCCATTGCGTAAGCAATGGGAGTATCTTAAGGGCGGGTGGGT
>CANRPW010000005.1 GCA_947632615.1 uncultured Clostridia bacterium | reverse complement strand
GTAACTTGAGAGGTGCAAGAAATATGGTAAGGTGAATGTCGGATGGATAGCGTGAAAAAAGAATATTGGGTAAGATGCCCTGTATGTGGGAACAAAACCCGCACACGAGTACGAAATGATACGGAACTAAAAAATTTTCCTCTGTATTGTCCGAAGTGCAAACACGAAACAATCATTAACGAGAAAGAACTGAATATCGAGGTTGTAATTGAGCCAGACGCACAGACGCAGAGCCGATAACAAGCAGATTTCAAACTGCTGTTATCGGCTCTGCTTTTTTCATATATCAAAGCCGCTGTTTCTTTTGTCCCCCAATCGAGACAATGGCTGATCCCCGATAGATACGGCGGCTAACAGGAGGTAGCCGCCATGAAGCCAATTCCATATCGACAAAATCCGACAAGGGCACTCCGCTCAAAAAAAATCTTACCCAGCAATCGGGATACCCTGCCGAGGAAGATGAACACACAAATCATGTAAATACTTCTCTTAATTCCATTTCGCCCGTCTGCCATGCGCAGGCGGGCGATTCTCTCTGTCGAATTTCCCCGTATCCTGTCGGGTGCCGCTCCCCACCATCCCATTCCAGACACTATCAATCTTTCAACAACTGGAATGGAGGTAACATGACCGAAATCAATCTGCGGGAACATTATCCCGATTTTTATAAAACAGACTACATCATCGAGGTTCCTGACGAAGTGGCAGCCATCATGCTGGAGTGTGATCGTCTGGAGGCAGCATACCGCCAGCGTACATACTATCACAAGGCGTACTACTCCCTGGATCGCGGCGACGGCATTGAGTACGAGGCTCTTTTCCTCTCTATGTCTCCCTGCGAAATTTATGAGAGAAAGGTAACGATGGAACAGCTATACGCAGCTATCGCATCCCTGCCGGATAAGCAGGCCAAGCGCATCTATGCCAGGTATTTCCTGGATTTGGATACGAAGGCGATTGCCAAAAGCGAGGGAATCAGCGTCACGGCAGTAAACAGCTCTATCCAACGCGGCCTCCGAAATATGGAGAAGTTTCTTAAAAATATTCTGTAAAGGGTGTTGTAGAAACGGCTTAAAACCTAATGGTTAGTGAAGGAACCTTGTTTCCTCAATGTTCGGGATCTTTGAAAACTGAATAAAAAGAGCTTCAGATACTTTCTGCATTGGAGCCGGAAGGACAAGCCCAGCGGCAGGCAGCGCCATGACATCCTGTGGTCAGAGGACAGGACGAGCGATTCATGCCTGTGCCGCGGGCGGGCCGTGGCTGGCCTGCCGGCGATGACCTCCATGCAGCACAATGATACTTCCGTATAGTCACAGGCTCAACCAATGAGTACGGCGCACCCACAAGTATGGGACGGGGTGAGATTCCCATGAGGGCCGGTATGCCGCCGCCCGTCTGAAGTCTCTGTCAAATCGTAACAAAACCACAGGACAGCCATGCCAAAACCATTCCGCTATGTTATGCGGGCCTGATCTGACTGGTATGGCTGTCCTTTTTTAAGTAACTATCATCATGTATAGGCTAAATTTCCAATCACCAATGCCATTATGACGATAATGCCATTCTATGAATTTTTGCCCTATCCATTTTAATCTGCCGCAAGATTGCTTCGGGGATATGAGCCAGTTATAATAAAGTCGCATTGTATGAAACGACATTGATGCACCCGATCCAATCCGATTGCGGTAGAAAAAGGAAGCGCACTGATGTGCGCGCAGGTCATCAACCTTCGGTTGGTGACAAAAGAAAGGAGGTCTTTGCAATCGGACATGAAACCACTATCAACCCAGGAAAGAGGACTTATTCCGTAGACGAGGTCAGAGAAATTCTCGGCATCAGCAGACGGAAAGCCTATGAGCTGTGTAATTCCAATCTGTTCAAAGTAATCCATGTGGGCCGCGTCCTGCGGATTTCAAAGGCTTCTTTCGATTTTTGGTTAGACAATTTCGATCAGATCGGAGGAAAATAATATGGCATCAATCGTCAAAAGAGGGAAAACCTACTCTATCGTTTATTACGAAGGAGAAGGAAAGAACAAGCATCAGGTTTGGGAATCCGGCCTGAGTTATAATGCAGCAAGATCAAGGAAGGCTCAACTGGAATATGAGATGGCTCAGAATGTCCATGTGGAAAAGAGCGATCTTACGGTCAACGACTTTCTCCATGAGTTTATCAAAAAATATGGGGAGAAACGCTGGGTGGCGTCTACATACGATGGAAATGTCGGATTGATTGAGAACTACGTCTACCCTTACCTGGGAGACAAAATGCTACGCAGCATCCGAACCAAGACCGTCGATGACTACTATCATTTCCTGCTGTTTAAGGCGGAACCCGTCACAAATCAGGGCAAGCCCAAACGGGAGCGAATCACTCCTTCCACGATCCACGACATTCATAAGGTTCTGCGGTGCGCGTTCAACCAGGCTGTGAAATGGGAATATATCGCTAAGAATCCTTTTCTTAATGCGACCCTCCCGGAACACAAGGAAAAGAAACGCGCCGCCTTAACCCCGGAGCAACTCTACAAGGTGATGGAGTTTACCGACCGGCCGGACATCTACGACTACTACCTTATGCACTGTGCCATTCATCTGGCCTTTGCTTGCAGTATGAGGGGCGGTGAGGTGGGAGGCGCTCAGTGGTCGAGGCTGTCCGATCAGATGCTCTATATGGATCGTGTCATTGACCGCGTGGACAAGAAGCTGGCTGATTCTCTATCCAAGATGGACATCATGTACCGTTTTCCGAACCTGTATCCCGGTACAAGGACGGTTATCGTCCTGAAGCAGCCCAAGACCGAGGGCAGTATCCGCAACGTCTATATCCCGGAGACTGTACTCCAAAAACTGAAGGTCTTACGCCAGATGCAGGACAGGCTCAAGCTGGAGCTGGGGAACGACGGTTACATGGACTATGACCTCATTATCTGCCAGGCAAATGGCAGGCCCATTATGACCGAACATCTCAACAAACGGTTTAAGGAAATCCTGGAGGCGATGGGCGAGCCGGGTATCAACCCGGAGGAAATCGTGTTCCACAGCATCCGCCACACCAGCGCCGGCGTGAAGCTGCGGCTGTCTGGCGGTGATCTGAAAGCTGTCCAGGGGGACGGCGGATGGAGTACCCCAGACATGGTAACAAAGAGATACGCCCACATTTTGGACGAGGACAGACGGACACTGGCCGCAGAGATGGAAAAACAATTTTACCAGACTGCCGGCAATCTGGACGCCCCGAAGCCGGTGGAACAGCCCACGCCCGCTGCGCCGGTAATCGACGCATCCGCACTAGCAACGCTCCTTACAAGCAATCCGGAACTGCTCGCCCAGGTTCTTCAGTCCATCCAGTCTGCTAACAGGGCTTAGATTTATTAGCAGGACACCGGGAAGGCAAAAAGGGGCTATTAGCAAACGCCCTGAGAATTTCAGAAATAAGCCCCTTTGAACCTCGGTTTTATTAGCAAAAAATCAACCCGGCAGACAGCCCCCAGACTTATCACCTTTGTTAGCAATTTGCTAATAATTTTAAGAGGGTGCTTCGTTTATTAGCAAACTCGAAGGAACGGCGGAAAATAAAGAAAGCCGAAAACCTCGATTTTTCAAGGCTTTCGGCGTGTTTGCTGGCGTCCGCGAGGTGACTCGAACACCCGACCTACCGCTTAGGAGGCGGTCGCTCTATCCAACTGAGCTACGCAGACATTTATTAAATTTTTGGGAGGCCCCCGTAAAAAGGCGAACGCTCTTGGTTCTCTTAGGAGGCGGTCGCTCTATCCTGCTGAGCTATAGCGACTTAGTTGAATACAACAATTATAATAAAGTTTTATAGTTTTGTCAATCCAAAAAAAAATAGCCTGTTCCGATCGGAACAGGCGAAGTTTAATTAAACTTCAAAAAAACTATTGTCGTCTGACTTTCCGTTGAATACGTAATAGCACTTTCCGGAATCAGGCTGATAATAAAGTTCTGCGTTAGCAAGATCCTTCATCTTGTTGCCCTGTTCCTTCCATACTTCTTTAGCCTTTGTTTCGATGCTCTTAACATCTACTTTCTTGCCGTTTAATTCAACAAAAAGTTCTACCTTTGCTGCCATAGTAATTACCCCCATGTGGTTTTTTTCGATAACATTACTTTATTTACATCGGCTGATACATCCATCAAGAATTTATTACATTTCTGCAATATTTTCATTTTTTTCAATATCAACCACAAGTAATATAATAATGTTATTTTGCAAATTTGTCAAGTTTATATTGAAATACCATCATTTTTTTATGTATTTTTTATTTTTATCAATTTGCTTTGTCTATTTTGTATAAAATCACTCCTTATTTAGCTCCATTTTTGATACAGATACTTCAAAGGCAGTTTTTTCCACAATTTCGCCGTTGTCAATCTTTTTTCTGTAAAGGCGGCTCTGCATACGTCCTTCAAGCCTTATATTGTCGCCTACATCAAGTCCTTTTGAAAAAAGAGCGTTCCTTTCCCAAGCTATAAGAGGTATATAATCAGACTTTCCGTAAGCCCTGTTTACGGCAAGAAGTATGTCGGCTATTCTTCTGCCCTTGGGGGTGGTTCTGTATACGGTTGGCTTACATATAAAGCCGTCAAGACTAACGTGGTTGGGGTTTTCCTTTACCTCTTCATCCTCCGTAAGAAAGCATATCTCTTTTACAAATATACTCAAAATAAGATGGTTTCTGTTGTTTTCATATGTGTTGTAAGACCTTATCTGTCCTCTTACGCATATTCTGCTTCCCACATACATTTTGTCCGGCTCGCTCAGCCTGTCCGAAATAGTTACGGGCAATATATCATCAGACTCCGAAAGTCTGGGCACTCTTAACATAAATGAATAAAAGCCTTCGCCGTACACCTCATGACTGAATACCGGTTCTGTTTCCAAACATCCTGAAACAAATATGCTGTTAGTTTCGTTTATATCCTGCAGCAAGTTGATCCCTCCGTAAGTAAAATTTATAATATTCTATTCTTTAAAATATATAAATAGACTAAATTGCTGCGCTTACCTGAGAATTAATTTCCATAACAGCTCCTCTTATGCCCTCCGCAATAACCTCCGACATATCCATTACCCTTGATAGCCTTGTACTCTGCAATATTTTTATGCCGCCTATGCCGTCTGAGTTTACTATGCCCGTAATGCCTATGTGCCCTGCTGAGGGCAGCTCTTTGGCAAGGGCTGTGCCGGGCTTAAGTCCTTCGTCGGCTATGGTTATATGCCCTATATGGCTGCCTAAAGCCGCATCAACGGCAATAACAAGGGGCTTTCCTCTGCTGCTTATAAACTTCAGGGCGTTTTGCAGGTTTTTGGCATGTACGGGCTTGTGGATAGTTCCGAAGACCCATACGCCGCCTTTTTCAGTCAGTCTGTCGCCTACAAATGGGCCTAAGCTGTCTCCCGTTACTCTGTCTGTACCTATGCAAAGCACAACTATATGTGTGTGGGTATTCATTTTTTCGTATATTATGGGTTTAAGAGTGTTTTTAACCATCAATGCTGCATTTTTGTCATAAGAATTTATATAAAAGGTCATATAAGCCCTCCCGTACATCTTTAGTCAAATATATTTTTGTCGGCATAGTATAAATTTATTCTCCCGCAGTTGATAAAATAACGGAGTTGTGTTATAATGTTAAAAATGTTCGGGTTGGTGATGATATGATAAATTATATAAAGGGCAGGCTCACATATAAGGGCGCTGACTTCATAGTTGTTGAAAATAACGGAATAGGCTTTAAAATATTTGTTTCTCAGAATATACTTGCAGGGCTTAGCTATGGCGAGGTTCAGATATATACATATATGAATGTATCCGAAAACGGTATTTCACTGTATGGCTTTTCTTCAAATGAGGAGCTTAACCTGTTTTTTAAGCTTATAACCGTTTCGGGAGTAGGGCCAAAATCAGCCATAGGGCTTTTAAGCTCTCTTACTCCCTCAGACATTATATTTGCCATTATAGCAGAGGATGTAAAGACTCTTTCCGCAGGGCAGGGCATAGGCAAAAAGACGGCACAAAGGATAATTTTAGAGCTTCGTGACAAAATCTCCGGCGACGGCGGCTTTGATGACAGTGTGACAGCTGCCGATGCAGGGCAGATGACAACGTCAAACGGAGAAACAAGCGATGCCATAGAGGCTCTTGCGGCTCTCGGCTTTACGAGAAGTGAGGCAGCAAAGGCTGTTTCTGCGGTATATGTAAGCGGTATGACTACCGAAGAGATTTTAAAAGCAAGCCTCAAGGCATTATCAAAATAAGGAGAAATTATGGACAGACTAATAAATTCAGCCTTTAAATCGGAGGATAAGCTGTTAGAGCCTAAGCTGCGCCCTCAGACACTTAATGCCTATATAGGGCAGGTAAAGGTGAAAGAGACCCTCAGAGTCTATATAGAGGCAGCTAAAAAAAGAGGCGAGCCCTTAGACCACGTTTTGCTCTACGGCCCTCCCGGGCTTGGCAAAACCACACTTTCAAACATAATAGCCTTTGAAATGAAGACTAATATAAAAACGACCTCAGGGCCTGCTATAGAGCGCCCCGGGGATATGGCAGCTATTTTAAACGGACTTTCTGAGGGCGACATACTTTTTATAGATGAGATACACCGTCTTAACCGCATGGTGGAGGAGGTGTTATATCCGGCTATGGAGGATTTCGTGCTGGATATAGTAATAGGCAAGGGTGCTGCGGCAAAAAGCATAAGAATGGAGCTGCCTAAATTTACTCTTGTAGGCGCCACAACAAGGGCAGGGCTACTTACAGCCCCCTTAAGAGACCGTTTTGGCGTTATAAGCCGTCTGGAGCTTTATCAGCCCTCTGAGCTTAAGGCTATTGTAGAGAGGTCTGCCAAGGTGCTTAACACCAACCTGTCTGAGGACGGTGCTATGGAAATAGCCAAGCGCTCAAGAGGAACGCCAAGAATTGCCAACAGGCTTTTAAGGCGTATAAGGGACTTTGCAGACATAAAATATAACGGCGTTATAACAAAAGAGGTTGCGGACGAAGTACTTGAAATATTGGATGTAGATAAATCGGGGCTTGATGCTAACGATAAGAGAATGCTTATGACGATTATTGATAAATTCGGCGGAGGCCCCGTTGGGCTTGACACTCTTGCCGTATCAATAGGAGAGGAAAGCGACACCATAGAGGACGTTTACGAGCCATATCTCATTCAGCAGGGCTTTATAAAGCGTACACCAAAGGGCAGGGTGGTCACACCTATGGCTTACAGACATTTCGGCATACCAATTTTAGGCTGATAAAGTTTTAGTATAATTCTCTTTGACTTACACCATAATATATTTATGGCTAAAAGATTTTTTATTTACGGATTTGTGGGAACTGTACTTGAAACACTGTGGACAGGGCTTAACTCTTTACTTCGGGGCAATTTAATGCTTATCACCCATACCTCACTTTGGATGATAATAATATACGGACTTATGGCATTTAATGAGCCTGTGTTTAAAACACTTAAAGATAAGCCTGTTTTCATAAGGGGAGCGGCATATACCATATTGATATTTTCGGTGGAATATTTAAGCGGACATATTTTAAGGCAGTTTAACATCTGCCCTTGGGTATATTCCGACCCCTACAGCATAAACGGGCTTGTAAGGCCTGCCTATGCTCCTTTATGGTTTGGTGCAGGGCTTTTGTATGAAAGACTTTTCTTTTTTCTTAAGGATGTACAGAAATAACTGTATATCCTTTTTAAATGTATAGATATTATCTTTTTGCAAAAACTACCTTCAGAGGTGAAATATATGAACAGAAAATTTTATATTTCTGCTTTAATAGGTTTTATAACGGGAGCGGCAAATGGCTTGTTCGGCGCAGGAGGAGGGACTATACTTGTGCCCTGTATGGAGCGTTTTTTAAAGGTAAAGCCCCAAAAAGCCCACGCCAGTGCCATAGCTGTTATACTGCCCCTTTCTGTGCTTAGCGCAGTTTTTTATATTTTAAAGGGAAGCTTGCTGCCCTATTTTATTATCTGGACAAGCCTTGGGGGTGTTATTGGCGGTTTTATAGGGGCAAATCTTCTTTCAAAGTTAGGCGGCAAGTGGCTTCACCGTATATTCGGGGCTTTTATGATAGCCGCTGCCGTGAGGATGATAATATGATGTGGCTTATACTTACAGGGGCAGCCGCAGGGGTGATAAGCGGCATGGGTATAGGCGGCGGAACTATTTTAATACCCGCCCTTGTATTCTTGTTCGGCACAGATCAGCTAAGCGCCCAGGGCATAAACCTCATTTATTTTATACCTACGGCAATAATTGCTCTTTACACTCACTCTAAGAACAAAAATATAGAAACAAAAATACTTAAGCCCCTTATATTATTTGGCATAGCGGGAGCCTTTTTGGGAAGTACGGTGGCTCTTTCGTTAGAGCCTAAAATTCTTAAAACAATTTTCGCCATTTTTCTGTTTTTTATGGGTATTAATGAGATAACTAAAAAATGATTTTAATTAAAATTTAATCGGAATTTAATTGTTTTTTAACATACAAATTTTATAATTATATTTGTTGTAGGAACTCCCCATCAACCTACAACCGATCAATTATACTTGATTGATCCTCTTTTTTTCATAATAAAAAGTCGCTTCTCCCCAAACCGAAGCGACTTTTCCTCTTTTTACAGACAAAAAATACGGCGACCGTCAGATCGTCGTATTTTTAATTATTCCTGAGGTCCCTGATATTTTGCAGAACCAAAACCAAGAATAAGTGCACCTATGAAGTTAAAGAATATAAGAACTAAAGTCATAATTATTCCGTATCCAAAGGCTTTTGAAAGCTTATGGGATTGTATTATACTTATTACGCTTGCAACGATAACGGCGATAAGAGCTATAACGAGTGCTACGGTGTTATCTATGTTTGATAAAACCGAACTTGCAATAATAGCAACAAGCCATATCCAGAAGTAAGTTGTATTCCAGCAAAGTTTAAAAACATTATATTGATTGTAGGCGGGAATAATACTTTTCCAGCCTGCGATATTTGCCTTTTCAAATACTTTCCACATAGCTATAATATAAATCACAGCAAGCACAAGTAAAACTATTAAGCTTATATAGGTTGTCATAATTTGTTACACCTCCTTCTTTAATAAATTTTAGGATCAAATGTCAAAATAACCCCTGATAGTGATATTATATCATTTATTGTTATCAATATCAATAAAATGTTTATTTTTTGATCAAAAGTAAAAAATCCCGACAAAAAAACACGGTAGACCATGAGGTTGCCGTGTAATTTTGTTATTCCTGGGGTCCCTGATATTTTGCAGAACCAAAACCAAGAATAAGTACAAATATGTAATTGAAGAAAAGAAGACCTAAGGTCATACCAATGCCATATCCGAAGGCTTTGGCAAGCTTATAATTTTGCATTACATTTAGTACTATAGTAACGATAAGAGCGATATAAGATATAATGGCTGCTGCGTTGCTGCTTGTTACTGATGTGGCAAATGCCATTACTAAAGTAGCAATAAACCAGATCCAGAAAAACGATGTTTTCCAACAGATCTTATAAACATTATATACATTATAGCAAGGTATAATTGACTTCCAGCCGGCTACGCCTGCTTTTGTAAATATCTTCCATGTTCCTATAACATAAAGCACATAAGCTATAAGCGATAATAAAAGGAAAATTACTGCAAATGTTCCGATTGCTATAAGGGATGCTGCTAATACATCTGTGTTTGCAGAGCTTGCATAATCCATATGTGGCACCTCCTTTCATTATCTTTATTGGGTAGTACTTGCTGACCCTGATGGGTACATTATAACATTTTTTTCCTTAAATATCAATAGCAAACTATATTTGTAATAATAAAGTATGTTTATTTTTTTAATCAAAAGTAAAAAATTCCGACAAAAACACGGCAGCCCATGGGGTTGCCGTTTAAATTTGTTATTCCTGAGGCTTCTGATATGTTGCAGAACCAAAACCAAGAATAAGTAAAAATATTTCAGGTAAGAAAAGAAGACCTAAGGTCATACCAATGCCATATCCGAAGGCTTTGGCAAGCTTATATTTTTGTATTAATCTTAATATCATCACAACGATAAGAGCGATATAAGATATACCGGATGCCGCGTTGCTGCCTGTTATTGATGAGGCAACTAAGAACACTATAAAAGCAATAAACCAGATCCAGAAAAACGATGTTTTCCAACAGATCTTATAAACATTATATACATTATACAAAGGTATAATTGACTTCCAGCCGGCTACGCCTGCCTTTGTAAATATCTTCCATGTTCCTATAACATAAAGCAAATAATATATAAGCGGCAATAAAAAGAAAATTACTGCAAGTGCCCCAAGTGTTATAAGGGCTCCTAATACATTTGCTGAGCCTGCATAATCCATATAGGGCACATCCTTTCACTGTTTTTATTGGGTATTTCTTGCCGACCCTGATGGATTTATTATAACATTTTTCCCTTAAATATCAAACTGTATTTGTAATATTAAATTAACATATTTATTTCCCGGCTTTAATATACTTAAATATACTTAAAGGGAGGAATATATTTTGGAGATAGTTAAGGAAAAAATATGTGCAGAGAAATATCCGGCGGAGCAGAAGGCTCAGGCAGTTATGGAGGGAGATATTATAATTTCCGACGTAAAGCCGGATATTGGCGAAATAATAAAATATAATGTGAGGGGCTTTATAACAGACAGCGACTGTAATGGCGACAAGCTGAGCTTTAAGGGCAAAATAAAGGTTTCCGTTATATATAAGCCCAAGGGCGACGGGCAAAAAACCGAAAACCTCAGAACAGAGCTTGCCATAAACGATTTTGTTGCCACTCCCGGCTGCGAAAATATGCTTTTTAAGGGCGTAAATATAACCGACTCTATGATATCTGTTGTAAACGACAGAAAGCTTAAATACAGATTAAGCCTTGACCTGTGCTATATAAATCTGGATAGGACAGAAGTGGATATGGTTAAGGATGTAAAGGACATACCCTCGGATCAGATGATAGAGGGAGAGTTTACTATGTCAAAAACTGCCTGCACAGGGGCTGAAAAATTTAGGCTGACCGAAGAATTTGCCCTGCCCCGGGACAAGGATGAAATAGACGAAATATGCGATGTGGATATGTGCGTGCAGTCGCCTGAGGTGAAGCTTGCGGGAAATAAGCTGTTTTTGGGCGGAGATCTGGAGATGCACATATTATATAAGCCGGTAGGGGAGGAGGAGCTTGACATCCTCGAATTTGACATACCCATAAACGGCAGCTTTGAGGTGGAAAGTGCCGATAAAAACGCCGTTTGCGATTTGAGAGTGAATATTCTTGATGACAACATAACAGTAAAGGAAAATGAAGACGGTGAGGCAAGAACGCTTGAGTGCGAGGTGGATATGCAGGCTGTTTACAGAATTTTATCTACGGCTGCCAACACCTACACAGAGGACGTCTATGCCATAGATAAGGAGACACTTATAGACAGAGAAGAGCTTACATATCCTTTAATAGTTTGCAGAAACAGAAATCAGTTTCCCGTTAAAGAGACCGTAGAGCTTGACGAGGGTGAGCCTGCCATACTCAAGGTTTTGGGAATATACTGTACGCCCATGTGCGACAATGTGGAGAAATACGAAGACAAGGCAGTGCTTGAGGGGGTAGTGGAAACAAAGATACTCTATATAGCAAATGATGACGAAAGACCCGTATGCTGCCACGAAACAATGCTGCCCTTCCGTCAGACGGTGGAGCTAAAGGGGTTAGACCCGAATGTTATGCAGACGGTGGATGTTGATATGGCAGTAGAGCATATAAGCTGGTCTACCTTAGACAGCAACGAAATAGAAATAAAGCCCATAATCTGCGTTGGCGCAATGGTGATCTGCCATGACAGTGTAAGCCTTATATCGGGCATAGAGTTTAAGGAACTGCCCGAAGACTATCAAGACAACTTTGCCTCTATGACCTTATATATTGTGAAAAAGGGCGACACACTTTGGAAGATAGCTAAAAAATATAATTCAAGCGTGTGCGAGATAGCTGAGATAAACAATATAGAAAACCCCGACCTGATATACCCGGGAGATAAGCTGCTTATTGTGAAAAGAACAGTATAACGCAGCGATATAGCTTTTGGCTATGGCAAGATATGGTTTTTTTATATTTTACATATCACTCTTGGGCTGATATACTTTAGAAAACACCAAAGAAAGGAATAGGTTTAAATGAAAACTTCCATTATAGGCTACCCAAGAGTAGGCAGTTTAAGAGAATTAAAATTTGCATCAGAAAAATATTTTAAGGGCGCAGTTTCCGAAGAGGAGCTTAAGAATACAGCAGCACAGCTTCGTAAGGAAAATCTCCTTATACAGAAGGAAAATGATATCGACTTTATACCTTCAAATGATTTTTCGTTTTACGACAATGTATTAGACACAGCCGTTCTTTTCGGCATTGTGCCTAAGAGATATACAGAGCTTAAGCTGTCGGAGCTTGACGCATATTTTGCTATGGCTCACGGCTATCAGGGCGAAAAGGGCGACGTTAAGGCTCTTGCTATGAAAAAGTGGTTTAATACAAACTATCACTATATAGTACCCGAAGCAGGGGATGACACTGTTATTAAGTTGGTTGGAGATAAGCCATTCAATGAATATAACGAAGCAAAGGCGCTTGGTGTAGATACTGTGCCGGCAGTTATTGGTCCGTTTACACTGCTTAAGCTCACTAAGTACACAGGCAGCAAAAAGGCTTGGGACTTTGCAAAGGAAGCTGTCAAGGCTTATGCCGAGCTTATAGAAAAATTTGACAGTCTTGGCGCAAAGTGGCTTCAGCTTGCAGAGCCTTATCTTGTATTCGACCTTTCAAAGGACGACATAGCTCTTTTTGAGAATATATACAGTGAAATACTTAAGGCAAAGGGCGGAGTTAAAATACTTCTTCAGACATATTTCGGCGATGTGAGAGATTGTTATGACAATTTAACAGCTCTTGATTTTGACGGGATAGGGCTTGACTTTGTGGAAGGCAGAAAGACACTTTCCCTTGTTAAGGAAAAGGGCTTCCCCAAGGACAAAATATTATTTGCAGGTCTTATAAACGGTAAAAATATTTGGCGCAATAATTACGCTAAAACATTGGGCATAATTGATGAAATAAAGGATGTATGCGGCGAGATAGTTTTAAATACCTCCTGTTCACTCCTTCATGTGCCATACACTCTTAAGAATGAAACAAAACTTGGCGAAAATTATACAAAGTATTTTGCATTTGCAGAGGAAAAGCTCACAGAGCTTAAAGAAATAAAGAAAATAGCTGCTTCATCGGATGAAACAGCAGAATACAGTGCAAACAAGGCGCTTTTCGCCACTGACAGAAATGCAACAGATGAAAGCGTAAAGGCAAGAGTAGCAGGCATAAAGGACGAGGATTTCACAAGGCTTCCCGCATTTGCCGAAAGAGAAAAGATACAGAAGGCAAGATTTGCCCTTCCTCTTTTCCCGACTACTACTATAGGCTCTTTCCCCCAAACAGCAGATGTAAAGGCAAACCGCTCAGCCTTCAGAAAGGGCAACATAACCGAAGCAGAGTATAAGGCATTTAATAAAAATAAAATTGCTGAGTGTGTAAAGCTTCAGGAGGAGATAGGTCTTGATGTGCTTGTTCACGGTGAGTACGAAAGAAATGACATGGTTGAGTATTTCGGCGAAAACTTAAACGGCTATCTTTTCACGGAAAAGGCATGGGTTCAGTCTTACGGAACACGTTGTGTAAAGCCGCCTATCGTATGGGGAGATGTTTCAAGAGCAAAGCCCATAACGGTAGAATGGTCGACCTATGCACAGAGCTGTACAGATAAACCCCTGAAAGGTATGCTTACAGGGCCTGTTACCATACTTAACTGGTCGTTCCCCCGTGAGGATATCAGCTTAAAGGAATGTGCTTATCAGATAGCCCTTGCTATACGCGATGAGGTGCTTGACCTTGAAGCTAACGGCATAAAGATAATACAGGTAGACGAGGCTGCACTGAGAGAAAAGCTGCCCCTCAGAAGGTCTGATTGGGAAAGCGAATACCTTGACTGGGCTATACCTGCTTTCAGACTTGTACACAGCGGCGTAAAGGCAGAAACACAGATACATACACATATGTGCTACAGCGAATTTACGGATATCATTCCTGCCATAGACAGCATGGATGCCGATGTTATCACATTTGAAGCATCACGTTCCGACCTTCAGATATTAGACTCTCTTAAGGAAAATAACTTCCGCACAGAGGTGGGTCCCGGCGTATATGACATACACTCACCGAGAATACCGTCAGTAGAAGAAATAAAGACAGCTCTTTCAAAAATGCTTGAAAAGCTGCCAAAAGAAAAGCTCTGGGCAAACCCTGACTGCGGACTTAAGACAAGGGGAACGGAAGAAACCGTTCCCAGCCTTAAAAATCTTGTTGAGGCAACAAAGCAGCTCAGAAGCGAAAGACAGTAAAATAATAAGCTCCCACAACAGAACCTTTACAGCTCTTAAGTGGGAGCTATTTTATATTGGAGCATTAACTGCGTTAATACTCCCGTGGCCCGACCACCCACCCCTCAAATTTGTTCCCGTCTGGCATTACACTTAAACCGGGTCGGCGATTTATAGTGAGTGTCGCCAGGGTTCTGCGGTTGCCTACCCAAAAGGTTTTAGGCGAGGCGGGAAGACCCTGAGGGGTGGGCGGCCGGGGTATTTGGGAATTGCGTATCGCCCCGGATAAAAGGCAATAAATTGTGGGCGCCGACAGAAGCTTGCGGCGTCGACCGAAAAGATTATTAGGCGAGGCGGGAAGACTCTGAGGGGTGGGTGGCCGGGGTATTTGGGAATTGCGTACCACCCCAAATAAAAGGCGATTTTTGAAGGATAGCATTATACAGCAATTGACACACCCATAAAAAAGAGCGATTTTCAGATGCTTAAGCCGCATCAAAAAATCGCTTTTCTTTATACCGTCTTTGCCTTTAAAACAGAAACTATAATTATTCTTCAACTTCGACGTTGTCGGTGTTTTCTTCTGAGTCATTTATGCTGTCATCAGCATTTGTTTCATCAACATTTGTTTCATCAACATTTGTTTCATCAACATTTACTTCATCTGCATTTGTGTAGGATGAGCTGCTGTCGATGGTTTCTTCATCGGTCTCAATGCCGTTTATATATGTTGTCTTAATGATAGCTGCAGAACCGCTGCTTCTGTCAACTGTCTGAGTTACTACACGTATGTCAAGCAGAGGAACAGTGGCATTGACTTTTATCTGGTCACCTATAGAGATTACAGTATTATTCTTCAAATTAGGATTAGTTTCCATAAGCTGAGCAGTTGAAATACCATAGCGAGAAGCTATTTTGCCAATGCTGTCGCCTGCTACAACGGTGTAGGTGACTTCCTGAGTTTTTGTGCCGTTGAGCTTTTCATAAGCCTGATCTGTTGTTAAAATATCTGCTCCGTCAACAAATTTAGTTGAATATTCAAGTCCTACGATTTCAGGACCTTCAATTATATCGGACGTATTTTCAACATAGTCAAGATCATGCTCGGAAAGTATTCTGTCAACAACTGTTTTTGCGGCTTCCTCATTTGATACTACTGCCATTTCGGTTCCGTTTATTACTATAGTGGATGCCTCTACATTATACTTTATAGTTTCATTTATTTTCTTAAGAAGATAATCCCCCGTAGCCACATCGGGATCGTTCTTTCCTGCGTGAACCTTTTTTGCTTCGATCTCGCTTGTGATCTGCACATTGGTATTCAAAGAAGACTTAAGCTTTGCGGTACATGTTTCTGTAATATAATCCTTGGTGTAAGACTTGTCAAGAACCACGCCTACAGACTGTCCGTCTACAAATACTTCAATAGCGTTTTTATGAGTAAATATAAAAATTATTAATAAAAGGAAGAGAATTATAGCTCCGCCTATTATCATTTTATATTTAGAAAGTGAAGATCTTTTACCAAAAAGGGGCTTATATGACGTTCTCTTTTTAATTCCGCCTGTTTTCTTGTTTGCAGAAAGAATATTGATCCTACTGTTGGAAGAACCTGCTCTGCTTGTAGTCCTGCTTCTTGAAGAAACGGATCTGCTTGGCTCAGGTCTGCTTGTTGAAAGCCTTGGCCCCTGCATATTATCAAGGGCTGTACGTCTTCTCCTTTGTTCAGCTATTTTATCTGCGGCGGAGCTTCTTCTTTGACTTCTTACAGGTGGGTTGTCTATATCCGTTCTGTTATTGTTTCTGTTGGTTGCCATAGCTTCACCTCTCCTTTCCGTGCTTTTTATATATTAAAGTGTAAAAATCGTCATTGTTATATATATTTTATAACAAAAAGCACATATATGCAAGGAGTAAAATTAAAACTTTTAAAATAATTATTAAGCTTTAAGTATCTCATCTGCAAGAGCTTCAAGAGCCGGTATATCATTTTCCTTAAGAGATGAGCGAATAGTTACTGTGTTTGAGCAGATCTGCATATTTTTCATACCTTCAAAATATGCCTTTATAAGCTTGCCTGACATAGGCGCCCATGTTCCGTTTTCAACAACACCTATTTTTCTGCTCTGATAATTCTTTATCTTAAGGTGATAGAGGAAGTCCTCTACTATAGGGAAGAGTCCTCCGTCATAGGTAGAGCTGCAGACGATGAGCTTATCATATCTGAAAGCATCTTCAATAGCCTCTGCAAGGTCTTCTCTTGAAAGATCGCATACAACTACTTTTTTTGCTCCCTTATTTTCAAGAATTTCGCCTAATTTTTCGGCTGCCTTTGCAGTGTTTCCGTGAATAGAGCCGTAAGCTACCAAAACTCCGTCGTCCTCAGGTCTGTAGGAGCTCCAGATATCATATTTTTCGATATAATAGTCTAAATTATCCTTTAAAATAGGACCGTGAAGCGGACAGATTATTTGTATATCGAGAGCAGCTGCCTTCTTAAGAAGTGCCTGAACCTGTGCGCCGTATTTTCCTACTATGTTCATATAATATCTTCTTGCTTCGCATGCCCAGTCTTCGTCTGTGTCAAGCGCGCCAAATTTGCCAAAGCCGTCTGCTGAGAAGAGTATTTTATCCTTTTCGTCATATTCAACCATTACTTCAGGCCAATGAACCATAGGAGCAAATATAAAATGAAGCTTATGCTCACCCAAATCGAGGGTATCGCCGTCCTTTACGGTAACAGCCTTGTCGGAAATATCAAGTGTGAAAAACTGCTTATAATAAACAAATGTCTTTGCGTTTCCTACGATTTTGATATTTTTATATTTTTCCGCAACAAGCTGTATGCAGGATGCGTGATCGGGTTCCATATGAGAAACTACAAGATAATCGGGGGTTTTGCCCTCAAGAGCCTCGTCGAGATTTTTGAGCCATTCATCAGCTTTTCTTTTATCAACGGTATCCATAATGGCGATCTTTTCGTCCTTTATAAGATAAGAATTATAAGAAATGCCGTTGGGAATGATGTATTGACTTTCAAAAAGGTCGAGATCCTTATCGTCACAGCCAATGTAAATTACAGAATCGGTTATTTTAAATGTACTCATTATATTGTTCCTTTCTTTTATATAATTATAATATTGTTTTTATGCAGTCTGAGCCAAAGACTTTTCTTCTTTGTTCAGTCTTTTAAGCTCGAAAATGAAGAAGACTGTCGAAAGCATAATTGCTCCGAGGTCCGCTGCGGGAGTTGCTAAAAGTATGCCCTTCAGTCCTATAAAATAGGGGAGAATATACAGCAGGGGTATCAGCAGCAAAAGCTGTCTTGATGTTGAAAGCACGATAGCTGTTTTTATTCTGCCTATTGACTGGAAATAATTTGATACAACTATCTGATAGCCGACTATAGGCATCAGCATAAACCAATAATTAAGGGCTATTTTTGAAAAGTCGATCAGGTCTTGGTCGTCCTTATTATACAAGCCTATTATCTGATCCGGGAATAGTCTTGAAACTATGTAAGCCAGACTGATAAGCACTGTTGCGAATATTATGGCATAAAAAACAGTTTCTCTTACACGCTTGTAATTTCTTGCACCATAATTATAGGATATTATGGACTGTGCGCCCTGGGTTATACCTAAAACGGGCAGAATGAAAAGTGTAACAAGACTGTTTATAATTCCCAGTCCCGAAATGGCTATGGTGCTGCCGTATTCGCTCATTGCCCCATATTTAAGAAGCTGTTTGTTCAGTATAACATTCATAAGCGCGCTTGCTGCCTGAAGTATAGCTGCCGAAAATCCGAAGGTGATTATAAGCCTTACATATTTAGGATTAAGGTTTAGCTTTCTGAAGTCAAGGCGAAGCAATGACTCCTTTGACATAAAGAATTGAGCTACGAATATACAGGAGAATATCTGACCGATCACAGTACCCAAGGCTGCGCCAAATGTGCCTAAATTCATAGTATATATGAATACGTAGTCTAAAATTATGTTTGTGACCGCACCTATAGCCATGGTAACCATAGCCCTTACGGGTCTGCCTTGTATTCTTATGAAGTTGTTTGCGCCAAGACCCATATTCTGAACTGCGCCGCCTAATAAAACCAATCTCATATATGGCGCCGCATAGGGATATGTTTCATCATTTGCGCCAAAGGCATAAAGCAGTGGCTTAAGAAAAATAATGCCTACGATGGCTATTATAATTCCCGAAACTATCATAAGAGTATAAGACGTAAGAAATACCTTCTGAGCTTCCTTGTTGTTTTTTTCACCTAACTTTATTGAGGCGAGTATGGAGCCGCCCATGCCGAAAAGAACGCTGACCGCCATCATTACTATCATTATGGGAAAGCAGATGGTAAGACCTGCAAGACCTGCTGCCCCAAGGTCAGGGTTGTTTCCTATAAACATTCTGTCAACAATGTTGTAGATGGCATTTATAAGCATACCCACAATGGCGGGTATAGAATATGAGATAAGCAGCTTCCAGACCGAAGCGCTTCCCAGCTCTTTGGTTTTATCCAATTTCATTACCCCCTAAAACCTCTAATCCTTTTTTAAGTCTGGCAAGGGTCTCTTCCTTTCCTAAAAGAACACAGATCTCAGATGCACCGCAGGGTGTGGCAGGCTTGCCGGAAAGAGCCGTTCTTACAGGCCATAATATCTGACCGTTTTTGAGACCGTTTTCCTTTGCTGTGTTTACCATAGCACCATATAGGCTGTCGTTGTCCCAGTCTGTTGTTTCTTCAAGAACGGGTATTATAAGCCTAAGGAAATCAAGGGAATTTTCCTCATTTGTTTTCATCTTTTTATGCTTATAAAGAGATTTGTCATATTCGGGAAGCTTATCTATAAAGTCTACCATTTCAGGAATGTCATAGACAGTGCTTACTCTCGTTTTGACCATATCGGAAACTGCCTTAAGGTCTATCCCGGGAGTTTTTACACAGCCCTCAAGAACGGGCTTTGACATAGCAAAGAATTCGTCTGAGCTGAGCATTTTAATATATTCGCCGTTCATCCACTTGAGCTTGTCGGGGTCGAAAATAGCAGGGGACTTTGAAATTCCCTTTACGTCAAATGCCTCTATAAGCTCATCCATTGTGAATATCTCTTTGTTTTCCGAAGGGGCCCAGCCGAGAAGAGTTATATAATTTACTATTGCCTGAGGCAGATAGCCCTTTTCAATAAGATCCTGAAATGAAGCATCGCCGTTTCTCTTAGAGAGCTTGTTGTGCGCATCCTTCATAACGGGGGCAACGTGTATATATGTGGGTATTTCCCAGCCGAAAGCCTCATAGAGAAGGTTGTATTTAGGGGTTGAAGATAAATATTCGTTTCCTCTTATTACGTGGGTAATGTTCATAAGATGGTCGTCAATTACGTTGGCGAAATTGTATGTGGGAAGACCGTCTGATTTTATAAGTATCTGATCCTCCATATCCTCATTATCGACTGTTACCTCTCCGTAAACCTCGTCCTTAAAGGTGGTTTTGCCGGGACGAATTTTCTGTCTGATAACAAAAGGAACACCGTCCTTTAAGTTTTCTTTTATTTCTTCCTTGCTAAGTGACAGGCAGTGTCTGTCATATTTTACGCCTACATCGCCCTCTGCTCTTAAGCTGTCAAGTCTTTCCTTTGTGCAGAAGCAGTAGTAAGCCTCGCCCTTTTCAATAAGCTCCAGAGCATATTTCATATAGTCGTTTTTTCGCTGGGATTGTATATAAGGACCGTAGTCGCCGCCTATATCAGGACCTTCGTCGTGCTTTATGCCTGCGACCTCAAGAGTCTTATATATTATGTCCGTTGCTCCATCCACATATCTTTCTCTGTCGGTATCTTCTATTCTTAAAATAAAGCTGCCGCCGTTATGTTTGGCAATAAAGTATTCATATAATGCCGTTCTTAAATTGCCTATGTGCATATAACCCGTAGGGCTGGGAGCAAATCTTGTTCTTATCATAAAAAAATCTCCTTTAATAATATTCATCAAGATCTATGTTTGAGATCTGATCTTTAATTGTTTTTAAATTGGCTTTTAATTCGTTGAGCGCATTTATATCGGAGTCATAATTTTTTTGACCCAAACCCTCATTTATTGCCTTTTGATTTTCAACACTTATTATATAGTAAAAATTAGTAAGTGTATAGTCTATAATTCCGTCTACAAGATAATACTTTTGGAAGATGTCATCATAGCTCATGGCATTTTCATATTGAGTATTTATGCTTTCAAGAATATTATCGTCTGCATTAACCTTTTTCAGCGTGTCGCAGCAGACATTCTTGGCGTTTTCCATAGCTTCCGTAAGCTCGGCAGTGTGTTGGTTTTTATAATTTACAGACTCATATCTGAGATAAATAAACATTCCTAAAGCTACAACAATAAGAGCGGCAAAAAGGGCAAGACTCAGCTTGATATAATATTTTATACGTTTGCTTTTTTGTCTGTCTTCACGACTCTTTTTATCGCCTGATTTCTTTTTGTTTTCAGACTTTTTATCCATGAATAAACCTCCTTTATATACTGACTCATATTATATGATAACATTCTTATTACCAAAAATCAACATAAACAAATAAATAATTTTTGAACCGCAGTCTGGTCGGTAAAAATTTTTATTAGTCAAATTTTTAATAATTAGAGTCTTTGTCGGGCTTCTTTATTACTATAGTAGCGCTTGAAGGCTTTGGCGTTGTTATTGCTAAGTCTGCATTTTTGCATTTGCTGTGGGGTATTTTTTTGCCCCGGGCAGCCCTTTTTTATGAATTTTTCCATAAAAATTTAATTTATAAAAAGAATATAAGAATTTGTTTTTGCCATAATAATTTTTGTGTTTTAAATATTTATGTGCTGAGGTATAAATATGGGGAAATTTGTTGTAGAGGGTTTAAAAAGGCTTAAAGGTGATGTTAAAATTTCGGGGTCTAAAAATTCGGCGCTGCCTATTATGGCAGCCGCTTTGCTGACGGAGGATGAGTGTATTCTTGAAAATGTGCCGTCACTGCGAGATGTTAATATAATGGAGCGCATATTAAGGTCTGTTTTGGTTAAGACAGAGCATGAAGAAAAGCGGGATATTATGAAAATAAAGGCTGATGAAGCGTTGTTTTCGGCAGATAATAATGAGCTTATGGGGAAGATAAGGGCATCATTTCTTACCGCCGGACCCTTGCTTTCACGCTTTGGCAGGGCGAGGATATCTTTGCCGGGAGGGTGTTCTATAGGAAGCAGGCCTATTGACTTGCATTTAAAGGGGTTAGCTAAGTTAGGAGCGGAAATATCTAAGGAGTTTGGAGTTGTGGAGCTTAAATGTGAAAGGCTTAAGGGGGCTGAGATATATCTTGACTTTCCCAGTGTGGGAGCTACGGAAAACATCATCATGGCAGCGGCTCTTGCTGACGGAGTGACGACGGTTTCCAATGCGGCAATGGAGCCTGAAATAGGGGATTTGTGCTCTTTTTTACAAAAGATGGGGGTTGAGATATACGGCAAGGGGACGGATACTATAAAGGTGGTGGGATGTCGCAGACTAAGTGGGGCTGTGCATCAAGTTATACCCGACAGAATAGAGGCAGGAACTTTTATGCTTATAGGGGCGGCGTGCGGAGAGATAAGGCTTGATAATGTTATGACGGAGCACCTTCGCCCTATAGTTTCTAAGCTTAAGGAAGCAGGGGTGGAAATAGTTGAGGATGGAGAAAGTGTAACTGTGAAAAATATGGGCTGCATAAGAAATACGGATATAAAGACTATGCCTTATCCGGGATTTCCTACAGATATGCAGCCCCAGTTTATGAGCCTTATGACCTTGGGGCAGGGCACGGGTGTGATCAACGAAACTATTTTTGAAAATCGTTTTATGCAGGCAGGGGAGCTTAACAGAATGGGAGCCGACATAAAGACTGAGGGCAGCAGTGCGATTATAAGAGGCGTTGATAGGCTTACGGGCACAAATGTAAGAGCGACTGACTTAAGGGCAGGGGCAGCCCTTATTATATCGGCTTTGTCAGCAGAGGGGACTACAGAAATAAGCGACATATATCATATAGAAAGAGGATATTTTAAAATTGACGAAAAGCTCCGCAGGCTGGGGGCAGATATAAGAAGGGTGGATCAAGAATAATATTCTATATCTGCTCCCAAGGACTTTAGCTTTTCTACGAAATTTTCATATCCTCTGAAAATATATTCGGGATCTTTTATAATGCTTGTGCCCTTTGCCGCCAGGGCGGCTATTGTAAGAGCTGCACCGCCTCTCAGGTCGTGACATTGTGCTTCTGCGCCATGAAGAGAGGGGACACCGTTAATTATGAAGCTGCTGTCTTCGGAGATATTGGCGCCCATTTTATTAAGCTCATTTATGTGGCGGTTCCTGCCGTTAAATACAGTTTCTTCTATTATGCTTTTGCCTTTTGCTAAGGAAAGCAAAGATGTGAGCTGGGGCTGAAGGTCGGTAGGAAAGCCCGGATATGGGCTGACGGTTATTTTGTCAATAGGTGATAATATTCCCGAGGATTTAAGAGTAATGCTGTTTTCGCTGCTTTTTAATTCACAGCCTGCTTTTAAAAGAACGTTATAAACTTCTCCAAGTTCAGTGGCTGTAATGCCTTCAAGAGTAATTTTGCCCCCTGTCATGGCTGCCGCAAAAAGGTAGGTGCCTGCTTCTATTCTGTCGGGTATGACAGAATAGAAGCAGCCGCTTAAGTTTCCTACGCCTTCCACTTCTATTTTGTCAGATTTTGTATTTATTTTTGCGCCGCACATATTTAAAAAATCTGCCAGATCTTTTGTTTCGGGCTCTTTTGAAGGGTTGTATATTACGGTTTTTCCATCTGCAAAGCAAGCGGCCGTCATTATATTTTGGGTAGCGCCTACACTGGGATATCGCAGGTGAATGTCTGTGCCCTTAAGCCTGCCCTTTGCCGTAAAACCGCTTTCATCAGAAAACACCTCGGCGCTAAGCGCCTTAAAACCGTCTATATGGAGGTCGATAGGGCGGTCTCCTAAAACGCAGCCTCCGGGAATGGGAAAGCTGACTTCTTTGAACCTTCCCAGAAGTCCGCCGCAAAATGTTATGGAGGATCTCATCTTGCTTGCTGTATTTGCGCTTATACTTGTTTTGTTTATGCCCATGCTGTCTATATACATAATGCCATCTTCAAAAAGTACGTTTCCCCCAAGCTCTTTTATTATTTCGGCGGATGTATATACGTCTGTTATGTCGGGGCAGTTGTATATTGTGACCTTGCCGTCTGTGGCAGCGGCTGCGCCAAGTATAGGCAAAATAGCGTTTTTTGCGCCGGACACGGATATTTTGCCAAAAAGCTTTTTTCCTCCTGCAATTCTTAGCTCTGACATATTTTCACCCTTTTATTTTTCACTTATTTTCATAATATGACGATATAATAAATGGGTTCGGAATTTTAAAAGACGGTATGTGTTGGCACGGCTTTGGGGAAGAACATATTTGGCAGCGCCAAATATGTTCTTCCCCAAAGCCGACCACCGGGGCGGGGGAAAAGCCGAAGGGAGCAGCGCAGCTGCTCCCTTCGGCTTTTCCCCCGCCCCGGTGGTCGACAATTTTGAACAACATCGCTGTAAGCGATGTTGTTCAAAATTGCCGGCCGGCTATCAAAAATTAATATGGTTGCCCGGCATTGCGGCAGGACATATTTGGCGAAGCCAAATATGTCCTGCCGCAATGCCGACCAATGGGGGCGGGGTGAAAATCCAAAGGGAGCTGCGCAGCAGCTCCCTTTGGATTTTCACCCCGCCCCCATTGGTCGGCGATTTTTCATGACATCGCTAACAGCGATGTTATGAAAAATCGTCGGGCAGTGCATAAAATAAAGACTTCCTCCCCGAAAGAAAGGGAGAAAGCCTTTTGATATCAGTTGATTATTTTTATGTTTTTAGTGTTTACCTGAGTAATAGGTTCACATTCATGTACAGGGTCTTCTATGCGGAGGTTGCTGAAAACTATGTCTTCTGCATTTACTATTTCAAATGCGGGTCCGTCAACATTCTTTATTGTAAAATTTGAAAATCTCAGGTTCTTTACGTTGCTTAAGAAGAATCCCTTTTGCTTGCATGGCTCAATATCCTTTGCCATAGCGGGGAAGTCTGCTATGCCGTCACCTGTCATTGAGATGAAAATATCTTCAAATGAGCAGTCTTCAACATAAAGCTCTGCAAGACCGTAGAAGAAACCGGCTGAAGCTGAGGCTTCCTTACAGGTTATATTTGAGAAGTTGAGTCTGCGGTATGCAGGTGTGTCCTTTGTGATGGGGCGTGGGTTTTTGTCCCATACGTATTCTTCCTCACCCTTAGGACCGCAGTTGTAGTAGAGGTTGGCTATGAATGGGCAGTGTACCTTATTCATAATAATGTTGTTTACTCTTATATCTTCAATAACGCCGCCTCTGCCTCTTCTTGACTTAAGACGTATGCCTCTTTCTGTTCCTTCAAATACGCAGTTGGAGATGGTAACATACTTTACATCTCCTGACATTTCGCTGCCGAGAACCACTCCGCCGTGACCGTGGAGCATCGTGCAGTTTGTTATGGTTATGTTTTCACAGGGAACTCTGTCAGCTGTGTCTTCTGTACCTGCTTTTATAGCTATACAGTCATCGCCTACATCTATGTGGCAGTTTGATATATGTACGTTTTTGCATGACTCTGGGTCGATGCCGTCTGTGTTTGGAGAATCCGAAGGATTCTTTATTGATACTGCGTTTATGGTCACATTATTGCAGAGAATGGTGTTAATTGTCCAGCTGGGAGAATTTGCAAGAAATACTCCGTCAATAAGCACGTGCTCACATTCGTAGGGAGCTATGAGCTTTGGTCTTGGGTATTTATTTTCGCCGGCAAAGAAAAGATCCCACCACTTTTTACCGTTGCCATTTATAGTTCCTCTGCCTGTGATGGCAATGTTTGTTTTGTTATATGCGTTTATGCAGGACTCATAACATTCTCTCTTAACGCCTTCCCATCTTGAGGTGACGGGCTTATAGTCGTTTACATCGTCTGAGAAGTAAAGCTCTGCGCCTGCTTCTAAGTTGAGTATTGTGTTACTTTCAAGATATACGGGACCTGTAAGGTATTTGCCTGCGGGAACATATACGGTTCCTCCGCCTTGCTCCTTACATTTTGCAAATGCATCGGCTATAGCCTGTGTGCATTTTGTTTTGCCGTCGCCTACCGCGCCGAAATCAGTAATGTTGTAGATCATATTTCCTCCTCCTTAAATAGCCTGATACCTGCTTTTATGCAGGCAGTGTGATAGGTGAGAAGCGGCAGGAACGACTGCCCTACGCCTTTGGAGCTGTTTCCCGAAAGTACAAGTGCGTCCTCCTCCGCTCTTTTTGCAAAGGAAAGCGTTATAGAGTTATCGCTTACGGCGGAAAGATATGTTTTTTTGCCGTACATAAGAAAATCCTTATTTCCCGTAAGCTGATAAGCTGCTGTCATCGCTTCCAAAAGAGTTGTGTTTCCGGCGTTTCTCTTAAGAGAGTCAAGCTCTTTATAATAGAAATAGCCGGAATCAAGGTATGCGTTTTCTGTAAGATCCTTTGCTGCATCTACGATCATATCCTTGATATCCTCATTCTTCTTAATATTATAATACCTCATAAGTGAGATAATTGCAATAGAAATCATAAAAGGAACACGAATTAAAGTATGATCTGTATAGGGTGCAAGCCAGCCGCCGTATTCTTCCTTCCAGGCTTTGAAATGCTCCACAATATCGTCGCAGGGCTTAAGCCACTTGCTGTCGTTTGTTTCAACGTAGAGAGCGCAGAGCGACCTGAGCGCCCAGCCTGTTTCTCTTGCATTTATGCCGCCTTTGCGGTGATATCTGGGAAGCTCTAATTGCCTCATTATGTTTTCGCCCATTTCTATGGCGGTGTTAAGAGCTGTTTTGTCGGCTGTAAGGTGATAGTAGTCAATAAGACCTTCTACCCATTCGTGGCTGATCTCCACCTTGCCGCTTATGTGGTCGGCGCTGTGGGTCACCTGTCCGCCAAGGCGCAAGGGGTCGTCGGCGGAATGTATTATGTCTACGTCGATCTGATGTCTTATGCTTACAAGAGCGCTGTCAAGGGCGCGTCTTATACCTGTTCTTACATAATAAAGGAAAGCTGCGTGACCGAAGTCGTATTCATTGTTTACCCATACGGGTCTGCCGTTTCCTCTGCCTTGGCTTGTGTAGTGGTAGTCAATGTTGTCGCCCCAGTGTATAAAGCCGTAGGCTCTGCCCCTTTGGTCCAGCTTTCTTATCATATTTTTCTCAAACATGGGGCTGTTGTCCTTTTCGGGGAGGAAGATGTCGGGGAAGCAGCCCGAGTCTTCATATATCTTTGCGGGTATAACGCCCTTGTCGGGCATTTGGAACATAAGGCTTCTCAGATTTATTTCTTCCTTTGAAATGCCATTGTGCTTATGTATAAATATAGTCGTGGTTTTTGCCATGCCTCTGAAAAATTTGATGGGCTTGTCTTCTGCCGCAAGTATACCTATGTACATTCCTTTATTATTTATGGAAATTTCCGAGGGAAAGTTTTGATATGCCTGAAATACGGTGACTGCCGTGCCCCTTGCAGCTGATGACGAGTCGCCGAAAAATGTGCCGTAAAATACCTCGGCAAAATGCTCGTTGGCATCATAAAGAAGGTAGTCGGCATCTATTTTTTGCCTTATATCGCTGCCCTCTGTGTATTTGGTGAGGTAATTTGATGTGGCTACGGTAAATCTGTCTTCCCCTGTGTTGGGTACTTCATAGCTAAGACTTTCAAGCATAGCAAAATCTTCTTTTTCCTTATTTATTATTCTGTAGTCAACCTTTATCCATGGCTTATTTTTATATATATATGCCGTCAGCTCAAAATCTATATAGCCCTCGTGCTTGCCTTTGCCTTTGAGCACGCACACAACGGGACCGTTTTTTACCACTTCCCAGCCGCCGTTTACTATTGCTTTTTTGCCGTTAAGGCTGAAGCCCATATCTGAGGTAAAGTCAAATGTGCATACGCCGCTGTCTGCCCTTACACCGTCTTTGATGGGGGTTATGACGATATTGTCATTATCAGGGTAGGGGGTGGAGTTTGCATCTATATAGTATGTTATGTCTTTATTTTTGGGAAGGTCGCAGAGAAAATCTGCATACACCCACTTTATACTGCCGTCGTCCCAATATGCTGTGGCTTCGGGCTGTGTGGGCAGGGCTTTGCCCTCAGAGTTCTTTACACATACAGAATTTGCGCTTTTAAGCTTTCCTTTGGGGAAGGGGAGAGCTATATTGCAAGGCTCAGATATTCTGTTGAAGTTTGCGTATTTTTCAAAATAAATGGGTGTCATTTTCTGCACCAGCTTTCTATTATGTCATAGCCTGCTCCGTAAAATTTGTGTACGCCTTTTTCGGCAAATATGTGGAGGTTTTGGCTATTCATTATATTGTATGCCTTTTTAAGGGTATCAAGCTGATCCAGCACGTTGCCTATGCCTCGGCTGCCGTTTAAGGGATCTTGCCTGCCGTATTCTATTATAAGGGGGCGGGGGCATATGAGTGAGGCAAGCTCGCCCATATCGAAGTTTTGCCAAAGATGGGGTATAAAGTTGCAGCCGCAAAGATTGTTGTATAATATAGTGTCTTTAAAGCCGTGGAACATACCGCTTATGTAGCTTAGCTTTACTCTTTCATCAAGGGCTGACAGCAAAATGCCTGAAAGTCCGCCCCCCGAAAAGCCTATTGATATGAGCTTGTCTGTGTTAAGTCCCAGATATTCTATATAGTCTATAAGCCCCATAAGCTCGAATACTATAATCGTCTGAAGTGAAAAGCCAAGGCTTATGGCAGCGTTGTTTATGTCTATACAGGAAGATGAAAAGCCTCTGTTTTTTGAAATATCCTCAAGCCTTTCTCCCGAGCCGCAAAGATCGGGCACAAAAACCGTGTGCCCCTTTTCTGCCATTGTCGTTGCGTAGGTGTAATTAAATCTGAGTCCGTTTTCGGGGCAGTTGCCTGCAAGACCCTCCTTGCCGTCTGAACCGTGACCGTGAATGGCTATTACGGGAATGTTTGTTCTGCCACGATGGGGCTCTATTATGTACATAGGCATATATAAGCCCTCGCTGCAGCTTAAAACGACTTTTTTAAATATAAGCCCGTTCTTTGAGTGCGTTTCCTCAGCGGCGCACTTTATGTCATAGCCGCCTATGGCATCAAAGCCCATTATGTCACGAAGTTTTGCCCTGTTAGCTTTTTGCAGGGCTTCAAACTGCTTTTGATTTGTTGGGAAGGGCTTTCTTGCCCCTTCCGCTTCTTCATATTTTTTGTTTAAAAAATCTATACATGAGTATTTCATTTATATCCCCCAATCCCCAAACATATTTTCTTTTGTGTATATATTTACATCCTCATCGGTCAGGTAGTGTATCCAATCTGCTTTGGTGTCTTTGAAGCTTTCCATAGCGTTAAAGCCGTAATAGCAGTGCAGGTGTCTGTCGGTGTCATTCCATTTTGAAAATACTTCCTTATGGAGTATGTCATCGGTTCGGCAGTTTATAAACACTGTCTTTGCAAAGCCGCGCCAGGGTCTTCCCAGAAATGCCATACCCTTTGGCTTACTGCCTGTTATGATGCAGTTTTTAAAAACATAGCCGAATTTAAGGTTTTCTCCCGTGCAGGCTGCCGTAACATAGCCCGAGGGGAAGTTTGGTCTTGAAACTATATATATTTCGCAGTCTTCAAAAAGGCTTGTGCCTCCGCCGAATATAAAGTCTACATTACCCTCTATATAACAGCTCTTAAAATATTGTCTGCAAAGGGGCATAGTCTTTCCTGTTATGTCTTCGGGGACAGGGCCTGAAAGAAGGGTATCCTGCTTAGCTTCAAAGCGGCAGTTTTCGGCATAAAATCTGTCGCCCTCGGTGTAGAGAGCCACCGCCTGACCTACTATTTTGCCTTCGCCTGCTTCATTTTTTACGGTTATATTTTCAAAGGTGGTGTTTTCGGCATTTTCGCTTACATAGACAGTGGCGGTTTTGAAAGTGCCTATAGGGTTTCCCTCACTGTCTTTCATAAGGGCATAGTCGCTGTAGGTTATGACTGTGTTTTTGCTGTCTTCGCCTATGATGGTCATGCCGGGCTTATCTATAACAAGCTTTTCATTATATATACCGTTTCTTAAATATATTATATCACCTTTTTTTGCAGCCTTTATGGCGGAGGTTATGTCTTTATAGTCGCCGCCGCAGCTTTTATCCACAACAATTTTCATAATAAACTTTTTCCCCTTTTATACGTATATTTAATTAAGTATAATACAAAAAAATCAGTATTTCCATAACAAATTTATTATATGTTTGGAAAAATACAGATAATTAGAACTTTTATCTGAAAAATAAATGAAATTGTGTTAATTTTTAAATTAGTGGTTGTAATTTATGTTTAAATCTTGTAAAATTATAATCATCTATATAAAAAGGAAGTGAAACATATGGATGAAAATAAACCCACGGGAGGAAAACCCAACGGCAACTTTAAGACCTTTGTTATAATACTTTTAGTTTCCTTAGGGCTTACCTTTCTTATGAACATATTTGCGGCATCGTCAATGGTTGGCAAAATGAGTGAAATAACCTACAGCGATTTTCTGAAATACGCTGAAGAGGGGTATATAAAGTCTGTTGAGTTTTCTACCGACAGGCTCACGGTGACTGCCGACAGATCTATATTGGATGCTATAGCAAAAGACAATGAAGAAAAGGAAGAAACAACTTCAGAAACAACTCAAAAAACAAATGACAGCCTTATGGGAACAGACGCTCAGGAAGACAGTCAGACGGGATCGGGGGAAGTTCCTGATTTTATGTTTGGCTCTATATTTGGGGGAGATATAACACCACCCGATACTGTGACTCTTAATGTAGGCTATGTAAATGACGACAATCTTACACAGTTTTTGGAAGAGCATAATATAGAATTTTCTAACCCTATAGAATACAGCTCGCCTATGATAAACTTCTTCCTTGAATGGATATTCCCACTGCTCACGACAGTGCTGCTTTTCTTCCTTCTTTCAAGGCTTATTATGAAAAGAATGGGCACAGGAGGAATGGGCAAGTCGTCGGCTAAGATGTACGTTCAGAAGGAAACGGGCGTTACCTTTGAGGACGTTGCGGGACAGGACGAAGCCAAGGAATCGTTGGTTGAAATCATCGACTTTTTGAACAACCCCGAGAAATATCACAAAATTGGTGCAAAGCAGCCTAAGGGCGCGCTTCTTGTAGGCCCTCCGGGAACAGGTAAGACACTTCTTGCAAGGGCTGTAGCGGGAGAGGCAAACGTGTCGTTTATGTCCATTTCAGGCTCTGATTTTGAAGAGGTATTTGTGGGCGTTGGCGCTTCCCGTGTAAGAGATCTTTTTAAATCTGCATCTCAGAATGCCCCCTGTATAGTCTTTATAGACGAGCTTGATGCTGTGGGACACAAAAGAGATGACAGCATTAACAAAAACGACCAGACCCTTAATCAGCTTCTTTCGGAAATGGACGGCTTTGACACTTCAAACGGCGTTGTTATTTTAGGCGCAACAAACCGCCCCGAGGTTTTGGACAAGGCTTTACTTCGTCCGGGACGTTTTGACAGAAGAATAATCGTTGAGCTGCCCGACCTGAAGGGCAGGGAGGACGTGCTTAAGGTTCATGCAAAGAATGTAACTATGGCAAGTGACGTAGACCTCCATCAGATAGCCCTTGCTACCAGCGGAGCTTCCGGCGCCGACCTTGCAAATATGATAAACGAGGCTGCCCTGCGTGCGGTAAGACTTCATAGAGATGTGGTAATTCAGGAGGATCTTCTTGATGCTGTTGAAGTCGTTATAGCAGGTAAGGAGAAGAAGAACCGCATACTTTCGGAGAAGGAAAAGAGGACTGTGGCTTACCACGAGGTAGGACACGCCCTTGCTTCGGCTCTGCAAAAGAATACTCAGCCTGTGCAGAAGATAACCATTGTTCCCAGAACGGGCGGTGCCTTGGGTTATACCATGCAGATGCCCGAGGAAGAGCGCTTTCTTATGTCTAAGGATGAAATACTTGAAGAGATAGTTGTATTTCTTGCGGGAAGAAGCGCAGAGGAAATTGAATTCGGCGTTATAACCACAGGCGCTTCAAACGATATAGAAAGAGCAACTCAGCTGGCAAGAAATATGATAAGCATGTACGGTATGAGCGACCGTTTTGATATGATGGGGCTTGAATCTATACAGAACAGATATCTTGACGGCAGGGCAGTAGCCACCTGCGGCGAGGGCACTATAGCCGAAATAGACAAGGAAGTTTTAGAAACAATTAAAGCCTGTCACGAAAAGGCTAAAAAGCTCCTCGGAGAAAACAGAGATTGCCTTACAAAAATTGCAGAATTTCTTATAGAAAAAGAAAATATTACAGGTGAGGAATTTATGCAAATATTTAATGAGGTACGTGCTTCAAGAGAAAATAATGAGGACGAAGGTAGTCCTGAATAATAAAAATCAGCCCTAAAAACCCACGCAGGTTTTTAGGGCTTAAAATATTTATAAAAATATGTAAAAATAAAAAAATCCCTCTTGACAAAAGGGGGAAAAAGATTGTATAATACTTAATTGAGTTCCCATCTTTTGCTCATGGGATGTTGTCGATATATGTTGAAATTTGAGGGCATTTTCCTCTTACAAATACAATATATCACAAAAATTTTATAAATGCAAGAGTTAAAATAAACATCACAAAGGAAAATGTGGTTTTTTATGTCAGATAACGATAAAAAATTTATATTTTAACTGCATATGCAAATAACAGGGTGCCGAAGTCCTCTTTAAAAAACAGGGGGTTTTTCGGTGACTTTGTGTGTTAAAAAATCTTTTTAAGGAGTGAAGGCGTTATGGAAAAAGACAGAATGAAGCCCGTCAAATTGGGACACGTTCAGAGAATGAGCTATGCTACCGTTGAGGATGTGCTTGAAATGCCTAACCTTTTGGCTCTTCAGAAGGACAGCTATGAGTGGTTCAAAACCGAAGGTCTTAAGGAAGTATTTTACGATGTTTCGCCCATCAGCGACTACAACGGAGATCTTGTTCTTGAATTTTTAGACTTTTCCCTCGACAGACCACCTAAATATTCAATTATGGAATGTAAGGACAGAGATGCGACTTATGCAGCGCCTCTTTATGTCAAGGTAAGACTTCGCAACAAGGAGCTTGACGAGATCAAGGAGCAGGAGATCTTTATGGGAGATTTCCCGCTTATGACAGATACGGGTACTTTTGTCATAAACGGCGCAGAGCGTGTTATAGTAAGTCAGCTTGTACGTTCTCCGGGTATATATTTTGCTATTGACAAAGACAAAGCAGGCAAAAACCTTCTCTCCTCACAGATAATTCCCAACAGAGGCGCATGGCTTGAATACGAAACGGACTCAAACGACGTATTCAACGTAAGAGTGGACAGAACAAGAAAGCTGCCCGTAACTACTCTCATCCGTGCTTTAAGCCCCGAAAAGATAGGCTCAAACGACGAAATTTTTGAAATTTTCGGCGAAGACCCTAAGCTTTCAGCCACCATAGAAAAGGACGTTTCCACAAACTACGAAGAAGCCCTCATAGAGCTTTACAAAAAGATACGTCCCGGTGAGCCGCCCACGGTAGAATCATCTGAGACTCTTATAAACAATATGTTCTTCGACCCTAAAAGATACGACCTTGCAAGGGTAGGAAGATATAAATATAACAAAAAGCTCATGCTCAAAAACAGAGTAAACGGCTTTAAGCTTGCAGAGGACGTAACAGACCCTCTTACAGGGGAGGTAGTATGCGAGGCAGGCACAAAGCTTACAAGAGAGCTTTGCGACACAATACAGAATACAGGCGCTGCTTATATTTATGTAGTTAAGGAAGACGGCACAAGCTGTAAAATAATCACAAACAAGCAGGTAGACATCAGACCCTTCATAGAGGGCTTTGGCCTTACTCCCGAGGAGCTTGGGCTTAAGGACGATGCGCTTGTTTATTTCCCTGTGCTTACAGAGCTTCTTGAAAACTGTGACGATGCAGACAGCTTTAAGACAGCAGTGCGCACAAATATGCACGAGCTTAACCCTAAGCATATCACCTATGATGATATTATAGCTACCGTAAACTATTGTATACATCTTGACTACGGCATTGGCTCAAAGGACGATATCGACCACCTTGGCAACCGTCGTATAAGAGCCGTTGGCGAGCTTTTACAAAACCAGTTCAGAATAGGTATGTCACGTATGGAGAGAGTTGTGCGTGAAAGAATGTCTACACAAGACAAAGACGCCATCACTCCTCAGGCACTTATCAACATCAAGCCCGTGACATCTGCCATAAAAGAATTTTTCGGCAGCTCTCAGCTTTCACAGTTTATGGATCAGAACAATCCACTTGGTGAGCTTACTCATAAAAGACGTCTTTCGGCACTTGGTCCCGGCGGTCTTTCAAGAGAGAGAGCAGGCTTTGAGGTGCGTGACGTCCATACATCTCATTACGGCAGAATGTGCCCTATAGAAACACCTGAAGGACCGAACATTGGTCTTATAAACTCACTTGCAGCCTTTGCAAGAATAAACGACTGCGGCTTTATCGAGGCTCCTTACAGAAAGGTAGTTAATGTAGACGGCAGAGCAGTTGTAACAGACGATGTAATATATATTACCGCAGACGAGGAAGAGGGCTATGCTATTGCTCAGGCAAACGAGCCTCTTGATAAAGACAATCACTTTGTGCATAAGAGAGTTGCCGCAAGACTTGGCGTTGACAACGTAGAAATAAGCCCCGAAAGAGTAGAGCTTATGGACGTATCGCCTAAGATGCTTGTTTCTGTGGCTACGGCTCTTATACCCTTCCTTGAAAACGACGACGTAACAAGAGCGCTTATGGGCTCTAACATGCAAAGACAGGCTGTGCCCCTTCTTACAACAGAAAGCCCTGTTGTAGGTACGGGTATGGAGCATAAGACAGCTAAAGACTCGGGAGTTGTTGTTGTGGCAAAGCGCAGTGGCTATGTTGATACTGTAGACGCTTCGGAGATAACCATAAACACAGACTCGGGAGATAAAGACAGATATTCTCTTATTAAATTCAAGAGATCTAACCAGTCTACCTGTATAAATCAGCGTCCTATAGTAAATAAGGGTGACAGAGTAGAGGCAGGGGACGTTATTGCAGACGGACCTTCAACAAAGGACGGCGAGCTTGCCCTTGGTAAGAACCCTCTCATTGGCTTTATGACATGGGAAGGCTATAACTACGAGGATGCCGTACTTCTTTCAGAAAAGCTTGTGGCAGAGGACGTTTATACCTCTGTTCATATAGAAGAACACGAATGTGAAGCAAGAGATACTAAGCTCGGCGCTGAGGAGATCACAAACGATATTCCCAACGTAGGCGAGGAGGCTCTTCGCGACCTTAACGAAAACGGTATTATCAGAATTGGTGCTGAGGTAAACGCAAACGACATTCTTGTAGGTAAGGTTACACCTAAGGGCGAGACCGAGCTTACAGCGGAGGAAAGACTCCTTCGTGCTATTTTCGGCGAAAAGGCAAGAGAGGTAAGAGATAATTCATTAAGACTTCCTCACGGCGAAAGCGGAACAGTCGTTGACGTAAAGGTATTTACAAGAGAAAACTCAGACGAGATAGGCCCCGGCGTAAATAAGGTAGTAAGAGTATATATCGCTCAGAAGAGAAAGATATCTGTAGGCGACAAGATGGCAGGCCGTCACGGTAATAAGGGTGTTGTTTCGAGAGTGCTTCCCGTGGAGGATATGCCATTCCTTCCCAACGGCCGTCCTCTTGATATAGTGCTTAACCCATTGGGCGTGCCTTCACGTATGAATATAGGTCAGGTGCTTGAGATCCACTTGGGTCTTGCAGCTCAGGTATTGGGCTTTAAGGTTGCTACCCCTGTATTTGACGGCGCAAGAGAGCAGGATATTATGGATACTCTTGAGCTTGCCAACGACTTTGCAAATTCTTCATGGGAAGAGTTTGAAGCTAAGTGGAAGGGCAATATAAATGACGAGATATTTGCTTACCTTGAAAACAACAAGGAGCACAGAGATGAGTGGAAGGGCGTTCCTATAAACCATACGGGACGTGTACAGCTTCGTGACGGACGTACAGGCGAGCCTTTCGACAACGCAACGACCATAGGCTTTATGCACTATCTTAAGCTCCACCACCTTGTAGAAGATAAGATACACGCACGTTCTACAGGCCCTTACTCACTGGTAACTCAGCAGCCACTGGGCGGCAAGGCGCAGTTTGGCGGACAGAGATTTGGTGAGATGGAAGTATGGGCTTTAGAGGCTTACGGCGCATCATATACACTTCAGGAGATCCTTACCGTTAAGTCTGACGATATCGTGGGCAGAGTAAAGACCTACGAGGCTATAGTTAAGGGTGAAAATATACCCGAACCCGGCATACCCGAGTCATTTAAGGTACTTCTTAAGGAGCTTCAGGCACTTTGCCTTGACGTAAGAGTATATAACGAAGACAACGAAGAGGTAGACATAAAGGAGTCTATTGATGACTATGACGACCTCAGGGTAAATGTCAATATGGAAGGCAAGGAGGACGAGGTAATGCCTCATGCCGAGCCTGTTGTAAGCGAGGATGCTATAATAGAGTCTGACGAAAACGAAGATATTATAAGCGGAGTGCTTGATAAGCTTGATATAGGCGAAATAGAGCCGGAGAATAATGACGAGTTTGGGTCTATTGATGAAGAAATCAAGAATATGGACGTCATGGAAGACGAAGATGTTATTGATTTTGCTGACGACTATGATGAATAATTGAAAGGAGAGGTGGAATATGTCTGCACAAAATTCTGATCAGATAGTTTTTGATTCTATAAAAATAGGACTTGCATCTCCCGAGAAAATAAGAGAATGGTCGCACGGAGAAGTCCTTAAGCCTGAGACTATCAATTACAGAACTCTTAAGCCTGAGGTAGACGGACTTTTCTGTGAAAAGATATTCGGTCCCACAAAAGACTGGGAGTGTCACTGCGGAAAGTATAAGCGCATACGCTATAAGGGCACAGTCTGCGACAAGTGCGGCGTAGAGGTGACTAAGTCTAAGGTAAGGCGTGAAAGAATGGGACATATAGAGCTGGCGGCTCCTGTGTCACATATATGGTATTTTAAGGGCATACCCTCCAGAATGGGCATCATTTTGGGAATAAGCCCTAAAAAGCTTGAAGAGGTGCTCTATTTTGCGGCTTATGTTGTGCTTGATCCCGGTGAGACCGACCTTGCATATAAGGAAGTTTTGAGAGAGAGAGAATACAGAGAGGCTTATGACAAATACGGCAATTCGTTCAGAGTAGGAATGGGAGCGGAAGCCATCAAGGAGCTTCTTATGGCTATAGACCTTGACAGCGAGGCAGCAAAGCTTAAGGACGAGCTTAAGAGCGGCAGAGGAGCTTCTAAGCAGAAAAAGGTAAGAATAATCAAAAAGCTTGAGGTTATAGAGGCGTTCAGAAATTCGGGAAACAAGCCCGAGTGGATGATATTGGATGTTATTCCCGTAATTCCTCCCGACCTTCGTCCTATGGTTCAGCTTGACGGCGGAAGGTTTGCAACCTCAGACCTTAACGACCTTTACCGCAGAGTTATAAACAGAAACAACCGCCTTAAAAGGCTCATCGAGCTGGCGGCTCCCGATATTATCGTAAGAAACGAAAAGAGAATGCTTCAGGAGGCTGTTGATGCACTTATTGACAACGGCAGAAGAGGCAAGGCAGTAACAGGCCCCGGCAACAGAGACCTTAAGAGCCTTTCAGACCTTTTAAAGGGCAAACAGGGACGTTTCCGTCAGAACCTTCTCGGAAAACGTGTTGACTATTCGGGACGTTCCGTTATAGTAGTAGGGCCTTCACTTAAGATATATCAGTGCGGCCTTCCAAAGGAAATGGCTATAGAGCTTTTCAAGCCTTTTGTTATGAAAAAGCTTGTTGAAATGGAGCTTGCTCATAACATCAAATCAGCTAAGAGAATGGTTGAAAGATTGCAGCCCGAGGTTTGGGACGTGCTTGAAAACGTAATTAAAGAGCACCCCGTAATGCTCAACAGAGCGCCAACGCTCCACAGACTTGGCATACAGGCATTCGAGCCTATTCTTGTAGAGGGTAAGGCTCTTAAGCTCCATCCCCTTGTATGTACGGCATACAACGCCGACTTCGACGGCGACCAGATGGCTATTCACGTGCCTCTTTCGGTAGAAGCCCAGGCAGAGTGCCGCTTCCTTCTTCTTTCGCCCAACAACCTGCTTAAGCCTTCAGACGGTGAGCCGGTTACCGTACCTACGCAGGATATGGTTCTTGGTATATACTATCTCACTCTTAAGAAGGGCGGAGAAAGAGATGAAAGAGGAATACCCGTACACGTATTCAAAGACGAAAACGAGGCTCTCCTTGCTTATGACAACCATGTAATAACCCTTCACGAGGCTATTATGGTGAGAAGGACTGTTGAAATAGAGGGCGAAACTAAGTCTAAGCTTATTGAAACAACAGCGGGCAGAATTATATTTAATGAGATAATTCCTCAGGATATAGGCTTTGTGGACAGAAGCAAGGAAGAAAATCTGTTTAACTATGAAATAGATTTCCTTACAGGCAAGAAGGAGCTTGGAAAGATAATCAACCGCTGCATAAATAAATATCCCGCAACGGAAACGGCTGTTGTGCTTGACAACATCAAAGACCTTGGCTTTAAGTTTTCTACAAGAGCAGCCCTTACGGTTTCCGTATCGGATATGATAATCCCCGATTCAAAGAAGGTATTTCTTGAAGAGGGTGACAAAGAAGTCGAAAAGATAACAAAGCTCTACAGAAGAGGTCTTATGACTGATGAAGAACGTCATAATAAGGTCCTTCAGGTATGGGAGAAGGCCGACAGCAAAATAACAGACGCGCTTATTGCAGGCCTCGGACAGTATAATGACATATTTATGATGGCAGACTCAGGAGCGAGAGGTTCTAACAGACAGATCAAGCAGCTTGCGGGTATGCGTGGACTTATGGCTTCACCTACAGGTGATACTATCGAGCTTCCTATCAAGGCTAACTTCCGTGAGGGTCTTTCCGTACAGGAATACTTTATTTCCGCACACGGCGCAAGAAAGGGTCTTTCGGATACTGCTCTGCGTACAGCCGACTCAGGTTATCTTACAAGACGTCTTGTAGATGTATCTCAGGATATGATAGTAAGAGAAGCGGACTGCTGCTCAGACGGAAAAGAGATCCCCGGTATGTGGGTATCTGCATTTATGGACGGCGAGGAAACCATCGAACCCCTTATCGACAGAATAAGAGGACGTTATTCCGTATATGAAATACGTCATCCCGAAACAGGCAAGGTGCTTGTTGAGGCAGACCATATAATAAGCCCCGATGCCGCAGAAGCTATTGTTAATGCAGGCATTAAGAGAGTTTATATAAGAAATATACTTTCATGCCATTCCAAGAACGGTGTCTGCGCTAAGTGCTATGGTGCAAATATGGCTTCGGGCAGACCTGTAAGAATAGGCGAGTCTGTAGGTATTATTGCGGCACAGTCTATCGGTGAGCCGGGTACTCAGCTTACTATGAGAACCTTCCACACCGGCGGCGTTTCGGGTAACGACCTTACACAGGGTCTTCCAAGAGTTGAAGAGCTTTTTGAGGCGCGTAAGCCTAAGGGCGTTGCCATCGTTGCCGAGAGAGGCGGCAAGCTGACTATTTCCGATGTGGCAAACCAGACCAAAGTAACCGTAGAAACTGCCGAAGGCGCTACAGACGAATATCAGATACCCTACGGTGCAAGACTCAGAACATTACCTGATGAGATAGAAGACGGTACTCCTCTTACAGAGGGCTCTATAGATCCTCATGACATTCTGAGAATAAACGGCATAAGAGGCGTTCAGGACTACATTCTTAAGGAAGTACAGAGAGTGTACAGACTTCAGGGTGTTGATATAAACGATAAGCACATTGAGATAATCGTCCGTCAGATGCTTAAGAGAGTTAAGGTAGAAGACAGCGGCGACTCAGATATGCTGGCAGGCAACTTTGCAGACTGGCTTGAATTTGAAGACACGGTACTTGATGTTGTAAATCACAATGCAAAAGCTGCTAATATAAACAGCAAGTATATAGAAGGCAGCGGCTGTGAAGAAATATTTACAGAGAATGTTCCTACAGAGGATCAGGAGGATAGCTACAACAGTAATGCAGCTGCGCTTAACGAGGGTATATTTGAGTATAACGACGACGTGCTTGAAAAGCTGGGCGACAGCCTTCCCGAGGAGTATATTCCGGGAGAGAAGGGCAACCTCTTAAGCTATAACAGCGAAGTCGAAAAATATAACGAGTATGCTGCGGAGGAGGGACTCCCTCTACTTCTTCAGGCTTACAGAGCAATGCCAAGAGGAACAAGAACACTTCTTGGTATTACAAAGGCTTCACTTGCTACCGATTCGTTCCTTTCGGCGGCTTCATTCCAAGAAACGACACGTGTTCTTACAGAAGCGGCTATCAAGGGCAAGGTAGACTCACTTATAGGCCTTAAGGAAAATGTTATTATCGGTAAGCTTATACCCGCAGGTACGGGCATGAGCTCATACAGAAAAGCAGATCTTAAGCTTGTAGATAAAGAAAAAGCAATGGACGAGGCTGCAGCAGCAGAAGCATCCGAAGTTTAAAAAATGAAGGCTCCGGGGTATAAACCGGAGTCTTTTCGTATATAAAGGAGAGTAAAAATGAGCTTTAAAAATATAAGAAAAATACCTTCTTCGGCAGAGGTCATTTCAATGCTTCCCCTGTCAAAGGAGCTTGGGGAGATAAAGAAGAAGAGAGACCGTGAGCTTAAGAATATTTTAGAGGGTAAGGACAACAGATTTATAGTTATAGTAGGGCCCTGTTCCGCAGATAATGAAGACCCTGTCTGCGACTATATTTCAAGGCTTGCCAAGCTCAACGAGCAGGTTAAAGACAAGCTGTTTATAATTCCCAGAATATATACGGCAAAACCAAGAACAACAGGCGAGGGTTATAAGGGCATAATGCACCAGCCCGACCCGGAAAAACAGCCTAACATACTTGACGGCATTTTAGCCCTCAGACATCTTCACATAAGAGCAATAAGCGAAAGCGGACTCACAGCGGCGGATGAAATGCTCTATCCTACAAACCTGCCCTATGTAGAGGACCTTTTAAACTACATCGCCATAGGCGCAAGAAGTGTTGAAAATCAGCAGCACAGGCTTACCTCCAGCGGTATTGATGTGCCTGTAGGTATGAAAAACCCAACCTCCGGCGACCTTGGCGTTATGTTCAACTCTATCCACGCCGCTCAGGCAAGTCACGAGTTTATATACAACGGCTGCGAGGTGGCTACAACAGGCAACCCCTATGCCCACGCTATATTAAGAGGCTCTACCAATAAGCACGGAAACAATCTTCAGAATTATCACTATGAAGACCTTGTTTTGGCGGCAGACCTCTACGCTAAGGGAAATTATATGAACCCTGCCATTATAGTTGATGCAAACCATGCAAATTCTCAGAAAAAGTTTAAGGAACAGCCCAGAATAGTTGGCGACGTTCTGAGAAGCCGCAGATATAACGTCATACTTAAAAATGTGGTAAAGGGCGTAATGATAGAAAGCTATATTGAAGAAGGAAACCAACCTATTTGTCACAACTATATTTACGGAAAGTCAATAACAGATGCTTGTCTCGGCTGGGATGACACCGAGAAGCTTTTGCTTAAAATGGCTTACGAGGTTTAAAGTTTTAAAGCCCCATTTGCTGTCGGAAGACGGTAAATGGGGCTTTAACAGTAGGGGGCAGTATAGCTGTCCGTTTGTTAAACCGCTTGAAAGAATTGTTGAAATATGATAAAATATGTTTGTTGGAAATTTTATGGAGGTGTTTTTATGGATAAGGGACTAAAGCCTAACAGACCTGATGTAAATTATAATTTGTTGATAGGTGCAAATATGAGATATGAAAGAATGTTGAGAAATCTGACCTTAGAGGAGCTTTCATATTTTTTAGATATGACACCCGGCACCTTAGGACTTATTGAAAGGGGAAAGAGAGGCACATCTATTAAAAATATATGCAATATTGCAGACTTCTTTTCACTTTCTGTTGATGATCTTGTAAAAAGAGATATTATAGGGCTTACGGAAACGGATAATAAAACGCCAAGAGAAAAGAAGCTGCATACGGTGGAGCTGCTTCTTAATAATCTTAATTCAAACGAATTGGATTTTATAACAAATGTAATAAAAGAACTTGTAAAATTCAGAAAAGCCGAGAACAGATATGATATTTAATAATATACATTGACAAATTATGCCTTTAGAAATATAATAAATATTGGGTAAGTGGATTTACTAATACTATTTTAGAAAAGGAAGTATGAACTATGGCAAAAAAGAATATTGATTGGTCGGGAATTGGCTTTGGCTATCAGAAAACCGACAAAAGATTTGTTTCCGATTTTAAAAACGGAAAGTGGGACGAGGGCAGACTTATTGAAGATGATAAGGTAGTCATCAGTGAGTGCGCAGGTGTTCTGCAATATGCTCAGACAGTATTTGAGGGCTTGAAGGCATATACTACCGTTGACGGACATATTGTTACCTTCCGTCCCGATCTTAACGCAGCAAGACTTGAAGAGTCTGCAAAAAGACTTGAGATACCCCCATATCCTCAGGACAAGTTTATTGAAGCAGTAGTTAAGACTGTTGCTGCAAACGAAGACTATGTGCCTCCTTACGGAACAGGCGCAACACTTTATGTACGCCCATACATCTTCGGCAGCTCACCTGTTATCGGTGTTAAGCCTGCTGACGAATATCAGTTCAGAGTTTTCACTACTCCTGTAGGTCCTTACTTCAAGGGCGGCGCTAAGCCTATAACTATAAGAGTAAGCGACTATGACAGAGCAGCACCTCACGGAACAGGACATATAAAGGCAGGACTTAACTATGCCATGAGCCTTTATCAGATAGTTGATGCACATAATCAGGGCTTTGATGAAAATATGTATCTTGACCCCGCTACAAGAACAAGGGTAGAGGAAACAGGCGGAGCTAACTTTTTGTTTATAACAAAGGACAATACTGTAGTTACTCCTAAGTCATCAAGCATACTTCCGTCTATCACAAGACGTTCTCTTATGTATGTTGCCGAGCACTACCTGGGACTTAAGGTAGAACACAGACCTGTTGAATTTGCCGAGCTTAAGGACTTTGCAGAATGTGGTCTTTGCGGAACGGCAGCCGTAATTTCACCTGTAGGCAAGATCTACGACCACGGTAATGAGATATGCTTCCCAAGCGGTATGGACGAAATGGGTCCCGTAACAAAGAAGCTCTATGAAACTCTTACCGGCATACAGATGGGTAGGATAGAAGCTCCCGAGGGATGGATAAAAGTAATTAAATAATAAGATTTTTTTCCGCCTTTTAAATTGCGAGGTTAATTTGAAGGGCGGAATTTTAATATGTTAAAAATAGATAAAAATATTATGAAAGGTATTGACTTTTTTGGTAAATGCTTTTATAATTTAAAGTGATGTATGACTGAAGATACGGTTATATAATATTAAATACAACCTAAAGGAGGAAATTTTTATGTTAAAATTTAAAAATGTCATGGCTGTACTTACAGCAGGTGTGCTGGCATTTTCAATGGTTGCCTGCGGCGGCGGCCAGAGTGCTGACACTACTTCAGAAACAGCTGATGCTGAGGGAAATTACTCTATCGGTATCATCAAAATGATGGATCATGATGCACTTAACAAGGCAGAACAGGGCTTTGTTGATGCACTTGCAGACAACGGACTTGTAGACGGCGAAAACCTTACCATCGATTATAAGAACGGTCAGGGCGACACAAACAATCTTTCAACTATTGCAGATCAGTTTGTATCCGATAACGTAGACCTTGTATTTGCTATAGCTACACCTGCAGCTCAGGCTATTGCAGGCAAGACAACCGATATACCTATTGTTGGTACTGCTATCACATCATACACAGAAGCTCAGCTTGCTAACAGTGATGAAGCTCCCGGCAGAAATATAACAGGTACTACAGATATGAACCCCATCGAAGAACAGATCCGCCTTATCCAGGAGATCTGCCCCGATGCTAAGACAATAGGCTTCCTTTACAGCTCAAATGAAGACAACTCAGTTCTTCAGGTAAATATGGCTAAGGAAGTTTGTCAGGAGCTTGGTCTTCCTACAACAGAGCAGACAATTTCTTCAACAAACGAAATTCAGCAGGCAGTTACTTCAATAGTTGATGCTTGCGATGCTATTTATATTCCTACAGACAACAAGTTTGCTTCATCTATGCCTATAGTTGGCGATGTTGCAAATGCAGCAGGCATCCCCGTATTCTGTGCTGAACAGGGTATGGTTGAAACAGGCGGATTTGCTACACTTGGTATCGACTACTATTCAATCGGCTATCAGGCAGGCGAAATGGCAGTTAAGGTTCTTGTAGACGGCGAAGATCCTGCAACAATGCCTATCCAAAATCCTTCAGAATATACATATTGCTTTAACGGCGATGTAGCTGAAGCAATCGGTGTAAAAATTCCTGACAAGTATGCTGATTATGTTATAAGCTCAGCTGATGAAGATGAAGCTGATGCTGATGCTGATGCAGCAGAGGAAGAAACTGAAGCTGCAACAGAAGCTGCTCAGTAATAATAAAGTTTAAAAATGGTTTAAGCCTGACGCAGAGGGAATGGCGAAGAGTCGCTGTTCCCTCTTTGCTGATGAAAGGAGTATGTATATGGCGGCTATTATTTTGGGGGCTGTTTCATTGGGTACTCTGTGGGCAATAATGACACTTGGTGTGTATATTACCTATAGAATACTTGATATAGCAGACCTTACTGTGGAAGGCTCTATTGCCACAGGTGCGGCTGTCGCTGCACATTTTATAGAGGGCGGCATGAATCCGTGGCTTGCAACGGGACTTGCTATAATTTCCGGAATGCTTGCGGGGCTTGCAACGGGGCTTTTACATACAAAGCTCAAAATACCGCCGCTTCTTGCGGGTATTCTTACTATGATAGCTCTCTATTCTGTAAATCTTAGAATAATGGGAAGATCTAATGTGCCTCTTTTACAGACCGAGTCTGTATTTTCGAGCTTGTTGCCCCATGTAAATGGCAATAAAAATCTTTCTATATTGATAGTAGGTTTGTTATGCTGCATAGCGGTTTCTATATTTACCTATTGGTTTTTCGGAACAGAGATAGGCTGCGGAGTAAGAGCTACAGGCTCTAATCAGCAGATGGCAAGAGCCCAGGGCATAAATACGGGAAATATGATAAACATAGGCCTTGTAATATCAAATGGGCTTGTTGCCTTTTCAGGCGCGCTTATAGCTCAGAACCAGTCATTCTCTGATGTTCAGATGGGAACGGGATCTATAGTTATAGGTCTTGCCTCTCTTATTATAGGTGAGGTTCTGTTTGCTATGAAGACAAACGGTTTTAAGAGGGTTATATTTGCTGTTTGCCTGGGCGCTGTGCTTTACAGAATTATAATCGCCCTTGTTCTTAAGGCAGGTATGAACCCTAACGACCTTAAGCTCTTTACGGCAATAACCGTTGCTATCTGCCTTTCGCTTCCCGTGGGCAGAAGTTATTTGATGACAATAATCAAATCTATAAAGGGGGAACGGCAAAATGCTTAAGTTAGAGTCGGTTTTTAAAACCTTTAACCCCAATACTATAAACGAAAATAAGGTGCTTAATGGGCTTTCTCTCCATCTTCTGCCGGGAGATTTTGTAACTGTTATCGGTGGAAACGGAGCAGGAAAGAGCACAATGCTCAATTCTGTGGCAGGCGTTTTCCCTGTTGATTTTGGCAAAATAATTATTGACGGCAAGGATGTGACTAAGCTTTCTGAATATAAGAGAGCCGCATTTATAGGCAGAGTTTTTCAAGACCCTATGACGGGCACCGCTGCCAGTATGAATATAGAAGACAATCTTGCCCTTGCCTTCAGAAGAGGAGGGAAAAGAGGCATTAAATGGGGCATAACCTCAAAGGAGCGCAGAGAATATAAGTCTTTGCTTGCTACTCTTGGGCTTGGACTCGAGAGCCGCCTTTCAGATAAGGTAGGACTTCTTTCGGGAGGACAAAGACAGGCGCTTACTCTGCTTATGGCTACCCTTGTAAAGCCTAAGATACTCCTTTTGGATGAGCACACAGCTGCCCTTGACCCTAAAACAGCGGCGAAGGTTCTTGAAATAAGCGACCAAATCGTTGAAAGAGATAAGCTCACTACCATGATGGTTACTCATAATATGAAGGACGCTATTGCTCATGGAAACAGGCTTATAATGATGAATAAAGGCAGAGTCATTCTTGATATAAAAGGCGAAGAAAAGAAAAAGCTGACAGTGGAGGATCTGCTTAACAGATTTACTGTTGCGGCAGGAGAGGAATTTACCAGTGACAGCGCTATATTAGGCTGATATATTAACAATGTTAAAATGCACGCCGCCCGGCAAAACCGCCGTAAGGCGGTTTTGCCGGGCGGCGCGCGCGGGCGGGGCAAAGCTAAGACACAACGTGTGGACGGACCCGTCCGTCCACACGTTGTGTCTTAGCTTTGCCCCGCCCGAAACCGCAGGCTGGTCGGTTTTTACTTTATATAAACACACAAATTAAAAAAGGAAAACAGATACGCATATAGAATATATATATTATAGAGTATTATGCTCTTAAAAAATAAAAATTGCTCTGCAATCCGAGGAGGTAAATATAATGGTAAAAATGCTTGTTTCCGCAAAAGGAGAGGGAAAAACCAAAAGACTGATACAAATGGCCAATGACGCTCAGAAAGAAGCTCGCGGCAATATAGTTTATATCGATCATAATAAAAAGCATATGTATGACATCCACAGAGGCATACGTTATGTTGAAACATCACATTGCGATCTTTATAACTATCGTGAATTTGTCGGCTTTTTATCCGGTATTCTTTCACAGAACAGCGACATTGAGACCATTTTTGTAGACGGACTTTATAAGATTATAGATTCACTCAGCGATGAGGATCTTGTTAAGCTTGCAAATAGACTTGATGAAATAAGCAAGCATGATAGCTGTGATTTTATAATAGGTCTTTCTAACGATGCAGGAAGCTTTCCTGAGGAGCTTAGACCATATTTCATGTGATTTTATTCTGATACATAAAAATTTGCCCGGAATGGTTATTCCGGGCTTTTTTAGTAAATTATTTTGCTTCGCAGATGCCTAAATTGCCATTGCCGCAGCCACAGCAAATAAGGACGAAAAGCAGGAGAATGAGCAGAGAGTTGTCATTGCCGCAGCCGCAATTTCCGCCTAAAAAGCTGTTGTTGCCGCTGCCGAAGAAAAAGATGATAATTATTATCCAAAGCCAACTGTTGTTTCCAAAATTCATATGAAAACCTCCTAATATAATTTACACTTTAAATATATGAGGAGTAAGACTTAATAATTCCGATAAATGAATTTTTTTGATGGTACAGGCATTATATTGTAAATAAAGGTCAAGCCGACCAAACCCCGGTTTGCCGTCGGGGGAAGTGGAGTAAGGGAAAATCAAAGGGCGGCGGAGTCCGCCCTTTGATTTTCCCTTACTCCACTTCCCCCCGACGGGCCGCGCGCCGCCCCACCAAGCCAAATCGCCGAAGGCGATTTGGCTTGGTGGGGCGGCGCGCGTGCGCAACAATTAAAATAAGTGGCGGCCCGTCGGGGCGAGGGGGAAGGGCGGCGTAGCCGCCCTTCCCCCTCGCCCCGATGGGCCGCAGACAAGCCCATTCAAATCGCCCTTGGCGATTTGAATGGGCTTGTCTGCGTGCGCAACATAAAAAAAGACTGCCGGGAAGTCGGCAGTCTTATTATTATTCTTCAGATGATTTTACCTTTATCCAAAGGTTTGAAAGATTTTCACGAATAACAGGATTATCGTGGAATACCTCGTCATTTTCATAGCCGGAGCGTGGAATATAGGCTTCATTTCCATAATATTCTTCGCCTTCTGCAGATATATCATCTCTTACCTGTTTGTTTGATGATGTATAGCCAACAGTATATGTGTTGTCATATGAAGCATCATAAGACAAGATATAATTTATAAATTCATGTGCAAGCTCAGGATTTTCAGCATTTGCAGGAATAACCATTGAGTCGCAGAATATGTTTGTGCCCTGCTTAGGCTCGCAGAATGCCATGTCTTCATTCTGAGAGAGAATGTATGCAGCATCGCCGCTGTAAACTACAGCCATATCCTTTACGCCGCCTATCATTGAGTCTATGACCTCGTCCATTACATAAATGGGATCCATAGTGTTGTTAAGCTCGAGAAGCCACTGATAAGCCGCCTGTATTTCATCTTCGTTTTCGGTGTTCATTGAATAACCGAGAGCCTTCAAGGCTACCATAAACGAATCTCTTTCTGAGTCATACATAAATATTTTGCCTTTATAGTCGGTGTTTTTAAGAATATCCCAGCCTTGCTCTTCAACGAGCTCTTTAGGAACATTATTTTTGTTGTATACAATGCCTACCGAGCCATAGAAGTATGGTACTGAATATGTGAGGTCAGGGTCGTAGGGAAGTCCCTTTACCTCGTCGGCAAGGTTTTCCATATTTGGAATTAAGCTTTTGTCTAAGGGCATAAGAGCATTTTCGTTTTTAAGCCTTTCTATCATATAATCTGAAGGTACTAAAACATCGTACTTATCTCCTGCCTGAAGCTTTGTGTACATCATTTCGTTGGAATCGTAAACTTCATATATTACCTTTGCATCGTATTGGTCTTCAAAATTACTGATGACGTCCTCGCCTATGACTTCGCCCCAGTTGAACACCTTAACTACATTTGACTTGGAGTCACCGCTTTCGCTTGTGCCGCCGCAGCCTGCAACCATTGAGGATATCATAGCTGCGCCTAATATTACAGCAATTAATTTTTTCATTTTGTCTTTCTCCTTTTTTCTTTTATTATAGGCAAAATGTTTGCCATAAGCAGACCGACAGTAATTATAACTATTATGACGGTCGACAGAGCATTGATCGATGGATTAACTCGTTTGCTCATTGAGTAAACAACTATTGAAATGTTGTTTACTCCGTTTCCTGTTACGAAATAGGAAATTACAAAGTCATCAAATGACATTGTGAATGATATCAGTGCTCCGGAAATTATGCCGGGCATGATCTGCGGGACTATTACCTTCAGAAGTGCCTGCACGGGGGTCGCGCCAAGATCCATGGCGGCATCCGCTAAGTTAGGAGGCAATGTTCTGATCTTGGGCATAATGCTGAGTATCACATAGGGAATACAGAACATTATATGCGCAAGCAGCAGTGTGGCAAGTCCTTTTTTTATGGCAAGGGTACTGAAAAACATAAGAAGACCTATACCCGTTACTATATCGGGATTTAAAATAGGCAGGTTGTTTACCTGGTTTATGACCCCTCTTAAAACTTTTCTGCTGCCCGAAAGCCCTATGGCAGTTATTGTGCCTGCAATTGTGGAAACAGCCGTTGCTATAACCGCAACCAATATGGTATAGAATATGGCATTCACCATTGATGAGTCTTTCAGCATTTTCTGATACCATTTAAGCGAAAAGCCGCCAAACATACTTAAGGATCTCGTTGAATTAAACGAAAATACTACTGTATATATTATGGGGAAGTAGAGGAACAAAAGCATGATGGCTATATATATTCTGTTTAAAAGAGGTGTTTTGTTTTTCATATCAAACGCCTCCTTCCCCTGATGGGTCTCTGTCCGCTTTTTTGGTGAGCCACATAAAGAAAATTATGGTTATTGCCATTATAAGGGATATGGCTGAACCAAAATTCCAGTTGCCGGCAATGAGAAATTCATTTTCAATAACATTTCCTATAAGCACATACTGTCCGCCGCCAAGAAGCTTCGGTATGAAGAAGCTGGAAACAGCAGGAAGGAACACAAGGGTTATGCCGCTTATTATTCCCGGAAGGGAGAGAGGCAGAGTTATTCTTAAAAAGCTCTGCAGCTTGCTTGCTCCTAAGTCCTGTGCCGCTTCAAGATAGCTTTTATCCATTTTCGTAAGTGATGTGTATATTTGCAATATCATAAAGGGTATGAAGTTATATACCATGCCCAATATAACTGCAAAATCTGTGTGGATAAGCTTCAGAGCCGGAAGCCCTACTGTCTGGAGTATGGTGTTTATAAGACCGTTGTCCTGAAGTATTCCCAGCCATGCGTATGTTCTTACAAGCATATTTATCCATGTAGGGAAGGTTATGAAAAGAACCATCATTACCTTGTTTTTTTCTCTTGCAAGATTTGCTATTATATATGCCGCGGGATAGCCCAAAAGTATGCAAAGTATAGTTGTTATAACAGCTATATACAGTGAGCGTTTGAGAACATTTATAAATACACTGTCTACAAAGAAGCTTTTGAAATTGTCAAGTGTAAATCTGAATGTAAGAACGCTGTTGCCCTTTACCGTGAAGGCATAGCCTGCTATCATCAGCATAGGTATTATTATAAGAATTGTCGACCATATGATGTAAGGGTAGACCATTGATTTAAAGCTTTTCAATGTTATACCCCCTTTCGCATGATATGCAGGTCGTTAGGCCCGAAGTCTACTGCCACCTCATCTCCGGGCATATGTTCTGCAGTGGTAGTTACAACAAAGGTATATCCGTCTGTTCTGAAGGTGACATCATATACCCCCGTTTCTATATTTTCGGGGTCGAAGTCGTAGGCTACCTCTGTTATTTCTACGGACGTATTGCCATCCAAAACCCATGCAGAGGCGTTTGCCCATGTTTTGAGGTCTGTTTCTAATGCCACGCTTTCCTTTATTTCGTCTATGTTTTTGTAGAAGTTTACGGCATAAATTTCTTCTCCGTATTTTTCGCTGACTACCTTGTTTACCTCGTCAACTATCATATTGACGGTTATATTTGTGCCTGCATTTGTAAAAAATGTAACGGGGTAGACGCCGTTTTTGGCTTCTATGGAGTATTCCACCTTGCTTATTGATATCCATTCATCGGTGTCGGGATTCCACGCCTGAGCATCGGCCCTTGCTATTATGTCGGCTTTGGTAAGCTCGGGAACGTCCTCGATATCCAGATAGAAATTGTTAGCGCTCATTTTTTCGTTAGCCTTGGCATTGAATACGGGCTTTTCGTCAGAAACCTGCATTTTTACTTTTATTTCTGTTCCTCGTCTTATTTCTACTTCTGTTTCGTAGAATATGCCTTTGAAAAGGGCTGACTTTACTACACCGTTGAATTTGCCCTGATTTTTGGGCACTATTTTTATGTCTTCGGGACGTATAACAACATCTACCTTTTCATTTTCAGAAAAGCCCGAGTCTACACATTCAAAGGTTTTGTCCCCGAAAGAAACGACCTTGTCTTTTGGCATTACGCCGTCTATAATATTGCTTCCGCCTATAAAGTTGGCTACAAAGCGATTTTTTGGCTCGTTGTATATCTCTTCGGGAGTGCCGATCTGTTGAATTTCCCCTTCTCGTATAACGGCTATTTTATCGGACATTGTGAGGGCTTCCTCTTGGTCGTGAGTTACATATATAAAGGTTATGCCTACCTCCTGCTGTATCTTTTTAAGCTCGTACTGCATTTCCTTGCGGAGCTTAAAATCCAGCGCGCCTAAAGGCTCGTCGAGAAGCAATACCTTCGGCTCGTTTACAAGAGCACGGGCTAAAGCCACACGCTGCTGCTGACCGCCTGACATTTCGTTTATGCTGCGTTTTCTGAAGCCTTCAAGACCTACCAGTTTAAGCATTCTCATTACCTTTTGCTCTATAATATCCTTCGGCTCTTTTTTTATTTTAAGCCCGAAGGCGATGTTGTCGTAGACATTCATATGCGGAAACAGAGCATATTTCTGAAATACGGTGTTTATCTCACGCTTATAAGGAGGGACTTCGCTTATTTCCTTATCGGCAAAATAGATCTCTCCCTGTGTTTGTGATAAAAAGCCGCCTATAATTCTTAAAATGGTGGTTTTTCCGCAGCCGCTAGGGCCTAAAAGCGTCACAAACTCATTTTCATATATATCAAGATTGATGCCCTTTAAAACTATTTGGCCGTCGAAGTCCTTTACAAGATTTTTCAAACAGATTAGCTTGTTCATTTTAGCCTCCTTATTTGCAAACGCCCGATTTTTATAATAATTTCAGCCTCTAAAAAAAGTGCGATTGCCCCCGCCCCCTCCCTGCCTTAAACCGCGAATGTGGTTTCAGACAGGGAGGGGGCGGGGGCGCGGGGCGCAGGGCAGGCAGTCAGCATACATACAGCGGCATACGCCGCTGTATGTATGCTGACTGCCTGCCCTGCGCCCCGCGGCTCCGTGGCCGGGTCGGTCTGACCTTATTATAGTGTTAATTGATATTATACTTATTTTTTTTGAAAAAATCAATAGATTAAAGGTTATTTTAACCACGAATGAATATTTTTGTGACAAGTAAATAAAAAAAGCATTGCAATATTCGGTTATGTGGTTTAAAATATAAAAAACTACTTGGAAATTTGGAGAATGTTATGCTTTTTAATTCCGCTGATTTTATTGTATTTTTTATAATAGTTCTTTTGCTGTATTACATCCTGCCGCATAGGGTGAGGTGGGTCATGCTGCTTGGGGCAAGTCTTATTTTTTATATGGCATGGGAGCCGTCACTTGTGGTTCTTATACTGTTTTCATCCTTTTCCAACTATGCCCTGTCACTGGCAATATATGGCAAAAAGGATAAGCTGATAAGGAAAAGACTGCTCATAATCAGTATGATAATAAACTTTGGCTTATTGTTTATATTCAAATATCTTGTATTTATAAACAACAGCCTGATGTGGGTGTTTAATTTTGCCAACTTACACTACCCCATAAACGAGTTTGATATTATACTGCCTATGGGAATTTCGTTTTACACCTTTCAGGCAGCGGCATACACCATTGACGTGTACAGAGGGGACATAAAGCCACAGAAAAACTATCTGAAATTTACGCTTTTTATAACCTTCTTTCCTCAGCTTGTGGCAGGACCTATTGAAAGAGCGAAAAATCTCATGGGAAGAATTTTCAAATATCATCCCTTTAAGTGGGACAACATTGTTCTGGGTGCAAAAATAATGCTTATAGGCTATTTTAAAAAAGTGGTAATTGCCGACAGAGTATGCACTGTTGTAAATACTGTGTTTGAAAATCCTACGAATTTCGGCGGTTTTTCGTTTATTGTCGGCGCCATACTCTTTTCAATACAGATATTCTGCGACTTTTCGGGTTATTCAGACATAGCCATAGGCTGCGCCAGAATGTTTGGTATAGAGCTTATGACCAACTTCGACCGCCCATATTTTTCACGGTCTATAAGGGAGTTTTGGAGGAGATGGCATATTTCTCTTTCCACATGGTTTAAGGACTATTTATATATACCCTTAGGCGGCAGCAGAGTCAGCGAGGGGCGCTGGATATTCAATATTATGACAACATTTACAGTCAGCGGACTGTGGCATGGCGCAAATATGACCTTTATTATTTGGGGAGCGCTCCATGGTATCTATCAGGTTATAGGAAAGTTCAAGAGAAAGTTTATCCCCGAGTTTGGCGGCTTTATATTTAAGGTCGCAGGGATAGTTGTTACCTATGGACTTGTGGTTTTCGCATGGATTTTTTTCAGAGCCAATACAGTGGGAGATGCTTTTTACATAGTTTCTCATCTTACAAGCGATCTGTTCCGAATAACCGACAAGGCTTATGTTTATGAAACCGTATTGAGTTGGGGGCTGGGGCTCTTCCCCCTTGCTATTGTAATTTTGGCAATAATAATTCTTTTCATTATGGAGCTTGTGAGCTATAAGGAAAGCATTGTAAAAATTCTCGATAAAAAGCCCTTTATTGTAAGATTTGCATTTTATGCTTTACTTGCTATATTCTTAATAGGTGCAGGGAGGTATGACAATGGTTCAGCGTTTATATATTTTCAATTTTAAAGCTGTAGCTGTCAATTTACTTAAGATATTGGCTTTTTTAAGCGTAATTACTGCTGTGGCTGCTTTTTTGGGCAATAAATATAAGGCTGCCTCTACCGAAAACATTATAAACAAATTTAACGAGCAGAGATTTGGTGATTTTTATAAAAAAGAAAAAAACACCTGCGACCTCATATTTGTGGGAAGCTCTCACTCATATTGTACCTTCGACCCTGCATTTTTTGACGAAAATGCCGGTGTAGACAGCTTTCAGATGGGTATGCCCCTGCAGCTTCCCGCATCTACCTATTATGAGCTTAAGGAGATATTTGGTTATCAAAAGCCCAAAACCGTAGTTATGGAGGTATATTGGGGAGTATTGGGAGAGGACTTTGAGCTTAATCAGGCAAATCAGCTCTTTCAGGTGCTTAAGAATGACGGGCTTAAAGAAGAGTATATAACAGACGTTTTTCCCTTTGCCGAAAAGGTGAAATATTCCACCGATGTGCTCAGATATCAGGGGGATTATTTTGCATATAAAAGCAACGAGTATGACGAAAAGATAAGAAACTTCATAAAGGTCTACAGAACCCCTGACACAAAGCAGGAGGGAATTGAAGAGTACGGCACAAAGGGCTTTATATATTGCGATTATAATATGCTGCCCGACGAATACGACCTTACAAACCAGTATAAGGAAATGGACGGAAAGGACTATAAGCCTTCTGATGTTCAGATGAAATATCTGGAAAAAATAGCAGACCTTTGTAATGAAAACGGAGCGCAGCTTATTTTTGTGACATCTCCCATTGCCCCTGTATCAATGGGCTATATTAAAAATTACGACCTTATAAACGCCTGTATAAACGACTTTGCGGAAAAGCACAATATTCCTTATTTTGACTATAATATAATTAATGCAGAGGAAGATCTTGTGACAAACGAAAACTTCAGAGATGATGCTCACCTTAACTACAGCGGTGCGCAGATAATAGACAGGCACTTTTTGGGTTTGCTTGAAAAAGAGGGTATCAGTTTAAAATGAAAAAAATAATAGAAAGCCTCAGCCCCGAGGAAACGGGACGAATAGGCGAGGAAATAGGCAAAAATGCCAAAAAGGGCGATATATATTGCATCAGCGGCGAGCTTGGAGTGGGAAAAACCTATCTTTCAAAGGGCATTGCCAAAGGGCTTGGCGTTGAGGATGTTATTACAAGCCCCACCTTTACAATAGTAAACGAATATGAGGGCAGGCTGCCTCTTTATCATTTTGATGTTTACAGGCTTGAGGGAGAGGATGACCTTTATGCCATAGGGGCAGACGAATATTTCTTCTCCGACGGCGTGTGCATAATAGAATGGGCGGAGCTTGTAAGAGAGGCTATACCCGAAAACGCAGTATGGATTGAAATATTTAAGGATATAGAAAAGGGAGAGGACTACAGAAGGATAGAGGTGAGATAAATGAATGTTTTGGTGCTTGATTCCAGCGGACTTGCAGCAAGCGTGGCTCTTGTAAATGAGGACAAGGTTTTGGGAGAGTATTTTTTAAACTGCAAAATGACTCATTCTCAGACACTTATGCCCCTTGTTGATAACTTATTTAAAATGATAAATTTTGATAAGAAGGACATAGACATTATTGCCATTACAAACGGACCCGGTTCATTTACAGGGCTGCGCATAGGTATGGCATGTGTAAAAGGGCTTGCAAAGGCGCTTGACAAGCCGGTGGCACAAATACCTACACTTGATGCCATTGCTTATAACGGACTTCTGTCAAATAAGCTCATTGTGCCCGTTATGGATGCAAGGCGTGACAGGGTGTATTACAGTATATATTCTTCAGACGGCAGCTCTGTTGAGAGGTTTTGTGACTATGGCTGTCTGCCCATAGAAGATGTCTTAACACAGGTTGGCGAAATATCCGATGATGCCGTATTTTTTGGTGACGGTGTAGAGGTATACAGAGAGAAGATAGAAGAAGCGGGCTTTGAGATATCTCCCATATCTTCAAGGCTTCAAAGGGCTTCATGCCTAGGCGGGCTTGCTATAAAGGCTGCAAAAGAGGGCAGGCTTGTAAAGGGTGACGAGGCAGAGCTTATATATCTCAGAAAGCCTCAGGCGGAAAGAGAGCGCGAAGCAAGGATCAAAGAGCTTAGCTTCCGCGAGATGACAAAAGACGATATAGAGGCTATGGCAGAAATAGAACAAAAGTGCTTTTCATCGCCTTGGAGTCCCCAGATGATAGAAGAAGACTACAATAATAAGCTTTCATACCATATTATATGCGAGCTTGAGGGCGAGATAATAGGCTATGCAGGTTTGTGGCACGTTATAAATGAAGGGCATATTACAAACATAGCCATATCTCCCGATCATCAGGGCAAGGGCTATGGCGGCAGACTTATGGAAGAAATGATAAATCTTGCAAACAGTAAGGAAATGATAGGGCTTACCCTTGAGGTGAGAGAGTCTAACGAAAAAGCAATAGGGCTTTATGAAAAATATGGCTTTGAAACAGAGGGAGTGCGCAAGGGATATTACGAGGATACTCACGAAAATGCCCTTATTATGTGGAAAAAATTGTTGGTTGAGGGGTGAAAACCTATGGTCAGAGAACTAAAATATGAAGATCTTTTATACGATATAGAGCCAAAAGAGCAGGAAAGCGGCGGCGAGACTTCTGCCATAGGGCAGGAAAGAGCCGTTGAGGCGATAAAATTCGGACTGGGTATAAATAAGCCCGGATATAATATATTTGTAGTGGGCAGCCCCGGCAGCGGCAAGACCTATTTTACCGAGAGCCTTGCTAAGGAGATAGGCGAAAATAAGCGGACTCCCGATGATCTTTGCTATGTTTACAATTTTAAAAATCCCAAACAGCCCATGCTTTTAAGGTTTCCCGCGGGGCAGGGGGCTGTGTTTAAAAATGAGATAGCAGAGCTTATACACACCCTTACCGTAGAGCTGCCTAAGGCGTATAATACCGATCAGTATGAAAGCGAGAAGGAAGTTCTGCTTAAGGAAATGCAGAATAAAAGGGACGAGGCTATAAAAGGCATAAGCGACAGAGCCAGAGAGCAGGGCTTTTCTGTAAAAAACGAAAGCGGAGGACTTACATTCAAGCCCATAGTGGACGGCAAGATACTCACCGATGAGGAATACGAAGGTCTCAGCAATGAGGAAAGAGATGATTTCAACAAAAAAACAGAGCTTATAATGGAGTCGGCTGACGAGTATATAAAAGACATAAGAGATGCAGAAAACAATATAAAGCAGGAAATTTATGAGATCGACTACAATGTAGGACTTTTTACCATAGGACGCTTTTTTTCGCCCCTACAGGAAAAATATTGCGACAATATAAAAGCGGCGGAATATATAATGTGTCTTAAGGAAGACATACTCTCAAATTTAGACGTTTTTTCAGAAAGTGAAAACGACGAAGGCGAGGATTTTATGACGGCGGTTATGCCTTGGGCATATAAAAAGAACAATGGCGAAGCCCTCAGAAAATATGAGGTAAATCTTTTTATTGATAATTCCAAAACCAAGGGCGTGCCGGTAATATGCAGCTATAGCCCAACCTATTCGGGGCTTGTGGGCGAGGTAGAGTTTGACAACGAATTTGGCAATTATACCACAGATTTTACCAAAATAATACCGGGGCTTTTTCATAAGGCAAACGGGGGCATACTCATACTTCAGCTTTATGATGTGCTTACAGCGCCTTTTGTGTGGGAAACACTTAAAAAAGTCTTGAAAACAGGTGAAATCGAGATAGAGTCTTTAAAGGATTTCCAGTTTTCTGGCATATCCATAACCACCCTAAAGCCTGAACCGGTCAAATTCAGTGCTAAAATAGCCCTTGTGTGCACAGACTATTATTACGAGCTTATAAGAGCCTATGACGATGACGTTGATAAGCTGTTTAAAATAACTGCCTTTTTTGACTACGAAATGAAAAGCAGTGATGAAAACATAGGCAGGCTGATGGGATATATAAAGGACTTCCCGGGTAAAAACAACACAAGAGAATTTACGGCAGCAGCGGCGGCTGAAATAATCAAATATTCAAAAAGAATAGCCGGCAGAAAAGACAGACTCACGGGAGTTTTCTCCAAAATTAACGATGTATTGATCGAAGCCGACGGCTGGGCGGAGCTTGACGGAGCAAAAGCAGTGGATAAGAGCCATATAAAAAAGGCCATAGGCAAGATTTGGGAGAGAGTTTCATTTTATGAAAATAAGCTTGATGAAATGTATGAAGAAGGGGATATGCTTATAGACACCCAAGGGGCAAAAGTAGGGCAGATAAACGGACTTTCCGTTATGGAGGCCTACGGAGCTGCATTTGGCAGACCTTCGCGTATCACTGCCACCACATATATGGGAGAGGCAGGAGTTGTGAATATAGAGAAGGAAAGCCGACTTTCGGGGAACATCCATACAAAGGGCATAAATGTTATTTGCGGATATTTAGGCAGCAAATATGCCAAGAAATTCCCTCTTTCGTTTTCCGCGAGGATATGTTTTGAGCAGAATTACGGCGGCATAGACGGCGATTCCGCTTCGGCGGCTGAGGTAATAGCTATACTCTCGGGACTTTCCGATACTCCCATAAGGCAGGATATTGCCATAACGGGCAGTATGAACCAATTTGGCGAAATACAGCCTATAGGCGGAGTCACATATAAAACAGAAGGTTTTTATCACGTCTGTAAAAAAAGAGGTTTAAGCGGCACTCAGGGAGTTATAATACCAAAGCAGAATATAAAGGAGCTTGTGGTAAAGGATGAAGTTGCCGAGGGTGTAAGAGAAGGCAGGTTTAAAATATACGCCGTTGAAACTATAGATGAAGCCATAGAAATTCTTATGGGATGCCCTGCGGATGAGATACACTCACGGGTATATAAGCGGCTGAAAAGGTATTCTGAAAATGCCGAAAAATAAAAGACAGAGCTGACCAAACTGCGGCAGCGGGGCAGGGGCGGAGAACGGCAGGAGGAAAGAAGCCAAGGAAGCCCTTGGGCTTTCTTGGCTTCTTTCCTCCTGCCGTTCTCCGCCCCTGCCCCGCGGCCCCACCCCAAGACTCCGCCTTTACGGCGGAGCTTGGGGTGGGGCGAGATATATTTACATATACGGAGGTATTAATTATGTTTAAAGAGATGTACAATGCAAAGCTTACAACTGCCGAAGAGGCTGTAAAAGTAGTTAAAAGCGGAGATTGGGTAGACTACGGCTGGACGACGGGCACACCTGTAAAGTTAGATAAAGCCCTCGCTGCAAGAGCCCCCGAGCTTTATGATGTTAAAATAAGAGGCGGCATACTTCTTTGGAGACCTGCCTTTGCTGATGTAGAAAATGCGCCCGAGCATTTTTCGTGGAATTCATGGCACATGAGCGGTATAGGCAGAAGGCTCATAAATGAGGGTATTGGCTATTATGCGCCTATACGCTATTCGGAGCTGCCCAGATATTACAGAGACAGTGTTGAAAATGATGTTTGTATGATACAGGTGACACCTATGGACGAGCATGGCTTTTTCAACTTTGGTCCTAATGCTTCACACCTTGCAGCGGCTTGCGAAAAGAGCAAGGTGGTTATTGTTGAAGTAAATAAAAATATGCCAAGATGTCTTGGCGGCTTTGAGGAGGGTATTCATATTAAGGATGTTGATATGATAGTCGAGGGCGATGACCCCGCTATAGGCATTATGGGCGGCGGCGCTGCGCCTACAGAGGTGGACAGGACAGTTGCTAAGCTTATAGTTGAAGAAATACCAAACGGCGCTTGCTTGCAGCTTGGTATAGGTGGCATGCCCAATGCTGTCGGCTCTATGATAGCAGAGTCAGACCTCAAAGACTTAGGTGTGCATACCGAGATGTACGTTGATGCCTTTGTGGATATTGCAAAGGCAGGCAAAATAACGGGAGCAAAGAAGAATATAGACAAGGGCAGACAGGTTTATGCATTCGGTGCAGGTACACAGAAGCTTTATGACTATTTAAACAATAATCCCGAATGTATGAGTGCGCCTGTTGATTATACAAATGATATAAGAACAGTGTCGGCGCTTGACAATTTTATATCCATAAATAATGCTGTGGATGTAGACCTTTTTGGGCAGATAAGTGCAGAATCTTCTGGCACAAAGCACATAAGCGGCGCAGGCGGACAGCTTGACTTTGTTTTGGGAGCTTATCTTTCAAAGGGCGGCAAGAGCTTTATTTGCCTTTCCTCCACATTTAAAACCAAAACGGGAGAGCTTAAGAGCAGAATCAGACCTACTCTCACCGAAGGAAGCATAGTCACCGACACAAGAGCCAACACTCAATATGTTGTCACAGAATACGGCAAGGTTTGTCTTAAGGGCAAAACAACGTGGGAAAGAGCCGAAGCCCTTATTTCAATAGCTCACCCTGACTTTAGAAGCGAGCTTATAAAAGAGGCCGAGAGCATGAAGATATGGAAAAACAGCAATAAAAGATAATACATTTTTGGGAGGCTGTTATGGAACTTAGCGATATTCAGAAAAAAAGATATACAAGACAAATTATACTTGATGAATTAGGCGAGGAAGGACAGAAGCGCCTTCTTGCAGGCAGTGTGCTTATAATAGGCGCAGGGGGGTTGGGTTCTCCTGCGGCATATTATCTTGCCGCTGCGGGGGTCGGCAGAATAGGCATTGTCGACCGTGACAAGGTCGAGCTTACCAACCTTAACAGGCAGATCCTCCATATGACAAGGGATATAGACAAGCATAAGGTGGTTTCTGCAAAGGAGAAGCTGAATGAATTTAATCCCGATGTGCAGGTGGATATATACGAAATGACAGTTGATGAAAATAATATAGGCGAGCTTATAGCAGGCTATGATTTTGTAATTGATGCTACCGACAATTTTTCATCTAAGTTTATGATCAATGATGGCTGTGTAAGAGGCGGCAAGGCTTTTTGTCATGGCGGCATATTGGGCTTTAAGGGTCAGCTTATGACCTATGTGCCCGGTGAAGGACCTTGCTATAGATGTATTTTCGGAGATGTACCCGAAGAAGAGGGCGAGCCTAAGCCCATTGGTGTTATTGGGGCTGCCCCGGGGGTTATTGGTTGTCTTCAGGCTATGGAGGCTATAAAGTATATTGCCGGAATAGGGGAGCTTCTTACAGGCAGACTGCTTACTTATGATGGCTTAAAGCAGACCTTCAGGACGGTCAGGTTACCTAATTCCGTTAGCGGATGCAAGGTTTGCAGCGAAAAATAATTTGCGCACGCCCAAAAAATCGATTGAAAATCGATTATTTTGGGCGACGCCGCAGGGGCGAGGCGCGCGGGGAGCAAGCGAGGCAGAGCAAAGGGCGGCATACGCCGCCCTTTGCTCTGCCTCGCTTGCTCCCCGCGCGCCTCGCCCCTTGCTGGTTGGTCGGTTTGGTTTTTATTTTATGACATGTTGTACTTTTATTTTGTTGTTGGCTGATTTTACTATTACGGCACCCGTTTCTGAGGTGACATAGTAGGGGATGTTGAAAGAGTCAAGGTTATTAACGGTTTCTTCAGAGGGGAAGCCGTAGACGTTATTTTTGCCGCAGGATATAACGGCGACCGAAGGAGAGACCTCTGCGAGAAAGGCTTTTGATGATGAATATTTTGAACCGTGGTGGGCTACCTTGAGTACATCGGCTTTCAGATCTTCATTTAAAAGTCCTTTTTCTGTTTCGGCGGAAATATCGCCTGTGAAAAGGAAGGAGTTGTTTCCGTCAAAGAATTTTATTACCATGCTTGTGTCGTTTACGTTCTCTGCATCTGCATTTTCAGAAGGGGAGAGACATTCAAGATACATATTTTTGTTAAACTCTATTTTGTCACCTTTTGATAAGTATGTTATTGGGACATTGTATTTCTCTGCTTTTTCGAGAAATGCGGTGTAAAGCTCTGAGGTGTAGTCGCCTGCGGGCAGATATATCTCACCGATATCTGTCTGACCTATCAGCTCGTATATGCCCTTCATGTGATCGTTGTCTATGTGGCTTACAAAGGCACAGTCTATTTTGTTTTCACCTATGTAGTTAAGATATGTAAGCATTGTGTATGTGCCCTCATCGGCTTCTTCGATTTCTTCCTTGGTTCCGCCGCCGTCAACGGCAAATATCTTTCCGCCTGCTCTTGCTATAACGCCATCACCTTGACCTACGTAGAGATAGGCTATTTCTGTTGACAGCTTTGGCAGTGTGTTTAATATTATGCCTAAGGAAAACAGAGCAAGTGAAAGCAGGGCAACAGATTTTCTTTTATTGTAAAGTGCAAGACCCAAGGCTATAATTGCCATTATGTAAAGTGCGGCAAAGGCGAAGGTGGGTTTGCCTGTGGTTATTACGCCGAAGGGTATTTTTAATACTATGCTTGCTATCAATTTATAATACGAAAGCACGAGGTTTGCACCGAATGTAAATATGAGATATAGCTTTATGCCTAAGGCGTAGAACAAAATGGAAAATACGCCGCAGAATATTGCTATAAATACTGTTGGTATCACAAATAGATTTGTTATGCAGTCGTACACCGTAAATGAGTAGAAAAACCACATATTCATTATTTTAGTGATTATGACTGCCGAAAGGCTTGTGCCTACAGATATCGCTATGTAGGTTTTTATACGTGATTTGCCGGGTATTTTATTAAACAGATCACTAAATGGTTTGGCAAATAGGGCTATGCCTATTACGGAGCCGTAGGAGTATAAAAAGCTGCAGTCGCTAATATACATAGGATTAAAAATCAGCAGTATAAACGCCGAAAAGCATATTGACGACAATATGTCATAGCGCCGACCTAAAAGTCTGCCTATTATAAGTATGCTCATCATAAGGGCGGCTCTTACGGCGGAAGGACTAAGACCTGTAAATAAGCTATAGGCAAACAGCAGGCATATTATAATTATGCTTTGGCTGCGTTTTCTGAAAATCAGCATAAGAGCAGCGGCTATTAGAGATATGTGTAAGCCCGATATTGCAAGTATATGGTAAATACCTGCGTTTTTATAAAGTGTTTTTATATCGTCTGTGAGATACTCCTTATTGCCTAAAAGCATTGCTTTTAGTATGCCTGCATTTTCGGCATTGTACATAGAGTCTAACGAGTTTTCTATGCTTTTTCTGAGCTTATACATATAATAGAAAAATGTGTTGTTGTGTTTTATAAGGCTTATATTAGGCTCAAACACCTTATAGCGTATGCCCTTGCAGCCGTAGTATTGCATTTCATCAAAGTCGGAAGGATTGTATTTTGGCGACAGGGTGTTGAGCCTGCCGTGTATTTGCAGTGTGTCGCCTATGGAAAAGCTCTCATTTGTATAGCATATTATTTTTACTTTGCGGTCTGTTTTGCCGTATACGCCAAAATCGTCGGCTTTTACTGTTATGTATTTAAGGTTTACGTCCGTTACGTCACCTGTAAAGGTGCAGTTTATTTTGCTCTCGGCTATGCCGTCGCATATGTAATTCATTGGGTGAGTCTTATAATAAGACAGCACAAAGCCGAGAATGAAAAATACAGACAGCAAAACAAGCCCCTTCATTTTAAAGAAAAGGGAAAATATTATGCCCGCAGCAAGAGCTGAGGCGGATATTATTATAAACCAAGCGGGGTCTAAGTTAAGTCCGCCCCATATTATGCCGAATATGAGAAATGCCAAAAATATTACCATAGGTCTTTTCATTTTAAACCACCGTTTTACTTAATTATATTTTTGAGTTTGCCTATTTTTTCTATTTCACATTCTACCACATCGCCGCTTTTTAAAAATTTTGGCGGTGTAAAGCCCATGCCTACACCCGAGGGAGTGCCCATTGATATTATTGTGCCTGCCTTAAGAGTGGTGTAGCTTGAAAGCTCCTCTATTACATAGTCGGGTTTAAATATAATAAGGTCGGTAGAGCTGTTTTGTCTTAGCTCTCCGTTTACCTTTGAGGTAATTTTAAGAACCGGGGCTTTGCCAAGCTCGTTTTTGGTGACTATCCAAGGGCCCATGGGGCAGAAGTCTGCAAGGCTCTTTCCCATATACCACTGCTTATGGCGTGTTTGTATGTCTCTTGCGCTTATGTCGTTTAGTATGGTGTAGCCGAAAATGTAGTCTTCCGCATCCTCTGCCTTTACATTTCTTGCATCCTTACCTAAAATTACGGCAAGCTCTGCCTCATAGTCAAGACTGTTTGTTATTTTGTCGTTGAGGTGAATTACTCCGCCGTCGGGGACAGCCTCGTTCACTCTTTTTGAAAAATAAACGGCATATTCACGCTTTCCGTCAAAAAGCTCCTTTTTATATCTGGCTGATTCTTCGGCGTGTGCCATATAATTTACGCCAAGACAGATTATGTCCTGCTTTGGGGTGGGTATGGGAGAACACTTTGTTACCTCGTCATAGCTTATGACATTATCCGAGGTGAAAAGCTCCTTTTCAAGCCTTTTTATGTCGGCTTGTGATGTTGTGGAAACAAAGTCATTCATAGACTTACTTTCTGATATGGTATATACATATTTTCCGTCGGCAGAAAGTGCGCCGATGGCTTCTTTATTTTTATATTTATAGGTTATAAGCTTCATCTTTTACTCCTTTTTGGTAATATTTATTTAATTATATATTTTATTGCCTTTTTCGTCAATAATTGCATTTTGTTGAAGTGGGTAATATAATGTGTTATAATATAAAAAACGGTGGGGGACTTATAAGGAAAGGGGTTTTTTATATGAAAAACAGTGTAAGATTAGCTCTTATCGGTGTTGGCACAATGGGCAAAAGATATGCCGAAATGCTGGAGAAGGGCATAGAGGGGCTTGAGCTTGCCGCAGCCGTGGCAAGAAGTGAAGCCAACAGAAATTGGATAGCCGAAAATACAAAGTGCAAGGCGTTTGCAAGCGTTGATGAGCTTTTTGAAAATGGGGCTCTGTTTGATGCCGTGCTCATCGTTACGCCTCACAGGGCGCATCCTGAGATAGCCATTAAGGCTTTTGAAGCGGGCAAGCACGTTATGTGCGACAAGCCTGCGGGCATAAGCGTGACGGATGCTGAAAAAATGCTAAAGGCTGCCCGGGCTTCCGGCAAAAAATACGGTATGATGTTTCACAACAGGACTTATCCCGTGCTTAAAAAACTCAAGGAGCTCCTTTTAAGCGGCAGAATAGGTGATGTTAAGAGGATAATACTTGAAAATACCATTTACTTCAGAACAAAGGCTTACCACGACTCGGGCAGCTGGCGCAGCAGCTGGACGGGGGAGGGCGGCGGCGCTCTTATAAATCAGGGTCAGCACATATTAGACTATTGGCAGTGGCTTTTCGGTATGCCCGAAAGCATATTTGCAGATGTGAAGTTTGGCAAATACAACGATTTTACGGTGGACGATGAAGTGACGATCGTTATGGACTATAAAAACAACGTAAGCGGCATATTTATATTGACAACGGGAGAAGCGCCCGTAAAGGAGGAGCTTGCCGTAACAGGCTCAAAGGGCAAAATAACCTTGTCGGGAGATGTTATAACAGTGGAGAACCACGCAGACTCAGGGGAATACGGCAAAACTGCCCCGACCTTCAGCCGTGAGGGAATAGAGATCAAAAGGGAAAAAATCGTCTGTGAGGAGGCTAAAGAGCCTTATATTGAAATGCTTGAAAATTTCAGAGATGCCGTTTTGTATGACAAGGAGCTTATAGCAGGGGGCATTGACGGACTTAATACACTTATGCTCACCAATGGAGCATATATGTCGGCTTGGCTTGGCAAGAGGGTCAGTTTGCCTATAGACGGCAAGCTTTATGACGAGCTTCTTTTGGAGAGGGCAAAACAGGAGGAAGTTAAATGAGCGGCGGAGTTGTTTTGGGAATAATGGTAAAGCTGTTTTCCATACTTATATTGGGCTTTGTACTCAACAAGGTGGGCATACTTGACGAGCATACGGGCAAGAAGCTTTCGGGGTTGGTGGCAAAGGTGACGGCGCCCTTGCTTGTGGTGTCGGCTGCGCTTAGCTCTTCGGCTGAAAATAGGGGCAGCGTTGTGCTGCTTGTGGGAGCGGGCTTTATTATGTACACTGCCTTTATATTTTTCGGGCGGCTGATGGCGTTTTTGTTCCGCTTTCCTAAAGACAGCCGACCCATATATGAGTGTATGCTTGTTTTCTCAAACAATGCCTTTATGGGATATCCCGTATTTCAGATGCTTTTTGGCACGGAGGCTGTGTTTTATGCTTCTATGATAAATTTTGCCTTCAACATATACATATACACCTATGCCGTAGGGCGATTTTCTCTGCTTTCAGGGGAAAAGGGAGAGGGGCTTACCTTTAAGAAGCTTTTTACCCCCGGGCTTGTGATGACAGTCTTGGCATTTATAATTTATGTGTCGGGAATAAGGTCTCAGGGGATCGTTTATGAAACTATCTATATGGTGGGCAACACCACCTCGCCCCTGTCTATGCTTGTGCTTGGGTCTACCTTGGCGCTTTATCCTCTTAAAAAGTCTCTTACGGATATAAACAGCTATAAATTCTCTTTAATCAGGCTTATCATACTGCCTGTTATTTCATTTGGGGTATGCAGACTGCTTAATGTGCCGCCTATGTATACGGGAATTATCACCGTGAGTAACGGTATGCCTGTGGCGGCGCTGGTGCTTATGGTGGCAAACGACTGCAAGGCAGAGCCTGAAATTATTATTAAAAATATTGTTGTAACAACGGCTCTTTCTGTGGTGACTATACCTATTCTGGTGAGCTTTATGGGGAGGTTTTTATGAGTAAAATAAGATATATAGTTATTGGCTCGGGCTGGAGGGCTATGTTTTATGCGCGTATAGCCGCCGCCTTGCCTGAAGACTTTGAGCTTTGCGCCCTGTATTGCCGCAGCCGTGAAAAGGCAGATAAGGTATTTAAAGAAACAGGGGCGCATACTACTACATCTATTGAGGAGTGTATTGCCTGCAAGCCTGATTTTGCCGTTATTGCAGTAAGTAAGGGCGATATATTCAAGGTGGCGGAGGAATGGCTTGACAGGGGTATTCCCGTTTTGTGCGAAACGCCTTTGGGGTCGAGCGTTGATGAAATAAGGCATATATGGCAGCTTCATAAGGACGGGGCGCTTATTCAGACGGCAGAGCAATATCATCTCTACCCCACTTATTCGGCTATGCTTGCCCTGCTTGGGGAAAACATTATGGGAGAGCCTTACAATATTACCCTTAGCGCAATACACGACTACCATGGGGTAAGTATTATACGAAAAGTTCTCAGAATAAATCAAGAACCTTTTAAGATATACGGCAGGGAGCATATTTTTCCCGTAGTGGAGACCATGAGCCGCTATGAGAAATTTTATGACGGAAGAACGGCAGATAAGGGCAGAACAAGGCTCACTCTTGATTATGGCAAAAAATGCGGCTTTTATGACTTTTGTTCCGTGCAATACCGTTCTTTTATAAGAGACAGATATATAAACATACAGGGGGTAAAGGGCGAATGTACCAACCGTACATATATTTACCTTGACAGGGACTTTTTGCCCCACCGTGACAGCCTTGAGATAACCGAGGAAAATGGCGGCGTAAGCAGCATATGCTTTAAGGGCAGAGAGCTTTACAAAAATGAGTTTTCTGCCCTTATGCCCGAGGACGAAACAGCTATTGCCAAAATGCTTATGGGTATGAAAAAATATATAAAAACGGGTGAGGAAATTTACAGCGTAAAGGATGCCCTCACCGACAGCTTCACTGCCCTTAAAATGATAGAGGCGGCAGAGTCGGGGCTTGAAATATGGGCTGACCCTTCGGAAATTTTTTCATAATAGCAATTTTTACTTCATATAAATAGTTAGGCTTATTTATATGGAGGATAAGTAGTGAAGGAATATATTGAAAGACGAGCGGAGGAGGTCGCAAGGTATATTGTGCGAAGCAATGCCACAGTGAGAGAGACTGCCAAAAGGTTTGGCATATCCAAAAGCACCGTTCATAAGGATATTACCGAAAGATTGCAAAAAATAGACCCTGCCCTTGCTAAAGAGGCGAGAAAGGTTCTTGAAATAAACAAATCCGAGCGCCACATAAGGGGAGGCATGGCGACCAAAGCCAAATATCTCCACGCCCTGCCCGGCAGTGCGCCTATACGTAAAAAATTATAAATTTTATATTATCCGCCCTGAATTTACGGCTTACGTCCCTTAGGGCGGAGAGTATTTTTGTCGGGACAAGCCTTATGCTTATATTGATATATTTACCGATTGATTTTTTGTTTCGGCGGATATATAATAGGCTTTGCCTGAAAATCATGCTTTATATTTGATATACAAAAACAGAGCCTGATTTTTGTTGATTTTTAACAAAATAACCTTAGCACTTTGGTTGGAATTAGAGCTTTATACAGTAAAATTTTAATTTTTTTGAAAAAAATTTGAAGTTTTTATTTACTATTTTAAATATTGTGTTATAATTATTTTAAGGGTATTTTATTCTTGCGCTCTTTTTGCGTGTGGGAATAAACAATATATCTCACTAATGGCATAATAGCCAAATCAATGGCGAAAGCCAAATAAAAAAATAAGGGGGACTTTAAAAATGCCTAGAATGCAAACAATGGACGGTAACCAGGCTGCTGCCGAAATTTCGTATGCTTTTACGGAAGTTGCCGGTATCTTTCCTATTACTCCTTCATCACCTATGGCTGAGCACGTAGACGAGGATGCTGCCAGAGGTAAGAAGAATCTTTTCGGTCAGACTGTTAAGGTTGTGGAAATGCAGTCAGAAGCAGGCGCAGCAGGCGCTGTTCACGGTTCACTTTCCACAGGTGCTCTTACAACTACCTATACAGCTTCACAGGGTCTTCTTCTCATGATCCCTGATATGTATAAGATCGCCGGTGAGCTTCTTCCCTGCGTAATCCACGTTTCAGCAAGATGCGTAGCTTCTCATGCACTTAATATCTTCGGTGACCACTCCGACGTTATGGCATGCCGTGCTACAGGTTTTGCTATGCTTGCTTCATCAAGCGTTCAGCAGGTTATGGATCTTGGAGCAGTAGCTCATCTTTCAGCTATTAAGGGAAAGGTTCCTTTCCTTCATTTCTTCGATGGCTTCAGAACATCTCATGAAATTCAGAAGATCGAACTTCTTGACTATGACGACCTTGCTAAGATCGTTGACTGGGACGCAGTTAAAGCCTTTAAGGATCATGCGCTCAATCCTGAACATCCTGTAACAAGAGGTACAGCACAGAACCCGGATATCTTCTTCCAGGCTCGTGAAGCTTGTAACCCATATTATGACAATGTTCCTGCAATAGTTGAGGAATATATGGCAGAGATCTCTAAGCTTACAGGCAGAGATTATCAGCTTTACAACTATTACGGCGCACCCGATGCTGAAAAGGTTATCGTAGCTATGGGCTCTGTATGCGACTGTATCGAAGAGACTATTGACTACTTAACAGCTAAGGGCGAAAAGGTAGGTCTTGTAAACGTACACCTTTACAGACCGTTCGTAGCAGACAAATTTATTGCTGCTATACCTAAGACAGCTAAGAAGATCGCTGTTCTTGACAGAACAAAAGAACCCGGCGCACAGGGCGAACCTCTTTACTTAGACGTATGTACAGCCTTCTTCCAGAAGGGTGACACAAGAGAGATCGTTGGCGGACGTTACGGTCTTGGTTCTAAGGATACTACTCCTGCTCATATCATTTCCGTATATGAAAACCTTGATGCTGACAAGCCGAAAAATCCGTTCACAATCGCAATCAAGGACGACGTAACAAATCTTTCATTAGATGCAGGTCCGGAAGTTGACGTTACCGGCGAGCATACAACTTCATGTAAATTCTGGGGTCTTGGTTCTGACGGTACTGTAGGTGCTAACAAGAACTCTATCAAGATCATAGGCGACCATACAGACATGTACGCTCAGGCTTACTTCTCATATGACTCAAAGAAGTCCGGCGGTATCACTGTATCTCACCTTCGTTTTGGTAAAGATCCTATCAGAAGCCCATATCTTGTAACAACTGCTGACTTCGTAGCATGTCATCAGCAGTCATACCTTACAAAATATGACGTAGTTTCTGACATTAAGGAAGGCGGAAGCTTCCTTCTTAACACAATCTGGTCAGAGGACGAGCTTGATGCTAATCTTCCCGCAGATGTTAAGAGAGCTTTAGCTAAGAAGAATATCAATTTCTATATTATTGATGCCGTAGATATAGGTAAAGAGCTTGGTCTCGGAAGCAAGTTCAATGCTGTATTACAGGCTGCGTTCTTCAAGATCGCAAACATTATTCCTATTGACGATGCTGTTGACTTTATGAAGCAGGCTATCAAGAAGACCTACGGACGTAAGGGTGACGCTATCGTTAATATGAACTATCAGGCAGTAGATGCAGGTATAGCAAAGGTTAAGAAGGTAGAAGTTCCCGCAAGCTGGGCAAACGCTGCTGACGACGAGGCCGCTGCTGTAGCTGAAAGACCTGCATTTATAAAGAACATAGTAGATCCTATGAATGCTCAGAAGGGTGACTTACTTCCTGTTTCTGCATTCGCAGGCATCGAAGACGGTTCATTTGAACCCGGTACTGCTGCTTATGAAAAGCGCGGTATTGCTATAGACGTTCCTGTATGGGATATCGACAAGTGTATACAGTGCAACCAGTGTTCATATGTATGTCCACACGCTGCAATAAGACCGTTCCTTCTTACAGACGAGGAAGTAGCTGCTGCTCCTTCACCTATCGCTGTTAAGGATGCTGTTGGCGCTAAGGGTCTTAAGTTCAAGATTCAGGTTGACGTACTTGACTGCTCAGGCTGCGGAAACTGTGCTGACATTTGTCCTGCTAAGGAAAGCGCTCTTTCAATGGCTCCTATCGATTCTCAGCATGGTGAGATACCTGTATGGGATTATCTTGCAGCTCTTCCTACAAAGAAGAATCCTATGAATAAGAATACAGTTAAGGGCAGCCAGTTTGAAAAGCCATTATTTGAATTCTCAGGCGCATGCGCAGGCTGCGGCGAGACACCATATGCTAAGCTCATCACTCAGCTTTACGGTGACAGAATGTACATTGCAAACGCTACAGGCTGTTCATCAATCTGGGGCGGCTCAGCACCTTCAACACCTTATACAACAAACGACAAGGGACAGGGTCCTGCTTGGTGTAACTCACTCTTCGAGGACAACGCAGAATTCGGTCTTGGTATGTATACATCAGTTAAGCAGCAGAGAGAGCTTGTTAAGATGAAGGCTGAAGCTCTTATGGAAGCTAATGTAAGCGATGCTGTAAAGGCAGCTTGCGCAGCTTGGATCGACTCAATGAACGACGGCGAAGCTTCTAAGGCTACATCAGCAGCTCTTGTTGAGGCTCTTGGCACTGTAAGCGGCGATGCTAAGGCTATTGCTGACGAAATTCTTGCAGCTAAGGATCATCTCGTTAAGAAGAGCCAGTGGATCTTCGGCGGCGACGGCTGGGCTTATGATATCGGCTACGGCGGACTTGACCATGTACTTGCATCAGGCGAAGACGTAAACGTATTCGTATTCGATACAGAAGTATATTCAAACACAGGTGGTCAGGCTTCTAAGTCAACACCAAGATCAGCTATTGCTAAGTTTGCTGCATCAGGTAAGAAGATCCGTAAGAAGGACCTTGGTATGATGGCTATGAGCTATGGCTATGTATATGTAGCACAGGTAAATATGGGCTATGACAAGAACCAGCTTATCAAGGCTATCGTAGAGGCTGAAAGCTATAAAGGACCTTCACTTATCATCGGTTATGCTCCATGTATCAACCACGGTATCAAGATGAACTTCTCACAGAAGGAAGCTAAGAGAGCCGTTGAATGTGGATATTGGCAGAACTATCGTTATAACCCTGCTCTTGAAGCTGAAGGCAAAAATCCGTTCTCACTTGATTCTAAAGAACCTACAGAATCATTCCAGGATTTCATCAAGAGTGAAGTACGTTATAACTCACTTGCACGCCAGTTCCCGGATACCGCAGCAGAACTCTTTGAACAGTGCGAAGCTGATGCTAAGAGAAGACTTGGTAAATATAAGGAACTTGCAGCAAAATAATTGCAAAAAAAATAATTCAGACCGAGGGTTTTTCCCTCGGTCTTTTTTTGCTTATATATAGGGTCGCAGATGGGCTTGAAAAATTTGAACATATATGATAAAATATATAAAATATAGTTTTTATGGGGGCATGTTTGTAATGGGTGAAAAGCTTGACCGTGCAGGGCGCGATGTTGACTATAATAAAATTATAGGTGCTAATATAAGGTATGAAAGACTGCTCAGAAATTTTACTCTTGAGGATCTTTCTTATTTTTTGGATATTTCACCCAGCGCCTTAGGGCTTATAGAGAGGGGAAATAGAGGTACGACCATTAAAAACCTCTGTAATATAGCCGATTTTTTCTCTATTACTGTTGATGAGCTTATAAAAAGGGATGTACTTGGAATATGTGAAACCGTTGATCGTACTTCTGAAGAAAAAAAGCTCGCTGCGGTTGAAACTCTGCTGAAAAATCTTACTGATAACGAGTTGGATTTCGTTACATATTTTATAAAGGAGCTTGTGAGGTTCAGGAAAGAAGAAAAAGACTATGATATTTAACATTTTATAAAAATTTAATAATTTAGTGATTGAAATAAACCGTTTTATATGTTAAAATAATAGGGAATTGTTTATATACTTATATATACCAAAGGAGGAGATTTTAAAATGAAAAAATTTTTATGCGCACTTATGATAGGCGCTATGACATTCAGTCTTGCAGCATGTTCAACAAGCAGTGACAGTGATGCAGTATCCGGCGACAGCGAGGCTGCAGCCACAGAAGACGGCGGAAGCGACAAGGTTTATGTAATCGGTACTGATACAACATTCGCTCCATTTGAATTCCAGGATGAAAACGGCGACCAGGTAGGTATTGATATGGATATACTTGCTGCTGTAGCTGAGGATCAGGGATTTAAGTATGAAGTAAACGTACTTGGTTTTGATGCAGCTGTACAGGCACTTGAGTCAGAACAGGTTGACGGTGTTATTGCAGGTATGTCAATTACAGATGCAAGAAAAGAAAGCTTTGACTTCTCAGAGCCTTACTTCGACTCAGGCGTTATGATGGGTGTTGCAGCTGACTCGGACATCACAGGCTATGAAGACCTTGAAGGTCAGAAGGTTGCTGTTAAGCAGGGTACAGAAGGCGCTGACTTTGCAGAGTCTATTGCAGATCAGTACGGCTTTGAAATGGTTACATTTACAGACTCTTCAATGATGTATGAAGATGTTATTGCAGGTAATTCTGTTGCTTGTTTTGAAGACTATCCTGTACTTGGCTATGCCATCAATCAGGGTCTTGGACTTAAGACAGTAACAGATAAGGAACAGGGCTCAAGCTATGGCTTTGCTGTTCATAAGGGAGAAAATGCCGAACTTCTTGAAATGTTCAACGCAGGTCTTCAGAATATTAAGGATAACGGAACATATCAGGAAATTTTAGACACATATATCTCTGAATAATGGAAATTGTTTTATTATAAAATAAGTTGAATTAAATTTAACGCTTTCGATTAATCAGACGATAAGGTTTGATTGATCGGGAGCGTTTTTTAAGATAAGAATAGGGGAATGAATAATGACATTTTATGATATATTTCAGCAGACAATGCCATTGCTGTTAAAAGGTGCGGTTATTACCCTTGAGCTTACCGTAGTAGTTCTTCCGTTGGCAGTTTTATTGGGTCTTATTTCCTGTTTGCTCGGTATGACAAAGTATTTAAAATTTATATCCAACATATATATTGCCATAATCAGAGGAACGCCTATATTAGTACAGGTATTTTTCATATATTTTGGTCTGACTCAGTTTTTGGGAATAAGAATGACGGCATATACGGCAGGTGTTATTTCTCTGAGTATGAATGCAGGCGCTTATCTTTCGGAAATATTCAGAGGCGGCATACAGGCTGTAAACATTGGTCAGACTGAGGCGGCAAGAAGCCTTGGTATGCCATATTCAAGCACAATGGGCAAGGTAATACTCCCACAGGCATTCAGAATAGTAATACCTTCAGTTGTAAATCAGTTTATTATAACTCTTAAAGATACGTCGATCATTTCTGTTATAGGTCTTATGGATATTGTAATGCAGGCTAAGCAGGTAATTGCCAGAACATATAAGTCATTTTTTGTATGGATACTTGTTGGTCTTGTATATTTTGTTATATGCTATACGTTATCAAAGATTTCTCAACTTATAGAGAGGAGGCTTTCCGTTGGCAAAAATAGAAATTAATGGACTTGTAAAGAAATTTGGCAAGTTAGAGGTTTTAAAAGGAATAGACCTTAATGTGGAAGAAGGAGAAGTTGTATGCCTTATAGGTCCTTCCGGATCGGGAAAGAGCACGCTTTTAAGATGTATAAACTGTCTTGAGCATCCTACAGAAGGCAAAGTGACTGTTGATGGACAAAGGCTTACCGATAAAAAAACAGACATAAACAAGGCAAGAGAGAACATAGGAATGGTTTTTCAGCAGTTTAATCTTTTTCCGCATTTATCAGTCATAAAAAATATTATGCTTGCGCCTGTTGACAGAAAGAAAATGACTAAAGAGCAGGCTGAAAAGAAGGGCATGGAGCTTTTGGCAAGAGTGGGTCTTGCAGATAAAAGAGATCAGTTTCCTGCTCAGCTTTCCGGCGGACAGCAGCAGAGAGTGGCTATAGCAAGAGCCCTTTGCATGGGTCCTGATGTTATGCTTTTTGACGAGCCCACCTCAGCGCTGGATCCTGAAATGGTAGGAGAGGTGCTTGACGTTATGAAGGAGCTTGCAAAAGAGGGTATGACTATGGTCGTAGTAACTCATGAAATGGGCTTTGCCAGAGAGGTTGCTGACAGAGTGCTGTTTTTGGACGGCGGCTATATTGTAGAACAGGGCACGCCCGAACAGATTTTTGGAGATCCGCAGAATGAAAGAACAAAATCATTTTTAGAAAAGGTATTATAAAGCCGGGTAACCACAGCGGCTTAAGCGAGGGGCGAAAAGCAGCGGCGACGTAGGAGCCGCTGCTTTTCGCCCCTCGCCGCCCCGCCCAGCCCCAACAAGCCCCGCCCGAAACGCCTAAAGGCGTTTCGGGCGGGGCTTGTTGGGGCTGGGCGGGGCGTGCCCTCGCGGGCGGACCGGGTCAGGGGGAAAAGGGGCGGCAAAGCCGCCCCTTTTCCCCCTGACCCGGTCCGCCCGCGAGGGCACAAAAAACGCTGTTTGGCAGAGCCAAACAGCGTTTTTTGTGAGCTAACCCAAAACTTTTCCCGTGCCCATACATTGAGGGCAGGTTTTTAAAAGACGATCTGCTATAGGCAGCCCGGTTTTCTTTCTTGTAAGCTCTATAAGTCCCAAATTAGTCATACCGACTATTGACACTGAAATTCTGTCTTTTTTTGCTTCCTCATTTAAAATGCTTAATATCTCTTTATTATATTCGGGGTTATTCATATTTACAAAGTCAATTATTATTATACCCGATAAATTTCTCAAACGAAGCTGCCGCATAATTTCAACGGCTGCCTCTTTGTTGGTTTTAAATACATTGTCCTCGTGATTTTTCAAATTAAACTTCCCTGTATTAACATCCACCACAACCATAGCCTCTGTGGTTTCTATCATTATCCAGCCGCCGCTTTTTAGCCAGACCTTCGGATATAGCACTTTTTTTATTTTGTCCTCTAAAAAGTATTCTCTGAATATAGGCGACTGGGTAGGCAAGCATATTGGCTTGGTTATTTTTTCAGTATCTATATATTTAAAGTATTCATCTTCATTATTTACAACTATTTCAAAGTCATTTTCTCTGATAAAAGACTTTATTGCTGCCATTGCTTCGTTGTCTGCGGAGTAGAGCAGGGCAGGAGTCTTTATATATTTGCCGGCTCTGCAAATATTTTCAAGTCTATTTTTAAGAGTATTAAGCTCTGCACTTATAAGCTCAGAAGAAACCGTTTCCGCTTTTGTTCTGACAATTATGTCAAATTGGGACATACCGACTGCCTCGGCGGCTTGCTTAAGACCTGCACGAGAGTCAGGATCGGCAATTTTGCGTGATATTCTTATTTCACCGCTTCCAACCATTAATACTGAGTAGTCTCCGCTTAAAGAAAGAGCGGTGGTTACAGCGGCACCCTTGTCGTTTATAGCTTCTCTTGTTATCTGTACGATAATATCGTCGCCTTCCTTCAGGCTTAATTTTCCGTTTTTAAAGAGAGCTGCTTCTTTTTTATCCGTAAAATATAAAAAAGCGTTTTTATCATCTCCTATATCTATGAATGAAAAGCCGCTTTTAAGTATGCGCTTGACCTTTCCTGCATATATATTGCCTATTTTAAAGGATTGGTTTCTTAGGGTAGCTATTAATTCTATAAGTTCGCCGTTTTCTGTGAGGGCTGTTTTGATGACGTCTTCGCTAAAGTCTGTTATTACTCTTCTCATGGGCTTCCTCCCGTGTTTTTTTGATATTTTATCATAACCGGGCTTAAAATACAATACCTTTAAACAAGGAGTGGCAGCCTCAAAATCAAGCTGACCAGACTGCGTAGCTGCGGGGGCGGACGGGGCGTGGGAAGCGGAAGGGGCGCGAAGTCGCCCCTTCCGCTTCCCACGCCCCGTCCGCCCCCGCAGCGTAACTCTGTTCAGACCGCCAAGCGGTCTGAGCAGAGTTACGCTTATGGCAATATTACAAATATTACATTATCGTAAATTTTAAAGAAATTTTTGAATACCTATATACAATTTTGTCAAAAAATGCTATAATAAATCTATATAAAATTTTTTATTAAGGGTTCCCCCCTTGAAAGGAGCGAGGGAAATGAAAAGTAATCTAAAAGTTGGCAAAAAGGCACTCGCCATAGCGCTTGCGACTGCATTTTTGTCACAGAACGCTTTCACATCTGTTGTTTCTGCAGGATATGGCATAATGCCTATAAGTATTTCCGAAGTTGGCAGCTTTGAGCTTGATATTGATCTTGATCTGCCTGCGCCGGGAGATGCTTTTGCGGCTAAACTTACATCGGCAGATAACAGCAGCAACACTCAGAGCATGGAACTCATCAGTAATGAAAAGGGCACACTTGCTTCGGGAATTTTAAAGAACATACCCGTAGGCAAATATGATCTTTCGGTGACTGCTGAGGGCTATGCAGTATACGATCAGCAAATTGATATTCAAAAGGGAAGCACTACACAGATAGAGCTTAACAACAGTAAGGAGAAAAATACCATTATAGGCTCGGATGTTTACGGTGTTATTCCCATAGGCGATGTTGACGGCAGCGGAGTGGTCGACGAGGCAGATGCCGGGATACTTATGCAGGCCATTGAAGCCGGCAGCAACGATCTCACTCTTGATCTTAACAATGATAAATTAGTAAATATTGCCGATTTGGCTTATATATCCCTTAACTACGGAAAATCTGTAAAGGCAACACCTCTTAGCCTTGTTTCCGCTGAAAATGTGGCTATAGAAGCTATAGAAGGCACAGAAGTAATAGGTAATATTGAAGACATTATGGGCAGCCTTGATGCTGTTGTACAGCTTGCTCCTGCAAACAGTGGGGCTATTTCTGAGGAAAACCCCGTAGAGATTGCACTTAATATTTCCGACCCAACAGACCTTGACCCTGATGCAGCTCTTCCCGAGGAGCAGAAAATAGACGGAATTGTTATCAGACCACCGTCAGGCTCTGCAAACCTTATTGAAAGGGGCACGGTCACTGTAGAGGACGAGGATGGCAATACTTATGACTATACCATAGGCGATTCGTCCGTTATAAGGGCTTATTCAGGAGGCCTAAGCCTTATCGCCGGTGCAGCTTCGTTAAATAGTATAAAGCCTATCGCCGGAAGTCAGAAGGCTAAAACGGAAAGCGACGGTACTATAGTTATTGACATAGGCAGCAAGATAGCCATTAAGAAGGTAACTATAAAGGTAACAGGCTCCAGCACAAAGCTTGTTGATATTGCCAAGGTTGAGTTCCTTAACAATATGGAAAGCCGTATAGGCGAGCCGGAGCTTAATATTCCCACCATAAGCGGCTGGACTCAGACTGCTTGGGGCTTATATCCCGCTTTTGATATAACGTGGGATAATCAGACAAATGTTGACGGATATGAGGTTTCTGTAAGCTCTAACGGCAGTGAGGCTAAGATAAATACAAAGACAAATAAAGCCTCTGTTATAGATCTCGCAGGAGCCGACCTTTCAACCTATGTGCCTTATACCGTTAAGGTACGCTCTGTAAGCGGAGATTGGAAGAGTCCTTATTCCGAGCCTTACGTTGTTATATTGAAACCCAATGGAGTTCCGCCTGTGCCTGAAGGCATAAATGCAACGGGACTTACAGAGTCTATAAAAGTAACATGGAAGAACATGAGAGATACTCAGAAATATTCTCTGTTCTATCGTCAACAGGGCGCAGATAACTATATCGAAGTGCCTGACCTCACTACAAACAGCTATCTCATACCTAATCTTGTGCCAGAAGCCACATATGAGATATATATTGTAGGCCATAATGAATTTGGCATGAGTAACAATTCACCTGTAAATACAGCTAAGGTCCTTGCATCTCAGGGTGTTGTAATGCCTGAATATATGCTTATAAATACTTCAAACGGCGTAGGACAGCTGACAAATCATGTTGTTTCTGAGGAGCTTCCTAACGGTCTTTATTCGTATGTGGGAGAAAACTACATTGTTGTAGATAATTCTCAGGCAACTTATGCTGTTGAGGACGACTGGGACACGGGCTATCATTACACCAACTATGCCCTTCCTATAGTTACACTTGACCGTGAATATAAAATAGATACAATTTGCTTTGCGCCCAGCGCAAGCCAGCCTTATTATTATACCGATGCAACCATACGCTATAAAGATTCTGCGACAGGAGAAATGGTAAAAGCGCCAAAGGCTTCTCTTTCAAGAAGAATGGATAAAGCGGGCGGCATATATTATTCGGTAACGGTTGACGAGCCTATAACCTCAAATACCTTCCAGCTTTGTATAGCTGTGGGCGGCAATAATCGTCTGGCATCCGTTTCTGAAATGAAGTTCTATAATTATGATGATATTGCAGACAGAATAGATGCTCTTTATGAAGACAATATGCATCTTAAGCTCAGAAGCGAAGTAGGCGAAGATGATATTAAAAAGCTTGAAGATGAGCTTGAAGAGCCTGACCCTGCCTGCGGAGAGCTTCATCCCGATTATGACATTTTAAAGAGAGAGCTTGAATATGCAAGAGAGCTTCTTAATACACAGGCACTTGAAGACATAGTTATAGTAGATACGGGAATTACTCCAAAAGCTGACGGAAACATTGACTTTGCAATGAGTCTTACAAACTTCCAGCCTCTGGGTGTTGTAGCTAAGGCAGGGGAGAAGTTAGTTGTTTATCTTGGAAGCCCCTATGAAGCTGAAGGAACAAGAACAGACGTCAACCTTATAGCCACACAAAATCACGGCGAGTCAACAAAATGGTATCAAAACTGCGGAAATCTCAAAATAGGCAGAAATGAAATACAGATCCCTTACATTGCCACCTCAGGAGAGACCGAGAATGGCGGCGCACTGTATGTAGAGTGGAGCGGAGGCGCTAATACCCGTGAGTACAGCGTGAGAGTAAGCGGCGGCGAAAAAATACCTGTGCTCAATGTAGCAGGTAAAGAGGGACAAGAACGTACTCATGCAATACAAAATTATATGGCAGAGCTTAATGAGTATGTTCCTACAATCAAAGACAAGCACAATGCAGACCATGGCAGCGTTGCATACGGAGAAAGCTGTATAGCAGACTATACCGAAATAGTTATGAACAATATGATGTATTCGGTTCCGGCTACACAGATATATGAAGGAATAGGCAACGGTGGAGCAGAAAAGCTTGAAAACGCCATTAAGGCTATGGAGCAGGAGATAGACCTGTTCTATACATTTAAAGGACTTAATAAGGATGCGGAAAGCGACAGCAAAAACAGATATCCTAAGCAAAGGCTCAACATCCGCTATCATAAAATGTTTGCAGGAGCATTTATGTATGCCGGCGGCAAGCATATAGGTATTGAGTACGGCAGCGTGCCTGAGCTTATGAATATTACCCCCGTAGAGGCTGATGAAAACGGTAAAAAGATATCAGGTCAACTTACAGGCTGGGGTATAGCTCATGAAATAGGTCATGTTATAAACAACAAGAACTATGTAAAAGCCGAAATAACAAACAATGTTTTTGCAACCCTTTCGACCCAGGATTATAACCGTTCAGACTATAATAAGGTATATGATGCAGTTGTAAAGGGAGTAACGGGACAGACTCTCGACCCGGCAACGGCTCTTGCTATGTATTTGCAGCTTCATATGTTCTATGACAAATATTATGATTTTAAGACATATGAGTCAGCAGAAGACCGGTTAGAAAATCTTTTCTTTGCGCGTATGGACAGCTATTCAAGAGATCCGTCTTCTGCTCCGGGAGAAACAGCTCTTACACTTACAGACTATCCTATAGACAATCTTATACGACTTGCAAGTGCAGCAGCACAGAAGGATCTTACGGATTTCTTTGAGGCTTGGGGTTTTGCTCCTACAGAAGACACAAGGATATATACCTCTCAGTTTGATAAGGAAACAAAGAAAATACAATATATAAACCCGAATGCTTGGGAGTACAGACTTGAGGGCGGAGCTTCTATGCCTACAGGAACGACTGTCAGTGCAAATATAACAACAGATCATCCCGGCAATATTATAAATGATAATGAGGTAACAATATCATTAAACAACACAGGCGGCGATGCTATGTTGGGTTATGAGATAACAAGAAACGGCAAGACAGTTGCTTTTGTTACGGCAGATAAGACTTCTTATACAGACACAATTACAACAGGCAACAATATGGTATATCAATATCAGGTAGTCGGCTATGATAAGCTTCTTAATGCTACAAATCCTGTTCTGCTTACACCTGTTAAGGTAAGGCACGACGGCTCTATTGGCAGAGATGACTGGAGCATAGAAACAAATATGAGATCTGATGCTGACCAGGATATAGTTGCCGATGGTGAAAACGGATATTGTGAGGATACTTATATTTCAGCCATAGCCAACATTATAGGCAAGGGCGACGGCAGTGGCTATGTAGGCAAGACTGACGGGGATGCTGCTGAATTTACTGTTAATTTAGGCGGAACCGAGCAGGTAGTTGCCCTTAAATATAAGGGAGAGGCAGCAAGCTATACTATATTTGTAAGTGAAGATAATACAAACTGGACAGAAGCCAAGACGGGCAGCTTCACAGGTGATGACACCGTTTACTTCAATAAGCCTGAAGAACCCGGATATATGTACATTTACAGTGCGGCGTATGTAAAGGTAGTATTTGGGGGAACTTCTGCATCTATAAACGACATTGAAATACTTGGTCCTACAGGTGACAATGTAGACCTTATAGAGTCGGGTATAGGTAAGCTTAAAACAGAATATGTATTCGACACAAATACAAACGACTCCATCCCCGAGGGCTCTATTATATTCACAGGTGAATATACGGGTAACCCGGCATATAATGTTGTTAAGCTTCTTGACGAAAATGGCAATATTATAGATGGTACTCAGATAACACTTGCAGAAGAACCTGTAAATGGAGAGCTTGGTAATGTAAACGATGGCATTTGGATCTATTGGATAGAACCTGATGATGACAACTATAATTCACTTCCGGCAAAAGTACAGGCAGAGCTTTATCGTGTAGATAATGCCCATACTCTTGAAGGCGAAAGACTTGTAAGTAATTCTCTCTATCTTGATGTGCCTTCAGACCTTGAGGACATTGTTATATCAGCTGCACCTCCCGAAGACACAGGCGGAGAGGCATCTACCGAAGAAATAAGTGAAAATATTACCGAGATAAGCACTGAAGCGGTTATTTCAGAGAATACATCTGAAGAAAATACAGAGGCGCAGACTACTGCGATAGAAGAGCCTGTCACCGAGCAGGAGTCTGAGGTTGTTAATGCAGCATCTGACGAGGGCTTGGCTGAAGAAGCAGGCGAGGCTTCTGACGATATGCAGTCATATACCGTTTCTGAAGAGGGCGATGCATATATAACAGCCTATAATACTGAGGAAGAGCCTGACATACCTGCAAATCAGTTTATATTTACTCCTGATGATGAGGTAAAGGGAAAGGCAGGCATGCAGTGGGGAATAGGTGATGAAACAATAACCGATATAATTGCCTTCCAGGCGGCCTTTGATATTTCTCCCGTGGACTCGGCAGATGTTCAAATAGAGTGGACCGACATATTAAATGACCCTGAGAGATGCGCTCTTCATGAAATACACTATGACAGAGAAACAGGCAAGCTTTATATGTTTGTAGTAGCCGATGAAAACCTCATTGAAAACGGTGTTATAACACTTGGCAGCATAAAGGTAACATCTGACGAGGGCGCAAGAGAGATACTTCTTACACTTGACAAAGATTCTGTAATTACACTTTCAAGTGACTTTAAGACACTGTCAATGCCATCAGATGATGTTGACGGAGGAATATTATTTACAATGATAGATCCTCCTGTAGAGAAACCAACAGAAGAATCGACAGAGGCTACTACGGATGCACCTACGGAAAGCCCAACAGAAGCACCTACAGAAACAACTACACACAGCACGTCTTCAGGCGGCAGCGGTGGCGGTGGTGGTGGACACAGACACAGCGGTTCTTCTTCCGTTATAGAAGAAACCTCTGCCGAAAATACCACCAAAGAAATAGTTTCGGAGGGCACAACTGTTGTTGAGAACGAAAACACAGGCGATGAAACTTCTAATAGTGCAGATGAGTCTGCAGCATCTTTCGGAGAAAAGACTTTGGATGTTTCTGAAATATTCACAGACGTTGTAAAAACAGCTTGGTATCATGATGCTGTTCAGAAGGCATATGACAACAAGTGGTTTGCAGGAGCTACCGACAAGCTGTTTGCGCCCAATGGAGTTGTTACAAGAGGAATGTTTGTAACAGTTCTTGGAAGATTTGAAAACGCAAAGGGAACACCTGACAATAAATTCAAAGATGTCGATCCTAAAGCATATTATGCTGAATATGTGGCTTGGGCAGCGGAAGAAGGCATTGTAAAGGGAATTTCCGATACAGAATTTGCTCCCGAAACCGCAATAACACGTGAGCAGATAGCACTTATATTCTATAACTATCTTAAGACAAAAGATGTTAAACTTGACGAAAAGGATAACACTGAGTTTAAGGACGATAAGGACATAAGCACCTGGGCTTATGAGGCTGTATATTATATGCAGAAAACAGGGCTTATAAGCGGTATGCCTGATGGCACATTTGCTCCTAAGAAAACAGCGACCAGAGCAGAAATAGCAACGATCTTTGCCTTGGTCGATGATAAACTAAGCTGAGTATTATAAATTTATCCCGACAGGCTTTGACCTGTCGGGTTTGCCCGGGCGGCGGCAATGCTATCGCTTTGCGATAGCATTGCCGCCGCCCGACCCGTGGGGGTGAAGCCGGCAAAAAGGGGGACAGCGCAGCTGTCCCCCTTTTTGCCGGCTTCACCCCACGGGTCGGGTATAATCTGACGATAGTCAGATTATACCTGACTATTCCTGCCAAGATTTTCACTGTTAAGAAAGGGGTGATTGCTTATATTTTGGGCTTGCTCAGGCGGTGATGATGTTATCGCTCTGCGATAACATCATCACCGCCTGACCCGTGGGGGAGCTCGGCAAAATGGGGACGGCGAAGCCGTCCCCATTTTGCCGAGCTCCCCCACGGGCAGTCGCAGGCAGGGGCAATCTGACATTTGTCAGATTGCCCCTGCCTGCGACTGCCATACAGCTAACGCTGAAGTTGGGCGGGCGGCAATAATGCTATCGCTTTGCGATAGCATTATTGCCGCCCGCCCGTGGGGGAAGCCGACAAAAGGGGGACAGCTTCGCTGTCCCCCTTTTGTCGGCTTCCCCACGGGGCATGAACAGGTGACGAGTTGACAGAGTCAACTCGTCACCTGTTCATGCCCGAACCGCTATCTTCTGCTTGACAAAATGGGGCAGAAATGATATTATTATATAAAACATATAGAGGTATCGTAAGTAATGGGGCACACCACCGCGGGTGTGTCCTTTTTGCGCTTATTTTTAGGAGGTGCGATATGATCTTAAACGGCGAGAAGGTCGAGCTTAAGGCAGGGCAGACTGTATATGATTTTTTATGCGGACTTGACTATAATATTAATAGGATCGCTGTAGAGCTCAACTATGAAATAATACCAAGAGAAAAATTCAAGGAAATAACATTGACAGAGGCGGACGTTATGGAGGTCGTTACCTTCATGGGTGGCGGCTGATAAAGGAGGAAATTATTATGGATGACAAGCTTATTATAGGCGGACACGAATTTAATTCAAGATTTATACTTGGTTCCGGTAAATTTTCACTTGAAATGACCGACAAGGTAATTAAAAATGGCGGTGTTGAAATGGCTACTCTTGCATTAAGACGCGCAAATGTGGGAGGCTCGGAGAACATTCTTGACTATATGCCTGAGGGCATAACTCTTTTGCCAAATACCTCGGGAGCAAGAAATGCTGAGGAGGCAGTAAGAATAGCAAGACTTGCAAGAGCCATTGGCTGCGGTGATTTTGTAAAAATAGAGGTCGTACACGACAGCAAATATCTGTTGCCGGATAATTATGAAACTGTAAAGGCTACCGAGATACTTGCTAAGGAAGGATTTATTGTTATGCCATATATGTATCCCGACCTTAACGCAGCAAGGGATATGGTGAATGCCGGGGCGGCTGCTGTTATGCCTCTTGCAGCTCCTATAGGCAGCAATAAGGGTCTTTCCACCAGAGATTTTATAAAAATACTTGTAAAGGAAATAGATGTGCCTATAATCGTAGATGCAGGTATAGGCAGACCATCCCAGGCATGCGAGGCTATGGAAATGGGCGTTGATGCTATTATGGCAAATACAGCTGTTGCTACGGCTTCTGATGTGGGGCTTATGGCAACGTCATTCAGGCTTGCTATTGAGGCAGGAAGAAAGGCATATCTTGCGGGGCTTGGCAGAGTTCTTGAATATAAGGCAGAGGCATCAAGTCCTCTTACGGGATTTTTGAGAGATTAGGGAGGTTTTATTTGTGATTAAGGTTGACAGAAGCTTTAGCCACATGGAATATGTTGAGGGTATGGAGCAGACCCCTCACGATATAATGGATACGGTTTTAAAAGAAAGAGCCGAATATGATTACAACAAATATACAGAAAATGATGTAAGGAGAGCGCTTAACAAAGAATTTGCGGACGTGGAGGATTTTAAGGCTCTGCTTTCGCCTGCCGCTATGCCTTTTTTGGAGGAAATGGCGCAGAAGGCTAAGGGCATTACAAGAAGATATTTTGGAAACTCGGTGACTATGTTCACACCTCTTTATATTGCAAACTACTGTGAAAATCACTGTGTTTACTGCGGTTTTAACTGCTATAATAAAATCAAAAGAGCAAAACTCTCTATGGAGGAAATAGAAACAGAGCTTAAGGCAATAGCAGCCACAGGACTTGAGGATATTCTTATACTTACGGGAGAAACCAGAAGTAAAACAAGTGTTGAATATATAGGCGAGGCTGTAAAGCTTGCAGCAAAATATTTTAAGCTTGTGGGAATAGAGGTCTATCCTATGAATACAGACGAATACCGTTACATACATGAGTGTGGAGCGGACTACGTTTGCATATATCAGGAAACATATAATCCTGATAAATATGAGACCCTTCATTTAAGAGGACATAAAAGGATATTCCCATACAGATTTAATGGACAGGAGAGGGCACTTTTAGGCGGTATGCGCCTTGTTTCCTTTGCGGCTCTTTTAGGGCTTGACGATTTTAGAAAGGATGCCTTTGCAACGGGACTTCATGCCTATCTTATACAGAAAAAATATCCACATGCTGAAATATCATTTTCACCGCCGAGACTTCGTCCTATTATAAATGATGCAAGCGTTAATCCCAATGACGTACACGAGCCACAGCTTCTGCAGGTGATGACGGCTTACAGGCTTTTTATGCCGTTTGCGGGAATAACAATTTCAACCCGTGAAAGAGCGGGCTTCCGTGATAATGTAATAGGCATTTGTGCCACAAAAATGTCAGCAGGAGTCAGCACAGGTGTAGGCGGACATATAGGAGAGGAAAAGGGCGACGAGCAGTTTGATATCTCCGATCCCAGAAGCGTAGAAGAGGTGCATCAGGCAATAACAGAACACGGCTGCCAGCCTGTTTATAATGATTATGTAAGGGTATAAAATGATAATAGCGGTTACTGACAGGCACTCCTGCATTGAGGATTTTTATAAAAGAATAAAAAGAATTTATAGGTCGGGAGTAGATAAAATAATATTAAGGGAAAAAGACCTTAGTGACGAAGAATATATAAATATGGCTGTAAAATGCCGTGAAATATGTGGTGATAAGCTTTATATAAATTCAAGAGCAGCTATCGCCAAAGAAATTGGGGTTAAAAATATACATATGCCCATAAGACTTTTTAAAGGGAAAGAGGGCTTTGACTGCGCGGGCGTTTCTGTTCACAGTAAAGATGAGGCTTTGAAAGCTCAGATCTTAGGTGCAGATTATGTTATAGCAGGGCATATTTTTTCTACCGACTGTAAAAAAGGACTGCCTCCACGAGGTGTAGATTATATAAAGGATATATCCTCAGCGGTGGATATTCCTGTATATGCCATAGGCGGCATTACAAAAGAGACGGTCACACTGCTTAAAGACAGCGGCATAAGCGGCATATGTGTGATGTCGGGCTTAATGAAAACCCCTGAGCCTGAAAAGCTTATAGAGTATTTAAAAAACGCCTGCGGCGAGTTTTTATAAACCTTTAGCCTACCGGCCTGCGGCACCGTCGGGGGAGGGACGCTCGGCAGAGGCAAACAAAAAAGGACAGACTCCGCTGTCCTTTTTTGTTTGCCTCTGCCGAGCGTCCCTCCCCCGACGGTCCCTTCTTACATACCATTTTCAATGGTATGTAAGAAGGGGGCAAGTATTATTTTTCTATAGCTGTTTTAACAAGCTGCCAGGCTATGCTGCCTTCCTTTATATGACTTAAAACATCGTCAAATTTAAACCACTTTGCACTGTCTACCTCTTCGGAAAGCTTAAAATCAGCCTTCTTTACGGTTGCCTTATAACCCAGCATAAGCATTTCCTTTCTTTCAAAGGGATAGCTTTTTATGTATTCAAGCTTGATTACTTCAAGCCCTGTTTCTTCTGAAATTTCTCTTTTGGCTGCATCTTCTGCAGATTCTCCGAGCTTCATTATACCCGCAACGCATACATAAGAATTTTGCGAAACATAACCCTGCCATATCAGAGCAACCTCATCTTCCTCATTTACTACAGCGCATATTATGCAAGTGGTAAACATATCCCACAGGGGTGTTTTACATTTGTCGCAATAGGGTATAAGTCCTTCGTCGCCTATTTCCTTTTTTATAAGTCTGCTGCCGCAATGAGGACAATAAGTGAATTTCATTATAATACCTCCGCTTTAAAGGCTTATAGTGTCTCCGGGTTTTAAAATAAGCGTATTGGGAGCGGTAAACTGAGCTGATCTGCCTTCATCATAAAGCTCTCCCGGTGACATATGGATGGGCACATTGTTTTTTGCGCCTATAAGTTTAGCGCACTCTATTGCCTCAGGTATATTCATATTGTATTTTCCGTCAATGGGTAAAAAGGCATAGTCAAGATCTCTTGCTGCAAATGTCTCCATTTGCTCAGTCGTGGAAGTGTCGCCGGCGAAGTATAGGGTTTTGCCGTTTACTGTAATTATATAGCCTACACATTTATTTTTAGGGTGGTTGTTGTTATATGCCTGAACAGCCTCGATTTTTATGCCGGCATAATCAAATGTCTGATAAACACCTTTTTTAAGAGCATCGGAGCTTCGATATATTATGCAGCCTTCTGCATGTGGCGGAATGTCTGTCTGATTATGATCGGGATGTTCATGTGTTACTAAAATAAGGTTGGCAGGGTCGTCATAGCCTTCACCTGCATACGGGTCGATATATATTACCTCTCCCGTAGATAGGGTCATTTTAAAGCTGGCGTGTCCCTGATATAAAAGCTCTGCCATATTTTCACTCTCCTTAGTGTTTTCAGTCTTTGGTTCGTTTATTGTGGGACTGCAGGCTGCAAGCAGTCCTGCGGTCAAAACTGCCGCAAGAGAAAATATTTTTTTGGTTTTCATATGCTTTTGCGGAAGCAGTGGCTCCCTTCCTCCTTTATTTTATATTATATGCTGTAGAAAAAGCCCATTTTTTCGTTGTGTCTTTCTGCCAGATCTTCAAGGGTGATATTATCGACAACATTGTTTATGGCAGCATAAAGCTCCTTCCAGACGTCTGTGATGACACTGTTAGCTTCATCCGCAGGCATCGGTTCGCTGCCGTCAAGATAAGCTACAGGCGCTAAACTGCCCTCTGTGGCTCTGAGTATCATGCCAACAGTAAATTCCTTAGGCTTTTTTGAAAGCTTATAGCCGCCCTTAGAGCCTCTCAGACCGCTTATATACCCTGATTTGACAAGGGTTGTTATTATTTGCTCCAAATATTTTACAGATATATTCTGTCTTTCGCTTATTTGCTTAAGCGGAATGTACTCTCCTGTATTATTTATAGTCAGATCAAGCATTAGCTTGAGGGCATATCTGCCCTTTGTAGAAATCCTCATAATCACACCTCATTTGTAAACCCCATTTTCCTACTGTTATACTATATTTTATAATAATTTTGAAAGTTTGTCAAATGCCCTTCATTTGTCTATATAGCCCCTGTGCGTAGCTATCGGTCATACCGCTTATATGATCCATGGCAAGCATAAGCCGCAGATAAAGCTTATAGGTTTCGTCGGCATCTTTAGAATAGAACTTATAACTGTTTATATAATTTTCGGAAATAAGAACAATAATTCTCTCGCCTATGCTGTCTGTTTCGGAGGGGTCTATAAGGGCGGTCACAAATTTATCAAGCAGGAATGAAAGCACGCTTTCTCCGCCAAGCTCAAGAAGGTATATAGGACGGGTTGTGAAGGCATGTCTATAAGCAATGCTGTCTAAGCTATCCATAGTTTTTGCCATTGTTCCCGACTCTATAAGTGTTTTGTTAAAGCTGCCCGACATAATATCGTCATAGTTTTCTCCAAAGCTTATGGCAGCTGCTCTTAAAGCATTTCTCTGAACCTCTATAAGCCAATTCTGTACGGCGTTATATTCATTTCCTCTGTAATAGCGCTGCAAGGCAGCTCCGTCATCTCCAAGCTCTTCACAAAGCCTCTCAAAGCTTATAAGTCCCTTTTTAAATGCGTCCTCAATATCCGCTGTTTTATATGCTATATCATCGGCGGTTTCTAAAAGAAGCGCAAGGGGATTGCGCCTGCCCTGTGTGCCGCAGGCTTTGTCTACCTCGTAATAGGTGTCTTTATCTGCATAAAAATAGCCTGTTTTCTTCCTGCGTATATCCAGACTGTGCTTGTCTGCTTCGTAAGAAGAACAAGGATATTTTATAATTGCCGATAAAAGTCCTTTGGTAAGGTTCATGCCGTGCTCGTCTATAATGTGATGGAGCTTTGTCACAAGCCTGAAGCCCTGGGCGTTGCCGTCAAAATTGTAAAAGTCAGAGAGCATTTCTGGCTTTAATATCTCTGCAACGCTTTTGCCCTTATAATTAAAGTTTGCAAGATTGGTTCTGAACCAATTTTTAATTACATCTTCACCAAAATGACCAAACGGAGGATTGCCTATGTCATGTATAAGGCCTGCACATTGGAGAATATCACAAATGTGTGCGCTGTATTCAGACAGAAAGCTATCGTCCTTTTTATCTCTTATTATTATTTTAGAAACGCTCTGTCCCAAGGACTTGCCAAAGGATGATACCTCCAACGAGTGAGTAAGCCTTGTGCGCACGAAATCGCTTTTGTCTAAAGGAAAAACCTGAGTTTTATCCTGAAGCCGTCTGAATGAGGCGCTGCCTATTATGCGGTGATAGTCCTTTTCAAACTCCGTTCGCAGGTCGTCGGTGGTTTGGTGGCTTTTTCTTATTCTTTCCGGGCATATAAGTTTTTTCCATTCCATAAATTATACCTCTGTAAGCTTTAAAAACAGTTTTATGGCTGTTTTTAATATGTTGTCGTTAAATTCAAATTCTTCTGTATGAAGTCCGGGATATTCTTCGCCGTCGCCTATGCCGAAAAACATTCCTTCACATTCCTTTAAGTAATATCCGAAATCTTCAGACCAACGCATTGGCTCTTTTAGAATTTCATATTCAAAGTTATTATCTATAACCTTTAACACCTCTGAAAATGACTTTTCGCTGTTGGCAGTCTCGGGGAAAAAGTCGAAATAATCTATATTTAGCTCTAAACCATATTTTGCGGCTGTTTTTTCTGCAATATCTTTCAGCTTATTTCTGAATGTCATAAGCTCGTTTTCGGTTTCGGCTCTGAATGTAAGTGAAACCTCACCATCCCCGGGGCATATACCAAAATTCTTTTTGCCTAAGTCTATGTTGACAACAGATATTATTGTATTGCCTTTTATATTTTCAAATGATGATATAAGCTCGCCTATTGCATACGCCGGGTTTATGCCTGTTTCGGGATAGGCTGCGTGGCATTGGCGACCCTTTAGCCTTATTGTCATGCCAACAGAAGTCATAGCAAATATATTCTTTTTTAAAAGAATGACCCCCTCTTTAAAACCTGGTATATTGTGAAAGCCATATATTTTTTCTATGTATTTTTCCTTTATGATACGGCTGCATAGCTTGGCGCCTGTGCCTATTTCTTCCGCAAGCTGAAAAATAAGGTATATGTTTTTGCCTGTGGTTTTTCCCTCGAGGGCTAAAGCAAGCCCGCAAAGGGCTGCGCTGTGCCCGTCGTGTCCACAGCCGTGAAAATAGCCGTTTTTGCCGTAAATGGCATCCATATCGGCTCTGAAGGCTATGTTTTTTAGGTTCGCTCCTTCATAATGCAGGGCATAAAACCAGCCGTCACATTCTGTTATTTCAAGTGATGTGTTTTTACGCAGAAAATCTTTTATAGCCTCTGCTGTTTTATATTCTTTGCGTGAGGGTTCTGCAAGGGTGTGGAGTTTTTTTCTTAATTTAATTATGTCGTTCATTTATTATCAGTCCTTATTATAAACAAGGTTGCGTGGCATTTTCAAACAGCCACAGGCTGTTTGAAAATGCCACCCCGCGGGTCGGGGAAGGGTGAGGTCTGCGCTTTGTCAATGGAGCGGACCCGTCCGCTCCATTGACGAAGCGCAGACCTCACCCTTCCCCGAGCGGTGCCGCAGTCGGGTTTGGCTCAAGGTTTATTTATCGGAAAGAGTTACGGTCGATCCCGAGGGTATAACTATAGGCTTTTCGTCTTTAGAGATCCATACGTCTATAGCTGTAGGGTTATAAACCAAAGAGCAGTCCGCGGAAAATCTGAGAGCTTTCCATGCGTTTACATAGTCTACAAATTCTATATTGGTGCAATACCATATATCGTCCTTGTGAGCCATCATTTTACAGAAGTCCTCTATAAGCTCCCAGTTGTCATCTCTGTCAAATTCATAGCTATGCCCCCACACATACATTAAATGAGGACGGTTTTTATAGGGCTGCTCTAAAAAGGCTTTGCCAAGCTCTAAAAGGTTTTGGTTATGGTGGCAAGTGCCTTTCCATACCAGAAAGTCCTCGGGAATTTTAAAGTCGTGGGTGGTTTCTACCGCTCTGCAATATTCTATGCCGCAGGCTTTAAGTGCGGCTATAACTCTGTCGTCATAAAGTCCGTTGGGATATGACATACCTCTTACAGGATAGCCTACTAAGCTTTCGAGACCCTTTCTGTCCTCTATAATTTCATATATCATATTTTCCTTAGGTGTAATTGAAAGGGACTGATGAGTAATACCATGCGCGGAGACCTCATGACCCTTATAAAGCTCCTTAAGCTCTTCTGCTTCTATTCTTTCGGGGCGAGGAAGGAGTCCGTAATTTATGTGAAATGTTCCTCTTATGCCATATTTGTTGAAAATTGAAACAAGTCGTCTGTCGGGTGTTTTTCCGTCGTCATAGCTCATTGTAAGGGCTTTTCTTGTGTTGTTTGGAAATCTGTCAAAGTTTATCATATAAATACCTCCTTGTGTATTGATTAAGAATTGTGTGCTCGGTCCAAGCCAACCATCGCAGATGGTTGGCTTGGACCGACCCGCGGGTCGGGGCGAGGGAACGGGTGAGCGTGTGGGCGTGACAAAAGGCTCACCCGTGAGCCTTTTGTCACGCCCACACGCTCACCCGTTCCCTCGCCCCGAGCAGCCCCGAAAGTCGGTCAGCTTAAATCTATATATCTATTATATTGCACATAAGGGTATATTTCAATCTTAATTTGGTAATATAAGTCGATTAAAAATTATAATGGAAAACTGTTTTTGACAATTTACATATAGGGTTTGTGTTATATTAATAAAAACTAAAGATGAGGTGAAATTAATGGAAAATGATTTACAGACTAACATAAAGCAGATAGGCACAATAAGCAAAGGCTCTAAAATTTATATTGAAGACTATGTGATGACATTTATTAAATATATGGAGGATAGGTTTGTCTGTGAAGAGCTTGTTTTTGTGCTTTTGGGCAAGCTCAAAAAAGAGGAAGATGAGGATGTATTATTTATAAGCGGTGCCATAGAGGGCATTGACTTAGATGATAGCGACGGCATAAAGATTTTTTCAGACAAAAGCCATAAGCATATTGAAGATGTAAAGGAAAAATTCTTTGCAGGTCTTGACATAGAAGGGTGGGCTTATGTTCAGCCGGGGTATGGAGATTTTTTAAACGAAGCCCACATAACCTATCACATAAACACATTTACGGAAGACCATCATGTTTTGTACATAACCGACCCTTTGGACAAGTCATGTGCATTTTACAGGCGAAAGCCAAACAGTATGGAGCTTAAGCCCATAAACGGATATTTTATATATTATGACAAAAATGAGCCAATGCACGAATATCTGCTTGAATGTAAAAAAAGGATGTCGGTAGAACAACCCAAGGAAAATCTCACGGAGAATGTTGACAGCTATATAAATAAAAAGCTAAGAAAAGAAGTGCCTGTGAAAAAACCGGATTTTACCCTAAAAGACCCCAACAAGCTGGTAAACCTTCTGGGCGGTATTAGCTTTGCTCTTTTGTTTGTTACTCTTATAATAGGCGGAGGTTTGTTAAAAAGCAATTCACGCATAGAGTATCTTGAAAAGCAGGTAAACTCATTGGGTGAAAACTATTTGCTTTTGCAGGAGGATTTTTCCGAGACAAAGGCTGTTTTTGCTTCGGCAAATGCCAAGGAGGAAGGTGTTTCTGCCGTGAGTGAAGCCCAAGCTATAGAGGAGGCTGAAACGGAGGGCGAAAGTGAAAACAAGCAGGCAGAAAAAAAGTATAAAACATATACTGTAAAGACGGGGGATACGCTTATTGGCATATCAAAAAATTTTTATGGCACAGAGGAGAGGGTAGACGATATAATGCAGGCAAATAATATAGCTTCGCCTGAGGGGCTTATTAAGGGAAGCGTTATAATAATTCCCGAATAGAGTAGATTTTAGCATTTAAAGTGAGAAATCAGGTGATAAATGGAAACAAAAACTACTGACATATTATGGTAATTGTGTTGACTTTTAACAATTTGAATGTTACACTGAGTATGGTTGTATAAATGCAACCATATTTTTTGGCTAAAAGGTTGCATATATGAAACAATATATTTATATAGGGGGAATTTTTATAAAATTATTTCTTAAGCAGTTTTCGATCAGGAATTTTAAGGGAATAAAAAGCTTTGATTTAAGCCCCGGTGAACATAATTATATAAGCGGCAGAAATGCCACAGGCAAAACCTGCGTTTTTGATGCTTATTGCTTTTTGCTTTTTGGCAGAAACTCATCAGACCGACCGGATTTTAAGGCTTATCCCGCAGACGACAGCGGCGACCCTTATGTGGAGGGAGTATTTGATATAGACGGATGTGAGCTTAGGCTCTGTGTGAAGATGTCAAAAAGGTGGGATCATTCTGAAAGAATACCTAAATTTAAGGGCTTTGAAATAAAAAGATGGGTAAACGACAGGGCAGTTAATAAAGAGGAATATGCAGAGGTTATTGAAGATATTTGCGAAACAGATATTTTTAAAATACTTACTAATCCCTGCGCTATGGAATTTATACCTTGGGGAAGGCTAAGGCAGATACTTAACAGGCTTAGTCCCGCAGCGCCCTACAGGGCTGTTGCGGAGGAGTCGGAGAGGCTTAAGGAGCTTGTGGGACTTTTGGATGAGGCTGCGCCTGAGGAGCTTAAGCCCAGGTTGGCTATGGAAATAGGTGAAATAAAATCAGCTATTGAAGAAATACCCGTAAAGAGGGGAGAGGTGCTTCTTAATATAGGGGAGGAGGGAGATATTGAGGAAATAGACATAAAAATAAAGGGCATAAAAGAAGAAATAAAAGAAGCTCAGAACCTTATAGCCGTAAAGAAAAAGCCTAACGCAGATATTCGGGAGCTATCCCGCTTAGAGGGCATAAGACAAAAGACACTGCTAAGGCTTAAGGAAAAGGAGCTTGAAACAAAAAACAAGTTATGCGAGCTTGAAAGACAGCTGAGAGATAAAAATTCAGAAATCAAACATTTATCTGACGAGGCTAAAAAGCTTGAAAATACGCTGACTCGGGCTAACAGAAGGGCGGAGGAGCTGGATGTGAAAATTGCCGAAAGAGAAAATGCCGAAATTAAGGTAAGCGAGTATTGCTCTCTTTGCGGCAACAAGCTAAAAAAAGGGCAGATAAATGCTATGGTTGAAAAGATGGCTGAAGAAAAAAAGGCTGAGCTTGAGGCTATGTATGGCAAATATGAGCTTATATTATTTGAAATAAGCTCTTTAAAGGACGAGCTGGAGAAAAATTCACATCATATAAATAAGCTGAAGGACGAGGCTTCGCATATAAGCGGGGCGCTTGCCAAGGTGCAGCCTGTAAGGTATGAAAAAGGGGAGGTCGACAAGTCTATAGATCAGCTTAAACTCCGTATTGCTCCTTTGACAGATGAGGTTGGCAGACTTGAAGACTATATTTCAAACCTGAACGAAAGGCTTGAAACCCTCTACGAGGCAAAAAACAAGGTCATTGCAAACATAAATGCGAAAAAAAGGCTTAGTGAGCTGGACGGGGAAGAAAAAGGACTTAAAAACAAGCTCAAGGAGCTTAAATATCGTGACAGCCTGCTTGACGAGCTTATTAAAAGGACTATGGAGTACAGCTCTTTAAAAATAAACTCCCATTTTGAAAGGGTGTATTTTAAAATGTACAGAGATTTTATAAAGGGCGGAAGCGAAAATTGCTGCATAGCCGAAATAGACGGGGTTGGGTATGCGGACCTTAATCGTGGAGGAAAAACAGAGGCGGGGCTGGAGCTTATAAAGGGACTTTCCGACTATTTTGGCATATATGTGCCTGTGTTTATAGACAACAGAGAAAGTCTTACGTCGCTGTCACTGCCTAAGAGTCAGATATTCGAGCTTAAAGTCACAGATGAAAGGGAGCTGAGATGTTGGTATGAATAAAGAAGACTGTGTCAGAATGTTTAAAAGCTGGGGAGACTTTGTACGCATTACTTCACGTCTTAACGACGATATTTTAGAAATACGCCGCCTGATAGGCTATAACAGACAGCTGAAGGCTATGTCTTACAATGAGATGTCCTCCTCCGATATTTCTAAGCCTACGGAAAATATAGCTATAAAAAACATTGAGGTGTATGAGGCAGAAATAAAAGACCTTGAAATGCGAATAAGAAATATAAAACAAAATAAGGAATTTGTAGACGGATTTTTGCTTACCTTAGATACTTTTGACAGGCGGCTTATAAGTCTCAGATATTTGAGAAAAAAGGGCTGGGACAACATTTCTATGAATGTGTATATGAGTGTGCGCCAATGCTACCGTGTACATAACAAAATAATTAAGGCTCTTGGGGAATATACAGACAAGCACTCGGGGGCTGAAACCGGCTTATAAAATTAAAAAAAGGGCAGATGAAATTATTTCATTTGCCCCAATTTGTATACGACTGCTTCTGTCGGTATACGTCTGTTTATAAATAATTATATTTTATAATATGCGTCAAGAATGAGTATAAGGGCTATGTGGAATATAAGTGAAAATGAATATATAACATAAAATTTGGGCTTTCTTGTTTTATGTCTGAATAAAAACATACCTAAAAAGCCACCCGGCGCTCCGCCTAAAAGGGCAAGAGAAAACAGGGTGGCTTCAGGAATACGCCGCTTATGTAAAATTGCCTTTAATTTATCTGTGCCCATTGCCAGAAAAAGCAGTAGGTTTATAGTCAAATAGTATATCATTATGCCTATCTTACAATGTTCCTCCAATCAAGATCGCCTCGCTCTAAAGCAAGTAAAAGTACCTCCGCTGTGGCAAGATTGGTTGCTACAGGGATATTGTGCATATCGCAAAGCCTGAGCGCACTGTGAATATCAGGCTCGTAGTTTTTTGGTGCTACAGGGTCTCTGAGGAAAATAACAAGGTCTATGTCATTGCTTGCTATCTGAGCCGAAAGCTGCTCTTCTCCGCCTAAATGACCCGCGAGATATTTGTTTACGGGAAGACCCGAAGACTCTTCTATAAGCGTACCTGTAGTGCCTGTTGCGAAAAGCGTATGCTTAGCAAATATATGGCGGTAAGCTATACAAAGATTTTCCATCAGAATTTTTTTGTTGTCGTGTGCGACTAAAGCTATGTTCATTTTTTATCACCCCTCAAACATTGATTTTTGCCTTCTCATCCCCACATTGATAACCAGACCTATGCCTATCATATTTATCCACAGAGAGCTTCCTCCATAGCTTACAAAAGGCAGCGGCATACCCGTATTGGGAAGCAGCCCCGTGGCAACTCCTGCATTGACAAAGGTCTGAAAAGCAAGCATACCTGCGACCCCACTCGCCAGCAGCTTACCCAAATCGTCGTGTGACTTCATACCTGTAGTTATACATCTTGCTATTATTATAAATAAGGCGGCAAGAACGCCTATACAGCCTATAAAACCAAACTCCTCGCCTATAACGGAGAAAATAAAGTCGTTGTGTGACTCGGGTAGGTAGTTAAGCTGATTTATAGTTCCGTTATACAGCCCTTTACCTCTAAGCCCCCCTGAGCCTATTGCCCAGATGGAGTTTTTTGTCTGATAGAAGGATGGGTCTGTATTTGATATGTCTGCCGAAAAACCTGTTACCAGACGGTTTATCTGATATTGGTTTAAAAATTTGCCCAAAATTATATGCTCTTCTGATTTTATGTCTAAAAAGAGTATCAAGGCTATGGGCGCAATTACGGCAAGACAAATAAATATATATTTATAGCTTATGCCTCCGCAAAATAGGAGTATAAACATAATTGCCAATATGACCAAGCTCGCCGATAGGGAGGGCTGAACCTTTATAAGTATAAAGGGTATAAAGGTCATTGCAAAAACTATAGCCACTATACTTATATTATCAATCTTTTCTTTCGATTTGTCAATAAATTTTGCTAAAGAAATTATAATAAATATTTTAGCAAACTCTGATGGCTGTATGCCGAACAACCAGCGTGATACTCCGTCACCCGTGCCAAACAGCAGAACAGCTATCAAAAGAATGATATTTATCACATAAATAGGTATCCAAAATCGGCATATGGTGTGGTAGTCTATAAATGCCGTTATAACAAGCAGCACAAGACCTGTTGTAAGCCATATTATCTGATTTACACTTTCGCCCTTAAAGCCGTTTATGTTTATTCTTGTTGCGCTGCCTATGGCTAAAATGCCAAAGCAGGTAAGAGCTATGACAAGGGCTGTTAAAAATATGTCAAATGATGGAAATCTGTTTTTATTATACATATTCAGTCAACCTGTGTTTCTTTAAATATATTTGTAATAGGTATCTTTACAGTAAGAATGGGAACATCTCCCTCTGAGGGCGTGTCTATATGTATTTCAGCTTTTTCTTTGTCAAGCTCCATATAATTTGAAATAGTTTTAATGAGGTCTTTAGAGAGCTTCTCCATTATGTCGGCGGAAAAGTCTGTTCTGTCCTTTAAAATTACTTTATTAAGCCTTTCAAGAGCTATCTCCTTTGAGTCGGATCTTTTAAATAAATTCATATAAGCTTCCCCTTACTCAAATATTCTTTTAAGACGGGCTATAAGCCCCGCTTTTTCCTTTTTGTTTAGGTCTAAAAAGGGGACTTCCTCGCCTAAAAGCCTTCTTACTATGTTTTTATAGGCGCTTGCCGCAAGTGAGTCGCCAAGCACCACCGGTATGCCCTTATTCTGAGAGATTATTATGCTGGCATCGTCGGGTATCTGACCTATGGCATCTATTCCTAAAATTTCTTTTATGTCTTCAAGCCCCAGCATATCCCCCTGTTTTGTCATTTCTGCCCTTACTCTGTTAAGAATTAGCTTAGGTGAGCTTATGCCCGCATCTTTTAAAAGACCTATTATTCTGTCGGCATCTCTTACTGCAGAGACCTCGGGGACTGTCACTACTATTGCCATATCAGCCCCCGCAACGGCGTTTTTAAAGCCCTGCTCGATGCCTGCGGGGCAGTCGATTATAATGAAGTCATAGCTTGCCTTCAGATCGGTACACAGCTTCACCATCTGCTCGGGGGTGACAGCTGTTTTATCCTTTGTCTGAGCCGCAGGCAAAAGGGCAAGATTTTCGTGGTTATTATCTCTTATAAGAGCTTCGCTTAAGCGGCAGCTGCCTTCTATTACGTCTACAAGATCGTAGACTATTCTGTCTTCCATACCTATTACCACATCAAGATTTCTAAGGCCTATGTCTGCATCTATAAGAAGCACATTTTTGCCTGTTTGGGCAAGTCCCATTCCTATGTTGGCAGAGGTGGTGGTTTTGCCAACTCCGCCCTTACCTGAAGTCACTACCAGTATATTTCCCATTATATTTCCTCCTAATGTAATTTTCCAAGGTCCTTCTAAAAAGTATTTTAACAGAATTCTCTCGGGTTTTCATCAGAATTCAAAAGCAAATTCCGCATACTGTTTCCATAAAGCTTTTATATTTGCCTTATCTTGTCAAGGTGTTGTAATATTCTCTGTCAGATGTTGAATTCATATCTACATAGCGTGATATTATTTTCTTGGCAAGATTTGGGGCAGGCCCTGTTGAGTCGTCACCAAAGGGTATTATTATAGAAATTGCTATTTCGGGGTCGTCGTAAGGGGCAAAGCCTACAAAAATAGTATGCTCCGCACGCTTAAGGTTTTCCTGCGCCGTACCTGATTTTGCAGCCACAGGCACTTCATAGCCTGAAAAATAATTTCTCAGAGTACCCGACGAACCGTGTGTTACCTGATACATACCCTGATGGACTGTGTCTACATTTTCGGGGCTTAGCTGAAGGTCTGTCTCCAACTCAGGCTCTTTGTCATATACTGTTTTTGTGCCGTCGTAGTTGGTTATTTTGTCTAAAAGGTGGAGAGAATATCTCTTTCCGCCGTTGGCTACTGTGGCTACATATTTATTGAGTGTGGCATTGGTATAGTTGTTGTAAGACTGACCGATACCCGTTCTTATAGTGTCGCCGTCATACCAGTTAGCTTCGCTCTCGGGAGCATCGGGATAGCGGCTTTCGTATATATATTTTTTATATGCGGGAGAGGCTATGTTGGAAGGGTAGTCGGCTCTTGAGTCGTAAAGCTCGTATATTTCTACCCCTGTAGGGTCGTTAAGACCAAACTTCTCCATATATTCGTTGAGCTTTGTAATACCCATACGATAACTAAGCTCGTAGAAGAAATAGTTGCACGACACTTCAAGCGCCCTTGTGGGGCTTACTCTGCCGTGAGAACCGTTGCCGCCGCCTATCCAGCAGTGGGCGTAGGGTTCGCCTGCTTTTGTAAATTCGCCCTCGTCATAAATGGTGGAATTTCTGTTTATATAGCCTCCCTCAAGCCCTGCAAAAAGGGTTATCATCTTAAATGTAGAGCCCGGGGCTCTTGGCTCGGTAAAGGGACGGTTTACAAGAGGGGTAGAGCTGTCAAGACGAAGCCTGTTGTAATAGTCGTTGTTGAATTTATTTACAAGCTGATTGTTGTCGTATGAAGGGTATGAAACGGAAACCAAAATTTCGCCGGTGTTTACATCGCTTACCACAACAGAACCTGTGCAGGGATCCATTTTAGTAAGTGAAGGCTCCATTGTGCCGTCATCAAGCATACCTATTACAGCGCTGCCCGGGCTTACCGTGCCGGCTTCTATCCTTTCATACCAGCTGCTGTTTTTATCAAGTGTGCCCTGTTCAAACATACACAGAAGCAGCTCTCTTAAAGATACATCTCCCGAGCTTAAGCCCTCTGAGAGTATGTCTGCCCCAAGGGAAGGGTCGTTCTCAGCGTTTTTGTCTTTGCTTTTTATATAGTTTGCCAGTTTAAGGCTATAGCCGCCTGTGGCTGACATAAGCTCCTCTATGCCTACCGAACCGCCCTTTGCCATGGCTTCACCCATTTTGGAGGTAGTGAAGTTATAGTTTTTGCTTCTGCCTGTAAGGCGGCTTATAAGAGTGTTTTTGAGCACCTCTTTAAGGTCGGCATACGCTCCCTTCTGAAGCTCGGAGTCTATGGTAAGGAAAACATTGTTTCCGGGAACGGGGGCTTGTGAGCCCTCGGAGTGAGATTGTATACGTCTGCCCACGCTGTCGACCTCTACAAGCTCTGCACCGTCTGTGCCCTTAAGCTCCAGCTCAAAGGCTTTTTCAATTCCGTCCTGACCTATGATGTCGTTTATATCATAGCCATATTTTTCATATTCTTTAAGGTCTTCGTCGGAGATGGTTCTTATATAGCCCAGCAAATGGGAGAAAAGCTCTCCGTCGGGATATCTCCTTAAATATTCGGCATCTATATATATGCCGGGAAAGGCTGAGGAATTTTCTTCAAGGTAGGCTATGGTCTTCTGAGAGACCTCTTTTGATATTACTATAGGCATATATTTGGAATAGCGTTGTCTGTACATAGTGCTGCGAAGAGAAAGGAGTTTTCTTGCCTCTTCGTCACTCATAGAGGGGTCTATTTCAAACATATCTCTCAGAGTATAAAAGCACTCTGAGGCATTAAGCCCTTCCTTAAGCCCCATATCCTTTTTCCACCTGACCTCACGGGTTTCCGAGCCGTCAAGAAGAAAGGCATAGGGCTTTTCCTCTGAAATGGGGAAGTCGTCTTCTATTTCTTCTCCGTTTTGTTCCAAAAGCTGTATGAGTCTGTAAAGAACGGCATTAGGGTCATCCATGCTTACGCTGGGGTCAAGCTTTACTACCCAAGAGGAGTAGTTTACGGCAAGGGGACGTCCCATTCTGTCATATATGTTTCCTCTGGGAGCGCTTACGGAGATCTCTTTTGTGGTCGTACCCGAAATTTGGGTATTAAAGTAATCGCCGTTTATTATCTGAAGGTTGTAAAGCCTGCACAAAAGCAGGAAAAAAAGCAAAAACGTACCTCCCAGAACCACACCCATTCTGAAAACCGTTGTGTCAGAATATTTATTTAAAAATTCCCTTATTTTATCCATGATAAGTTACCTTCGTTCTCAGAAAAGTCTGCGTCTGCTGCTTTTACGATTGTTGAGAAATTCCGTTATTATATAAACTATTCTGTATAAAAATGCCGATATCAGAACGGTGTACACAAGCTCAGGCAATACCTTAGGCAAAAGAAAGGCAAGAAAGTTAGAATATCCCATAAGCAGTATATTAAGTGTAAAATATATTAAGCTGTAGAATATGTCTGCCCCTGCAACTATTGCAAGAGGAAGAAGAAAGCTCTCTTTAAAAAATGCCTTAAAGCAATATCCGCATACCATGCCTATAAGGGCATATATAAACATATTGCAGCCAAGATATACCGAAAAGAGGGTATCTTGAAGAAAGCCTGCCATAAGCCCCATAAATATGCCGTCTGCCTCGCCCTGTATGAACGCAACGGAAACGACTATTATAAGAGCCGTGTTGGGTTTTATGCCTATTATAGCAAAGCTCTCAAATATAGTTGTCTGAAGTATTATATTAAAAATTGCCAGTAAAGTATATACTATATATTTCAACCCTCTGCCTCCGTAGTGGTCTCTGTTGTTTCATCAAAGTTATATTCGGCGTTTTTAGGTGTGTTTTTTACCACAAGAACGCTGCTTAAATGCTTGAAATCTGCCGCAGGCGCTATAAGTGCTGTCTTTGTGGATGTTTTGTCGGCATTTTCTATTTCCGTTACTCTGCCTATAACTATGCCCTCGGGGTATACGCTTGAAAAGCCCGAGGTGATTATTTCGTCGCCCTCTGCCATTTTAGAAGACATATCTATAAGCTCCATTCTGCACATGCCGTTGTTGTAGTAGTCGCCCTTTACATAGCCCACATCGCCTGTACGCATGGCTGTGGCGCTTACCGCATCGGCATCATCTATAATGGAAACTACCTTTGAGTAGTTAAAGCCACATTCTTTTATGCGCCCAACAAGTCCTCCCCCTGACACTACTGCCATATTTTCGGTAAGACCGTTGTTTGTGCCCTTGTCTATTATAAATACGTCATACCAGTTGCCCGGGTCTTTGGCGATTATTCTTGCGCCCTCAGTGTCAAAGGCGGAATATTTACCCTGTATGTTCAGAAGCCCCATAAGGTCGGCGTTATCCTGCTCTAAAAGAGCAAGTCTTGAATTGTCTAATTTGAGCTTTTCTATTTCTTCCTTAAGGCTTTCGTTTTCATCTATAATGGAGTTTGTATTTGTAATAGCCTTAAACCTTGCGGAAACAAAGCTGCCCGCTTTATTTATGCCCCCTGCAATAGGTGTAAGCACAGTGCCAACCGTCTTTTCAAAAAAGGAGGGAGCAAACCTGTGGGTAGACCAGCCTGCAAGAGCAAGACAAATAAGACTGAGTATAAGGAAAAAGATCCTTTTATGATTGTCAAAAAAATTCATTTTCAGTCCCTCTTTACATTCTCAGCTTTTGTGAGGTTATAAGAACATTTTTAAGAGTATCTATATGCTCAAGCACAGCGCCTGTGCCGTTTGCAACACAGTTAAGAGGCTCGTCTGCTATATGCACGGGCATACCTGTTTCAAGAGATATGAGCTTGTCAAGCCCCTTGAGAAGGGCGCCGCCGCCGGTAAGATAAATTCCGCACTCCATAATGTCTGCGGAAAGCTCCGGGGGAGTCTTTTCAAGAGTGGTTTTTATGGCGGAAATTATCCTTGAAACGGGGTTTTCAAGCGCCTTTAAAATGTCCTCTGAGGTTACTTCTATATTTTTGGGAAGACCTGTGACTAAATCTCTGCCTCTTATCTCCATAGCAAGTATTTCCGAGTCGTCGTCAAGGTAGGCGCAGCCTATGTTTAATTTTATGTCTTCGGCTGTACGGTCTCCTATTGCCAGCTTGTAGGTGTCTTTTACATAAGCTGATATAGCTTGGTCGAAGGCATCTCCTGCTATTCTTTCCGAAATGGCTGTGACTATGCCCCCAAGTGAAATTACAGCAACCTCGCTGGTGCCGCCGCCAATGTCTACTACCATATTGCCCGCAGGCTCTTCTACGTGAAGACCTGCGCCTATAGCCGCTGCCATGGGCTCTTCTACCAAATAGGCATATCTGTCTTTTGCGCCTGCTGCAAGCGCCGACTCAATAACGGCTCTTTTTTCTACCTCTGTTACTCCCGAGGGAACGCAGATGACTATTCTTGGTTTAGGACCGAAAAGTGTATTTTTATATGCCTTATTTATAAAATATTTAAGCATAGCCTGAGTTATTTCAAAGTCTGCAATAACTCCGTCTTTCATAGGGCGAATGGCAACAATGCTGCCGGGAGTTCTGCCTATCATTTCCTTGGCTTCGTCGCCTACTGCCAAAACCTGCTTTGTTTCCGTGTTTATTGCTACTACCGACGGTTCGTTCACTACAATACCCTTGCCTCTTAAAAAGACTAAGGTATTGGCTGTTCCTAAATCAATTCCCATATCCTTTGTAAACATTGTCGTACCTCCGAATTTCATAGTAAGTCGTTCCTTTTCATTATGTTGTAGAGCTGAGATATATTAAGCCCCACAACGGTGTTATAATTTCCTTTGATCTTTTCTATAAACAATGAGCCTTTGCCTTGTATGCCATAAGATCCCGCTTTATCCATAGGCTCGCCTGACTCTATATAGCTTATAATTTCGCTGTCTGAAATATCCGTCATAAATACTTCGGTTTTGTCATGGCAGAGAATTTTTTGCCCCTTGCTTATAAGACACATTCCCGTATATACAAAATGAGACCGTCCGCTAAGGGCTTTAAGTGTGGCAAAAGCGTCCTCCTTATCTTTAGGTTTGCCTAAAATGAGGTTGTCTAAAACAACTATCGTGTCTGCGCCCACAACTAAAATATCCTCTTCATTCTTAAATTTTTCAAAAATGTCGTAGGCTTTAAGCTCTGCAAGCCTTTCCACGGTTTCCGAAAAGCTAAGCCCGGCCTCCAAAGCCTCGTCACAGCCCGAGGGACAGACTTCAAAATCTACATCCAGATTTTTTATAAGCTCCTTTCGTCTTGGAGAGGCAGAAGCAAGTATATATTTCATATTACCACAGCTTTCTGTATACAAATATTGAAATTATCATACCGATTATCCCCGCAATAGAAAATTTAAGGGTAAACCCAAGCTGGAGTTTTATTATAATAAGGTCGAGGACAACAGGGGAGGTAAGCCCTACTGATTTGCCATAGCTTAAAAAGCTGAGCGCCGACATGTTTGATGCAAGCTCGCCTAAAAAACCGCCTATAACAAGCCCTGACATCATTACAATAATAAAAATAATGTTCTTGCTTTTCATAACAAAACCTCCATAATTTAAAGAAAGCGAAAATTTCACTTATTACTATTCTATACCAAATCAGACAGCTTTTCAATACATTCAAAAGATATTATTATTAATTTTTATTAAAATTATTTTATTTTGGAAAACAGAAAAAAGCAGGGGATTTTTTTTAAGCCTTTGAATATGGATTTTTTTCATTGAGAATTCCCTTAGATCTAAGATAGAGCATAAAGCCTATGCAAAGTATTATCTGAACAACAGATGACATAGGGGTTGCAAGCCCTATTTTAAAAAGGGAAGCATTGGGCTGTATGCTCATTATGTATGACACAGGCACTCTTACGCAAAATGCGCCTATAATGCCCTGAAGCATAACAAACCTTGTCTTTCCCATGCCGTTATAAAAGCCTGTAAAGCAGAAGAATATGGCAGTAAGCATACAGTCTATGGCATAAGCCTTAAGATAATCTGCTGCTGCGGCTATTACATCACCCTCAGGGGTGAAAATACCTGCCAGTATATCACCGTGGAAAAACGTCACCCCAAACATAACTACGCCGATGGCAAAGGACACAAAAGTCCCGCAGTACAATGCTTTTTTGGCTCTGTCTATACGCCCTGCGCCGTAGTTCTGGGCTACAAAAACAGACATTGACTGCATAAATGAAACCGAAATAAGCATTATAAACACGCAGACCTTTTCGGCAACGCCCACTCCTGCGGAAACGGTGACTCCCATAGCATTTACTATGGCAAGAATTATAAGAAATGAAATGCTTACCAAAATATCCTGCAAAGCTATAGGCGCTCCAAAGCCTGCCATTTTTTTAAGATATGTTTTGTTTATCTTTATATTGCTTTTGTGCATAGTAAAGGGAAGGTCTTTTTTGCTTATCAAAACAAAAGAGACCACAACGCTTATTATCTGAGCAAATACTGTGGCGATGGCAGCGCCGGCTGTACCCATATTAAGAACCGCGCACAAAATAAAGTCTCCCGCAATATTGAATACACAGGCAACAGCCACAGTGACAAGGGGAGTTTTGGAGTCCCCAAGCCCTCTGAATATGCAGCCTATAAGGTTGTATGCCACAATTATCACCATACCGCCGCCGCATATTCTTACATAAGCCACTGTTTTGTCAAAGGCTTCCGCGGGTGCGTTCATAAGCCTGCTTATATTTGGCGCAAATATCACCAAAACAACAGACATTATAACGGCAATTGCCCCAAACATAATTATGGCTGTGCCTACAGTCTGTCCTGCCTTGTCACGCTTGCCGCTGCCTATCAGCTGACCTAAAAGTATGGTCGTACCCATGGCAAAGCTGCTGACTAAATTGGTAAGAGAAGCCATTATCTGAGACCCTGTTGACACTGCGGAAACATCTGCCGAAGTGGCAAATTTGCCTATTATAAGTAAGTCTACAGCCCCGTACATAGCCTGTAAAAACAAGGCAAACATAACGGGAAAGGCAAACATAATAAGCGGACGTAATATTTTTCCTTCTGTAAAATTATTATCGACTTTCATTTTATCCCCCTAAAAAAGCCGGATAAGCAGCAGACGTTTCAGCCCGCCATCTTATCCGGCTATTGTTTCTGCACGAACAAATCACCCTCCGATGAACAAAATAAATTATACATTACAACTTTTTAATTGTCAATATTTAAAATATTATGCTTTTTTATACTATGCTTTATGGGAGAAAAAAAGAGCAGAGGATATCTCCTCCGCTCCTGTGTATGTTTTAAATATTAAAACTCGATGTCAATGCCGTTGTCATCTGCAAACTTACATATGTTTTTGTAAGCCTTGCTAAGCTCGTCATAAGCTGCACTGATCTCTTTTTCTTCGTCAAGATCGGTTGTGCCGATGATGCTGCCTACTGTTGCGATAGTGTCACAGTCTTCTGCATAAGCCTCTGCTAAGTCTTCGTTTACTTCTACGTCTGCATCGTTGATTATACCGCAAACCTTGTCAGCTCTTTCAAAAAGCTCCTTTATTTTTTCTACGGTAGGACCTTCAAGCTCTACACCTGAGTTGTCGTCTTCGGGATCAACAAGCTCTACACCAAGGTTTAAAGCGATCTTTGCAAGCTTGTCAAGACCTTCCGTTACAGCCTTTTCGCTTGCTGTAAGCTCGTCCTGTGTATACTTTCCTGTATCAAGGTAGGTTTGAACTGTTGCAACGTCGTCGCATACCTCTGCAAATATTTCTGCATCAGCTTCTGCCATGTCGTCTGCATATTCGTTAAGCTGACCTATGTAATAGTCTGCAAGGTCAGCCTGATCCTGAAGCTCTCTGTAAGCCATGCCTTCGGGCTGATCTGAGGCTTCTGTTTCTTCAGAATTATCAAGTTCTACACCAAGGTTTGAAGCTATTTCTGCAAGCTTGTCAAGGGCTTCTGTTACAACTGTTACGCTTGCTGTAAATTCGTCCTGTGTATACTTTCCTGTATCAAGGTAGTTCTGAACTGTTGCTACATTATCGCATAACTTTGCAAATGCTTCTGCATCTTCTTCGCTCATGTCGTCTACATAGTCGTTAAGTATTGCAACATAGCTGTCAATAAGTTCAACCTGGTCTTTAAGCTCTCTGTCAGCCATACCCTCAGGTTGTGTGCTCTCTGTTTCTGATGTGATAGTTACAACTCTTGTTGCTCCGTCCCAGTCAACTTCTGCGCCGAAAGCATCGGAAACAAATCTTACGGGAACAAGTGTTCTGCTGTTTAAAATAATAGCAGGTGAGTCGATAGCTACCGTTGCAGGTTCTGCATCAGTCTTTTCAACTGAAAGTGTAGGTGCGCCTACGGTAAGAGTTACCTTTGTGTCTGTGTTTTCAAATGTAACTGTCTTTGTAACAGCATCCCAAGCTACATCGATTAAAAGAGCCTCAGCGATGGCACGGATAGGTACCATTGTTCTGTCTTCAACTATAACTGCGGGCTGATCTGATGTAAGCTCTGCATCGTTTACTATTACAGTAACTTCGGGAGCTGTTTCAGCTGCAAATGAAACTGCTGTTAATGATGAAGCAGCCATAACAGTTGCAACAACCAATGATAAAATCTTTTTCATTTTGTTTTCCTCCTAAAATATTAATTTGTAGTTCTCTGTTATTATAAAGGTTTTTATATATTATTTCAATACTTTTTTAAAAAATATAATATATTAATTTTTATTTTGCCGCTTTAAGGGCAGCTGCAAGGTCTTCTATAATGTCGTCTACATTTTCAAGACCTACCGAGAAGCGTATCATACCGCCGTTTATGCCTGCTGCTTCAAGCTGCTCATCCGTAAGCTGACGGTGAGTTTCACTTGCAGGGTGAAGTACACAAGTTCTTATATCTGCTACGTGCACCTCATTTGAAGCGAGCTTAAGAGAGTCCATAAATTTTGCGGCTGCTTCTCTTCCGCCCTTAATTATAAAGGATATAACTCCGCTTGCGCCCTTTAAATATTTCTTTGTAAGCTCATAGTCGGGGCTTGAAGGAAGTCCGGGGTAAATAACGCTTTCCACAACGTCGGAGTCTTCAAGATATTCGGCAACTTTCTGGGCATTTTCGCAATACTGCTTCATACGCACGGGAAGAGTTTCTAAGCCTAAATTAAGAAGGAATGCAGAATGTGCGGCAGGGTAAACGCCAAAATCTCTCATAAGCTGCATTCTTGCCTTTATAATGTAAGCCATTTTGCCATAGCTTTTGGTGTATGAAATGCCGTGGTATGATTCGTCAGGCTCTGTAAGCTCGGGGAAGTTGCCGTTTGTCCAGTCGAATTTGCCGCTGTCTACTATAACGCCGCCTACCTGTAGAGCGTGACCGTCCATATATTTGCTTGTTGAGTGTATTACTATGTCTGCGCCAAATTCAAAGGGCTTGCAGAGAATGGGTGTTGCAAAGGTGTTGTCTACAATGAGAGGAACACCTGCCTCGTGAGCTAAGTTTGCAAATCTTTCTATATCAAATACCCTAAGAGCAGGGTTTGCTATAGTTTCGCCAAAAACAAGCTTTGTGTTGGGCTTGAAGGCTTTTCTTATCTCATCATCGGATGAGTCGGGGTCTACAAAAATACATTCTATGCCTAATTTTTTAAGGGTGAATGAAAAAAGGTTTATTGTTCCGCCGTAGATGGTGGGGGCGCTTATAATGCTGTCGCCTGCCTTACAGATGTTGAGTATTGAAAGAAGGCTTGCTGCCTGACCCGAGGTGGTGCACATTGCGCCAACGCCGCCCTCTAAGGCCGCTATCTTTTCTTCCACTGCCATAACGGTGGGGTTGCCAAAGCGAGAATAGCAAAGTCCCTTTGTGGGGTCGTCAAATATGGCTGCTACCTCTGCTGCGGAATCGTATACATAAGTTGTGCTCTGCACTATAGGCAAAACTCTTGGCTCGCCGTTTTTGGGCGTATAGCCTGCGTGGAGGCATTTTGTTTCGTCTTTCATTTTTATTTCTCCTTTCGTATAAGCTAATATCATTTATACAAATATATCACAATTATGTAAAAAAGGCAAGTTTATAAAGTGCCGAATAAATTTTATTACTTTGGAAATGCTTAGTTATGAAAACAGAATTTTCGGAGGGATATTTATGCGGCAGAAGGTAGAAATTTGCGGGGTGAATACTTCCAAGCTCCCCATACTTAAAGAAGAGGAAAAGGAGCGGCTTTTTGATCTTATAAAGCAGGGGGACGAGGAAGCCAAAAAGCAATATATATATGGCAATTTAAGGCTGGTGTTAAGCGTTATACAGCGCTTTAACAACAGGGGAGAGTCTATAGACGACATTTTTCAGGTGGGTTGTATAGGGCTTATAAAGGCGATCAACAATTTTGACGACAGCTTAATGGTAAAATTTTCCACTTACGCCGTGCCCATGATCGTAGGAGAGGTCAGGAGGCATCTGCGTGATTACAACAGCATAAGGGTAAGCAGGTCGCTAAGGGACACGGCATATAAGGCTTTGCAGGCAAAGGAGAGGCTGACCAATGTTTTGTCAAGAGAGCCAACCATTGAAGAGATAGCAAAGGAAATGAATGTGGATAAAACCGAGGTGGTGACGGCGCTTGATGCCATACAAGATCCCGTTTCGCTGTTTGAACCCGTATATCATGACGGTGCGGATGCTTTGTTTGTGATGGATCAGGTGAGTGATGAGAAAAACAGCGACAATACCTGGGTGGAAAGCATAGCCTTAAGCGAGGCGCTTAAAAAGCTTGGAGCAAGGGAGAGGCATATTATAGACCTGAGATTTTTCAAGGGTAAGACCCAGATGGAAGTGGCTAAGGAAATAGGCATAAGTCAGGCGCAGGTTTCGCGACTTGAAAAAAGCGCACTTAAAAATATGAGAAAATATATGTAGGGGAGGAGTTTGCTTGGAAATATATGATATAAACCAGGGCATAAGGGCATATCTCATACCGAAGGACAAGTTTTCGGTGTGCTGTATGAGCGTGCTTGTAAAGCGAAGGTTAGATCGGGGAGAAGTGACAATGAACGCCCTGCTTGCGGGGGTGCTCAGGCAGGGGTGTGAAAAATATCCCGAAATAACGGATATAAACAAGGCAGCGGCAGAGCTTGACGGGGCAAAGACAGACATAGTAAATATGAAAAAGGGCGGAGTTCAGCTGTTGGACTTTTATACAGAGGTGCTAAACAACAATGACAATTTAAGAAGAGCGGTCGACCTTGTAGGCGAGCTTGTGCTGCGCCCACTGAAAGAGGACGGCGGATTTAAAAAGGCTTATGTTGACAGAGCAAAAACCGAGCTCAGAGCGGCTATAAAGGCAATGAAGGACGACAAAAGAGAATATGCCAAAAACAGGCTGATAAGCGAGATGTTTGCAGGGGAGAGTTTTGGCATATACGGCGACGGCTATGAAGATGACATTGATAAAATAACCCCCGTTAAGCTGTTTGAGCATTACAGGCGTATAATAGGCGAGTCGGGGATAGATATAATTGTGGTAGGAAACTTTGACAGTGAAAAAATAAAGGAGTATTTAAAGCAATTTGATATAGGAGGAAGAAAGGCGGATTTAAAAGAGAAGGAAAACCCGGGCGAAGGCAAAACGGGGCGCATAACAGAGGATATGGACGTCACTCAGGGTAAGCTCTGCGCGGGATTTCGCTGTGGGGGCGACTATTATACACTTGTGTGCGCAAATGAAATTTTGGGACGAAGCGCAAACAGCCGACTTTTTACAAATGTGCGTGAAAAGGAGGGGTTGTGCTATTATATAACTACCTCTGCCCTTAGGTGCAACAATGCTGTTTTGCTGCAGGCCGGCATATCTAAGGATAATCTTGACAGAGTGACAGAGCTTGTGGAAAAGGAGCTTAGTGAATTTTGGAAGGTTTCCGACGATGAGATAAACACGGCTAAGGCGAATATTATAAAGAATTATGAGCTGACAGACGACAGACCCGAGAGCATTATGGACCTTTGCTTAGGCGGCATATTATGGGGCGGAGGACTTGACAGCGCAGAGGCTGCGGCAGGCATAAAGGCAGTAAGCAACGAGGACATAAGAAAGACCTTTAAGGATAAGAAGCTGGAAACAATATACTTTTTGAGAGAGGCAGGAGACACTGATGAAAATTCTTGAAAGAAGGTTGAAAAACGGAACCAAGTGTTATATAATCTATAAAAAGGGCTATGTAATGAAGCAGGCTATGTTTTCGGTCAATTTCGGAGCGGCTGAAAAGGGGTTTGTTCCCGGGCTTGCTCATTTTTTGGAGCACAAGGTTTTTGAGCAGAGAGAGCTTAATGTGTTTGATGCTTTTTCAAGCCGCTGCGCCGATGTAAACGCCTTCACTAATTTTAATACAACGGCATTTTATTTTAATTGCTGCGATAAATTTGAGGAAAATCTCAAAACCTTGCTTGACTTTACGGCAAATCCTTATTTTGATGAGGAAAGCGTGGAGAGGGAAAAGGGCATTATAGGCGAAGAAATAAAAATGTATGACGACGACCCTTGGTGGCAGGTCTATTTCAACCTTATAAGGGCAATGTATTCCGAAAATCCTGTGAAAAACAGTATTGCGGGCACGGTGGAGGATATCAGGAAGATAAACCGCGATATGCTTATGGACTGCTATCATAAATTTTACTGCGGAGAAAATTCTGCCCTTGTTATCTGCGGCGATATAGAGCCTGAAAAAGCCTTTTATCTTGCCGATGACCTTATAACAATAAAGCAGGGGAAAAGGCGTATGAAAACTCCGCCTCCTGCGGATGAGATAGACAAAAAGCTTATAGACGTAAATATGGAAATATCAAAGCCCATTTTCAATATAGGCTTCAGAGAAAACGACTTAAACCTTTCTCCGGCGGACAGGCTTTGTACGTCCAGAATACTTTTAGACCTTATAATAGGGGAGAGCACCGAGCTTTATGGCGATCTCTATTCTAAGGGTGTGTTGGACAGAGATTTTTCTATGGAATATCTTTTGGGCGGCTCCTTTGGGGCGGCTATATTTTCGGGAGTTTCCGATAATGCCTTTGCTGTTATAGACAGCATTATGAAAAGGGTAAATGAAATAAAGCTAAGGGGCATAAACGACAGCGACTTTGAAAGAACGGTAAGTAAGCTCAAGGGGCTTTTTTTAAAGGGTTTTAATTCAATAGACGGTATTGCCGCAGCTCAGACTGATTATGCCTTTAAAGACATTGAATTTGCCGATGTATATAACAAATATAATAATATAACAAAGGACGAGGTTTTAAACAGGCTTTCGCTTTTTTCCGAAGACAATTATGCGCTTAGTCTTGTAGAGCCTTGATAGGGCTTATGCCCTTTACATAGGGGGAAAATTATGTCACCTGATATATGGTTTTATAATTTAGGTATAAAAATAGAACATGTGAGGAATGTCGCTTTTTCAATAGGTGGTTTTGACGTTTATTTTTATGGCATATTTATGGCGCTTGCTATAATGGCAGGCTATGCCTTTGCTGTGCATGATGCTAAAATGAGAGGCTATGACCCCAATCTGGTACACGATTTTGTGCTGCCCGGGGTGGTCGTTTCACTTTGCTTTGCAAGGCTTGGCTATATTATTTTTGACCCCGACCTCACTATTTTGGATTTTTTGTTATTCAGAAACGGGGGGCTTCAGGTATATGGCTCTATAGTAGGCGGTATAATATGTATATTTGTGTATACCAAAATAAAAAAGGTTGGCTTTTTAGAATTTACGGATATATGTATAAGAGGTCTTCTTACGGGTCAGATAATAGGCAGATGGGGTAATTTCTTTAACAGAGAGGCATTCGGCAGGGCAACAGACGGACTTTTTGCCATGAGAATGAAGCTTGATCAGGTAAAAATAGTGGGAAATGTTATAAAAGAGCAGGGAATGTATATATATAACGGTGCTAAATATCCCATTATAGACTGGGAGGGTACTTCATACATACAGGTACATCCTACATTTTTGTATGAAGCCCTGTGGAATCTCGGACTTCTGTTGCTGCTCACTATATTATATAAAAAAAGCAAAGATTTTAAAGGACGTTTTACGGCTATATATTTTATAGGCTATGGCATAGGCAGATTTTGGATAGAAAATTTAAGAACGGATCAGCTTAAGTTTATGGGACTCCCCATATCTATGCTTTTGTCATTATTTTTCGTTATAGTCGGCATAGTAATAATTTGCATAAACCATAATAAAAATTAAAGAATTGCCAGTCCGACCCGCGGATTTGCGGGGGCGAGGCAGGGGGCGAACAAGGGGAAAACGTGACCCGGATGGGTCACGTTTTCCCCTTGTTCGCCCCCT